>NZ_JBIGLT010000029.1:0-850 GCF_043658315.1 Variovorax sp. VaC1 | reverse complement strand
GCGTGTTGATCGTGCCGGCGTTGGCCGTCAGGTTCGTCGTGCTGACGTTGGTGGCACTCAGCGTGTTGATGGTGCCGTTGTTAGCCGTCAGGTCCGTCGTGCTGACGTTGGTCGCGCTCAGCGTGTTGATCGTGCCGGCGTTGGCTGTCAGGTTCGTCGTGCTGACGTTGGTGGCGCTCAACGTGTTGATGGTGCCGTTGTTGGCCGTCAGGTCCGTCGTGCTGACATTGGTCGCGCTCAGCGTGTTGATGGTGCCGTTCGATGCCGTCAGGTTGGTGGTGCTGACGTTGGTCGCGCTCAACGTGTTGATGGTGCCGTTGCTGGCCGTCAGGTTCGTCGCGCTGACGTTGGTGGCGCTCAGTGTGTTGATCGTGCCAGTGTTGGCCGTCAGGTTCGTCGCGCTGACGTTGGTCGAGCTCAACGTATTGATCGTGCCGTTGCTGGCCGTCACGTTGGTGGTGCTGACGTTGGTGGACGTGAGCGTGGAGATGCTGCCGGTGTTCGACGTCAGGTTGGTCGTGACGACGCTGGTGGCATCGACGTTGGTCGCCTGCACATTGGTCGCGGTGACGCCGGTCGCCACGATGTTGACCGACGACAGCGACTGGATCGTGCCGTTGCCCGACGAGAGGTTGCCAGTGGTCACGTTGCCCGCGCTCACCGTGTTTGCGGTGATGCTGGTCGAACTCAGCGTGTTGATCGTGGCGTTGGCGGCAGTGATGCTGGTCGTGGCCAGGTTGTTGATCGTGCCGTTGGTGGCCGAGACGTTCGTGGCGCTGACGCTGCCTGCCGACACGGTACCTGCGGTGAGAGAGGTCGTGCTGATGCTGGTGGAGGTCAGGCTGCCGGC
>NZ_JBIGLT010000028.1:0-851 GCF_043658315.1 Variovorax sp. VaC1 | reverse complement strand
GTAGCTGTACAGGTCTGTCCTCCTGTGGCTGATGTTAGTATTACAGGCTCAGTAATAATAAGTGTTGGTAAGATGATGAATTCATAAATCAGTTAAACTAGTTTTAAAAGCAGCATCAGGTTTGTTAAAATGTACATTTAGTATTTTTGTTGGTTTTATATCATTTGAAATGACATTTGCACCATTTTTTACCAAAAGTAAGACTGAATGCTCCTGAAAATGTCAAATGGTGTAACCACAAAAGAATGATAAATATTACATATTTTATCACCTACAGTGTATTTAAGTGGACTTATACTAATAATGACTTCATTTAAAACATGTAAATGTTTCCTGATCTCCATGGTTACCAGAGTAAATGTAATATTTAGAACAATTGTATTCCATTACCTTTATTTAATATAAAGTTATAATGTAAGATCATGCCAAACTAGTTGATATGGTGTTTTATTGACAATTTACTGTTTTTAAGCAAGTTGAATTATTTGGTACAAAGTTTTTATGGTTACACCACTTAGACATTTTTGCCATAATCCTCTAATATATTCTCTCTAAATGGATTAAAAGCAGAAATTTGATGCTGGGTCCACAAAAAAAGAATGTGTGCAAGTTATTCATACGTTTATTTTCACATTTTAACCCTTTAAATTTAAACTAAACCACATGGACACAATAAACCTCATTGACCCTTAAAGACACATTTCTGAAGTGTTACTTCCTGTCATGCAGCTTTATTGTTGTTCGGGTGCACGAGTTGAAACGCTGACTCACCATATCCACCAGAGCCACATACATGAAGAGTCCCGCCGTGAGGGCGAATATCCACATGGAGATGTTCTCTGCGAAGTGTC
>NZ_JBIGLT010000004.1:0-664652 GCF_043658315.1 Variovorax sp. VaC1 | reverse complement strand
TGGCCGCGCGCTCGGGCTCGGCGCCGGCACCGGCGCCGGCGGTATCGGCGGCCAGTTGCGGATCGACGCCGCCGGGCGCCAGGCGCACCAGCTCGAAGCGGCCGCCGGGCTCCTGGTCCGCGCGAAGCTGCTGCACGAATTCGGACGCCGCCGCGCTGTCGTCGCCCATCAGCACCGTGAGGCTGGTGGCCGAGGCGGCGCCACCGGCCAGCGCCACGCCCAGGGCCAACAGGGCGCGGACGGCGGGGCGCGCGCATCCGGCGACGCGCAAGAAAAGAGGATTCACGGCAACAAACATGGACTGCTTCCGCAGCAAGGGGCAATGATCCAATGTAAGGACGGCCCCCCCTTTGCGCGATAAGGCGGAGGGCTTATGTCAGCCCTCGCAAGGGCCTGCCCGCGTGACGAAATACACAGCCCGGCGGCCGCTCGGCCTATGTCCGATGGACTACCTACGCACCTACCTCGGCCGCTGTCTGCAGTGCTGCGGCGCGCTGCGTCTGGATGGCCTGGCGCAGCACGCGCGGCGACACCGGCTTGTAAAGCACGGTGATGCCCGCGCTGGCCACTTCGCGCAGGCGATCGGGCTTGGTCTCGCCGGTCACCAGCAGGCGCGCAGTGCCGGGGCCGATGCCGCGCGGATGGCGCTCCAGCGCGGTGATCACATCGAGGCCGTTGTCGCCGCCCTGCAGCAGCAGGTCGCTCACCACCACGTCGGGCGGCTGCTCCCAGGTGTCGGCCAGCGCCAGCGCCTCGGCGCGGGTCTGCGCGGCCAGCACTTCGGCGCCCCAGTTGGCGAGCACCACCGTCAGGCCTTCGAGGATGGTGCGCTCGTCGTCGATCACCAGGATGCGCACGTTCGCAAGGCTGGCTTCGTCCTCCAGGCCGGTGACCAGGGGCGAGCTGGCCGGGGGCGGCAGCGCGGCCGGCGCCGAGCGCACCAGCACCCGCACGCAGGTGCCCTTGTGCAGCCTGGAGCTGAGGTCGACGCGCGTGTTCAGCAGCTCGGCCAGCCGCTGCACCGTGGCCAGGCCCAGCCCCATGCCGCGCGCGCCGCGTGCCGCCTGCCGGCCGGTGGGTTCCACCTGGTAGAACTCTTCGAACACCCGCGCCTGATGCTGCAGCGCAATGCCCACGCCGGTGTCGAGCACGTCGATGCGCACGCCCTTGCCGCGCCGCCGTGCGCCGATCAGCACGCCGCCCTCGATGGTGTGGCGCAGCGAGTTCGACACCAGGTTGTTGAGGATGCGCGAGAGCATCACGTAGTCGCAGCGCACCCACACCTCGGTCTTGCGCACCACCAGCCGCAGGCCCTGCTGCTCGGCCACCGGGCGGAAGTTGCGGCTGATCTCGTCGAACAGGCGGTCGAGCGGAAAGTCGGTCCACTGCGGCTGCAGCACGCCGGCGTCGAGCTGCGACAGGTTGAGCAGTTCCGAGAACAGCCGGTCGAGCGAATCCACGCACTCGCGGATGTGGCCGATGCGCTGCAGCTTCACCGGATCGGTCTCGCCGTTGGCCAGCCCGTCGGAGAACAGCGTGAGCGCGTGCAGCGGCTGGCGCAGGTCGTGGCTGGCGGCGGCCAGCAGGCGCGTCTTGGCCTGGCTCGCCACTTCGAGCTGTGCGTTCTTGCGTGCCAGTTCGGCCGTGGCTTCGGCGATGCGGCTTTGCAGCAGGCGGTGGCTTTCGGCGAGCGCGCGCGCCGCCTGGTTGAAGCCGTGCTGCAGGTGCCGTACCTCGGACGTGCCCTCGATCGCCACGCTCGCGTCTTCGCCCGCGCCGAGGCGGTCGACCGCCTTGCCGAGCGCACGGATCGGCTCGCTGATGCGCCGCGCCGCCCACCAGCCCGCCAACCCCACGCCCAGCAGGCTGATCGCCAGCACCAGCGCCACGTTGAGCCAGACCGAGCGCCGCGCGCTCTGCACCGCGCCCAGGCTGATCTCGACCATCACCTTGCCGTTGTGGTGGCCGTCCTCGCCGACGATGGGCACCACCACCTGCAGGCCCTGGCCGCGCGCGCGGTCGACGGTTTCGGAGTTGGCGACGATCTCGCCGTCTTCCGTCCAGATCTGCACCTGCTGCACATGCGGCTGGTAGGTGCCCGACTGCGCGCTGCGCTGCAGCGCGCGCCGGTCCATGCGCGCCAGCGGCGCCTGCGCCACCGTGGCCACCTGCATCGCCACCGTCTGCGCATTGGCGCGCATCAGCTCGGTGAGGTTGCCCAGGTGCTGCCGCGTCAGCACGGCAATGGCCGCCAGCGTGGCCAGCGTGGCAGGCACCAGCGCCAGCAGGATCAGCTGCTGCGCGAAAGTCATGCGCGCAAGCCCACGGAGGACGCGGAAGTTCCAGTTCATGGCGACGGAGGGCGCATGGAGGCCGAGCTTATGAGCCCCGCCCCGAACATGGAAGACAGGAAAAACATCACAAAGAATGTCTGCATTTGCTATTTAATGGCGTCCGCGTAGCCCATGTTAGACCCGCTGGTCCACAGCGGCCCTATGTCTTCCGGTCCAAAAATGCAGGTTTTCTTGCGTCGATTCGCCGGTGTTCCGGGCGCCCTTCGTGCGGCGGCGCTGGGCTTGCTCATGGCGCTGCCGCTGGTGGCTGCGGCTCAGGCCGGCAGCAGCAGCCCGTCGTCGCAGGCGCCGGTGCGCTTCGGCATCCTGCCGCTCGGCGGTGCCTTCGAGTCGCGCAGCGACTGGGACCCGCTGCTGGCCGAACTCAGCCGCGCCATCAACCGGCCGGTGAGCGTGCTGTCGGTCAACTCGTACGAGGCGCTGGAGCAGGCCATCCAGCGCGACGAGGTCGACATGGCCTTCCTCTCGGGAAAGATGGCGCTCGACGCCGTGACCCAGCGCCGCATGAAGGTGGTGGCGCAGGTCGTGCGGCACGACGGCCTGCCCGGCTACCGCGCGCTGCTGCTGTCGCGCAAGACGCCGCCCTTCAACACGCTGAAAGACCTGCTCGAGCAGCCCGAGCGCTGGCGCATCGCGCGCGGCGAAAAGCAGTCGGTGTCGGGCTTCATCGTGCCGCAGCTGCAGTTCTTCTTGCCGAACCACATCGCGATGGAAACGCGCTTTTTGAGCGAGATCGTCGGCACCCACCAGACCAACGCATTGGCCGTGGCCAACAACGAGGCGGACGTGGCCACCAACAACTCGGCCGACTTCGAGCGCTTCAAGCTGCGCTTTCCGGCCGAGACGCAGCGGCTGCAGGTGCTGTGGGAGTCGGACCTCATTCCGCATGCGCAGATCGTGGTGCGGCGCGAGTACCCGCCCGAACTGCGCACGCGCGTGCAGACCTTCCTGGTCAACTACGGCCGTGCCAAGGGACCACGCGGCGATGCCGAGCGGCTGGTGCTCAAGTCGCTGCACGACCTGGCCGGTTTCGTGGCGGCCGACAACAGCTCGCTGCAGCCCGCAGCCAAGCTGGCCTACCAGCTCGCCAGGCAGAACGCCATGACGGCGCAGTGGGTGAACGACGCCGCGCGCGAGGCGCGCCTGCAGCGCATCGACAGCAGCTATGCCGAGCAGGTCGGTGTGCTGAAAGACGTTTCGCCTTGATGAGATGAAACGCGGTTTTTTTGTTCGTTGCGCGGTGTCTGGAATGCGTTCTTTCGGGCGCTGCCGTTCAGGGCGCGCTCACGCCGACGGGGTGCCTTGCTCCGCGAATGTCCCCCGGCCTGCGGCCTCCTCCTTTATTTCGCTGCGCAAGGCACCCCGCCAGCGTGGGCGTCGTTCAGAGTGGTCATTGATCGGCGAGCACAACGGCAGCGTCTCTTGTGCACAGGGCATCGGGTGCTCCCCGCAGCGAAATAAAGGAGGAGGGGCGCAGCCCCGGGGGACATTCGCGGAGGGGAGTACCCGGTGTCCTGTGCACGCGCCCTGAACGACCCCTCACAAAAAAAGCGGCAAGGCACCTGACATGCCCCTCCGACCCCAGCTTCTGATAGCGGTACTGGTCTTCAGCAGCTTCATCGCTGCGACGGCCCTGCCTTCCCTTGCCCTTGCGCAAGCCGTCAATGCCGTAGCGTCGGAGAAGAGCACACCCCCCGCAGTCATCAAGTCGATCCGCTTCGGCGTGCTCCCGTTAGGTGGCACCGTCGAATCGCGCGCGCTGTGGACGCCGCTCATGGCCGACATGAGCCGTGCCATCGGCATGCCGGTCGATGCGTATTCCGTGCCTTCGTACGAAGAGCTGGACCGCGCCATCGGCCGCGACGAGATCGACATGGCCTTTCTCTCCGCCAAGATGGCGCTCGACGCCGTGATGCAGCGGCGCATGAAGGTGGTTGCGCAGATCGCGCGGCGCCCCGGCATGCCCGAGCACCGCGCCGTGCTGCTGATGCGCAAGGCCGCCCCCTTCAACACCCTCGACGCCATGCTCGCCCAGCCCGAGCACTGGCGCCTTGCGCGCGGCGACAGCCGCTCCGTGACAGGCTTCATCGTGCCGCAGAGCCAGCTCTTCCTGCCGCACAGCATCGAGATGGAAACGCGCTTTCGCAGCGAGTTCGTCGGCACCCACCAGGCCACCGCGCTCGCCGTCGCCAATGGCGATGCCGACGTGGCAACCAACAACACCACCGACTTCGAGCGCTTCAGGCAGCAGTTTCCGATCGAGGCCGAGCGGCTGCAGGTGGTGTGGGAATCCGAGCCGCCCCCCGGCGCCCCGATGGTCGTGCGCCGCGACTACCCGCCCGAATTCCAGGCGCGGCTGCAAGGCTTCCTGACCGGCTACGGCAAAGGCAAGGGCGCGCGCGCGGATGCCGAACGCAAGGTGCTGGAAACCTTGCGCGCCGCCTACGGCTACGCCGTGGCCGACGACAGCGCCCTGCTGCCCGAGGCGAAGCTCGAATACCAGCTCGGCAAGCAGCGCGCCATGGCCGCGTCGTGGGTCAACGAGGCGGCGCGCGAGCAGCGGCTGCAACGCATCGAGAAGACCTACGCGCAGCAGGTCGAGACCTTGCGCGCCTCGTCGGGCGCCGCGCGCTGAGCGCTTCCGTCTACTCCCTTCGCCGTACCTCCAAACCCCTCCGTCTAGACCATTAGGCGGATTTGCCATCCGCCGTCCGCGCCGGAAACTTCGTGTTTCTTTCAGGCACCCTTGCCGTTGACGGAGTGCGGATGAGTTGGCGAACAAAAGTGGTCTGGAGCGAGGGGATGCTGTTGCAGCCTCAGCACCTGCAGCAAAGCGAGCGCCATGCCGACCATGCCCGGCATGTGCTGCTGCGCACGACCACCCCCTACGCCTGGGGTTTTGCCGAGCTGGAGATCGACGCGGCCGCGCTCACGCTGGGCAAGCTCGCGCTGGTGCGCGCGGTCGGCGTGTTCGGCGACGGTACGGTGTTCGACATGCCGGCGGTCGATCCGCTGCCCGAGCCCATCGACATTCCTTCCACCATGCGCGACGAAGCCGTGGTGCTGGCGCTGCCGTTGCGCCGTGCCGGTGCGCGTGAAGCCGATGCGGAAGACTACGAAGAGCTGGTGCGCCACCGCGTGCTCGAATCCGAAGTGCCCGACTCCAACACCGCCGGCGAACGCACGGCGATGCTGCAACTGGGCCAGCTCCACACGCGCCTGATGCGCGCCAGCGAAGCCACCGACGCCTGGACCACGCTGGGCGTGGCGCGCGTGGTCGAGCGACGCGTCGACAACCAGGTGCAGCTCGAACGCGGCATGCTGCCGCCGCTGCTCGACGTGGCGGGGCACGCCGTCATCCGCGCGTGGCTCGACGAACTGCTGGGCCTGCTGCGCCAGCGCGGCGAAGCGCTCGCGGGCCGCATGACGCAGGGTGGCACCGGCGGCGTGGCCGAGATCGCCGACTTCATGCTGCTGCAGGCGGTCAATCGCAACGAGGCCATCTTTGCGCACCTGGCCAAGACCGCGCTGCTGCATCCGCAACACTTCTTCGAGCATGCGCTCGGGCTGGCCGGCGACCTGGCGAGCTTTCGCGATTCGCGCCGCGTGGCGCGCTTCGGCCCCTACATCCACGACGACCTGGCGCTGAGCTTCCGCCCGGTCATGGACGACCTGCGCCGCAGCCTGTCGATGGTGTTCGAGCAGTCGGCCATCCGCATCGAACTGCACGACCGCAAGCACGGCGTGCGCGTGGCGGTGGTGACCGACGTGGAGCTGCAGCGCAACGCGACCTTCGTGCTGGCCGTGAACGCGCACATGCCGAGCGAAGCCTTGCGCGCGCGCTTCCCCACGCAAGTGAAGATCGGCCCGGTCGAGCGCATCCGCGACCTCGTGAACCTCGCGCTGCCCGGCGTCACGCTGACGCCGATGCCGGTCGCGCCGCGGCAGATTCCCTTCCACGCGGGCGCCAACTACTTCGAACTCGAAACGCGCAACAGCGACCTGTGGCGGCAGCTCGAACAGTCGGGCGGCATCGCGATGCACATCGCCGGCGACTTCCCGGGCCTCGACCTCGCGTTCTGGGCCATTCGTTCCTAGCCCCATGGGCTGACGGAAACGGAACACCATCATGAGCAGCACACCTCCGGACCCCTTTGCCGCCTTCGAGTCGGAGCGCACGGTCATCAAGCCCAAGCCGCGCACGCCGGGTGGCACGCCACCCGCGCCTGCGCCCGCGCCGTTCTTTGGCGGCCCTGATCCGACACCGGCGGCGGAGGTCGGTGAGCTGGGCCTGCTCAATCCGCTCGTGTCGGCCGCGGGCAAGCTGCTGGTACTGATCGGCAAGCTGCGCAACCTTGCGCAGCCGCCGAACGTGCCGGCGCTGCGCGCATCCACCGCCGATGCCGTCAACCAGTTCGATGCCGGCGCGCGCCGCGCGGGCGTGAGCAACGAGTCGGTGCTGGCCGCGCGCTACGTGCTGTGCACCGCGCTCGATGAGGCCGTGGCCAACACGCCCTGGGGCGTGCAGGCCGGATGGAACAAGCAGAGCCTGCTGGTGCAGTTCCACAACGAGACCTGGGGCGGCGAAAAAGTGTTCCAGCTGCTGGCCAAGCTCGCGCAGGACGTGCCCACGCACCGCCAGTTGCTGGAGCTGATCTACAGCGTGCTCGCGCTCGGCTTCGAGGGCCGCTACCGCGTGGTCGACAACGGCCGCGCGCAGCTCGACTCGGTGCGCCAGCGCCTGGCCGACCTGATCGCCAAGGACCGCCCGCCGCTCGAAGCCGAACTCTCGCCGCACTGGCGCGGGCAGGGCGCGGGCACGGTGCGGCTGCGCGAGTCGCTGCCGCTGTGGGTGTTCGCGGCAGGCTTTGCGCTGCTGCTCGCACTTGCGTGGTTCGGCCTGCGGCTCACGCTCAACTACCGCTCCGACACGACCTACTCGGCGGTGTCCGGCCTGCGCGTGCCCAACCTGCAGATCGCGCCACCGGCTGCGCCGGCCAAGTCGCCGCGGCTCGCGCGTTTTCTCGAACCCGAGATCAAGCAGGGCCTGGTGACGGTGACCGACGAGGCCGACCGCAGCGTGGTGCGCCTGCGCGGCGATTCCTTCTTCGGCTCCGGCAGCGCCGAGCCGATGGCGTCTTCATTGCCGGTGCTGCGTCGCATCGGCCAGGCACTGGCCGAGGTGAAGGGCGACGTGCTCATCACCGGCCACTCCGACAACCAGCCGATCCGCTCGCTGCGCTATCCGTCGAACTGGCACCTGTCGGCCGCGCGCGCCGATGCGGTGAAGGGTGCGCTGACCACGCTGGTCGATCCGGCACGCATGCGCTCCGACGGCAAGGCCGATGCCGAGCCAGTCGCGCCCAACGACACGCCGGCCAACCGCGCGCGCAACCGCCGCGTCGACATCGTGCTGCTGACCGAGCCCGACCGCACCGCTGCAGCGGCTTCGTCGTCGTCGCCATCCCCGGCTGCTCCCGTCCCCGGAGCAACGAAATGATCAAGAAAATCTTCGGCTTCCTGTTCAGCCCGCTGCTGCTGACCCTGCTGGCGCTGCTCGTCGTCGCGCTGCTGATCTGGTGGATCGGCCCGCTGGTGAAGATCGGCACATTGGCGCCGCTCGAAAGCGAGACCACGCGCGCCGTCGTCATCGGCGTGATCGTGCTGATCGTGGTGCTGCGCGCGCTGTACCGCCGTTGGCGCGCGCGCCGCGCGAGCCAGCACCTGACCGATGGGCTCATGAAGGCGCCCGCCGCCAAGACCGATGCACCGGTCAACGGCGAGCAGAAGATCCTCGACACGCGCTTCAGCGAAGCCGTCGCCACGCTCAAGCAGATGCGCCTGCATGCCGCCGGCAAGAAGCCCGGCTGGCGCGACTGGATGTCGATCTCGGGCGGCAGTTACCTGTACGACCTGCCGTGGTACGTGTTCATCGGCGCGCCGGGCGCGGGCAAGACCACGGCGCTGGTCAACTCGGGCCTGAGCTTTCCGCTGGCCGAGAAGTTCGGCCCCGGCGCCATTCGCGGCGTGGGTGGCACGCGCAACTGCGATTGGTGGTTCACCGACGAGGCCGTGCTCATCGACACCGCCGGCCGCTACACCACGCAGGACAGCCATCAGTCGGAAGACAAGAGCGCGTGGGAAGGCTTCCTCGGCCTGCTGAAGAAGGCGCGTCCGCGCCGTCCGCTGAACGGCGTGTTTCTCACGGTCAGCGTGGCCGACCTGTTGAGCCAGGGCCCCGAGGCACGCACGCAGCTCGCGGCCTCGATCCGCGCGCGCCTGCTCGAACTCGACAACAAGCTCACGACGCGCCTGCCGGTGTACGTGCTCGTCACCAAGAGCGACCTGCTGTACGGCTTCACCGACTACTTCGACGACCTTGGCAAGGAACAGCGCGCACAGGTCTTCGGCTTCACGCAGCCGCCCGAAGAAGGCGTGCAGGTCGACGAGAAGGGCCTGTCGGCCGCCTTCCAGCGCGAGTTCGCGTTGCTGCACAACCGCGTGAACGACGGGCTCATCGCGCGCATGCAGCGCGAGACCGATGGCACGCGCCGCGCGGCGATCTTCGGTTTTCCGGCGCAGTTCGGCTCCATCGGCTCGCTGTTGTCCGACCTGCTCGACCAGGTGTTCACCGGCTCGCGCTTTGCGCAGCCGCCGTGGGTGCGCGGCGTGTACTTCACCAGCGGCACGCAGGAAGGCAGCCCGATCGATCGCGTGATGGGCAGCCTGTCGCGCAGCTTCGGCATCGAGCGCGCGATGCTCGCGCCGCAAAAGAGCAGCGGGCGCAGCTACTTCCTGACCTCGCTGCTGCGCGACGTGGTGTTCCCCGAGCAGCGCCTGGCCGGTGCCGACGTGAAGCTGGAGCGCCGCCGCCACACGCTGCGCGTGATCGGCGTCACCGCGATGACGCTCGTCACCGTCGGCCTGCTCGCGGCCTGGGGCTACAGCACGCTGCAGAACATGAACTACCTGAAGTCGGTCGAGGCCCGCGTCGCGCCCGCGCAGCAGACGCTGGCCGCGCTGCCGGCGAGCGTGCAGAACCTGGTCGAGGTCGCGCCCGTGCTGCAGGGCCTGCGCGACATCTGGAAGACGCCCGACAACCACCAGGGCGACGAGCCGCTGTCGATGACGCTGGGGCTCTATCAGGGCGACAAGCTCGATGCGGCCGCCAGGCTCACGCACCAGCGCGCGCTGAACGACGCCTTCCTGCCGCAGATCGCCAAGCGCATCGAAGACCAGCTGCGCACCGCGCAGAAAGACAACCTCGAGTACACCTACGAGGCGCTCAAGAGCTACCTGATGCTCTACCAGCCCGAGCACTTCGATGCCGAGGCGTTCAAGGCCTGGGTCACGCTCGACTGGGCCCGCAGCCTGGACCGCGGCATTCCCGAAGACCAGCGCAAGGCGCTCGAAGACCAGCTCGACGTGCTCATCGCGCAAGGCCCGCCGCGCTCGCCGCTGAAGATGGACGAGAACCTGGTGCGCAGCGTGCGCGCGGTGCTTGCGAGCTATCCGCTGGAGCAGCGCGTGTTCAGCCGCCTCAAGCGCCAGCGCGCCACCAAGGACATTCCGGCCTTCAGCGTCGCCACCGCCACCGGGCCTTCGGGGCCGCTGGTGTTCGAGCGCATCAGCGGCAAGCCGCTGACCGACGGCGTGCCCGGCATGTTCACCTACGACGGTTATCACAAGCGCTTCCAGAGCGAGGTGACCGTGCTCACCGGCCTGCTGGCAGCCGAAGACCCGTGGGTGCTCGGTCAGGACAAGGGCACCGCCGACCGCCTGCGCGACGTGGCCGCGCTCGGCGCGCTGACCGACCGCGTGCGTCGCCTCTACCTGGAGGAGTACGTCAAGCAGTGGGAGGCACTGCTCGCCGACGTGCGCCTGATTCGCGCCAACGGGCTGGAGAAGAACATCGAGACCGCGCGCATCCTCTCGGGCGTCGACTCGCCGCTGGCCAACTTTTTGCGCGCGGTGGTGAAAGAGACCACGCTGATCCCGCAGGGCGACGCCGGCAAGGACGTGGTCAGCAAGGCCACCGAGACCGTGCGCAACACGCGCAAGGGCCTGGAAGACCTGTTCGGCGGCGACCCCGGCAAGCAGGTGGCGCCGGGCAAGCGCATAGAGAGCATCGTCGACGACCGCTTCGAGCCGCTGCGCCGCCTCGTGACTGCCGGCGGCCCCAACCAGCCCGCGCCCATCGACGATGCACTGAAGCTCTTCAACGAGGTGTACGTGTACCTCAACGCCGTCGACACGGCGGTCAAGGGCCGCACCTCGCCGCCACCCGGCGATGTGGCTGGCAAGCTCAAGTCCGACGCGGGTCGCCTGCCGGAGCCTGTTCGCACCATGGTCGAGAACTTGAGCCAGTCGGGCGCCGCGCAAGCCCAGGTGGCCGAGCGCGGCAACCTGAGCCAGGATCTGCGCCCGGTGGCCGAGTTCTGCGCGCGTGCCATTGCGGGCCGCTACCCCTTCGTGCCAAGCAGCAAGCGCGACGTGCTGCCCGAAGACTTCGGCCAGATGTTCGGCCCTGGCGGCCTGATGGACGACTTCTTCCAGAAGCGGCTGGCCGCGCTGGTCGACACCAGCACGCGGCCGTGGCGCTACAAGCCCGTGGCCGAACGCGGCGCCATCACCACGCAGGCGCTGGCGCAGTTCGAGCGCGCTGCGCGCATCAAGGACATCTTCTTTCGCGCCGGCGGCCGTAGCCCGTCGATGCGGATGGACTTCAAGCCGGTGGAGATGGACGCGAGCATCACCCAGTTCATCCTCGACGTCGATGGCCAGCTCGTGAAGTACGCGCACGGCCCCGTGGTGCCGATGGCCGTGCAGTGGCCGGGGCCGAAGGGCAGCAACCAGGTGCGTATCCAGGTGAGCCCGCCTTCGACCACCGGCAGTTCGGGCTCGGCGGTCGATGGGCCGTGGGCGCTGTTCCGTGCGCTCGACGATGGGCAGCTCGAAGCGGGCGACGCGCCCGAGAAGTTCTTCATGACCTTCCAAGTCGGCGGGCGCAAGACGCGTTTCGAAGTGACGACGAACAGCGTGCAGCATCCGATCCGGCTGCGCGAGCTGCGGGAGTTTTCCTGCCCGGAGGGGTTGTGAACGTCGTGACGCCTTCCGTCTTTGCATCGGCCGAGTTGCCGGGGTGGTTCGGCAAGTTGCCGGGCATGGGGGACTTTGCGCACCGGCGCTTGCCTGAGTCGTTTCGTGCGGTGTGGGACCTGTGGCTGCAGCGTGGGTTGGCGCGGCTGCGGGACCGGCATGCGGACTGGACCTCGCATTACCTTGAGGCGCCGATCTGGTGCTTTGCGCTGGGGGCGCGGGTGGCGGGGGAGCGGCGGTGGATTGGGGTGTTGATGCCTTCTGTTGATGGGGTGGGGCGGTACTTTCCGTTCACGCTGGCTGTGGAGCTGGAGGACGGGTTGGCGGATCGGCTGGAAGGGGATGCGTTGGGTGTTGCGTTGCGGTGGTGGGGGCTGGGGACGCAGGCTGCGTTGGAAGGGCTCGATGGGGATCTGGATGCGCTGCGGTTTGATGCTGTGCTGGAGCGGTTGTTTGTTGTTGCTTCTGCTGTTGCTGCGACTGGTGTGGGTGCATCGCTTGAGTTGCCTGGGGAAGGGATTTCGTTGTGGATGGGGGACCCGGCTGTTGAAGGCGGAGTTCGGATGGCGGTTGCTGGGTTGCCTCGGGATGGGGAGTTCGAGGCGCTGTTTCTTCTTGGGGGCGAGGGATGAAACGCGCTATTCGTTTTCTTTCCCGAGGCCGGGTCTCGCCCCGGCGGGCGACTCACTTTCTTTTGCTTCGCCAAAAGAAAGTAAGCAAAGAAAAGGCGACCCCGCTGTCTGCGACCCTCCGCTTCGCTACGGGCAACCTGCGGTGCTCACGTTTCGCGGGGTCTCGCAGAACTCGCTTCGCTCAAACAGCTGCGAGCCCTGATCCGCGAAACGCTCCGCTCCTCGGCGCAGCCAGAGGGGAGGGGAAGCCTTCGGGCCATCGCTGCGCTCGGCCTTGGGTTTCGTTCGAGCCTTCGCTTCGCTCGGCTTGGGGTCCGGCTCCCTCTCCCCTTGGGGAGAGGGAGCCCGAGCCGAGCGAAGCGATGGCGCGTTCGGTATCCAAGCCCCTCTGGCTGCGCCGAGGAGCGGAGCGTTTCGCGGATCAGGGCTCGCCCTTGTTTGAGCGAAGCGAGTTTGGGCGAGACCCCGCGAAACGTGAGCACCGCAGGTTGCCCCGTAGCGCAGCGCAGGGGTCGCAGACAGTGGGGTCGCCTTTCTTTTGCCTACGTTTCTTTGGCGAAGCAAAGAAAAGTAGGTCGCCCGCCGGGGCGAGACCCGGCCTCCGCCCTTCGCAAGAAGCGCGAACCCCCGGCCTCGCGAAGCAACCCCTCAGCCTCAGCAAAAACAACCCCGAAGGCATTCAACAACCAGGAGCCAGTCAATGACCGACTCCCCAGAAAAACCGCAACCAGAAGACGACCGCACACGCGTCGTCTCAAGACCCGCCCAGCCGCCAACAGGCAGCGGCGACTCATCAGCAACCGTCATCACAGCCGGCTCCACCATCAGCCCGTCCGGAACAGGCCCCGCAGTACCAGTCACAAACCCAGCCACAGGCAGCCACGAAGCCGGCCTCCTCCCCGTAGGCAGCCGCCTCGCAGAGTTCGAAATCACCAGAGTCATAGGCCAGGGCGGCTTCGGCGTCGTCTACGAAGCCTGGGACCACACCCTCGAACGCGTGGTCGCCATCAAGGAGTACCTGCCAACCTCGCTGTCGACAAGACAGCAGGACGGCACCGTAGTCCCCCTGTCCGAGCGCCACAGGGAAACCTTCGACCTCGGCATGCGCAGCTTCATCAACGAAGCCCGCCTGCTCGCCCAGTTCGACCACCCGTCGCTCCTCAAGGTCTACCGCTTCTGGCAGGAAAAGGGCACCACCTACATGGTCATGCCCTTCTACAAGGGCGATACGCTGCGAGAGGCGCTGGTCGCCATTCCGGCAGGCGTCGACGAGGCCTGGCTCATCCGCATCATGGATGGCGTCACGCAGGCGCTGGCCGTGATGCACCACGCCCATTGCTACCACCGCGACATCGCGCCCGACAACATCATCCTGCTCGAAGGCTCGGGCCGTCCGGTGGTGCTCGACTTCGGTGCCGCGCGCCGCGTGATCACCGACAAGACGCAGGCGATCACCGTCATCCTCAAGCCGGGCTATGCGCCCATCGAGCAGTACGCCGAGATGCCCGACATGTCCCAGGGCGCGTGGACCGACGTGTACGCGCTCGCGGCCGTGATGCACGTGGCGGTGTGCGGCCGCGCGCCGCCGCCGTCGGTGGCGCGGCTGCTGTCCGACAGCTACGTGCCGCTGGCGGGCAACGACATCCTGCGCCAGCGCTACAGCCTGCGGCTGCTGCAGGCGATCGACGCGGGCCTGGGCGTGCGGCCCGAGCAGCGGCCGCAGTCGATGGCCGAGCTGCGCGCCGCGCTCGACCTCGACGTGGGCCACAGCATCGCGCCCACGCCGCGCACGCAGCCGCCTTCGGGGGCGCGCAGCAGCAATGCAGGCGGCAACAACAATGCCGATGCGGCCACGGTCATCGCCAGCGGCAGCACCGGCAACAAGAACAAGACCAGCAGCGGCAAGGCATCGCCACCGGCGCCCATTTCTGAAGACGGCAAGAACAACAACGGCACAGGCAAGAGCAAGACCGTGATCGCACTCGCCTCGGTCGCCATCGCCGCAGTCGTGGCGGGTGGCGGCTGGTGGTGGCTGCAGGGCCGTACGCCGGCTGGCGACGTGAGCAGCAACAACAGCAGTGGTGGTGGCAGCAGCGGCAAGCAGAGCACGACGCCCACGCCACCACCCACCCCCGACGTCAAGGTCGCCGAAGCCCCTCCGGCACCACCCCCCGCACCGCCTGCACCACCGCCCCCACCGGCACCACGCACGCCCACCGATTCGCTGCAATCGCTCGCAGCCGGCGCAGCAGCAGGCTTCGACGTTTCGGCCGCGCCGAAGAAGGCCGAAGTCGCCGTCGGCAAGGACCGGCTCGCCTTCGAGGTCCGCAGCAAGCGCGAGGGCTTCGTCTATGTCTTCCTGCTGTCCAGCGGCGGCGAGATGTTCCTGCTGTTCCCGAACCTGCTCGACAAGTACAACAAGATCACCGCCGGCGGCACGCTCTCGCTGCCGCGTGCGTCGTGGCCGATGGACGCGGGCGGGCCCGCGGGCACCGACCAGTTCGCGGTGCTCGTGAGCGAGCACGAGCGCGACTTCAGCGCGGCGGGCGTGCAGAACGACGGCGTGTTCCCGGTGTTTCCGCTGCCGGTGCTGGCCGCGCTCGAGGCCACGCGCGGCAACGGGCCGTCGCCGTTGCTGGGCAAGCCGGTGTGCCCGACCGGCGGCGCGCCATGCAACGACGTCTATGGCGTCGCGAATTTCAAAATCGTCGAGAAGTAATCGTCTGTAGAGCGTTGGCCCCACGGGCCGCCGCTTCTCGGACAAGGAGACCTTCATGCACACCACCTCACAGCCGCCGCGCTTCACACCCGCACTGCTTCGCTGGGCCGTCGCCGCCGCCGTCGCTTCGCTGGCGGGTTGCGCCGCGCCACCGCCGGCATCGACGACCCCCGACACCGGCGCCACCGCCCCCGACACATCGGCCGCCTCGCGGCCGCCGCCCACGGGGGCCAGCGTGGCGGGCCAGGCGCGCACCTTCTCGACGCAACTGGCTACCTACACCTCGGTCAGCTTCGACGCGGTGCCGGGCTGGTCGCGCGACGATTTCTCCGAAAGCTGGCCCGCCTTTCTCGGCAGCTGCAAGGTGCTGACCGCGCGCGGCGCCGAATGGAAGGAGGTGTGCGACAGGGCCCAGAAGGTCGACGGCAAGAACAACACCGCGATCCGCGGCTTCTTCGAGAACGGCTTTTCGGCCTACCAGATCCGCGACGACGACCGCCGGCCCGACGGCGTGGTCACCGGCTACTTCGAGCCCGAGATCGCGGGCAGCCGCCAGTACGCCGCGCCGTTCATCTACCCGGTGTACGGCCAGCCCGACGACATGCTGTTCGCCGATGCGCGCAAGCTGCCCGCGGGCAACGGCACGGTGGCGGCCCGGGTCGAAGGGCGCAACGTGGTGGTGCAGACCGGCCTGAGCACGCGCGACATGGGCGCGCCGGGCCTGTATGCGCTCGACCTCTCGGGCATCTCGCGCGACACCATCGACCGCAAGGTGCGCCTGCGGGTCGAGGGCAAGCAGCTGCTGCCGTACTACACGCGCGAAGAGATCGAGACCAAGGGCGCGCCCAACGCCAAGGTGCTGGCCTTCGTGAGCAGCGCCACCGCGCTGTACGAAATGCAGATCCAGGGCTCGGGCCGCATCAAGCTGGCCAGCGGCGAGATCATCCGCGTGGCCTACGCCGAGCAGAACGGCCAGCCCTTCCGCCCCACGCTCGCGCAGGCCGCCAACGGCAAGCCGCGCAGCGCGGTCAAGGTGCGCGGCTCGTCCATCGAGCTGCAGCTGGACGACGGCGATGACGACGACGACACCGGCGCCGTCGCGCCCGGCACCATCCGCACGCGCGGCTTCACGCTGGTGCGGCCGGCGAGCAGCGGCGCGGTCGTGGTGCCGGGTCGGCACGCGGCGGGCGCGGTGTCGGGCTCGGGCATCAAGGACCCGAGCTATGTGTTCTTCAAGGAAGCCGCCTCGCCGGTCGGCGGGCCGGTGGGGGCCTTCGGCGTGCCGCTGTCGGCGGGGCGTTCGATCGCGGTCGATCCGCGCAGCACGCCGCTGGGCTACCCGGTGTTCGTCTCGACCCGCACGCCCGGCAGCGGCGCGCCGATGCAGCGCCTGACCATCGCGCAAGACACCGGCGGTGCCATCCGCGGCGCGGTGCGGGCCGACTACTTCTTCGGCAACGGACAGCAGGCCGCGACCAACGCGCGCCGCATGAAGGAGCGCGGCCAGCTGTGGATTCTTCTGCCGCGCGGCCTGGCCGTGGCGCAGGCCGCGGCGTCGTCGGCCATTCGCACGCGCGGCGGGCCCGTGGGCGCCAACCTGCCGCAGTGCCTTGTCCCGACCGAAGGCGTGTGCGTAGACGACTGAAATCTCCATGCAAGAAACCCTGTCGTCCGCGGAAAGCACTGAACTCGTCCGCCTCTGGCGGCGGCGGCAGACGCTGTCCCCGAACGACATGGGCACCATGTACCGCATCGTCGGCAATGCGCTGGTGGCCTGCAATCCGCCCGAGCTGCAGGTGCTGGGCGAAGGGCGGCAGGAGCTGGTGGCGCAGTTCATCTACGTCAAGGTGCTGCGGCTCGACGCCGACCCCGACGAGTCGGAAGAGCGCGCGGGCCACAGCGCGCCGTCGACCGCGTTCGCGCTGTGCGCGTACTTCCGGCGCTACCTGATCGACTGCACGCGCGCCAGCGCGTTTCGCCGCAAGCTCTCGATCGGCGAGCAGATCACCGAGGCCCAGCTCGAAGACGAGATCGGCGCCGGCGAAGACCTCGAAGGCTGCCTGGCCGAACACGGCCTGAGCGCGCAGGCCGTGCAACTGGCCGCGCGCGCCTTCATCGCCGAGCTGCCCGAGCCCGAGCGCCTGCTGCTGTGCGAGGGCTTCGGCAAGGAAGCCGAAGGCGGCCTGTCGGGCATCGCCTCGCGCCATGCCATCGCCTCGTACCACTACCGCGCAGGCCGGCTGGGCCTCGTGCACAAGCGCGAGGGGCTCACGGCGGACTACGCCAAGACCCGGCTCGGCGGCTGGCTCCAGCAGACGCTGGGCATCGCCATCGAGGCCGAGAACATGGCGGCGATCCTGCAGGTTTTCAAAATCCTCGGCGCTGAAGCGTCTTACGCCTGAAGACATAGCCATTCAGGAACAGACGCCATGAACACCGAACTCTGGCCCCCGCTCAGCGTGATCCGCAACGCGTTCGAGACCGCCGCACCCGCGCCCGGCGAGGCGATGCCCGCCGTGGCCACGGTGGACATGCCGGGTTCGACGACGCCCGGAACGGCGGTCGAACCTCCGCCCGCGCCAGCGCTGTCGGACCTGCTGCTGCCGCTCGCCGAACTGGCCCGGCGCCGCGAGGCCGTCGCCCGGCGCGCCTTCACCGCGCGCTGGATGCCGGGCCGCCTCGTCAGCGTCGTGCATGAAGGGCGGCTGCTGGGCGTGCTGCTCGACCGCTGCATCCACGACGACCTGTGGCAAGGCTGGATGGCCGCCGCCGAGGCCGACTGGGCCAGTGCCTTCGACGTGCTGCTGGAGCCCGACGACGAGCCCTTCGAGCCGATGTTCGGCGTGGTCCAGGCCTGGAACCTGCTCACGCTCGAAGCCAGTCCGCAGTTGTGCGCGCGCGTGCAGGGCGAGATCTCGGCCACGCGGCTCGCGGCGGTTCGCGCGGTGCACGACGAGTGGGCCGCACGGGCCGCGCTGGCCATTGCGCCCGAGCCCGGACGCATCGCCTTGCGCAGCGTGGGCGGCGCGTTCTCGGTGCTCACGGGCACGCCGCTTGGCCCGCAGGACCCGCGCGCCGACTACCAGGCGCTGTACCGCGACGTGGGCCTGCGACTGGGCGCGGCGCCGTCGCCGGTGCCATCGCCCGTGCCATCACCGAACGCGGCGCCCGTGCCGCCCGCGCGCGCCACGCCGCTGCCCAAGCCCGAAGACGGCTGGTGGGGCAGCATCCGGCGCTGGTTCGGTGCCGACGGCTGGGTGCGCCCGGCCTTCGCGGTGCTGGCCCTGTGCGTGGTGGTGCAGAACATCGGCCTGCTCGGTGGCGGCACGGAAGACGACGAGGTGCGCTACCGCACCGTGCCGACTGCGCCCGCACCGGTGCGCGCCGACCTGTTCGTGCGATGGAAGGACGGCGTGCGCATGGACGAGGCCGACCGGCTGCTGCAGTCGGTCTCGGCGGAAGTGGTGGGCGGGCCCGGCGCTGGCGGTACCTGGCGCCTGCGCGTGCCGGACCCGGTCGAAGGCCTGTCGGTGCTGGCGGCGTCGCCGCTGGTCGAGTCGGTGGGGCCGGCGTCGGAGCGGCCATGAGAGTGCCCGCGCGTTCGCCTTTCTCCCTCCCCCTCTGGGGGAGGGCAGGGGTGGGGGCACGCGGCGTATCCATGGGGCGCTCTGCCTGCCCCCATCCCAGCCTTCCCCCAGAGGGGGAAGGAGCCATGCAGCGGCTGTGCTGCCTGTGGGTGTTGACGGCGTTGATGCTGCTCGCATCAGGCAGCGCCTTCGCCACCCAGCGCGCCTTGCTCGTCGGCGTCTCCGAACTCGTCAACCAGCCGCAGGCCCTCTGGCTGCAGGCCCCGCGCAACGACGTGATGCTCATGCGCGACGCGCTGCTCAAGCAGGGCTTCGCGACCTCCGACATCGTGCTGCTCGCCGATGGCGTGAGCGGTGCCGCGTTGCCCGATGCGCAGGCCATCCACGAGGCGCTGGCCCGGTTGCTCGCGCAGTCGAAAAGCGGCGACTTCGTGCTGCTCTACTTCTCGGGCCACGGCACCCGTTTGCGCGACACCGCCAAGCGCTACCAGGAGCCCGATGGCCTGTCGGAGAACTTCCTCGCGCGCGACGTGCGCGGCACGCTCGGCAGCGACAACGTGCTGACGGGCGACCTGCGCGATGTCGATTTCGACGGCTGGATACAGGCCTTTCTTGCCCGCAACGTCTTCGTCGCCTCGGTGTTCGACACCTGTTCCGCCAACTCCATGACGCGCGGCACCGTCGATGCGCCGGCCACTGCCGAAGGCCCGGCCGACGACGAAGTGCGCTGGCGCGGCCTGCGTGCCGTGCAACTGGCCAGTGGCGGTGGAGGCAATGCACCGGACCCATCCACGACCGTGCGCGCGGTGACGCCGCCCGTGCCGGCCGAGACCGTGCCGCGCGCCCGCTACGTCGCGCTCTTCGCCTCCGAGAGCCACCAGATCACGCCCGAGCTGCGGCTGCCGCGCAAGAGCCGAAGCGCCCGGCCGCAGGGGCTGCTCACATGGGCCGTGGTCGAGGCCCTGTCGCGCAAGCCCGCCACCTGGCGCGACCTGTTCGACGGCGTGCTCGCGCTCTACCCGCCAGTCATCGACGAACTCGCGCAGCGCTTTCCCACGCGCGAGCTGCCGTCGCCCGTGGCCGAGGGCAACCTCGACGCACCGCTGTTCGCCAACCGCGCGCCGGCCGTCTCGACCCGCCCGGTCTGGCGCGCGCAGCGCTCCGGCGACACGCTCACGCTGCAGGCCGGCCAGCTCGACGGCCTGGTGGCGCAGCAGCCGCTGCGCGTGCTGGCCACCATGGACGACGGCACCGTGCGCAGCGCCGAGGGCACGCTCGCGCAGGCCTTCACCGACAAGGCGCGCATGGCGGTGCCGCCCGCGTTGCGCGAGCTCACCGGTGCCGTGCTCTGGAACATCACGCCGCTGGGCGAGCCGGCCACGGTCGCGCTGCGCGTGCGCGCGGAGCAGGGCCTGCCGACCGGGCTGAGCCTCGAATACCCGGCCTCCGTCGTTGCCGTGAACGACGCGGACGGCGCCGACGTCCGCTGGTCCGCCGGCCGGCTCGAAGTGCTCTCGCCGCAGCTCGGCGCGGGCGCGGGTGCGAAGCCGGTGCCCGCCGATGCGGCCGTGGCGCGCCGGCGCCTCGAAGTGTTGGCCCGCCTCAAGTGGCTCAACCAGCTCTACACCATCGCCAAGGACGCGCAGTTCGACGGCTTCGACGCGGTGTTCGAAGTCTGGAACGGCGATCGCCTGGTGCGCAGCGGCTCCGCGCAGCAGATCGACGCAAAGCTTCTGCCGCTTCGCGGCGGCGAGCGCGCCGTGCTCAACGTGCGCAACACCAGCGCGCGCTCGGTGGACCTCGTCATCGTCGGCATCGACCCGCAGGGCGGTGCGCGACAGGTCTACCCCGAAGACCCGGGCGAGACCAACCGCTTCAAGCGCGGCACGCGCGAGTCGCCCGCCGCCAAGCGCTTCGAGCTGCCGTGGTTCAACGCGGAAGGCAGCCGGCTGCTCGTGCTGGCCACGCCGGCCGCGCCGTACAGCGCGCCGCGATTGTTCGGCACCGGCGCGGTGGCCATCAACACGGCACCCGACGTTCGGGTGCGCGGGGCATTGCAGCCCGACAGCGAGCGGCAGGCCTTTGCCGCGGTGGTCCGGTGGGCGGGCGATGCCTCGCCCGCACGGTAGTTTTTTCAGGAGATGGCAATGTCATTCAACAACGGCGGGTACCTGGAGACCGACGACGCGCTGCGCATGCTCGACCTGCTGTCGCAGGCATCGGGCAGCGACTTCTACATGTCGGTCGAGAGCAAGGGCAAGAAGGTCGCGGGCGAGATCCAGACCCTCTTCTCGGACAACATGGAGGTGCTGGAAATTGGCGGCTACTCCTATGTGGCAGAGGTCGCGTCCGCGCCCGGCTCCGGCAAGGGCGTCGCGCGGGGGCTGCCGCTGGCGGTGGTGCGCGACTGCGATGCCGCCACCGCCTCGATCGCCAGCCTGCTGTACAGCCAGGACAGCGACCTGATCGTCAACATCCTGGTCTTCAAGGCCGGCGGCGACAACGTCGACCGGCAGCCCTTCTTCGAGATCGAACTCACCGGCGGCCGCGTCAGCCAGCACGCGATCCTGACGGGCGGCGTGCCCAAGCGGCCGTGCGAGATCGTCGTGTTCAGCTACCGCGCCATCGAGATCAAGAGCGCGCCGCAGCTGGTCAGCGGCATCCGCGGCGCGGTGCGCGCCGCCAAGCTCGTCAACCACTGAGCCCGATCAGGAAAGCCACGCCATGACCGCTGCCGAACTCATCAAGTCCGCCGATCCGGTCGGCGCCCTCAAGGCACTGAGCGACGAGGTGCGCGCCAGGCCTTCCGACAGCAAGCACCGCGTCTTCATGGCGCAGCTGCTGTGCGTGCTGGGGCAGTGGGAGCGCGCGCTCAACCAGCTCACCGTCGCGGCCGAACTCGACGCGCTCGCCGTGCCGATGAAGCAGGTGTACGGCGACGCCGTGCGCTGCGAAGGCCTGCGCGCCGAAGTGTTCGCCGGCACGCGCACGCCGATGATCTTCGGCCAGCCCGACGAATGGCTGGCGCTGCTCATCGAATCGCTGCTGCGCCAGGGGCGCGGCGAAGCGGCACTGGCCGAAGACCTGCGCCAGCGCGCCTTCGACGGCGCGCCCGCCATCGGCGGCACCATCGACGGCACGCCCTTCGAATGGCTGGCCGATGCCGACATGCGGCTGGGCCCGGTCCTCGAGGCCTTCGTCAACGGCAAGTACTACTGGATTCCGTACGCGCGCCTGGCGCACATCAAGATCGAGCCGCCCGAAGACCTGCGCGACTGCGTGTGGATGCCCGCGCACCTGCAGTTCGAGAACGGCGGCGAAACGCTCGCGCTGATTCCCACGCGCTACGAAGGCACCGAGAAAATGGAAGACGGCGAGCTGCGGCTCGCGCGCAAGACCGAGTGGCGCGAGTTGCGGCCGGAGGTCTGGGCTGGCTACGGGCAGCGCGTGCTCGGCAGCGACGCGGGCGAATATGCGCTCATGGACGTGCGCGAGATCCTGTTCACGCATGCGCCCGGCGCCGTGGACGGCGCGCAAGGCGCGCACGAAGCGAACGAGGCCGGCCATGGTTGACGTTGCCGCGGCCCAGGAGCGCCTGCAGCCTTCGCTGCTCGACCGCCTCGTCGACAACGCACCCAGCGAGAAGCGCGAGAGCGACGAGAAACGCACGCTGACCCGCCAGGCCTTGCGCGCGGCCGTGCTGCGCGACCTGGGCTGGCTCTTCAACGCCACCGGCTATGGCCTCGCGATGGACGACCGGCAGTTTCCGAACGCGGCGCGCTCGGTCGTCAACTACGGATTGCCTATGCTGTCTGGCCAGTTCACCTCGTCGGTGCAGCGTGTCAGCATGGAACAGGCTTTGAAGAACGCGATCCTGCAGTTCGAGCCGCGCATCCTGTCCCGCACTCTCGAAGTGGAACTCATCATGGAAGGCTCCGCCCTGGACTCCCACAACAGCATCGGCCTGCAGATACGCGGCATGCTCTGGGCGCAGCCCGTGCCGCTGGAGTTCTTGATGCGCAGCCGGGTCGACCTGGAAGAGGGCCGCATCGAAATTCAAGACATGGCGCAAAAACCATGAGCCCCATGCCATGGACCCCCGGCTGCTGACCCTGTACGAACAGGAGCTGCGCTACTTCCGCGAAAGCGCGTCGGAGTTCGCGCGCGCCTTTCCGAAGATCGCGCACCGCCTGGGCATCGAAGGCCAGGAGGTCGCCGACCCGTATGTCGAGCGCCTGATCGAGGCCACGGCCTTCCTGTCGGCGCGCGTCAACCTCAAGCTCGATGCCGAGTACCCGCGCTTCACGGGGCACCTGCTCGACGTCGTCTATCCGCACTTTCTGGCGCCCACGCCGTCGATGGCGGTGGTGTCCTTCGCGCCCGACCCGGAAGACGCCAATCTGGCCACCGGCCCGGCGCTGCCGCGCGGCAGCGGCCTGCGCGCACGGCAGGCCGTGGGGCAGAACACGCATTGCGAATTCCGCACCGCCGCCGCGTTGCGCGTGTGGCCGCTGGAGATCCAGCGCGCCCAGTACTTCACCTATGCGCCCGACCTGCCGCTGAACACGCACCCGCAGGCGCGCAGCATTCGCGGCGGCCTGCGCATCGCGCTGCACACCACCGCCGGCCTTGACTTCAGCCAGATCGCGCTCGACGACCTCGTGCTGCATTTCAGCGGCGGGGAAGACGTGGCCTGGCAACTGCACGAATGCACGCTGGGCCAGCCCATCGGCGTGATGGTTCGGCCGCTGTCGCCCTCGGGTGCGTTGCAGGGCGAGGTGCGCCACCTGCCGCCCGATGCGATCCGCGCCGTGGGCTTCGAGGACGACGAGGCGCTGCTGCCCGTCACCGCCACGGGCTTCTCGGGCTTTCGCCTGCTGCAGGAGTACTTTGCCTTTCCGCAGCGCTTCCAGTTCGCGCGCATCGCTGGCCTGCAGCCGCTGCTGGCGGCCATGCCCGTGACCGAGGTCGAGGTCGTGCTGCTCTTTTCGCGTGGCGATGCCGCGCTCGAAAAGCTGGTGAGCGCCGACAACGTGCAGCTGCATTGCGTGCCGGCCATCAACCTGTTCAGCCGGCGCCTGGACCGCGTGCCGCTGACCGAAGGCGTGAGCCAGTTCCACCTGCTGCCCGACCGCACGCGGCCGCAGGACTTCGAGGTGCACACCGTCACCGAGGCCATCGGCCATGGCGCGCCGGGCTCGGACACGGCTGCCGTCGAGCAGGTCTTCCGGCCGTTCTACTCGGCCTTCCACGGCACGCGGCACAGCCACCCGGCCTACTTCACGACCACGCGCGAGCCGCGCATGCTCTCGGTGCGCCAGCGCACCGAAGGCCATCGCAGCAGCCACATCGGCTCCGAGGTCTACATGCAGATCGTCGACCCGCAGCAGGCGCCGTATGCGGCCACGCTGCGGCAGCTGGCGGTGACGGCGCTGTGCACCAACCGCGACCTGCCGCTGCTGCTGCCCGTGGGCCGCGACAACGACTTCGATTGCGTCGACTCCTTCCCCGTGCAGCGCGTGCGCATGGTGCGCGGCCCTTCGCGGCCGGTGTCGCCGGTGGTCAGCCAGGGGCTGGGCTGGCGCGTGCTCGATCACCTCGCGCTCAACTACCTTTCGCTGTCCGACAGCACGCCGCAGCAGGGCGCCGCGGCGTTGCGCGAGACCTTGATGCTCTACGCGGTGCACGCCGATGAAATGCGCCAGGGCCAGGTGCGCGGGCTGCTGTCGGTCAAGAGCAAGCCGGTGGCGCGCCGCCTGCCGATGAAGGGGCCGATCGCCTTCGGGCGCGGGCTCGAAGTGACGCTCGAAGTCGACAAGGACGCCTTTCACGGCCACAGCGTGTTCCTGTTCGGTGCCGTGCTGGCGCGCTATCTGGCGCGCCACGTCGAGGTCAATCATTTCGTCGAGACCGTGCTTCGCATCGCGGGCAAGGGCGAGACCATGCGCTGGAGACCGCTGTGCGGGACACGGCAGATCCTGTAGCCGACGTGCCGGCATCGGCAGCAGCAGTGCCAGCGGGCACGGCGGCGTCGCGGGTCGCCGGCGCGGTGCACGCATGGTCGGCCGAGCCGTGGTCCTTCGATTACTTCGCGGCGCTGCGCCGGCTGGAGTCGGTGGCGAAGACCACGCCGCGCTGGGGCCGCGCGCTGCTGCCGAGCGCCGAGCCGCTGCGCGTGGGGCAGGAGCCTTCGCTGTCGTTCGCACCGGCCAGCTTCAGCCGCTTCGAGGCGGCGAGCGCGTATTCGCCGCCGCGGCTGCGCCAGCATTTCTTCAGCTACATCGGCCCCAACGGCCCGTTGCCGGTGCACCTGAGCGACTTCATCCGCGAGCGCAGCCTGAACCATGGCGACCCGACCTGGCTGGCCTTTCTCGACACCTTCCTGCATCGCTTCTCGCTGCACTTCTACCGGGCCTGGGCGCAGGCGCGCCCGGCGGTGGCGCTCGACCGGCCGGACGAAGACCGGTTCCGGCTGCAGATCGGCGCGCTGGTCGGCATCGGCGCGCCGGGGCGCATCGAGCGCGACGAGGTGCACGACGACGCGCGCCTGCATTTCTCGGGCTGGCTTGCGCGCCGCGTGCACAACGCCGAGAGCGTGGCGTCGGTGCTGTGCTGCTACTTCGGCGTGCCCGTGACGCTGGAGCGCTGGGTCGGCCACTGGATGAGCCTGCCGGCCGGCGAGCTGACGCGGCTGGGACAGGGCGAGAGTTCGCGTTCGATGGGCATGGGCGCGATGCTCGGCACGCGCGCGTGGGACCGGCAGCACCGCGTGCGCCTGCACCTGGGCCCGCTCACGCTGGACCAGTACCGCATGTTCCTGCCCACGCGCGAGGTCGGCAATGCACAGCCGGTGCTGCAGCGCTGGATGCTGCAACTGCTGGGCGACGAACTCGAATGGGACGCCGAGCTGGTGCTCGAAAAGGCACAGGTGCCCGTCACGCGCCTGGGCCATGCCAAGGGCAATGCGCCGCGCCTGGGCTGGGTCTCGTGGCTCGGCGAGCGCACGCGCAGCCGCGACGCGGCGGACGTTCGCATCGGCCGTCAACCGGCGGGAGCGCATTGATGCGAGTCCACCTTTCTTCGCCTTTCAATCCTTCCAGCTTCATTCGTCTAGACGAGATACGGAGTCCTTCATGAGTGAAATCAGCCGCACCGCCCTTTTCGGCAAACTCAATTCGCTGGCCTACAAGGCCATCGAAGGCGCGACCGTGTTCTGCAAGATGCGGGGCAATCCGTATGTGGAGCTGGAGCACTGGTTCGCCCAGCTGCTGCAGGTGCAGGACTCCGACCTGCACCGCGTGATCCAGCACTACGGCCTCGACGTGTCGGTGATCGCCAAGGACATGACGGCCGCGCTCGACCGCCTGCCACGCGGCGCCACCGCCATCAGCGACTTTTCGCCCCACATCGAGAACGCCATCGAGCGCGCATGGACCTACGCCACCCTGCAGTTCGGCGAGGCGCAGGTGCGCACCGGCTACATCCTGGTTGGCATGCTGAAGACGCAGAGCCTGCGCAATCCGTTGTTCGGGTTGTCGAAGCAGTTCGAGAAGGTGAAGGTCGAGGACCTCGCCGACAACTTCGCAAAGATCTGCGACGCCTCGCCCGAATCGCAGATGCGCGCACAGGACGGCACCGGCATGGGCAGCGGCGCGCCCGGCGAAGACTCGGGCGCGATGGCGCCGGCCGCCATGGGCAAGGGCGATGCGCTGAAGAAGTTCGCGGTCGACCTCACCGAGAAGGCCAAGAAGGGCGAGATGGACCCGGTGACCGGGCGCGACGAAGAGATCCGCCAGATCGTCGACATCCTCATGCGCCGCCGCCAGAACAACCCGCTGCTCACCGGCGAGGCCGGTGTCGGCAAGACGGCGGTGGTCGAAGGCTTCGCGCAGCGGCTGGCGCGCGGCGACGTGCCGCCGCAACTGAAAGACGTGAAGCTGCTCACGCTCGACATCGGCCTGCTGCAGGCCGGTGCGAGCATGAAGGGCGAGTTCGAGCAGCGCCTGCGCCAGGTGATCGACGAGGTGCAGAGTTCGCCCACGCCCATCATTCTTTTCATCGACGAGATCCACACGCTGGTGGGCGCGGGCGGCGCGGCGGGCACCGGCGATGCGGCCAACCTGCTCAAGCCCGCGCTGGCGCGCGGCAACCTGCGCACCATCGGCGCGACCACCTGGGCCGAGTACAAGAAGTACATCGAAAAAGACCCGGCGCTCACGCGGCGCTTCCAGGTCGTGCAGGTGCCCGAGCCCGACGAGACCAAGGCGATCCTGATGCTGCGCGGCGTGGCCAGCGTGCTCGAGAAGCATCACCGCGTGCAGTTGCTCGACGAGGCCATCGAGGCGGCCGTGAAGCTGAGCCACCGCTACATTCCCGCGCGGCAGTTGCCCGACAAGGCAGTGAGCCTGCTCGACACCGCGTGTGCGCGCGTGGCCGTGTCGCAGCACGCGACGCCGCCCGAGGTGGAAGACTGCATGCGCCGCATCGAAGGGCTCACGGTCGAACAGGAGATCATCGGGCGCGAGGAGGCCATCGGCATCGACGTGACCAAGCGCGCGGCGCAGGTCGCGGCGCTGCTGGCCGAGTCGAATGTGCAGCTCGAGGCGTTGAATGCGCGGTGGAAGGAAGAGAAGGGGCTGGTCGACCGGCTGCTTGAGCTGCGCGCGAAGCTGCGGGCGGGGAACAGGCCGGTGGATGCTGCTTCACTCCCTCCCCTTCCGGGGGAGGGCAAGGGTGGGGGCAGCGGCGCATCGAATGCTGACGGTGGTGCGAAGGCCGACGTGCCCCCACCCCAACCCTCCCCCAGCGGGGGAGGGAGCGAAGACCGGGCGGTGCTGCTTGCGGAACTGCATGAGCTGCAGGCCAAGATCCATGCGGTGCAGGGCGAGTCGCCGCTGATCCTGCCCTCCGTCGACGAGCAGGCCGTGGCCTCCGTCGTCGCCGACTGGACCGGCATTCCCGTCGGCCGCATGGTCAAGAACGAAGTGGAGGCGGTGCTCAAGCTCGCCGACACGCTCAACCAGCGCGTCATCGGCCAGAAGCACGGGCTGGAGATGATCGCGCGGCGCATCCAGACCTCGCGCGCGCGGCTGGACAACCCGCAGAAGCCCATCGGCGTCTTCATGCTCTGCGGCACCTCCGGCGTCGGCAAGACCGAGACCGCGCTCGCGCTGGCCGAGGCGCTGTATGGCGGCGAGCAGAACATCATCACCATCAACATGAGCGAGTTCCAGGAGGCACACACCGTCTCCACGCTCAAGGGCGCACCTCCGGGCTATGTGGGCTATGGCGAAGGCGGCATCCTGACCGAGGCCGTGCGCCGCCGGCCCTACAGCGTGGTGCTGCTCGACGAAGTGGAGAAGGCCCACCCCGACGTGCACGAGATCTTCTTCCAGGTCTTCGACAAGGGCTGGATGGAAGACGGCGAGGGCCGCATGATCGACTTCAAGAACACGATCATTTTGCTGACCACCAACGCCGGCAGCGAACTGGTGATGAGCATGTGCCGCGACCCCGAGCTGCTGCCCGACTCGAACGCGCTGGCCGATGCGCTCAAGGCACCGCTGATGAAGGTGTTCCCGCCCGCGCTGCTGGGCCGCATCGTCACCATTCCCTACTACCCGCTGTCGCCCGACATGATGAAGAAGATCGTGCGGCTGCAACTGGGCCGCATCAAGAAGCGCGTCGAGACCAACCACGGCGTGCCCTTCGAGTACAGCGAGGCGGTGGTCGAGCAGGTGGTCGCGCGCTGCCAGGACCCGGAGTCGGGCGGCCGCGTGATCGACGCGATCCTGACCAACACCGTGCTGCCCACGATCTCGGTCGAGTACCTGCAGCGTCTGGCGTCGGGCGGCGAGATCCGCCGCGTCGCGCTCGACGTGAAAGACGCCGACTTCACCTACGCCTTCGACTAGGCGCACTCCAATCCCGCAAGAGACACCGACATGGCCGACCACGAGTTCCGCATCGAAAGCGATTCGCCCGCCAACAAGGACCTGATGTTCTGGCGCATCGTGGGCCACGAGGCGTTCTCGCGGCCGTCGAGCTACGAACTCACGGTGCTGTCGACGAACCGCGCCATCGACCCGCGGGCGATTCTCGGGCGTGCGTTCGACGTGGTGATCGAGTTCCTGGATGCCGACGAAGGCAAGCACGAGCGCCATGCCCAGGGCCATGCGGTGCGGTTCGCGCGCGGCGCGCAGATCGGGCGCTTCTTTGAATACCGCATCAGCCTGCGCTCGTGGTTCTGGCTGCTCACCAAGCGCACCAACTCGCGCATCCTGCAAGAGAAGCCGGTGCTCGAAGTGCTCGACGCCGTGTTCGAAGACAGCCCGATCAAGGCCGTCAAGAAGATCAAGACCGACGGCGTGACCGGCCCGCATGCGCTGCGCCGCTACTGCGTGCAATACCAGGAGAGCGACTACCGCTTTCTCTCGCGCATCCTCGAAGACGAGGGCATCTACTACTGGTTCGATGCGCACACCGCGCCCGGCACCATGATGCTGGCGGACGTGACCGACATGGCGCACGGCGGCCTGCCGGTGAAGGGCGTGCTCGAGTTCGTGACGGCCGGCGCGAGCGAGGCGCGCTTCAACCAGATCGAGCGCTGGACCACGGCGCGCCAGCTGCAGTCGGGCAAGTACGCCTCGCGCGACGTGGACTACAAGGCCATCAAGCGGCTGCTGAGCACCGGCGCCGACGTGGCCGACAACCACGAGCTGGCCGACTTCGAGGTCTTCGAATACCCGGGCGGCTACTTCAACTCGGACGACGCCGAAGCCGTGCTGGCGGTGCGCGCCGACGAACTGGACACGCGCCACGAACCGCACTGGGCCGTGACGCACTGGCCCGACGTGGCGGTGGGCCACAGCTTCACCTTCAGCGGCGACCCCGACGGCGCGCGCGACGACGACTACATCATTGCCGGCTGCACCTTCGCGGCCACGCACCCCGGCTACGAAGGCCTGGGCCCCGAGATCGCCGTGCAGCCGATCCGCCGCGTATTGCAGGAAGCGCTGCTCGACGACGCCGTCAACTCCGGCTGCCTCGACGCCTTTCTCGCCATGATCGACACCACGCCCGCGCTCAGTGACAGCACGCGCGGCACCAGCACCTTCCTGATCACCGCGCTGTCGGCCAAGCAGGCCTTCCGCCCGCCGCGCCTCACGCCGCGCGTGACCATGCCCGGCCCGCAGAGCGCGATCGTCGTCGGCGCCAAGGGCAAGGAGCTGGACGTGGACGAGATGGGGCGCGTCAAGGTGCACTTCCACTGGGACCGCTACGACGACCGCGAGGAACACGGCGAAAAGTCGACCTGCTGGATCCGCGTGTCGCAGCCCTGGGCCGGCAAGGCGTGGGGCGGCTACTTCATGCCGCGCATCAAGCAGGAGGTGATCGTCGACTTCATGAACGGCGACCCCGACCGGCCGATCATCGTCGGGCGGGTCTACAACGACGACCAGCCGATTCCCTACAAGTCGCCCACCCAGAGCGGCTTCAAGACGCGCTCGACGCCGGGCGGCGGGCCCTCGAACTACAACGAGATCATGTTCGAGGACAAGAAGGGTCAGGAGCTGGTCAACGTTCATGCCGAGCGGAACATGTCGACCTCGGTGGAGGTGGACGACTCGCTCTCGGTCGGGCGCGACCAGAGCGAAACGGTGGACCGCGACCGCACCGCGCTGGTCAAGCGCAACGAGAAGAACACGGTGGCGGAGATACAGACCAACGTGGTGGGCATCTCGCAGAGCAACACCATCGGCGCGGGCGGCCAGAAGACGCAGGTGAAGGGCTTCCAGGAAAACATCTTCCATGCGAGCCAGAAGACCTCGGTGGTGGGCTTCCAGGCGCTCACGGTGACGGCCAACCAGAACGTGGCCATCGGCGGCTTCCAGGGCACGGTGGTGGGTGCGAACCAGGACGTGGGCGTGGTCGGCTTCCAGACCACCTCGGTGGGGGCCGACATGGCCTACCTTGTCGGTGGCAACACCAAGATGCAGAGCGGCGGCGTGCGCAACGACGTCACGGCCGGCAAGCATTCGATCATGGCCAACCAGATCAAGATGTTGAGCAACACCTCGCTCGATGTCATGGCCGTGGGCGACATCAACACCACCTCCATCGGCTCCAACACCACCGTGCTGGGCTCCAACTCGAGCGGCTACATCGGCTCGAACAGCGAGGCCAACCTGGGCGTCACGCGCTCGACCTTCATGGGCCTGAGCATGAGCAATGCGCTGGCCCTGGACGTCTCGAACTTCCTCGGCATCCAGATGGAGAACACGCTCGCGGTCAAGATGAGCAACGTGGGTGGACCCGACCTGACGCAGGAGCCGCTGTCGATCGACCTGGCCACCGTCAAGATCATCAACTCGGGGGCCGGTTCCGGGGCCGGGTCCGGCGCGGCGGTGGCCGGGCATGTCGCGGCGGGTGTGTTCGGTGCGATCTCGGCCATTCACGGCATCTTCGACATCAAGGCCACCTTCGACCAGTACCAGAAGGCCAAGACCGACCTCGAGACGGCCGCGCAGGAGGCGCGCGACCAGGGCCTGACGAATCTCGCCAGCCGGCTGACCCGGATGGCGGCCATCGCAGACCGGCGGGGGACCGAAGGCGCGTTGGCCATGATTCCTATCATCGGCGGCGTGGCGATGGAGATCGACGACCAGCTTCTCGGCGGCACCAATGCCAGCAGCACCGCCGATGCCCTGAAAACGAACGAGTCCTCGGCGGGCGCCCGCCCCGCCGCGCCGCCCGCGCCCGTCATCCCGGCCGTGCCGGACATGCCCCCGCTTCCGCCGCCCTACACGCCACCCCATGGCGGCTCCTGAGGCCGTTCGCGCATGCAAGTGACCAAGCCCCAGGCGCTCGGCCTGTCGACCCGGCCGGTGGAGTACCGAAAGCGCTTCGGCCTGTGCGTCACCGCCTGCCTGCACGTGCCCTTTGCGCAGGGCGAGCGCGGCGCGCTGTGGAGCGAGCAGTCCATGTGGGACTTCCTGTCGCAAGAGATGGCGGTGCCGCTGATCGATGAAGGCGTGGCCAAGCTCACGGCCGAGTTCCTGGTGCATGGCCGCGCCTTTCCGCAACCGGGGCAGCCCGCCGCCTGCGCCGTGCGCGCGCGGCTGGGCACGCGTGAAAAAACCTTGCTGGTCTTCGGCGAGCGCCGCTGGGACGGCGCACAGGCCACCGCCCCCGAGCCCTTCGCGCAGATGCCGATCGACTGGGCGCATGCCTACGGCGGCGCGGACTTCGCCCTCAACCCCGCGGGCAAGGGCCGTGCGGCGCAGGGTGGGGCGCAGTGGCTGCCCAACATCGAGCGGCCCGACGCCCGCCTGCTGCGGCCCGACCACGCGGTGCCGCCCGCGGGATTCGGCGCGCTCGAACCCATGCATCCGCAGCGCGCGCAATACCGGGGCACCTACGACGCCGGCTACCTGCAGGCGCATGCGCCCGGGTTTCCGCCCGACCTGGACTGGCGCCACTTCAACCTCGCGCCGCCGGACCAGTGGTTCGACCAACCGTTGCGCGGCGACGAGCCTTTTGCCTTCGATCACATGCATGCGGCGCAGGCGCACATCGAAGGCCGCCTGCCGGGCCTTTGCGCGCGCGTGTTCGCGGGCTATCGCACGGGCGAGGGCAGCGAGCCCAAGCTGCGCGAGGTGCCGCTGCGGCTGACCACCGCGTGGTTCTTTCCGCATGCGGAACGCGCCATCCTGCTGTTCCAGGGGCTGGCCGAAGTGGCCACCGACGACGGGGCTGATGTCGTGTCGCTGATGGGCGCGGTCGAGCGGCTCGGCGAGCGCCGGAGCGACGCGCACTATGCGGACGCGATCGCGCGGCGCGCCGATCCGCGCACCGGCAGCGTCCACATGCTGCACGACGGCGACTTGCTGCCCGATGGGCTCGACACCTTCGATCCCGCCGTCGAAGCCGCGCGTGCGGCCTTCGCCATGGACGGCCTGCAGGGCGAGGCGCAGTTCCTGCGTGCCGAGACCGACGTGGCCCTGGCGCGCGAAGAGGTCCGTGCCCAGGGACGCGACCCCGATGCCCTCGGCATCAAGATGCCGGTGCGCGAGAAGGTGCCGACCGGCGCGGAACTCGCGCCCTACGTGGAACGCCAGATGAAGGAGGCCGAGCGCCAGCAGTGGGCCGCGCTCGAAGACGCCGTGACGCAGGCAGAAAAGGCGCTGGCCTTCGCGGCCGAGCACAAGCTGCCGCTGGCCGCGCTGCAGCATCGCGGGCCGCCGCGCTTCAGCGCCGAAGGGCGGTTCGACGCGATGCGCGCCGACTTCGCGGCGCAGGGCAAGGCGGTGAATGCCGCCGCCGTCTACCCCGCGCTCGTGCAGCAGGAGGCTGCCGAGCGGCTGGCCTACCGGCAGTCGGCGCATGCGCAGGCACCGGCCGACCCCATGCCGGCAGCCGAGGCGCAAACGCTGCGCGGCGAGATTGCGCGGGCCGCGGCCCGCGGCATGCGCTACTTCGAGAACATGGACCTCACGGGCGCCGACCTCTCGGGCCTCGATCTGCGCGGTGTGAGCTTCGCGAGCGCGTGGCTGGAGAGCGCCAACCTGTCGAAGTCCAATCTGTCGGGCGCCGACTTCTCGGGTGCCGTGCTCGCGCATGCCGACCTGCGCGGTGCCGTCGGCGTGGGCGCGAAGTTCGCCGACGCCAACCTCGGCGGCGCGCAACTGGCCGGCGCGGTGTTCGACGAAGCCGACCTGCGCGGCGCGGTGCTGAGCGGCTGCCTGCTCGCCGGCACCCAGTTGCGTCGCGCACAGCTGGCCGGCGCCCAACTGCTCGACACGAAATGGGGCGCGGCCGACTGGAGCGGCGTGCAGGCGGCACGCCAGGTGTTCTACAAGCTCGACCTTCAGGGCCTGGTGCTGGCCGAGGCCGAACTCAGTGACTGCAACTTCATCGAGTGCAACCTGAGCGGCTGCGACCTGCGCGCCGCACGGCTGCAGCGCGGCAACTTCGTCGGCTGCAAGCTCGACGGCGCGCGGCTGGCCGGCGTTCAGGCCGAGGGCGCGGTGTTCGTGCAGGGCTGCAGCCTCGCCGGTGCCGACCTGAGCGGTGCACAACTGATGCGCTGCAATTTCGGCGAGACCCAGCTCGAAGGCGCGCGGCTCGTGCAGGCGCGGCTCGACGGCGCCAACCTCACCGGCGCCCGCTTCGCGCGCTGCGACCTGCGCCTGGCCAGCGCGGCGGGCGCCATGCTGCGCAAGGCCGTGCTGCGGCAGGCTGTGATGGCGGGCATGAACCTCTCGAACGCGGTGATGCACCACGCCGACCTGCGCGGCGCCGACCTGCGCCGCAGCAATCTCTTCGGGGCCGACCTGTCGCGCGTGCGGCTCGATGGCGACGTGCGTTTTGAAGACGCCATGCTCAAGCGCGCCCGCACCTGGCCGCGCCTGACGCCGGAAGAACAGGCCGCGCCATGATGAGCCCCGAACTGCTGTCGATGGCCGTCGCCATCGGTGAACCGGTCGTCGGCATGGACCTGGGCAAGGGCGCCTATGCGCGCGCCGCGCTCGGCGGCGCCGTGTTCTCGCGCACCCGGCTGGCCGAAGCCGACCTGCGCGGTGCCGACTTGCGCGAAGCCGTGTTCGAGCAGTGCGACCTGCGCGGCGTGCTGCTGGCGGGCGCCAACCTGCGGCGTGCGGTGTTCGACCACTGCACGCTCGACCATGCCGACCTGCGCGGCGCCAACCTGCATGCCGCGCTGTGGACCGAATGCCAGGCGCCGCATGTGCAACTGGCCGACGCGCAATTGAGCATGGCGACGCTGACCCGCTCGCGGCTCGACCACGCCGTGCTGCGCGGCGCGAACCTCGACTCGGCGCTGCTCGACGCCACGAGCCTGCTCGACGTGTGCGCCGACGGTGCCCACTGGCGCCAGACCACCGTGTCGGCCTGCGACCTCACGCTGCTGACCTGGGCCGGTGCCACGCTGCTGCGCGTGGCCTTCATCGGCACCGACCTGCAGGGCAAGTCGTTCGCGCGGCTGCAGGTCGAAGGCTGCCAGTTCCTGAATTCGCAACTCGCGCGCGCCGATTTTTCCGAAGCCGGCATGCGCCAATGCAACTTCCAGGGCGCGACGCTCGACGGCGCCTGCTTCGCCAAGGCGCGGGCCGCGGGCGCGCTGTTCTGCGAAGTGCAGGGCGAGAAGACGGACTTTGCCGCCGCGCAACTGCGCCAGGCGCTCTTTACCGGGGCGCGCCTGCCCGGTGCCAACTTCACCGGCGCCGACCTCTACCAGACGCACTTCGCCGGTGCCCGGTTGCCGCGCGCGCAACTGGCCTCGGCCGAACTCACCTACGCCGACCTCAGCCATGCCGACCTGTCGGGTGCCGACCTGCGCGAAGCCGCGATGTTCCGCACCGTGCTGCACGGCGCGAACACGCAGGAGGCGCGCATGACCGATCGCGCCCGCGCCATCGAAGAAGACCCCGACCTGGCCGCCGCCGAACGCTGGCAACCCATGGAGCAGACCTCATGACCTCACCATCGAACGCCACCCTTTCGTCATCGCCCGCGCGCAGCCGCCGCAAGGCCCGTGCGGCCGCATCGCCGCAGCCGCAACAGGCGCAGCAGCCTCAACAGCCGCAGGCGATTGCCGCCGGCTGGTGCGTGGGTACCGTCAGCGCCTGCGGGCCCGAAGGCTTCGCCGTGCTGAGCGGCACGCTGCAGCGCAACGGCCGCCGCGCCGCGAGCTGCCTGCTGGAGCCGCGCGTGGGCGACAGCGTCGCCTGCATGGAAGTGGCGCCCAAGGAGCTGTGGATTCTTGCGGTGCTGCAGCGCGAAGGCGGACAGGCCCACGTGCTGCGCCTGTCCGGCGACACGCGCGTGCAGGTCGACGACGGCGCGCTCACCTTCGCGGCGCCGCGGCTCGCGCTGCATGGCGACCAGCTCGAAGTGCGCGCGCGTGAAGGGCGCATGGCGGTGGAGTCGGTCGAACTCGTCGGCCGCCACCTGCGCGTGGTGGGCAGCGTGGTCAAGCTGGTGGGCTCGGTGCTCTCGACGGTGATGGACCGCGTGAGCCACTACAGCAGGCACTACGTGCGCACCACCGACGGCACCGACCGCGTGGCCGCCACGCACGTCGAGTGCGAGGCAAAGCAACTGCTGCGCCTGTCGGGCGAGCACACGCTGGTGAACGGCGAGAAGCTGGTCAAGACGCGCGGCGGCCAGATCCATTTCGGCTAGGAGCCCATCGTGTTCGCCAACTGCCAGATGATGGGCACCGACATGGGTTTTCCCGATGTGTGCATCACACCGGCCGCGCCCTCGCCGATTCCGGTGCCGTACCCCAACATCGCCATGGGGCCGATGGCCATTCCCAACTGCCCGACCATCCTGGTGATGGGCGCGCCGGCGCACAACCTGGGCACCGTCATCCCGATGACCAACGGCGACAACGCGGGCGTGATGCTGGGCGTGGCGTCGGGCACGGTCATGGGGCCCAGCCGCCACGTCACCGCCGCCTTCACCGTGCTGCTGCAGGGCATGCCGGCCACGCGCCTGACCAGCGTGTCGATACAGAACAGCACCAACTGCCCCGGCGTGCGCGTGGTGCCGAGCCAGGCCTTGCTGCTGCTGCTCTCGCCGTGAGCGGGCGCGGCACGCGGCACGCGACATCCAATGGCGCAAGGCATACCTCTTACGGCGAGATTGCCAACGTGTCCCCCGGAATGAATACTCCCTGTGAGTCTTTTCGTTCGCGTGTGCGAAGGGTGTATGGGCGTCGCCCGGGGGCCGGTTCATGATCCAAATCGCTGTTATCACCCGGCAAGGCACGCCCGCGGGGCAGCCCATGGTTGCCGAGTTCGGACCGCAGGGCGGCACCATCGGACGCGCCGACACCAACACGCTGGTGCTCGACGACCCCGACCGCACCGTGTCGCGCGTGCATGCGCAGGTGCTGTGCCGCGACGGCCACTACTTCATCATCGACCGGGGCAGCAACCCGATGCAGTGCAACGGGCAGTCGCTGGGGGCCGGCAACGAGGCTGCGCTGACGGACGGCGCGCACCTGGTCATCGGCAGCTTCGAGCTGGGCGTGCGCGCGGTGGCCGCTGGTGCCGGTGCCGGCGCGGCGCCGGCCGTCGAGGCGATACCGCAGACAGTTGCAGCGCCATCGAGCGACGATCCCTTTGCCGACCTGCTCGCCGGCCTCGGTTCGCCGGCCGTGGCCAAGCCTGCCGTGCCTGCGGCGTCTGCGCCACCAGCCGATGCGATGCTGTTCCCCGACCCGATGGAAAGCGGCTCGCGCAACGCGCATGCCGCGCAGGTCGACCCCTTCGCGAACCTGCTGGGGCCCACGCCCGCATCGGCACCCGCCGCCGGCCTGGGTGCGCTCGACGACTTCTCCGATCTTGGCGCGCCACCCGCGCACGGCAAGGCGGCAGGCATCGATGCACTGTTCGGCGGCATGGACAGCGGTGGTGGCATCGGCGGCGATCCGCTCGCGCTGTCGCCATTGGCCGACCCTTTGCTGCAGCCGAACACGGCCTCGTCGGCAGATCCGCTGGCCGCGCTGCAGCGCACCGCGCCGCCCACGCCGACACCGCGATCGGACCACCTGCCGATCGACCGCTTCGGCTTCACGCCGCCGAAGGCCATGGCGCCGCCGGTGCCGCCCGCACCATTGCCTGCGGAAGAGCTGCCGCGGTTCGACGACATGACAGGGCTGCCGATCCGCATCAGCGGGCCGGAGCCCACGGGCAAGCTTGCCGAGGCGCCGGCGTTGCCGCCGATGCCTGTGCCCGCACCAGCACCGGCACCGGCACCGGCACCGGCACCGATGCCCGTGCAGCATGCTCCCGCGCCAATCGCAACGCCAGCCGCACCGCGCGCCGAACGCGCCGCATCCGACGACGAACTGCTCGCCGCCTTCCTGCGCGGCCTGGCCAGCACGCACCAGCCGCCCGAGATGCTCACGCCCGGCCTGATGGAGCGCATCGGTTCGATGCTGCGCAGTGCCACCGAAGGCACGCTGCAGCTGCTGCTCACGCGCCAGGAGTTCAAGCGCGAGGTGCGGGCCGAGGTCACGATGATCGCGGCGCAGGCCAACAACCCGCTCAAGTTCTCGCCCACGGTCGAGGTGGCGCTGGCCCATCTGCTGGGCCCCGGCGTGCGCGGCTTCATGCCGCCCGAGGCCGCGATGCGCGACGCCTTCAACGACCTGCGCGCACACCAGTTCGGCGTGATGGTGGGCATGCGCGCGGCGCTGGCGCACGTCATCGCGCGCTTCGAGCCGGCCGAGCTGGAAAAGAAGATCAGCGCGAAGTCGGCGCTCGACGCGCTCTTCAGCGCCAACCGCAAGGCCAAGCTGTGGGACCAGTTCGTGGCGCTCTACGGCGGCATCGCGAGCGAGGCGGAAGACGACTTCCACAGCCTCTTCGGCAAGGCTTTTCTCGAAGCCTACGAAGAACAGATGGCGCGCCTGAAGTCGGACACCTGAGAAGAAGACCACGACGCACGGCCACGACAACGACAACAACAGCACACGCGAGGCACCCCGCTTGGAAATCGAAATCGTCACGCTCTCCCGGCAGGGCGGCCGCAGCTACAACGAAGACGTGTTCGGCCACTGGCACGACGAGCGCTATGTCGCCTGCCTGGTGGCCGACGGCGCGGGCGGCCATGGCGGTGGCGACGTGGCGGCGGCCACGGCGCGCAGCAGCGTGCTGGGCGGCTTCTCGGCCGCGCCCGGCCTCGACGAAGCGGTATTGCGCGGGCTGGTCGAGCAGGCCAACCGCGACGTGGTGGCGCGTCAGGCCGAGGGCGGCAAGCTCGCAGGCATGCGCTCGACCATCGTCTTCGCGGCCATCGACCTCGAAAGCCAGGCGCTGGCCTGGGTGCACAGCGGCGACAGCCGCGCCTACCTGTTCCGTGGCGGCGCCATCGTGGCGCGCACCACCGATCACAGCCTGGTGCAGCAGATGGTGGCCGGCGGCATGCTCGACGAAGAAGGCGCGCGGCTGCATCCGCAGCGCAACATGCTGCTGTCGGCGCTGGGCTCCATCGAGGAGGCGCCCGACATCGCGGTGTCGGACCGCATGCGCCTTTTGCCCGGCGACGTGCTGCTGCTGTGCAGCGACGGCGTGTGGGAGCCGCTGGGCGACGAGCTGCTGGTCGACACGCTGCACGCCGCGCGCACGCCGAGCCAGTGGACCGAGCTGCTCGACGCGCAGATCAAGGCCCATGCCAAGCCGGGCCACGACAACTACACGGCACTGACCCTGTGGGTGATCGAGGACGACGGCGATGACGTCACCCAACTGCTGCCGGCGAGCGTGGATGATGAAGAGGGAGAGACGATGCCGGCACCGGCGCCGTAGCCGCGCAAACGGCAAAGTTGCCTGAAGCGTGCCCCGCAAAGAGGCTCGCTTCAGGCAACGCCCTGCACGGTGCAATCAGGGATTGAAGGGGTTCTGGGCGCGATGCCACGCGTCCATCGAGCGAACCGTCTTGATGCCGCAGATCGAATCGATCTTGCCGGCGTAGTTCTTCAGGTCTTCGCCGTTCTTGTCCTGCTGGTACTTGTAGAACCACACGGCGACGGACGTGTCCTGGTTGTACACGTCGCCCGTCAGGGCGTCTCCGTAGGGCAGCTTCTCGCCGCCGAAGGTGCCGCTGAAGTAGTCTTTCAGAAGCTCGTGGATCTTGCGCACGTGCGGACCCTTGCCGTTGTAGTTCGGCAGGATGTGGGCGGAGTTGTGGTTGGCGGCGGCGTTCAGGCGCTGGTCGCCATAGAACAGCCAACTGGTGCATGAGTAGTTGGACATGGGATCGCTCCTTGCGTCGGGCTGGCAGGCACCCGGGCAGCGGCCAGGCCGGCGCGCTGCCCGATGGGTGGCTTCAGTTTTCCGCCTTGCCCTTTTCGGTGTCCCACTTGAACTCCGGACCCGCGCTGAGCTTGCCCGTGCTGTCCTGGACCTTGTATTCGAACTTGATCTTCTTGTAGGAGCAGGAGACCGATTCCGACACCTCGCCGTTCTGGATGCCGCTGACCTGCACGCTGGTGATGAAGACGTGCTCCAGCGTGATGATGATGTAGTCCTCCTGCTTGCCGCCGGCCTTGCGGCCGGTGAGCTTGAGCTCGTCCAGGTGCGTGCCCGAGGCGCAGCGCTGCGCCAGGTTGGGCGACTGCTTGCCGTAGTGGGCGGTGAAGGTCAGGTCGGCCGGTTCGGCCTTGCCGCTGCCGGAGCCGCCGCCGCTCTGGGCGCTGCTGTGGTTGCTCACGGCCCACGTCCAGCTCGTGATCTCGATTTCTTTTTCGTGGTTTTCCTTGCCGGACTCGCCTTCGACGCCTTTGGGCTTGACGTAAAAGTCTGAAGCTGCCATTTCAATGCTCCTTGATGATGCCCATGGGTTGCGGGCGGGTGGTTGATCGACTGTGAGGTGACTGCCCCCGGTCCGTTCGCCGAAGCTGCGTTGCGGGAGCTACATGGAGAACGAAAAAGGGGGCGCCGGTTTGAAGCGCCGGCCCGTAAAAACAGGCGCTCTTTTCCGGCTTACTTGGCGCCCTTGGCCGAGGGCAGCTTGGACACCAGCCGCAGCGAGACCGTGAGGCCCTCGAGCTGGTAGTGCGGGCGCAGGAAGAACTTGGAGGTGTAGTAGCCGGGGTTGCCCTCGACCTCTTCCACCACCACTTCGGCGGCGGCCAGCGGCTTGCGCGACTTGGTTTCTTCCGACGAGTTGGCGGGGTCGCCGTCGACGTAATTCATGATCCATTTGTTGAGCCAGCGCTGCATGTCCTCGCGCTCCTTGAAGCTGCCGACCTTGTCGCGCACGATGCACTTCAGGTAGTGCGCAAAGCGGTTGCAGGCAAAGAGGTAGGGCAGGCGCGCGGCCAGATTGGCGTTGGCCGTGGCGTCGGGGTCGTCGTACTCGGCGGGCTTGTTCAGCGACTGCGCGCCGATGAAGGCCGCGAAGTCGGAGTTCTTGCGGTGGATCAGCGAGAGCAGCCCGGCCTTCGACAGCTCGGCCTCGCGCCGGTCGCTGATGGCGATCTCGGTGGGGCACTTCTGGTCGACGCCGCCGTCGTCGCTCGGGAAGGTGTGCAGCGGCAGGTTTTCCACCGCGCCGCCCGACTCGATGCCGCGGATGCGCGAGCCCCAGCCGTAGAGCTTGTACGAGCGGTTGATGTTGGTCGCCATGGCATAGGCCGCGTTGGCCCATGCGTACTTGCTGTGATCGGCGCCGGCCGTGTCTTCCTCGAAGTCGAACTCTTCCACCGGGTTGGTGTTGGCGCCGTAGGGCGTGCGCGCCAGGAAGCGCGGCATGCACATGCCCAGGTACTTGGAGTCGTCCGACTCGCGCAGGCTGCGCCAGCCGGCGTACTCGGGCGTGAGAAAGATCTTGGTCAGGTCGCGCGGATTGGCCAGCTCCTGCCACGACTCCATCTGCATCAGGTTGGGGCTGGCCCCGGTGATGAAGGGGGCGTGCGCCGAGGCCGCGATCTTGGCCATCTCGCCGAGCAACTCGACGTCGGGCGGGCTCTGGTCGAAGTGGTAGTCGCCGACGATCGCGCCGAAGGGCTCGCCGCCGAACTGGCCGTACTCCTGCTCGTAGATCTTCTTGAACATCGGGCTTTGGTCCCAGGCCGCGCCCTTGAACTTCTTGAGGTTCTTGGCCAGCTCGGTCTTCGAGATGTCCATCACCCGGATCTTCAGGTGCTCGTCGGTCTCGGTGTTGTTCACCATGTAGTGCAGGCCGCGCCATGCACTCTCGAGCTTCTGGTAGTCGGGGTGGTGAATGATCCGGTTCACCTGGTCGGTGAGCTTGGCGTCGATCGCGGCGATCATGGCCTGGATCGACTTGGTCACGTCCTTGCCGATGACGGTGCTGTTCGCCAGCGCCTGCTGCGCGAGCGTGAGCACGGCGGCTTCGACGGCGCTCTTGGCTTCGTCGCTGCGCGGCTTGAATTCCTTTTGCAGCAGCGACGAAAAGTCGCTGCCCGCGTACGCGACATCTTTCAGCGCGCTCTGTTCGAGTGCTTCGGCCATGGTGATCTACTCCTCGTTGCTCAAATGGGATTCAGGCGGCCGGGGTGGTGCCGTCTTCGGGTTTCTTGCTCGCGGCCAGGGTCTGCAGCAGGGCCGGGTCTTCGAGCACCTTGGCCAGCAGGTCTTCGGCGCCGCCCTTGCCGTCCATGTAGGTCACGAGGTTCGACAGCTGCGTGCGCGCCTCCAGCAGCTTGTTGAGCGCGCCGACCTTGCGTGCCACGGCGGCGGGCGAGAAGTCGTCCATGTTCTCGAAGGTGAGTTCGACCTTCAGGTCGCCTTCGCCGGTGAGCGAGTTCTCGACAGCGAATGCGGCGCGCGGCTTCATGGCCTTCATGCGTGCGTCGAAGTTGTCGACGTCGATCTCCAGGAACTTGCGGTCGGCCACCGGCGCGAGCGGGTCGGCCGGCTTGCCCGAGAGATCGGCGAGCACGCCCATCACGAAGGGCAGCTGGATCTTCTTCTCGGCGCCGTACAGCTCCACGTCGTATTCGATCTGGACCCGTGGCGCCCGGTTGCGGGCGATGAATTTCTGACTGCTCTTGGCCATGGAGATGCTCCTTGCGGGTGTAAATGGGGTGCGGGTCGGGTGCTGTCGCGGTTACTCGGAAGGGCGCCTGCCCGTCACGGTTTCGATGGTGTCCATCGCGTTGGGCGCGAGGTTGGCCATGATTTCGAGAAAGCTCACGCCGATGAGCTTCTTGGCGCGCTCGATCAGCAGCGGCGCGGGGTTGCCGGGCTCGGACTGCTCGAGGTAGCGGATCACGCGGTCGAGCATCTGCACCGCGTCCTGCCGGCTCTGGATCTCGCCGCTCGGGGCGGCAGGGCGGGCCGTGGTGCCGGCCGCCTGCGATCCGTCGGCTCCGGCGTTGGCATCGGTGGCTGCATCGCCTGCAGCACCGGCGCCGACGCCGCAGGCCTTCTTCAGCACGCGTCCCACGGTGCGAAGCGGTGTCAGGTCGATCGCGTCGGAGCGGCCGGTGCGATCGACCAGCAAGGCCTGCAGCCTGTCGAGCAGCGCGAGCACGTTCGTCGCGGCCTGCAGCAGCTCGGGGCTCGATGCCTGGATGGCCTCGATGCCGCCCTGCACCTGCGAGGCCGAGTAGGTGGCCTCGCCGCCCACCGCGTCCAGGATGTTGTGGGCCACGGCAATGTCGCGCACGCGGATCGGCCCCACGCCGGGGGCCATGCCCACCTGCGCGTCGTACAGCTCGCGCAGCATCGTCTGGCCTTCGTCGCAGAAGGGGGCCAATGCGTTCAGCCGCATCGTCGGGTCGTTGTCGTCGTCGGCATCCAGCTTTGGATGTATGCCTTCCCAGAAGGTGTCGAGCAGGCCGTTCAGCAACTGGAGCCCGGCGACGAAGCCGGCCACGCCCTGCATGCGCGTGGCGGCGCGCAGCAGCAGCACGGCAACGCGCACGTCCTTGCTGCGGCGCAGGATCGCGTCGCACTGTTCGGCCACCGCGCGCCACTCGGGCTCGACCGCGGGGATCACGGTGTCGCCGAACTGCTGCTCGGGCTTGCCTTGCGCGGCGGCCACGAGCGCGATGAAGTCCGGGTCGTACTCCAGGTCGTCGCCGCATGGCGAGGCCTCGCCGATGGGCGCGAGCAGTGCTTCGACAAGTTCGTGAGTCAGCATGTTGCCTGTTGGAGTTCGCTGGTGATAATCAAAGATGCGTCAGGACCGGTCAATGCAACGAAGGGAATAGCATGCGCACGCTCGGTACACACCATTCGTCCTATGGAGGCTTTCTGGCCGCTGCTTCGCGGCGACGCATCGCAGCCTTCGGCCTTGCTGCAGCGGGTCTTTTGATCGCGGGCTGCGCGAGCAAGCCGGTGGTCACGCCGGTGTCGATCACGCTGGCGGCCGGCGCCGATGCCAACCCCGATGCACGCGGGCGCGCATCGCCGCTCACGGTGCGCGTGTATGCACTCAAGTCGTCGGGGCCCTTCGAAAGCGCCGACTTCTTCTCGCTGTTCGAGAAGGACCAGGCCACGCTCGGCGCCGAACTCGTGCAACGCGAAGAAGCGCTGCTGCGGCCCGGCGAAAGCAAGAAGATCGACCTCACGCTGCCGGCGGACGCCAAGGCCATCGGCGTGATGGCGGCGTTTCGCGACCTCGACCGCGCACGCTGGCGCGAGGTGCGCGCGGTGGAGCCGGGCAAGCCGCAAACGCTCAACGTGACCTTCGGCGCGCGCCAGATCCGCATCGACGCGAAGTAGGCGCGGCGCGCCGGTTTTCACGGTGCGCCCGCCGTGGTGTTCGATGCTGGGCGCCCTGGCCGCACCAGCGGCTGGTCGACCGGCAGGAAGCGCTCGAACAGGTCGCCGACGAAGGCGCCGCCGGTGGCTTGCGATGCCGATGCGGTGAGGTAGAGGCCCCGCCAGCGCGGCGCGCGCCTGCTCTTGCCGTGGCCCTCGAAGAGCACCTGCGCGAACGCGCGCAATGCGGGCTGCAATGCACGCACCGCTTCCACGAATTCATGGATCGCCAACCGGCCCGAGGGCCCGGCCTGCTCGCGCAGCAACGCCATGCGCAGGCCATGCAGTTGCCGGGCGATGGGGTCGAACACCGCATCGAAGCGCTCGCCGGCCGGCGTGTCGATGACGGGGGACGGATCGGTCAGGCGATGGCCCAGCACCTGTGCGAGCACTTCGGGCGGCAGCGCGCCGCGCAGCGTGGCGTAGCCCGCGAGCTGTTCGAGGCCGGTCACGACGAGGTAGGTGGGCAGCTGCAGGCGCAGGGTGTCGCTTGCTTCGTCGAGCGCGTGGCGCATCCGGGCGGCCAGGGGCATCAGCTCGGTGGCGTCCGCGTGCAGCAGCTCGCTGGCGCCGACACAGGCCACGAGGCCGTTCAGCGGCAGGCGCTCGCGCCGCTGCGCCAGCGCGAGCAGCGATTGCAGCCACAGGCTGCGCTGTGTGGGCGTGGCGGCCGCGTCGCCGACCGCATCGGGGTGGACCTCGATGGCCACGGTGGCGCCGGTCAGCCACCAGCGCCACCACCAGGCCTCGCTGGCGGATTCGCTGTCGGGGGCATGTGGATGTTCGGGCGCATGTTCGTGTGCACGTTCGTGTGCACGTTCGTACGCGTGCGCACGTTCGCCATGCGCGGTCGCAAAGAGGCCCAGCAGGTTGGCGGCGGCATCGCCGAAGAAAAGAAACCACGGCACGGGCGCGGCGGTTCGTCGCCATGGCGTGCGGCGCGTGGCTTGCTGCGTCTGCGCCATGTCTTCCTTGAGGGCGTCGAGGGCGGCCTCGCCGGTGTCGTCGGCCGGTGCGCCCAATGCCTCGATGCGGCGGCGCAGCGCACGGCGGCGCGCACCGCGGCCCGCGTCGTGCACCACGGCATACAGCAGCGCGAAGCCGATCGCGCACAGCGCCAGCAGGAGCCAGAAGCGATGGGTGGGCGACAGCAGGGCGTTCATCGCGCGACCGTTTCAAGGAACACGAAGTCGGCGATCAGCCGGTCGCCGTTCTTGCTGGCCGCGAGCACCTCGCGCAGCCGCAGCAGGTAGTCGGAGGCCAGCTCGTAGGGCGGCCGGTCGGAGGTTTCGCTGAACGGCATCGGCGCCGACAGCACGGTGATGAGTACGTTGCCGAAGGGCGGGCTGACGAGCCAGCTCGACGGAATGTCGCGGCCCAGCTCCAGCGTCTGGCCGGCGCGCAGCTGCGTGGGCGCCTGCCCGGTATTGAGGTGCATGACCGAGCCGTCGGCGGTGTAGTAGTCGACCCAGATGTAGCTGTCGTGGCGCGGCGCCACGATCTGCACGCGCACGTTGTCGCCTTCGCGCAGCTTGCCGTCGCGGGCCGACGGCGCGCTCACGTCGAGCCCGTAGGCCTTCTCGTGGTTGCGCGCCTGGTAGGGCTTGAGGATGGAGAACACCTCGCAGTGCGGCCACACGCGCAGGCCGACGTCGAAGCGCGGCGCCTTGACGCCGGGCATCGCGCGCACGTCGCGCTCGACCCGCGGCAGGTCGGCGGGCAGCGAGACGAAGCCGCTCACGTGCGTGCGGCCCTCCTTGTCGGTCGTCGCCGTGAGGTCCGCGCAGGCAAAGCTCTGCAGGTGCTGCTCGATGCGCTGCGTGAGCGCGGTGTCCGCCGCCGGTGGCCCGGTGGACCAGAGCCACAGCAGGTAGAGCAGCGGCAGCAGCAGGGCGAGGGCCGCGCCGCTGCGCAGCAATGCGCGGTCGCGCCGATGGGTGTCGTAGGGCCCGCGCGGATCGGGCACGCCGTAGGGCTGCGGCGTGATGTGGTCCTGCGCAAGGCTGCCGGTGGCCAGCGGCGGTGTGCGCAGCTGGTGGCCGTGCAGGTCCTTGAGCTTGCCGAGCTCGCCCTGGTCGCCGTCCTCGAAGTAGTACTGGCCCTTGAAGCCGAGCGCCAGCGCGTGCCAGTAGACCTCGCGCACTTCGTCGTCCTGCGCCGTCAGTGCCGAGAGGTGGTGGAAGAACTCGCTGTGCGCGTTGCTGGAGTTGAAGAGCTGCGCCTGCAGCGGCGGCGCGCCGCTGGCCGCGCCGGGGTGGCGCGCGAGGATCTCGTCGATCCACGCGACCATCGCGAAGGCGGCCGATTCGATCTGCGTCGCGGGCGTGCCCGATGCCTCGGCCTCGGCGCGCGCGGCGTCGAGCAGCCGGCGCGCCTGTTGCTGCGCCGCGTCGTGCGGTGGGGCGGGGCGGCCGCCTGCCAGCGCGGCATCGAGCGCAAGACCGAATGCGATGAATGCCGAGAAGCAGTCGAACAGACGGGCCATGACTGCGCCCGCTCAGTCGTGCGTGGCAAATGCGAAGGATGCCTTGCACCGGCGTCTGCAGCGATGGCACATGCCCATGTCCCCGGTTCCTTCGAGTGGGTGTTCATTCTTTCAAAGGGGTCGCGGCAGGCGCCATACCGCTTGGGGTCTATGCCGTTGGGTGGGGCCCGCGGCCTTGCTGCGCGGGGCAATCGCCGTTATCTTCGGCATCCGCCAGCTGAATGCATGCTGGGACACGGGGAAAAGCCATGAAAATCCTGATCGCCGACGACCACCGGCTCGTCATCGAGGCGGTCAAAGCCAAGTTGTCGGAGCTGGCACCCGGTATCGAATTCGTCCTGGCGATGAGCGTCGACGAATTGCTTGCCGGGGCCACCGATGACCTCGACCTGGCCCTGATCGACCTGAACATGCCTGGCGCCGACGGCCAGGCCCACATCGACGAAATCCGGCATCGCCATCCGGCGGTTCCGGTGATCGTGCTGTCTGGCTACGAAGACCCCGCCATCATGCGCAGTGCCCTCGAACGCGGCGTGCTCGGGTTCATACCCAAGGCCTACTCGCCCGAGGTCATGCTGTCGGCGGTGCGCCTCGTGCTGGCCGGTGGCGTGTACGTGCCGCCGATGATGCTGACGGCGCTGCCGCCCGGCATCGTCGCGGGCGTGGCGCCGCAGCCCGGCGCCGAAGCCATGGCGCGCGGCGGCGGCAGCGGCAACCAGACGCTGGAGCACCTGCGCAGCGTGCTGACCGAGCGCCAGGTCGAGGTGCTGCAATTGCTGTCGCAGGGCAAGCCGAACAAATTGATCGGGCGCAGCCTGGGCATCAGCGAGGGCACGGTCAAGATCCACCTGGCCGCGATCTTTCGCGCGCTGAATGTGCGCAACCGCACCGAGGCGGTGGTGGCGGCGCAGGCGCTGACCGAGGCGCAGCAGGCCTGAGCCTTTCGGCTACCAGCGGAAGGTGGCCTTGGCCTGCAGCGCGCGGCCCTGGCCGAAATACTGGCCGTTGCCCGCGACATAGGTCCTGTTGAAGAGGTTGGTCGCGTTCAGCGCAAAGGTGTAGGGGCCGCGCTCGTAGCGCAAGGCCGCATCGACCAGCGTGTAGGCCGGGTTGTAGAAGCTGTTGTCCGCGCTGGCCGGCACCTTGCCGACATAGCGCACGCCGCCGCCGACGCTCCAGCCGCGCCACTCGGGGCTGCCGAGCCGGTAGTCGAGCCACAGCGACGCGGTATTGCGCGCGGTCTGCACCGGCTGCCTGCCCACTTCGGCGAGGTTCAGGCTGCGGGTGACCTTGGCATCGAGGAAGGTGTAGCTGGCCACCAGCTTGAGCTGCTTCGTCAGCGCGGTCCGGGCTTCGAACTCGGGTCCGCGCGAGCGCACTTCGCCGATCTGCGCGGAGGGGGTGAACAGGTACGGGTTGATGGTCGCGACGTTGTTCCTGCGCAGGTCGAAGACCGAGACCGTGAACAGCGCGTCCATGCCCGGCGGCCGGTATTTCAGTCCCGCCTCCAGCTGCCGCCCGAGTTCGGGCTTGAAGAGGCTTCCGTTCGCCAGGGCCCCGGGCAGCGGCGTGAAGGAGGTCGAGTAGCTGAAGTAGGGCGCCAGGCCGTTGGGCGCGAGGTACAGCAGGCCTGCGTTGTAGGTGGTCTTGGTGTCCGGACCCTGCGCCGTCAGCACGCCGCCGGTGTAGGAGTTGCGAGACTGGTCCCGGCGCACGGCCAGCCCCAGCGACCACGGGCCCGAGCGCATCTGGTCCTGCACATAGATGCCGTGCTGCCTCAGCCCGTCGCTTGCGATGGCCGAGCCGAACACGGGCCCGACGGTCGGCACGGTCACCGGCGCTCCGTAGACCGGCGCGAAGGCATCGATGGAAGACGCGGGGCCCGCGCCGATCTTCTTGTCGCTCACATAGCGCTGGTAGTCCATGCCGATGAGCAACGTGTGCGCGACGCGGCCGGTGCGAAGGCGGCCCTCGACCTGAATGTCGAACGCGGACGTGCGGCTCTTGTCGACCAGGCGCCGGATGCCGCGATCGAGCGTGCGCTGATCGCTCTCGAAAGCCAGGCCGTAGACCTGCTGGTAGTCGATGTCCAGCTTGGCGTAGCGCGCGTTCTGGCGCAGGGTCCAGTTGTCGCTGAGCTGGTGCTCGAACAGGTAGGTGACCGAGGACGCATTGCGGTTGTAGTGGTCCACGCCCGGCTCCCCGATGAAGCGGCTCCTGGAGATGCGGCCGTAGGGGTTGGGCGTGATGAGCGCACCCACCGGCCACGCGCTCTCGGGCGTCATGCGGTCGCGCGTGACCTCGGCCAGCAGCGTGACCTTGGTGCGCGCCGAAGGCTTCCACGTCAGGGCCGGCGCCAGGAAGTTGCGGTCGTCGCGCGAGAAGTCGGTTTGCCCGCTGCTGCTGCGAAACAGGCCGTTGAGCCGGAACAGCAGGCTGCCGTCGTCGTTCAGCGCGCCGCCCAGGTCGAAGCTGCCCTGGTAGCGGTTGTTGTTGCCGATCGACAGCCCCACCTCGCGCACCGCTTCCGCCGAAGGGCGCTTGGACACCATGTTGATCACGCCGCCCGGTGCGGCCGGGTCGTACACCGTGCCCGGCCCTTTCAGCAGTTCGACGCGCTCCAGCCCTTGCGGCTCGATCAGCCAGCCGGAGTAGGCGTTCGAGGTGTAGAGCTTGAAGCCGTCGAGAAACTCCGCCGGCGCAAAGCCGCGCACCGTCAGCGACGACAGGCGCGGGTCGTAGCCCTTCACCTCGGTCAGCACGCCGGCCGAGTAGCGCAGCGACTGCTCGACGGTGTGCACGGCCTGGTCGTCCATCTGCTCGCGCGTGACGACGGTGACGGCGCGCGGCGTTTCGATCAACGGGGTGTCGGTGCGCATGGCGGTGGCGCTGCGCTGCGCGACGTAGCCGTGCACGGGGCCGTCGGCATGTTCGGTCTCGGCGGTCACGGTGAGCGTGGGCAATGCGGCGCTGCCCGTGGCTTCGGCTGTGGCGGCCGGCGCGGGTTGCACCGTGTAGGCGCCGCCGTCGCCGCGCACGGCGGCCAGCCGGTGGGCCGACAGCAGCGCGGCCAGGCCCTCGGGCACGGTGCGGCTGCCCGTGAGCGCATCGGCCTGCTTGCCGCGCACCAGCGCGGGGTCGAAGGACAGCGTGATGCCGGCCTGCCGCGCGAACCGGTTGAGTGCGTCTTCGAGCGGGCCCGCGGGCACCTCGAAAGCGGCGCGCGCGGCATCGCCCGCCTGCGCGCAAGCGTGTCGGGCAGGCGCGGCCCATCCCGCCGCGATGCCGAGCAGCATCGCGGGAAGCAGGATGGGCCTTGCCGCAAGGGACCGCCAGAACCCGGGAGGGCGGCCTTGAACAGGTCCTCTCAACGCCTGGAAACAGTCAACGTGTCCCCCGTGCCGTGTTGGAGCCGGACGGGCAGCGTCCGTACCAGTGCTTCGAGTGCGCGGCCCACCGGATCGGGGCCGTTGAGCTGGAAGACGCCCGACACCCGCAGCGATGCCACGTCGGCATCGCACAGCAGCGGCGCGCCACGGTAGCGGGCCAGTTCGGCCACGAAGGCATCGAGCCGCATCTGCTTGGCCACCAGCGCGCCGTCGGTCCAGGCATCGCTTTCGAAGCTGCGATCGACGATGCGCTGGGGCTCGGCGGTGTTGGCGCGGATGACGTAGCCGTCGCCGGCCTGCGCGATCACGGCGGGTGCATCGCCGGCGTGGATGGCCACGCGGCCTTCGGTCATCGAGAGCCGCGTTTCGCTTTCTTCCTGGCGCACGCCGAAGCGCGTGCCCAGTGCCTCGAAGCGCGCATGCGGCGCCTCGACCCAGAAGGCGCGGTGGCCGAGCATCGCGCCGGTGTCGGCACCGGTGCGCACGAACAGCTCGCCACGGCGCAGCACGATCACGCGCCGGCGCGGCGAGAACACCACCTGCACTTCGGAGCCGGTGTTGAGGTTCAGCTCGGTGCCGTCGGCCAGCATCACGCGCTTGCGCTCGCCGATGGCGGTGGCGTAGTCGGCGCGCTGCACCCAGGGCGCCTCGTGCCAGACGACAAGGCCGAGCGCGCCGCCGGTGACGGCAAGGCCCAATACGCTCATCACGCCGAGTGCGCGGCGCCGGCCCTGCGCGGTGCGCATGCGGGTGGCGGCCTGCAGCGCGCCGTGGGCCAGCGCGCCATTCGCGGGCGGCACCTGGCGAAAGGCGTCTTCGACGGACTGCACCTGCTGCCAGGCCTGCTCGTGCGTGGGGTGGGCGGCACGCCAGGCGTTGCAGGCTTCGTGCACCTGGCTGTCGGCGCTGCCCGAGCCGAGGCGCACCGCCCAGGCGATGGCCTGGTCGAGCAGTTCGTGCGGGCTTTCGCTGCCGGGCGCGGAGGAGGAGGGGAATGCGGGTTTCATCGCAGCGAGAGGCAGTGGCGGATCGCGCCTGCCATGTACTTTTCGACCGAGCTCAGGCTCACGCCCAGGCGTTGCGCGATCTCCGGGTAGCTCAGGCCGTCGAGCCGCGACAGCAGGAAGGCACTGCGCGCCTTGGGCGCGAGCCCGTCGAGCATGGCGTCGATGCGCATGAGCGCCTCGACCAGCAGCAGCTGCGTTTCGGGCGATGGCGCCTGCGGCTCGGGCAGGCTGGCGATAGCTTCGAGGCAAGCGCGCTCGAGCGTGCGGCGCCGGATGTGATCGACCGCGAGGCCGTGCGCGATGGTGGTGAGCCAGGCGCGGGGCTCGCGCGCCTCGGTGGCCTCGCGGGGGCGGCCGAGCACACGCAGGAAGGTGTCTTGTGCGAGGTCGGCGGCATCGCCCGCATGGCCGAGCTTGCGGCGCAACCAGCCCACCAGCCAGCCATGGTGGTCGCCGTAGAGCGTCTCTACGTCGCGGTCGGTGGGGCGGTCCGGCATGAAGGGGGGATGCAAGTCGTTTGGGAACGCAGCGAGGGTCGCGAGCATGAATCTATCTCACTGGGTTGACATATTTAAACAGCGAACCCGTACGCCTTGGGCAAGGAGGCCATCCGCACGGCCACGCGCGCGGCCTTGGGTGCGGGGCAGCGCAGGCCCTGGCGCGGCGTGCCTTCGCCGCCCTTGCGTGGACTGGTCTGCATGATCGGCGCGAGCGTGGAAAGACTGGTACTGGCCGGTGGCGCGAAGCGGTTCACGGGGCGCCTGTCGGGCTCGCAGGTGCCGAGGTTGAGGGAAACGATGAGGCCGATGGCCGCGGCGCCGATGCAGCACCAGTCCCGCAGGCGCGAGAGGCGAGGCGCGGTGGGCGGGCCGGCCGCGTCGTCGCCGGTGGCGGTGGATGGGGGCGAAGGGATGCATCGCAGCGTCATGGTCATGCCTCGCATCGACATCAGAGGTCCGTTGCCGATGCATGCGCCTCGCGCTGGCCGTGCAGCGGAAACCGCACCGTGAGGCAGCCATCGCCCAGCGGCGAGGGCGCGGCGTAGATGCGCGCGCCGTACCGCGCCGCGATCGTCTGGCAGGCCAGCACGCGCGCGGCCGTGGCGTGGTCGGCCGTGGCAAAGGCGTGCGAGAGGCGCGTTGCGCCCGCGCTGGCGTCGCGCCAGTTGATGACCGCGTGCTGCCCTTCGGCGCGGGCCAGCACGTGCAGCGTGGTGCCTTGCTGCAGCGTGCCGGCGGCCACGTCGAGGATGTGGGCGATGAAGCGGGGCAGGTCGCCCGGGACGACGGCGACGGTCAGCGCCTCGTCCGGCAGGAAGAGGTCGAGGTGGATGCCCCGGCGCGCCAGCATCGGTCCGTGGGCTTGTGGCATGGCGCGCAGCGGCTGCCGCAGGTCGATGGGCTCGCGGCCGGCGGCGGGCTCTTGCCGGTGGAAGTGCGGGTCGGGTGCGCGCGATGACAAAGGGGGGCGCAGGCCGAACGCCTTGCCCGTCAGCCAGGCGGCGCCGAGGGCGAGGAGCGACGGCCGGACGAGGCCGGTGGTGCTGGCGCTCATCGGGCTGCAGCCTTGGTGCGGACGGTGGCGAGGAAATTTTTCTGAAGCATGGCGAGGTGGCTCCTCTTGGGTTTCAGGTCAATGCATCCGTATGCCGAACGGGCGTGCCGAAACCCGTAATGGCGTGGGCAAAAAAAATGCGTCAGGGGTTCGTGGGCTTCGCGGCGTCCGGCGGCTGCTTCGGTTCTGCAAGCAACATCACCAGCATCACGACATGCAGCTGCAGGACCAGCGCGGCGGAAGCCCCCATCAGCCAGCGCTCGAGAGCGTCCATGGCCCAGTTGCCGGGGGTGTTGCCGAAGTCGCCGTGCCCGAAGAAGTGCAAGCCGACGAGGCCCGCGATCGGCGTGGCGAGCGTGAGCGCGATCCAGAACACCGGGGGCAGCGCGAACAGGGCGATGTGGTGCGCGGGGCGCCCATCAGGCGGCACGAGGCGGGCACGAGAGGGGATTTCTGGGCACATGGCGGATGAGGTCCTCTGTCGGTGGCAGGTGAATTCATCCTGTTGCCGAACGAGGCCGCCGAAACCCGTAAAGGGGAGCGCAAAAAACCGGGGAGGCAGAATTCGCCCCTTCCCTTTCTTCTTCTCTTTTCAGCCGGTCAGACTGCCTTGGACGCTTTTTCCCCAGACCTCTCCCGCTTCGACGCCGCCATCGTCGACCTCGACGGCACCATGGTCGACACGCTCGGCGATTTCGCCGCGTCTCTGAATGGCATGCTTGGCGATCTCTCGCTGCCTCATGTGGCCCCGGCCGCCATCGAAGTGATGGTGGGCAAGGGCTCGGAGCATCTGATTCTTTCCGCGTTGGTACACGTGATGACGCCTGCCGGCACCACGCCCTCGGCTGCCGAAGCGGGCGCGCTGAAGGCGAAGGCCGAGGCGCTGTTCGACCGTGCATGGGCGCGCTACCAGCACCATTACCTGGCCATCAACGGCCAGCATTCGGCGGTGTACCCGGGCGTGATCGAAGGGCTGAAGGCGCTGCGTGCGCGCGGCCTTCGGCTGGCCTGCCTGACCAACAAACCGACCTCGTTCGCCAAGCCACTGCTGGCCGCGAAAGGGCTCGACGGTTTCTTCGAGCGAGTGTTCGGTGGCGATGCGTTCGAGCGCAAGAAGCCCGATCCGCTGCCGCTGCTGAAGACCTGCGAGGCGCTGGGCACGGCGCCGGCGCGCACGCTGATGGTCGGCGATTCGAGCAACGACGCGCGCGCCGCACGCGCGGCGGGCTGCCCGGTGGTGCTCGTGAGCTATGGCTACAACCACGGCGAGCCGGTGCGCGGCGTGGATGCTGACGGCTTCGTGGATTCGCTGGCCGAACTCGCGGGCACGGCCGCGTAAAGACAGTGGGATCTGGGCGCAGGGCTACTGCTTGCCGAGCAGTGCGTCCTTCAGCTTCCAGTCGGCCGGGTTCGGGCCCAGCCAGATGCGCAGCAACGCATTGAAGAAGGCGGGCTCTTTTACCGGATCGGGCTGCGGCACGCCGCGCACGGTGATGACGGTGCCGGTGCCCGGCAGCCAGTCGATGGTGAAGGTGTCGCCGGTTTTCAGCTGCTTCTGGTCCGCGAACATCTGGCCCATGCGCAGCAGGCCCGGGATCAGGTGGACCATTTCGCTCTTGGGCGAGTTCTCTTCCACGCCCTTGGTGAAGAGCTTGCCGAGTTCGTTGGCGTCGATGTCGCGCAGCATCGTGATGGCCACGCGCTTGGGGCCCGGCGCGGCCAGCGCTTCTTCGGGCGTCGACACCTTCTTGCCCACATAGAGGCCGGCCGTGTAGACCTTGAAGATGGCCTTGTAGCGAATGCCTGCACCGTTCAGCTGCAAGGGGCTGCCGCGCAGATCCATGCGGTCTTCGAGCTTGACGCCGGCCACGTCGACCTGCGCGGCCGAGGCGCCGAGCGCCGTGGCAAGACAGGCCAGCACGGCCCAGCGAGCGCACTGGGAAAACAGGGAGAACACGGTCGGGAGCGAAGGTGCGAGCAAGTGAGCCTCCTGGAATTTGCGAACGGTCGTGCGAATGTATCTTTTTGTTTTACGACGCGGCCTTCGGGGGAACCCTGAAGGTGATGCAAGATGGTTCTCTTGCACGCTGGCGCGTTTTCGTGGGCTAAACTCGGCTTTCCATGTTCGTTCATCACATCAATCAAACAGGTGAAGGCAGCCGGGGAGCCTGGCCCTGGCGTCGCCATACATCGCTGACTGTTTGATTGCACGGCGCACGCCGTGCGCCCGCGGTTCCGAGTCGACGCACACCACGACGCCGGACCACCTGTGAATGACCTTGTCACCGGCCAAAGGAGCGCCGGGCGGCAACTGGAGAACGAATCCGTGATCACCGAACTTGAATTCAAGAGCCTCAGCGCCCAGGGCTACAACCGTATTCCGCTGATGGCCGAGGCCTTTGCCGACCTCGAGACCCCCCTTTCCCTTTACCTCAAGCTGGCTCATTCGCAGGGCGGCGGCAAGCACAGCTTCCTGCTTGAATCCGTAGTGGGCGGCGAGCGCTTCGGCCGCTACAGCTTCATCGGCCTGCCCGCACGCACGCTGCTGCGCGCCACCGGCTTCGGTGCCGATGCAAAGACCGAAGTGGTGACCGATGGCCAGGTGGTCGAGACCGCCTCCGGCAATCCGCTCGACTTCGTCGCGGCCTACCAGAAGCGCTTCAAGGTCGCGCTGCGGCCCGGCCTGCCGCGTTTTTGCGGTGGCCTTGCCGGCTACTTCGGCTACGACACCGTGCGCCACATCGAGCGCAAGCTCGAAAAGAGCTGCCCCCCTGATGCGCTGGGCTGCCCCGACATCCTGCTGCTGCAGTGCGAAGAGCTGGCCGTCATCGACAACCTCTCGGGCAAGCTCTACCTGATCGTCTATGCCGATCCGAAGCAGCCCGAGGCCTATGCCGTGGGCAAGCGCCGCCTGCGCGAGCTGAAGGAAAAGCTCAAGTACTCGGTGAGCGCACCCGTTGTGAAGCCCACGCAGCCGCATCCGCCCGAGCGCAGCTTTGCCAAGGCCGACTACATCGCGGCCGTCGAGCGTGCCAAGGAAATGATCGCCGCCGGCGACTTCATGCAGGTGCAGGTGGGCCAGCGCATCAGCAAGCGCTACACCGAGTCGCCGCTGTCGCTGTACCGCGCGCTGCGTTCGCTGAACCCCTCGCCCTACATGTACTACTACAACCTGGGCGACTTCCATGTGGTGGGCGCGTCGCCCGAGATCCTGGTGCGCCAGGAGAACACGGGCGAGGGCGAACAGAAGATCACGATCCGCCCGCTGGCCGGCACGCGCCCGCGCGGTGCATCGCTCGAACTCGACAAGGCCGCCGAGGTGGAGCTCATCAACGACCCGAAGGAGCGCGCCGAGCACGTCATGCTGATCGACCTTGCGCGCAACGACATCGGGCGCATCGCCAAGACCGGCACCGTGAAGGTGACCGAGGCCTTCGCGGTCGAGCGCTACAGCCACGTGATGCACATCGTGAGCAACGTCGAAGGCACGCTGAAGGACGGAATGACCGCCATCGACGTGCTCAAGGCCACCTTCCCGGCCGGCACGCTGACCGGCGCGCCCAAGGTGCATGCGATGGAACTCATCGACCAACTGGAGCCCACCAAGCGCGGCCTGTACGGTGGCGCCTGCGGCTACATCAGCTACGCGGGCGACATGGACGTGGCCATCGCGATCCGCACCGGCATCGTGAAAGACCAGATGCTGCACGTGCAGGCCGCGGCCGGCGTGGTCGCCGATTCGGTGCCCGAGCTGGAGTGGAAAGAAACAGAGGCCAAGGCGCGCGCACTCCTGCGCGCGGCCGAACTGGTCGAGGAAGGCCTGGAATGAGCGCAGCACCCGATATTCAAAACGACTTCTCGCACGAGATCATCGGCGCCGCCGTCGAGGTTCAGCGCGTGCTCGGCACGGGGCTCGACGAGGGCGCCTATGCCGCCGCGCTGGCCATCGAGCTGGCCGAGCGCGAGATCGGCTTCACGCGCGACGTGGCGCTGTCGGCCACCTACAAGGGCCGCTCGCTGGGCGAGGTGTACCGTGCGGGCTTCGTGATCGAACAGTCGGTCATCGTCGAGCTCAAGGCGGTCGATGTGCTGACCGACCTGCATCGTTCGCAGGTGCTGGCCGCGCTGCGGCTGTCGGGCCTCAAGCTGGGCCTTCTGATCAACTTCAACGTCTTTCCCGTGGTGAAGGGCGTGCACCGGATTGTGAGCAAGCCATGAAACTGCTGATGATCGACAACTACGACAGCTTCACCTACAACATCGTCCAGTACTTCGGCGAACTGGGTGCGGACGTGCAAGTGCACCGCAACGACGAGATCACGGTGGCGCAGATCGGCGAGCTGATCGCCTCGGGCGTCACGCGGCTCGTGGTGTCGCCGGGGCCTTGCTCGCCGGCGGAGGCGGGCGTGTCGGTGGCGGCCATCGAGGCCTTCGCGGGCAAGCTGCCCATTCTTGGCGTGTGCCTGGGCCACCAGGCCATCGGTGCGGCCTTCGGCGGCAAGATCGTTCGCGCACAGCAACTGATGCATGGCAAGACCAGCGAGATCACGACCACGCAAGAAGGCGTATTCGCGGGGCTGCCCGAGAAGTTCATCGTCAACCGGTACCACTCGCTGTCGATCGAACGCGAGAGCTGCCCGAAGGCACTGGCTGTCACCGCGTGGACCGACGACGGCGAGATCATGGGGGTGCGGCACACCGGGTTTGCGCATGACGTGCGCATCGAAGGCGTGCAGTTCCACCCTGAATCGATCCTCACCGAGCACGGCCACGCCATGCTCAAGAACTTCCTGGACTGACCCACCATGACCGAACGCTCTTCTCTCGTCGATCTGCGCAGCGACACCGTCACGCAACCCACGCCCGCGATGCGCGAGGCCATGATGGCCGCGCCGCTGGGCGACGACGTCTTCGGCACCGACCCGAGCGTCAACGCGCTGCAGGAAAAGATCGCTGCGCTGCTGGGCTTCGAGGCCGCGCTGTTCGTGCCGACCGGCACGCAGAGCAACCTCTGCGCGATCCTCTCGCATTGCGGCCGCGGCGACGAATACATCGTCGGCCAGCAGGCGCATTGCTACCGCTGGGAAGGCGGCGGTGCAGCGGTGTTCGGCAGCGTGCAGCCGCAGCCGCTCGACCATGCGCCCGACGGCACGTTGCCGCTCGCGCAGATCGAAGCGGCCATCAAGCCCGACGACGCGCACTTCGCGCGCACGAAGCTGCTGGCACTGGAGAACACGCTGGGCGGCAAGCTGCTGCCGTTCGACTACGTGCAGGCCGCGACCGACCTGGCCAAGCGCAAGGGCCTGCAGCGGCACCTCGACGGCGCGCGTCTTTTCAATGCCGCGACCGCGCAGGCCGCGCAGAACAAGCGCAGCGACATCCGCGCGGAAGCCCACCGCATCGCGCAATGCTTCGACAGTGTCTCGGTCTGCTTCAGCAAGGGCCTGGGCGCGCCGATCGGCTCGGCGCTGGTCGGTTCGCGCGAGTTCATTGCGCGGGCGCATCGCATCCGCAAGATGGCCGGTGGCGGTATGCGCCAGGCGGGCCTGCTGGCGGCGGCGGCTTCGCATGCGCTCGACCACCACATCGACCGGCTGGCCGACGACCACGCGCTGGCGCAGCGTCTGGCACAGGGGCTCGAAGGCATCGAGGGCCTGACGGTCGAGGCGCCGCACACGAACATCGTGTTCGCCGACCTCACGGGTGCGGCGCAGGCACGCTCGTCGGAGCTGATCGCGAGCCTCAACCAGCAGGGCATTCTTGCAACGGGGCTGTATCGCCTGCGCTTCGTGACGCACCTCGACGTGGATGCGGCCGGCGTCGACCGCGCCGTTGCCGCGATCCGGGGCTTCTTCAACGCCTGACCCGAAGGAGCTGCGATGCCCGATCTTCCGCATCTGCTCGCTTTCATTGCCGCCGGCTGGCTGCTGAACCTGACGCCGGGACCTGACGTGCTCTACGTCGTGACGAACTCGCTGCGCTCCGGCGTGCGTGCCGGCATCGTGGCCGGGCTCGGCATCACGGCGGGTTGCTTCGTTCACATCTTTGCCGCAGCCGTCGGTGTCGGCACGTTGATGGCGACTTCCGCGACGGCGTTCACCGTGCTCAAGTACATCGGCGCCGCCTACCTGCTTTACCTTGGCGTGCGCATGGTGCTTTCGCGCGCCAAGCCGCCTGCCGATCTCGATGCGGCGGCGGCAGCGGTGAGCGGGGAGCGCAGCCTCAAGGCGATCTTTCTCGGCGGCTTCTGGACCAACGTGCTCAACCCGAAGGTGGCGCTGTTTTTCCTGGCCTTCGTGCCGCAGTTCATTGCGCCCGGTGCCGACAACAAGGCGCTGTACTTCGTGCTGCTGGGCGTGCTGTTCAACCTCAACGCGATCCCGGTCAACGTGGGATGGGCTCTGGCAGCGGGCTGGATGGCGCATCGCGGTGCCGTGCAGAAGGGCATGCACTGGCTCGACCGCGTCGCCGGCGTCCTGTTCATCGGCTTCGGCCTCAAGCTCGCGTTCACCGACGCGCCGGCCGTTCGCATCGGCCACTGACACCTACCGAGGAGACTCATCATGATCACCCCCCAGGAAGCGCTGCAGCGCACCATCGAGCACCGCGAAGTCTTCCACGACGAGATGCTGCACATCGTGCGGCTCATCATGAGCGGCGAGTGTTCGCCCGTGATGATGGCCGCGCTGATCACCGGCCTGCGCGTGAAGAAGGAAACCATCGGCGAGATCACCGCCGCCGCGCAGGTGATGCGCGAAGTGTCGACCAAGGTGCCCGTCACCGACACCACGAACCTCGTGGACATCGTCGGCACCGGCGGCGATGGCTCGCACACTTTCAACATCTCGACCTGCTCGATGTTCGTCGCGGCCGCGGCGGGCGCCAAGGTCAGCAAGCACGGCGGGCGCAGCGTGTCGAGCAAGTCGGGCAGTGCCGACGTGCTGGAGTCGCTGGGCGTCAACATCAACCTGAAGCCCGAGCAGATCGCGCGCTCCATCGAGCAGGTCGGCATCGGCTTCATGTTCGCGCCGAACCATCATCCGGCGATGAAGAACGTCGCGCCGGTGCGCAAGGAACTGGGCATCAAGACGATCTTCAACATCCTCGGGCCGCTGACCAATCCGGCCGGTGCACCGAACATCCTGATGGGCGTGTTCCACCCCGACCTCGTGGGCATCCAGGTGCGTGCGCTGCAACGCCTGGGCACCGAGCACGCGATGGTGGTTTACGGGCGCGACGGCATGGACGAAATCTCGCTCGGCGCGGCCACGATGGTGGGCGAGCTGAAAGACGGCGAGATCCGCGAGTACGAACTGCATCCCGAAGACTTCGGCTTCGCCATGTCGAGCAACCGCGCGCTGCGCGTGGAAACGCCCGAGCAGTCGAAGGCGATGCTGCTGGGGGTGCTCGACAATCAGGCCGGCCCCGCGCTCGACATCGTGCTGCTCAATGCCGGTGCGGCGCTGTATGCGGCGAACGTGGTCGATTCGGTGGCGGCCGGCGTGGATCGCTCGCGTGCAGCCATTGCCTCCGGCGCGGCAAAAGCCAAGCTGGCAGAGCTGGTCCGGGCCTCCGCGACCGTTTGAGCCCCGCAGAGAAACCGAAAGCAGAACAAGCCATGTCAGACATCCTCGACAAGATCGTTGCCGTCAAGCGCCAGGAGATCGCGGCCGCGCAGAAGCGTGCGCCGCTCGAAGCGGTTCGCTTCGACGCCGAAAGCCGCGTGCTCACGCGCGACTTCGAAGCCGCGCTGCGCGCGAAGATCGCCGCCGGGCACGCAGCCGTGATCGCGGAGGTCAAGAAGGCCAGCCCGAGCAAGGGCGTGCTGCGTGAAGACTTCATTCCGGCCGACATCGCGCAAAGCTATGCCGAAGGCGATGGCGAGGTCAGCGCGGCCTGCCTCTCGGTGCTGACCGACAAGCAGTTCTTCCAGGGCGGTGTCGACTATCTCAAGCAGGCCCGCGCATCGTGCGACCTGCCGGTGCTGCGCAAGGACTTCATCGTCGATGCCTACCAGGTGTACGAATCGCGCGCGATGGGCGCCGATGCCATCCTGCTGATTGCCGCGTGCCTCGACGATGCGCAGATGAAAGACTACGAAGCCATCGCGCGCGGGTTGGGCATGGCGGTGCTGGTCGAGGTGCACGACGCAGCCGAGCTCGATCGCGCGTTGAAGCTGAAGACGGCGCTGGTCGGCGTCAACAACCGCAACCTGCGCAATTTCGAGGTGTCGATCCAGGCCACCATCGACCTGTTGCCCAGGCTGCCGGCCGATCGCCTGCCGGTGACCGAATCGGGCATCGGCACGCGTCAGGACGTCGCCACGCTGCGCGCGGCCGGCGTCAACGCCTTCCTGGTCGGCGAGGCATTCATGCGTGCCAAGGAACCCGGCGAGGCCCTCGCTGCGTTGTTCAAATGAGCCGGCCCGATCAGCTGTCGAGCAGCGATCCTGCCGACTGGCCGGTGGCGCCGGGCTGGCAGCCGCTGGTCGACGAGTTCTTCGCGGGTGCCGTTGGGCAGAAGCTGCAGGGCTTCTTGCGCGAGCGCCTCGATGCCGGCGCGGTGATCTTTCCGCCGCAGCCGTTGCGGGCGCTGGAACTGACGCCGCCTGAAGACGTGCGCGTGGTGATCCTGGGCCAGGACCCGTACCACGGACGCGGACAGGCCGAAGGGCTGGCGTTTTCGGTGGCGCCCGGCGTGGCGCTGCCACCGTCGCTGCGCAACATCTTCAAGGAGCTGCAGCGCGACCTCGGCACGGCCCCGCCGCCATTTCCGAATCCGGGAGGCAGCCTGGTGAAGTGGGCGACGCATGGCGTCCTGCTGCTCAACACCTGCCTGACGGTCGAAGAGGCGCAGCCGGCCAGCCATGCCGGCCGTGGCTGGGAGGTGCTGACGGACGCCGTCATCCGTCATGTTTCAGGCGGCGAGAAGTCTGTTGTTTTTATGCTATGGGGCTCGCACGCGCAGAGTAAGCGGGCGTTGATCGACGTTAAGCGCCATAAGGTGCTGATGTCGAATCATCCGTCGCCACTTTCTGCGTTGCGCCCGCCCGTGCCGTTCATCGGCTGCGGACATTTCGGCAAAGCGCGCGCGTGGCGGGAGGCGCAGCGGGCGCAGGGGTGAACTTGGGCGATAATCGTGGGCTCACGCCTCGAGCAGTTCTTCCGCATCTTCTTGATGCCGGGATTTCTGAGTAGTCACAAAATCGTGCTATATTTCGAGGTTCGCCGGAGAGGTGGCCGAGTGGTTAATGGCAGCAGACTGTAAATCTGCCCTCTTACGAGTACGCTGGTTCGAATCCAGCCCTCTCCACCAGCGATGAATTTGGTTTCTAAGAGCGATTGGATCTAGCGCTTTGGGTGCCTTGAAGTGCCCCCGATGCGGGAGTAGTTCAATGGTAGAACCCCAGCCTTCCAAGCTGATGACGCGGGTTCGATTCCCGTCTCCCGCTCCAGAGACCCGGTTCGGCGCCGGAAAGCGATTTGGTTAGATAAAGCCCTTTTGGCTCAGTGGTAGAGCACTCCCTTGGTAAGGGAGAGGTCGCGGGTCCGATTCCCGCAAAGGGCACCAGTTTTTGGGGGTTGCAACGGCAGCTTTGCAACCCATCTGCATACGTTGAAATCGTTTTTTTCGGAGTCGAAAAATGGCAAAAGGTAAATTCACCCGCACCAAGCCGCACGTGAACGTGGGCACGATCGGTCACGTTGACCACGGCAAGACGACGCTGACGGCTGCGATCGCAACCGTTCTGTCGGCCAAGTTCGGCGGCGAAGCCAAGGCTTACGACCAGATCGACGCAGCGCCCGAAGAAAAGGCTCGCGGCATCACGATCAACACCGCACACGTCGAGTACGAAACGGCCAACCGCCACTACGCTCACGTGGACTGCCCCGGCCACGCCGACTATGTGAAGAACATGATCACCGGCGCTGCCCAGATGGACGGCGCGATCCTGGTGTGCTCGGCCGCTGACGGCCCAATGCCCCAGACCCGTGAACACATCCTGCTGGCTCGCCAGGTGGGCGTGGGCTACATCATCGTTTTCCTGAACAAGTGCGACATGGTCGACGACGCCGAGCTGCTCGAGCTGGTCGAAATGGAAGTGCGCGAGCTGCTCGACAAGTACGAGTTCCCTGGCGACGACACCCCCATCATCCACGGCTCGGCCAAGCTCGCCCTGGAAGGCGACAAGGGCAAGCTGGGCGAAGAAGCCATCATGAAGCTGGCTGAAGCGCTGGACACGTACATCCCGACGCCCGAGCGCGCCGTGGACGGCACGTTCCTGATGCCCGTCGAAGACGTGTTCTCGATCTCGGGCCGCGGTACTGTGGTGACCGGCGCCGTCGAGCGTGGCGTGATCAAGGTCGGTGAAGAAATCGAGATCGTCGGCATCCGCCCGACCGTCAAGACCACCTGCACCGGCGTGGAAATGTTCCGCAAGCTGCTGGACCAGGGTCAGGCTGGCGACAACGTCGGCGTGCTGCTGCGCGGCACCAAGCGCGAAGAAGTCGAGCGCGGCCAAGTGCTGTGCAAGCCCGGCTCGATCAAGCCGCACACGCACTTCACCGCTGAGGTGTACGTGCTGTCCAAGGACGAAGGTGGCCGTCACACGCCGTTCTTCAACAACTACCGTCCGCAGTTCTACTTCCGCACGACGGACGTGACCGGCGCGATCGAGCTGCCCAAGGACAAGGAAATGGTCATGCCTGGCGACAACGTCAGCATCACCGTCAAGCTGATCAACCCGATCGCGATGGAAGAAGGCCTGCGCTTCGCCATCCGTGAAGGCGGCCGTACCGTGGGTTCGGGCGTCGTGGCCAAGATCCTCGACATCTAAGCCAAGCGTAAAGAGTACCGGAGGGGTATAGCTCAATTGGCAGAGCGTCGGTCTCCAAAACCGAAGGTTGTAGGTTCGATTCCTACTGCCCCTGCCACCTAGGTGGCACCCCGAAAAAGCCCGTCGCGTCCCGACGGGCTTCGGCGTCTCAAGAAGGCGCATTGAATTGAAGGCCGAAAGGCACAGGAAATCAGCCAACCATGGCCACTTCTCAAATCGAAACCGTGAGCACCGGCGCAGACAAGGCCAAGTTGGCTGCGGCTGTTGTGCTGGCAGTGGGCGCCATCGTGGCGTTCTACCTGCTCTCGCGCCAGGGCTCGCTGGTTCAGTGGGCTGCGCTGCTGGTCGGCTTGGCCGCCGCGGTGGGTGCCTTTGGCAGTTCGGAGAATGGCCGTCAGTTGTGGGCCTTCGGCCGCGACTCGTGGCGCGAGGTCAAGAAGGTCGTGTGGCCGACCCGCAAGGAAGCAATGCAGATGACGGCTTACGTGTTCGCCTTCGTGGCGATCATGTCCGTCTTCCTCTGGCTCACCGACAAGACGCTCGAATGGGTGTTTTTCGACCTCATTCTGGGCTGGAGAAAGTAAGTAATGACCGACGACGTAGTTGAAACCACGCCGGAAGAAGAGAACACTCCGATTCTGGCTCCTGCCGCCAATCCCGACCTGCGTTGGTACGTGGTGCATGCCTATTCGGGCATGGAAAAGGCCGTCGAGCGCAACATCACCGAGCGCATCAACCGCGCCGGCATGCAGGACAAGTTCGGTCGCATCCTGGTTCCGACCGAGGAAGTGGTCGAAATCAAGAACGGCCAGAAGCGCACGACCGAGCGTCGCTTCTTCCCGGGCTACGTGCTGGTCGAAATGATCATGGACGACGAGAGCTGGCACCTGGTGAAGCACACCAACAAGGTGACGGGTTTCGTGGGCGGTGCCAAGAACCGTCCGGCTCCGATCTCGCAGAAAGAGGTCGAGGACATCGTCAGCCAGATGCAGCAGGGCACCGAAAAGCCCCGCCACAAGGTGGAGTTCATCGTCGGCGAGTTCGTGCGCGTCAAGGAAGGCCCGTTCACGGACTTCAACGGCACCGTCGAGGATGTGAACTACGAGAAGAGCAAGGTGAGCGTGTCGGTCATGATTTTCGGCCGCTCGACGCCTGTCGAACTCGAATTCAGCCAGGTCGAAAAGACCTGAGCCTCGGGCCGAAAGGCCCGAACCCATTCCGGCTGCGCGTTGTCCGACTCGGCGCGCGGCCTTGATCGAAGAGTCGTTAAACCCCGGGGAGCCTCGGCGAGAGCCAAGGCGATATCACCCGCAAGGAGCAAAGCATGGCGAAAAAAATCGTCGGCTTCATCAAGCTGCAAGTGCCAGCTGGTAAGGCCAACCCGTCACCACCCATCGGTCCCGCACTGGGCCAGCGTGGTTTGAACATCATGGAGTTCTGCAAGGCGTTCAATGCGCAAACCCAAGGCGTCGAGCCGGGTCTGCCGCTGCCGGTGGTCATCACCGCGTTCGCTGACAAGAGCTTCACCTTCATCATCAAGACGCCCCCGGCGATCACCTTGATCAAGAAGGCCATCAAGCTGGAAAAGGGCTCGGCCCGCCCGCACACCGACAAGGTCGGCAAGATCACCCGCGCTCAGCTCGAAGAAATCGCCAAGGCCAAGATGAAGGACCTGACTGCTGCCGATCTGGACGCAGCAGTTCGCACCATCGCCGGCTCTGCCCGCTCGATGGGCGTGAATGTGGAGGGCGTGTAAATGTCCAAGATCACCAAGAAGCAAAAGTCGCTCGCCGGCAAGGTCGACAGCAACAAGCTGTACGCCCTCGTTGAAGCCATCGACCTCGTGAAGGAAGCCGCTACCGCCAAGTTCGACGAATCGATCGACGTGGCCGTGCAGCTCGGCATCGATGCGAAGAAGTCGGACCAGGTGGTGCGTGGCGCCGTCGTGATGCCCAACGGCACCGGCAAGACCAAGCGCGTGGCTGTGTTCGCCCAAGGCGCCAAGGCTGAAGAAGCCAAGGCTGCCGGCGCCGACATCGTCGGCATGGACGACCTGGCTGCCATGGTCAAGGCTGGCGACATGCCTTTCGACGTCGTGATCGCTGCCCCTGACGCGATGCGCGTCGTCGGTACGCTCGGCCAGATCCTCGGCCCGCGCGGCCTGATGCCCAACCCGAAGGTTGGCACCGTGACGCCCGACGTTGCGACCGCTGTCAAGAACGCCAAGGCTGGCCAGGTCCAGTTCCGCGTCGACAAGGCCGGCATCATCCACGGCACGATCGGCCGTCGTTCGTTCGATACCGACAAGCTGCAGGGCAACCTGGCTGCGCTGATCGACGCTCTGGTCAAGGCCAAGCCGACGACCAGCAAGGGCGTGTACCTGCGCAAGGTGGCTGTGTCGTCGACCATGGGTCTGGGTGTCCGCGTGGACACGCAAACCATCTCGGCGAGCTGAAGAGATTTGCCCGACCCCTGAGCTGACGTGAAGGGGAAGGGCGGATGTGGTGGGTCGCGGCGGCTTCGGTTGCCGCGGGCCATCCAAGACCGCTGGTGTGCAGGGCGCTGCACTTAATCGCCGGATCGATCCTTCCGGTATCCAGCGCAGATGGCGATCCCACTGCAAGGAATCAAGGAATTTGATTTTTTGTTCCGAACAGTTGGTCGCTGCATGAAGCGCGATCCAAGGCCCCGGCCGAAGATCGCATTAAAAGGAGTAGACCTTGAGTCTGAATCGCAGTGAGAAAGAAGCGGTCATCAGTGATGTGACCAGCCTCGCCGCTAAAGCTCAAACGCTCGTGATGGCGGAATACCGTGGCATCACGGTTGCCGATATGACCAAACTGCGCAGCGAAGCTCGCAGCAAGGGTGTGACCCTCAGCGTGTTGAAGAACACGCTGGCACGCCGTGCTGTCGCTGGTAGCGCATTTGAAGTCGTCGGCGACCAGATGACCGGTCCGCTGATCTACGGCTTTTCCGAAGACGCAGTGGCTGCCGCCAAGGTGGTGGCCGACTTCGCGAAGACCAACGACAAGTTGGTGATTCGCGGTGGCGCGTTTGGCGGCAAGGCCCTGGACGTCAACGGCGTGAAGCAACTGGCCAACATCCCTTCCAAGGAAGTGCTGCTGGCGCAATTGCTGGGCTTGATGCAATCCCCGATCTCTCGTACCGCCCGCGTGCTCGCGGCGCTGGCCGAGAAGCGTGGTGGTGGCGAAGCTGCACCCGCTGCCGATGCACCGGCAGAAGCGCAGGCCGCCTGAGCCTCGCGTTTGAAATATTCAACCCAATTGTTAGGAAACAAAAATGGCATTCGATAAAGACGCATTTCTGACCGCGCTCGACAGCATGACGGTCCTGGAACTCAACGACCTGGTGAAAGCCATCGAAGAGAAGTTCGGCGTGAGCGCCGCTGCAATGGCTGCTCCGGCCGCTGGTGGTGGCGGTGGTGCCGCTGCTGCTGCCGAAGAGCAAACCGAATTCAACGTCATGCTGATGGATGCTGGCGCGAACAAGGTTTCGGCGATCAAGGCAGTGCGCGAAATCACCGGCCTGGGCCTCAAGGAAGCCAAGGACCTGGTGGAAGCCGCTCCCAAGGCTGTCAAGGAAGGCCTGTCGAAGGCTGACGCTGAAGCCGCCAAGAAGAAGCTGGAAGAAGCCGGCGCCAAGGTGGAACTGAAGTAATTCAGACCCCCTAGAGGGCTGGAGGTGCCTGAAAAGGCCCTCCAGCCTTTGCCGCTTTCAGAGCGCACCCAAAAGCCGGCTCGTCGCCGGCTTTCCCGGAGACCCGAAAGGCTCCGGAAAAGCCAAGAACGAGACGTTTTTTGAGTGTCTTCTGACCCCGACTGCAGAAGACCCCTTGGTTCGGGCGATGTGCAACGCATCGCTGTCCGCCAACGGCTGGTAGTGGCCAGCCGCCAAGCAGTGGTGCCTCGGCACTGCTGACAAGTCGCTGAAGATCTCAAGCACCGGAGCTCTCATGGCCCAATCGTCCGCGTACAGTTACACCGAACGCAAGCGCATCCGAAAAAGTTTCGGTAACCGCGACAGCGTCGTCGAAATCCCCTACCTGCTGCAGATGCAGAAAGACGCGTACACCGCGTTCCTGCAAGCCGGCATCGCTCCCAAACAGCGCACCGTCGAAGGCCTGCAGGCCGCGTTCGACGCCGCCTTCCCGATCGTCTCGCACAACGGTTTTGTCGAGATGAAGTTCCTCGAGTACAACCTCGCGAAGCCGGCTTTCGACGTGCGTGAATGCCAGACCCGTGGTCTGACCTTCGCCTCGGCCGTGCGCGCCAAGGTCCAGCTCATCATCTATGACCGCGAGTCGTCGACGTCGCAGTCGAAGGTGGTCAAGGAAGTGAAGGAACAAGAGGTCTACATGGGCGAAGTGCCGCTCATGACCGACAAGGGTTCGTTCATCATCAACGGCACCGAACGCGTGATCGTGTCGCAGCTGCACCGCTCGCCGGGCGTGTTCTTCGAACACGACAAGGGCAAGACGCACAGCTCGGGCAAGCTGCTGTTCTCGGCCCGCGTGATTCCTTACCGCGGTTCGTGGCTCGACTTCGAATTCGATCCGAAGGACATGCTGTACTTCCGCGTGGACCGTCGCCGCAAGATGCCGGTCACGATCCTGCTGAAGGCCATCGGCCTGAACCCGGAATCGATCCTCGCGAACTTCTTCGTGAACGACAACTTCCGTCTGATGGACAGCGGCGCTCAGATGGAGTTCGTCTCCGAGCGCCTGCGCGGCGAAGTCGCGCGCTTCGACATCACCGACAAATCGGGCAAGGTCGTGGTCGCCAAGGACAAGCGCGTCACCGCGCGCCACACGCGCGAACTGGAACAAGGCGGCACCACGCACATCAGCGTGCCCGAAGACTTCCTGATCGGCCGCGTGATCGCACGCAACATCGTCGACGCCGACTCCGGTGAAATCCTGGCGAAGGCCAACGACGAGCTGACCGAAGCGCTGCTGAAGAAGCTGCGCACCGCCGGCGTTCAAGACGTTCAGGTGATCTACACCAACGAACTGGACCAGGGCGCGTACATCTCGCAAACGCTGCGCATCGACGAAACCGTCGACGAGTTCGCAGCGCGCGTGGCCATCTACCGCATGATGCGCCCCGGCGAGCCGCCGACGGAAGACGCCGTGCAAGCGCTGTTCCAGCGCCTGTTCTACAACCCGGACACGTACGACCTGTCGCGCGTCGGCCGCATGAAGTTCAACGCCAAGGTCGGCCGCGACGAATCGACCGGCCCGATGGTGCTGACCAACGAAGACATCCTGGCCGTGGTCAAGATCCTCGTTGACCTGCGCAACGGCAACGGCGAAGTCGACGACATCGACCACCTGGGCAACCGCCGCGTGCGTTGCGTCGGCGAGCTGGCCGAAAACCAGTACCGCACCGGCCTGGCCCGTATCGAGAAGGCCGTGAAGGAACGTCTGGGCCAAGCGGAGCAAGAGCCGCTGATGCCGCACGACCTGATCAACAGCAAGCCGATCTCGGCCGCGCTGAAGGAATTCTTCGGTGCTTCGCAGCTGTCGCAGTTCATGGACCAGACGAACCCGCTGTCCGAAATCACCCACAAGCGCCGCGTGTCGGCCCTTGGCCCGGGTGGTCTGACGCGTGAACGTGCAGGCTTCGAAGTGCGCGACGTGCACGTGACCCACTACGGCCGCGTGTGCCCGATCGAAACGCCTGAAGGCCCGAACATCGGTCTGATCAACTCGCTGGCCCTGTATGCCCGCCTGAACGAATACGGCTTCATCGAGACGCCGTATCGCCGCGTGGTGGACAGCAAGGTCACGAACGACATCGACTACCTGTCGGCCATCGAAGAAGGCAAGTACGTCATCGCCCAGGCCAATGCGACCCTGGACAAGGACGGCGTGCTGACCGGCGACCTGGTCTCGGCGCGTGAAGCCGGCGAATCGATCCTGGTCGGTGCCGAGCGCATCCAGTACATGGACGTGTCGCCCGCGCAGATCGTGTCGGTGGCTGCTTCGCTCGTGCCGTTCCTGGAGCACGACGACGCGAACCGCGCGTTGATGGGCGCCAACATGCAGCGTCAGGCCGTGCCTGTGCTGCGCCCCGAAAAGCCGATGGTCGGTACCGGTATCGAGCGCGTCTCCGCGGTCGACTCGGGCACCGTGGTCACGGCCACCCGTGGCGGTATCGTCGACTACGTCGATGCGACCCGTGTCGTGGTGCGCGTGAACGACGCCGAAGCGGCAGCCGGTGAAGTCGGTGTGGACATCTACAACCTGATCAAGTATCAGCGTTCGAACCAGAACACCAACATCCACCAACGTCCGATCGTCAAGCGCGGCGACAAGATCGCCAAGGGCGACGTGGTGGCCGACGGTGCATCGACCGACCTCGGCGAACTGGCCCTCGGCCAGAACATGCTGATCGGCTTCATGCCCTGGAACGGCTACAACTTCGAAGACTCGATCCTGATCTCGGAACGCGTCGTCGCCGAAGACCGCTACACCTCGATCCACATCGAGGAACTGGTGGTGATGGCCCGCGACACGAAGCTGGGTGCCGAAGAAATCACGCGCGACATCCCGAACCTGGCCGAGCAGCAGCTCAACCGCCTCGACGAATCCGGCATCATTTATGTCGGCGCCGAAGTGCAGCCGGGCGACACGCTGGTGGGCAAGGTCACGCCGAAGGGCGAGACCACGCTGACGCCTGAAGAGAAGCTGCTGCGCGCCATCTTCGGCGAGAAGGCTTCCGACGTGAAGGACACCTCGCTGCGCGTGGACCAGGGTTCGCAAGGTACCGTGATCGACGTGCAGGTGTTCACCCGCGAAGGCATCACGCGCGACAAGCGCGCCCAGCAGATCATCGACGACGAACTCAAGCGCTTCCGCCTCGACCTGAACGACCAGCTTCGCATCGTCGAAGCCGACGCGTTCGACCGTATCGAAAAGCTGCTGACTGGCAAGGTCGCCAACGGCGGCCCGAACAAGCTGGCCAAGGGCACCAAGCTCGACAAGGCCTACCTGTCGTCGGTCGAGAAGTTCCACTGGTTCGACATCCGTCCGGCGGAAGACGAAGTGGCGACGCAGCTCGAGTCGATCAAGAACTCGCTGGAGCAGACGCGCCACAGCTTCGACCTCGCGTTCGAAGAAAAGCGCAAGAAGCTCACGCAGGGCGACGAGCTGCCCGCGGGCGTGCTGAAGATGGTCAAGGTCTACCTGGCCGTCAAGCGCCGCCTGCAACCCGGCGACAAGATGGCCGGCCGCCACGGCAACAAGGGTGTGGTGTCGAAGATCGTTCCGGTCGAAGACATGCCCCACATGGCCGACGGTACGCCGTGCGACATCTGCCTGAACCCGCTGGGCGTGCCTTCGCGGATGAACGTGGGCCAGGTGCTCGAAGTGCATCTGGGCTGGGCCGGCAAGGGCATCGGTCAGCGCATCGGTGACCTGCTGCAGCAAGAGGCCAAGGTGGCCGAGCTGCGCAAGTTCATGGAGCAGCTGTACAACGGCTCGGGCCGCAAGGAAGACATCAGCTCGCTGAACGACTCCGAACTGCTCGAAATGGCAGCGAACCTGCAGAACGGCGCGACCTTCGCGACGCCTGTGTTCGACGGTGCGTCGGAAGAAGAAATCCGCGGCATGCTGAAGCTCGCCTACCCGGATGACATCGCCAAGCTCAAGGGCCTGACCGATACGCGCACGCAGGCGTACCTGTTCGACGGCCGCACCGGCGACCAGTTCGAGCGTCCCGTCACCGTCGGCTACATGCACTTCTTGAAGCTGCACCACTTGGTCGACGACAAGATGCACGCCCGCTCGACCGGCCCGTACTCGCTCGTCACGCAGCAACCGCTGGGCGGCAAGGCGCAGTTCGGCGGCCAGCGTTTCGGGGAAATGGAAGTGTGGGCGCTGGAAGCTTACGGCGCCGCCTACGTCCTGCAGGAAATGCTGACCGTGAAGTCCGACGACGTGCAAGGCCGTACCAAGGTGTACGAGAGCATCGTCAAGGGCGAGCACTCGATCGAAGCCGGCATGCCGGAATCGTTCAACGTGCTGGTCAAGGAAATTCGTTCGCTGGGGCTCGACATCGAGCTCGAGCGTTCTTAATTTGAAAAGGGAAAGAGTCTTATGAAATCGCTACTCGACCTGTTCAAGCAATTCACTCCCGATGAGCATTTCGATGCCATCAAGATCGGCATGGCTTCGCCCGAGAAGATCCGTTCGTGGTCTTTCGGTGAAGTGAAGAAGCCCGAGACGATCAACTACCGCACGTTCAAGCCCGAGCGCGACGGTCTCTTCTGCGCCAAGATCTTCGGCCCCATCAAGGACTACGAGTGCCTGTGCGGCAAGTACAAGCGCCTGAAGCACCGCGGTGTGATCTGCGAGAAGTGCGGCGTTGAAGTCACGCAGACCAAGGTGCGTCGCGAGCGCATGGGTCATATCGACCTGGCCGCGCCCTGCGCCCACATCTGGTTCCTGAAGTCGCTGCCGTCGCGTCTGGGCCTCGTGCTCGACATGACGCTGCGCGACATCGAACGCGTGCTGTACTTCGAAGCCTACGTGATCACCGACCCCGGCATGACCCCGCTGAAGAAGTTCGGCATCATGTCCGAGGACGACTACGACGCGAAGCGCAAGGAATACGGCGACGAATTCGTTGCCAAGATGGGCGCCGAAGGCATCAAAGACCTGCTCGAAGGCATCGAGCTCGACAGCGAGATCGAACGCCTGCGCGGTGACCTGACCGGTTCCGAAGTCAAGGTCAAGAAGAACTCCAAGCGCCTGAAGGTGCTGGAAGCCTTCCGCAAGTCGGGCATCAAGCCCCAGTGGATGGTGCTGGACGTGCTGCCCGTGCTGCCGCCGGACCTGCGTCCGCTGGTGCCGCTGGACGGCGGCCGCTTCGCGACCTCCGACCTGAACGACCTGTACCGCCGCGTCATCAACCGCAACTCGCGTCTGCGCCGCCTGCTGGAGCTGAAGGCTCCGGAAATCATCGCGCGCAATGAAAAGCGGATGCTGCAAGAGGCTGTCGACTCGCTGCTGGACAACGGCCGCCGTGGCAAGGCCATGACGGGCGCCAACAAGCGCGCGCTGAAGTCGCTCGCCGACATGATCAAGGGCAAGAGCGGCCGCTTCCGCCAGAATCTGCTGGGCAAGCGCGTCGACTACTCGGGCCGTTCGGTCATCGTGGTGGGCCCGACGCTCAAGCTGCACCAGTGCGGCCTGCCGAAGCTGATGGCGCTCGAGCTGTTCAAGCCCTTCATCTTCTCGCGCCTCGAAGCCATGGGCATCGCGACGACGATCAAAGCTGCCAAGAAGGAAGTCGAATCGGGCACGCCGGTGGTCTGGGACATCCTGGAAGAGGTCATCAAAGAGCACCCGGTCATGCTGAACCGTGCGCCTACGCTGCACCGTCTGGGCATCCAGGCCTTCGAGCCGATCCTGATCGAAGGCAAGGCCATCCAGCTGCACCCGCTCGTCTGCGCGGCATTCAACGCCGACTTCGACGGTGACCAGATGGCCGTTCACGTGCCGCTGTCGGTGGAAGCGCAAATGGAAGCCCGCACGCTGATGCTGGCCTCCAACAACGTGCTGTTCCCGGCTTCGGGCGAACCGTCGATCGTTCCTTCGCAGGACGTGGTGCTGGGTCTGTACTACACGACCCGCGACCGCATCAACGGCAAGGGCGAGGGCCTGATCTTCTCCGACATCGGTGAAGTGCAGCGCGCGCTCGACGCCAACGAAGTCGAGCTGACCGCCCGCGTCGCCGTGCGTATCACGGAGTACACGAAGAACAAGGAAACCGGCGAATTCACGCCGTCGACCTCGCTCGTGGACACCACCGTGGGCCGCGCGCTGCTGTCCGAGATCCTGCCGAAGGGCCTGCCGTTCTCGAACATCAACAAGGCGCTGAAGAAGAAGGAAATCTCCAAGCTCATCAACGTCTCGTTCCGCAAGTGCGGCCTGAAAGAGACCGTCGTGTTCGCCGACAAGCTGCTGCAAAACGGCTTCCGCCTGGCAACCAAGGCCGGTATCTCGATCGCCATCGACGACATGCTGGTGCCCGCTGAGAAGCACGGCATCATCGAGCGCTCGGCCAAGGAAGTGAAGGAGATCGAGCAGCAGTACGTGTCCGGTCTCGTGACCTCCGGCGAACGCTACAACAAGGTGGTGGACATCTGGGGCAAGGCCGGCGACGAAGTGTCGAAGGTCATGATGGCCAAGCTCTCCAAGGAGCGCGTCATCGATCGCCACGGCAAGGACGTCGAGCAGGAGTCGTTCAACTCCATCTACATGATGGCCGACTCGGGTGCCCGCGGTTCCGCTGCGCAGATTCGCCAGGTGGCCGGTATGCGGGGCCTGATGGCCAAGCCGGACGGCTCGATCATCGAGACGCCCATTACCGCGAACTTCCGCGAAGGCCTGAACGTGCTGGAGTACTTTATCTCCACCCACGGTGCCCGTAAGGGTCTGGCCGACACGGCGCTGAAGACGGCGAACTCGGGTTACCTGACCCGTCGTCTGGTCGACGTGACGCAAGACCTGGTCGTGACCGAACAGGACTGCGGCACGCACAACGGCTACCTGATGCGCGCGATCGTCGAAGGCGGTGAAGTGATCGAGTCGCTGCGCGACCGAATCCTGGGCCGTACGGCTGCGGACGACGTGCTGCATCCGGAAAACCGTGCGGTGCTGCTGAAGGCCGGTTCGATGTTCGACGAGGACACCATCGAAGAACTCGAGGCGCAAGGCGTCGACGAGGTCAAGGTGCGTACCGCGCTGACCTGCGAAACCCGCTTCGGCATCTGCGCGACCTGCTACGGCCGCGACCTGGGCCGCGGCGGCCTGATCAACATCGGCGAAGCCGTCGGTGTGATCGCTGCGCAGTCCATCGGCGAACCCGGCACGCAGCTGACGATGCGTACCTTCCACATCGGTGGTGCCGCTTCGCGCGCTGCCATCGCTTCGAGCGTGGAAGCCAAGTCGAACGGTTCGATCGGCTTCAATGCCACGATGCGCTACGTGACCAACAGCAAGAGCGAGCTGGTCGTGATTTCGCGTTCGGGCGAGATCGTCATCCATGACGAACACGGCCGTGAGCGCGAGCGCCACAAGGTGCCGTACGGTGCGACCCTGACGGTCAAGGCCGACCAGCAGATCAAGGCTGGCCACGTGCTGGCCAACTGGGACCCGCTGACCCGCCCGATCATCACGGAATTCGCCGGCAAGACGCAGTTCGAAAACGTCGAGGAAGGCCTCACGGTCGCCAAGCAGGTGGACGAAGTGACCGGTCTGTCGACCCTGGTCGTGATCGACCCGAAGCGCCGCGGCGCTGCCAAGGTCGTTCGCCCGCAGGTCAAGCTGATCGACGCGCAAGGCCAGGAAGTGAAGATCCCGGGTACCGACCACTCGGTGACGATCGGTTTCCCGATCGGCGCTCTGGTGCAGGTGCGCGACGGCCAGGACGTGGGCCCCGGCGAAGTGCTGGCGCGTATTCCGGTCGAAGGCCAGAAGACCCGCGACATTACCGGCGGTCTGCCGCGCGTTGCCGAGCTGTTCGAAGCCCGTTCGCCGAAGGACAAGGGCATGCTGGCCGAAATGACCGGTACCGTGTCGTTCGGCAAGGAAACGAAGGGCAAGATCCGCCTGCAGATCACCGATCCGGAAGGCACGGTCTGGGAAGACCTCGTGCCGAAGGAAAAGAACATCCTGGTGCACGAAGGCCAGGTGGTGAACAAGGGCGAATCCGTGGTCGACGGCCCGGCGGACCCGCAGGACATCCTGCGCCTGCTGGGTTCGGAAGAACTGGCGCGCTACATCGTGGACGAAGTGCAGGACGTGTACCGCCTGCAAGGTGTGAAGATCAACGACAAGCACATCGAGGTGATCGTTCGCCAGATGCTGCGCCGCGTCGTGGTCGACAACATCGGCGAGACCGGCTACATCTCCGGCGAACAGGTCGAACGCAGCGAAATGCTCAACACCAACGACGCCCTGCGCGCCGAAGGCAAGATCCCCGCGACGTTCACCAACCTGCTGCTGGGTATCACGAAGGCGTCGCTGTCGACCGACTCGTTCATCTCGGCTGCTTCGTTCCAGGAAACGACGCGCGTGCTGACCGAAGCCGCGATCATGGGCAAGCGCGACGAGCTGCGCGGCCTGAAGGAAAACGTCATCGTCGGCCGCCTGATTCCCGCAGGCACCGGCATGGCGTACCACCAGGCCCGCAAGGTCAAGGACGCCATGGACGAGGCCGAGCGCCGCGCCATCGCCGAGTCGGAAGCTGCCGAACTGGCAGGCTCCGGCGAGAGCGATGTGACCAGCACGGCCGACGCCAGCGAAGGCGCCGCGACCGAATAACTGGTTAGCATCACCGGCCATGACCGGTACCCCACGCCCCCCGACCGCTCACGGTTGGGGGGCGTTTTTCTTTGTGTTCTCCATGGGACTTTGTCGATGAGCCTGTTGCCCGAATCGTTGGCCAGCTGGATCGTGATCGCGGCGCTGTTGTTCTGGTTTGTCGGCGCTTACAACCGGCTGGTGCGTTTGCGCGCGGCCGTGCTGCAGTCTTACGTCACGCTCGATGCCGCATTGAGCAAGCAACTGGACTTTGTCCAGGCGAGCATCACCGCCGCGGCGCCGGCCGAGGCGCCGTCGAACGAGCTGCTGTCGTCGATCGCGCCGCTGCAGGCTTCCACCACCCAGTTGGCCACGCTGCTGGGTGCGACGCGACAGCGCCCGCTCGATGCGGGCGGCATGGCCGCCCTGGCCACCGCGCTGCGGGTGTGGATCGGCGCATGGCAGCGCCAGCATCCGGATGCGGTGACGGTCTTCGAGGCCGACGGCACGCTCTCGCGCCCGGCGCAACCGCAGCCCGGTGCTGTGACGGCGGCGGTGGTGTCCAGCACCACCGAACCGATCGCATGGCCCGAGCCGTCGGCTGCCGCAGAGATTGCACGTGGCCAGTTCAATATCGCGGTGAAGCACTACAACGCCGCCATCGCCCAATTTCCGGCGCTGCTGGTGGCATGGGCCGTGCGTCTGCGCGCGGCCGCGCCTTTGCTTTGACGCGGACTTTTTTCTTTACCTTTTGCGGCGTCCTGCCTTTGGCTCGCCCATTACCATCGCCCCAACTTGGCTGAACTACCTTCCGACCCTTCCAGCAACGCCGCGCCGCTGCTGCAACCGCCGCTGTGGCGCCAACTGCAATTGACCGCGGCGGCGCTGGCGTCGATCCGCGCGGGCACCTCGGGCTCCGTGGCGTTCGATGCTGTCGAGCCCGCGTTGCGGCCGGGCGTGCAGGCGCTCGGTTTCCAGGTGCTTCGCTGGCTCGGCCGTGCCGAAGCGCTACGCCGCCACCTGGCCAAGCGCACGCCGCCGCCATTGCCCGATGCCTTGCTGTGCACCGCGCTGGCGCTGGCCTGGGATGCCGAACGCGCGCCCTACGAGCCCTTCACGCTGGTCGATCAGGCGGTCGAGGCGGCCAAGCGAAACCCCGCCACCCGGGCGCAGGCCAGCTTCATCAATGCATGCCTGCGCCGCTTTTTGCGGGAGCGCGACGAACTCGTCGCCATCACCGACAGCGAGCCGGTCGCGCAATGGAACCATCCGCGCTGGTGGATCGAACGCCTCAAGCGTGACCACCCCCGCGAATGGCAGCGCGTGCTGGGGGCCGACAACGCGCAGGCGCCGATGACGCTGCGCGTCAATGTCCAGAAATCCAACGCGGCTTCCTATCTGTCGGAGCTGGAAGCCGTGGGCCTTGCCGCCACCCGTGTCGGCCCCAGCGGCCTGCAACTGGCCCGCGCGCGGCCGGTGCAGCAGTTGCCCGGTTTCGCCGACGGGGCCTGTTCGGTACAGGACGCCGCCGCCCAGATGGCCGCGCCCCTGCTGCTCGAAGGCCTGCTGCCCGCCAAGTCGGGCGCCGCGCCGCTGCGCGTGCTCGACGCCTGCGCCGCACCCGGCGGCAAGACCGCGCACCTGCTCGAGCTGGCCGGCCCGGATGCCGTCGAAGTGACCGCCCTGGAGGTCGATGCCGTCCGCAGCCGCCGGATCGACGAAACCCTGGCCCGCCTCGGCCTGAAGGCCAAGGTGGTGGTGGCCGATGCCGCGCGTCCCGCCGACTGGTGGGACGGCACGCCTTTCGACGCCATCCTGCTCGACGCGCCGTGCACGGCTTCGGGCATCGTTCGCCGCCATCCCGACGTCCGCTGGCTGCGCCGCGAGAGCGACACCGCCCAGCTGGCCGTCCAGCAGGCCGCGCTCCTGGCCGCGCTCTGGCCGCTGGTACGGCCCGGCGGCCGTCTTCTTTACTGCACCTGCTCCGTCTTCCGTGAAGAGGGTTCGCAACAAATTGATGCGTTTCTTGTACACAACACCAACGCACGATTGCAGCCGTCGCCGGGCCATTTGCTGCCTCAAAGCGGGGCGAATGCCCGTGGCGTCCCGGACAATCCCTCTGGTGACCACGACGGCTTCTTCTACGCCCTGCTTGAAAAGCACCCGCACTGAGCGGCGCTGGCCGGTCCTGCTGGCCGTGCTGCTCTGGGTCTGGGTAATCTGGACGGCATGCCTGCCCGCGCCGGCGGCGGCCCAGAGCCGGCCAGGTGCCACGATCACGCAGATGCGCCTGGAGCAGGCCGATGACGGTGTGTACCTCGGCGCGGCTGTGCAGTTCGAGTTGCCCTCGCTGGTCGAGGAGGTGCTCGACAAGGGCATCGCCATCTACTTCGTGGCCGAGGCCGAGCTCTTCCAGGAGCGCTGGTACTGGACCGATCGCAAGGTGGCGCAAGTGCAGCGTCACATGCGGCTGGCCTACCAGCCACTCACGCGGCGCTGGCGGCTCAATGTGTCGCCACTGCCCATCACCGGCGCGGTGGGCATGGGCATCTCGCTGAATCAGAATTTCGACACCCTCAGCGACGCGCTGGATGCCATCAAGCGCATCGGCCGGCTGCGGCTGGGCGACGTGGCCGAGATCGGCGACGAGCCGCTGCACCAGGTGACCTTCCGCTTCCGGCTCGACACCTCGCAGTTGCCGCGCCCCTTCCAGATCGGCGTCGTCGGCCTGGCCGACTGGAACATCTCGGCCGAGCGCACCGCGCGCCTGGCACTGGAGAAACAACGGTGAGCACCAAACCGCGCAGCGGCGCGGCGGCCACGCCCGCCGCCAGCCGCTCGCGCGCGATGCGCTGGGCCGTGGGCGTGGGGGCCGCCATGGTGACGGCCATCGGCCTTGTGCTGATGTTCCTGCTGGCCCAGGCCACCAACAACCGCGAGCTGTACGAGCGCAACTACGTGCGCCTGTTCGGCATCAACGTCGTGGTGGCGGTGCTGCTGGTGCTTGTGATCGGCTGGGTGGCCTTCCGGTTGCTGCGGCGCTTGCGCCAGGGCAAGTTCGGCAGCCGCCTGCTGATCAAGCTGGCTGCGATCTTCGCGCTGGTGGGGGTGGTGCCGGGGGCATTGGTCTACGTCGTGTCCTACCAGTTTGTCGAACGCTCGATCGAGAGCTGGTTCGACGTCAAGGTCGAAGGCGCGCTCGACGCGGGCCTGAACCTCGGCCGCGCCACGCTCGATTCGCTGTCCGACGACCTGGCCGTGAAGACCCGCAGTGCTAGCGCGCAACTGGCCCAGGTGCCCGATGCGAGCGCGGGCCTGGTGCTGGAGCGCATCCGCGACCAGCTCGAAGCCAGCGATGTGGTGCTCTGGACCGGTTCCGGACAGCTGATCGCCGGTGCCGGCGCCTCGCGCTTCCAGCTCAACCCCGAGCGGCCGACCACCCAGCAGTTTCGCCAGGTCCGGCCGGAGCGGGCCATCGCCCACATCGAGGGCCTCGATGAAACCGCGGTGCCCGGCGCCGCGGCGCCCATCGCGAGCGTGCGGGCACTGGCCATGGTGCAGCGGCCGGGCTTCGACTTCGACACCGCGCCGCGTTATCTGCAGGTCACGCGACCGCTGCCGCCGGCCGTGGTCAAGAACGCGCTGGATGTGCAGGAGGCGAACCGCGAATACCAGGAGCGCGCGCTCGCACGTGGCGGGCTGCGCCGCATGTACATCGGCACGCTCACGCTGAGCCTGTTTCTTGCCGTGTTCGGCGCGGTGCTGCTGGCCGTGCTGTTCGGCAACCAGCTCGCTCGGCCGTTGCTCGTGCTCGCCGACGGCGTGCGCCAGGTGGCCGCCGGCGACCTGCGGCCCACCGCGGTGCTGCAAGGGAAGGACGAGCTGGGCGGCTTGACGCGCTCCTTCGCCGTCATGACCCAGCAACTGGCGGACGCCCGCGGCGTGGTCGAAAAAACCATGGGTGAACTCGATGCCGCCCGGGCCAACCTGCAGACCATTCTGGATAACCTCACGTCGGGCGTGATCGTGCTCGACGCCAAGGGCACCGTGCTCTCGACCAACCCGGGCGCGACCCGCGTGCTGCGCGCACCGCTGGCGGCCTACGAAGGGCAGGCCTTGATCGACGTGCCGGGCCTGGCCGACTTCGGTGCCAAGGTGCAGCAGCAGTTCGACGAGTTCCAGGTCGAGCGCATGCAGCACGGCCTCGACCACTGGCAGCATGCCTTCGAGCTGCACGCCAGCGGCGCCGATCTGCCGCAGCAAGACGGCGCCATCAACATCGTCGCGCGCGGCGCGGAGCTGCCCGGTGCCGCACGGCTCCTGGTGTTCGACGACATCTCCGAGATCGTGTCGGCCCAGCGCGCGCAGGCCTGGGGCGAAGTGGCGCGCCGGCTCGCGCACGAAATCAAGAACCCGCTGACGCCCATCCAGCTGTCGGCTGAGCGGCTCGAGATGAAGCTCTCGGGCAAGGTTGCGCCGCCCGAGCAGGCCATCCTTGTGAAGTCGGTGAAGACCATCGTCGACCAGGTCGATGCCATGAAGCGGCTGGTGAACGAGTTCCGCGACTACGCGCGCCTGCCCGCAGCCGACCTCAAGCCGGTCGACCTCAATGCCCTGCTGGTCGACGTGCTCCAGCTCTACAACGCCGAGAGCCTGCCGATCACGCTGCGCTCCGAGCTCGACGAGCGCTGCCCGCCCATTCGCGGCGACGCGCAGCAGATCCGCCAGGTCATACACAACCTGTTGCAGAACGCCCAGGATGCCGCCGAGGCCGCCGCGAGCGGCACGGGCAAGACGGGCGAAGTGGTCGTTCGCACGCGGCTGGGCGATTCGGGCCAGCGCGTGCGGCTGACCGTGCAGGACAGCGGCCCGGGTTTTGCCGAGAACATTCTCAAGCGCGCCTTCGAGCCGTACGTCACGACGAAAACAAAAGGTACCGGTTTGGGCCTTGCCGTCGTCAAGAAGATCGCCGACGAGCACGGCGCGCGCATCGAGCTTTCGAACCGCGTTGTCGACGGGGCTGTGGCAGGGGCGCAAGTCTCGCTATCATTCGCGCTGGCAAGCGAGTCGCGCGCAGCGGCCGCTCACACCGAAGATTCGAAGTCTTCCGCCGTCTGAGCGCGAGCAAATACATCGCTCGGGCGATGGACGGGCCAGCGGACCCTACCTACTTTGCAGACACCAGCGCATACAACAAGCAGCACTCATGGCAAACATTCTCGTGGTCGATGACGAGCTGGGCATCCGGGACCTGCTCTTCGAAATTCTCAATGACGAAGGTCACAACGTGGAGCTCGCGGAAAACGCCGCCGAAGCCCGCGCTGCGCGCCAGCGTGCGCGGCCCGACCTCGTGCTGCTCGACATCTGGATGCCCGACACCGACGGCGTCACGCTGCTCAAGGAATGGTCCACCGCCGGCCTGCTGAGCATGCCCGTCATCATGATGAGCGGGCACGCCACCATCGACACGGCAGTCGATGCCACGCGCATCGGCGCCTTCGCCTTCCTCGAAAAGCCGATCACGCTGCAGAAGCTGCTGAAGGCCGTCGAGCAGGGCCTGGCCCGCGAGAGCGCACGCCGCGCCGCCGCTGGCGTGGTGCCCGCGCCGGTGGGTGGCCACCAGCCGGCGGCCATCACGACGACGGGTGACAGCCTGCTGATGGCGTCGCTCGCCTCGGTGCCCGTGCCCGACGCCGGCCCGCAGTCGACCCAGAGCTTCGACCTCGACCGCCCGCTGCGCGATGCACGCGACGGTTTCGAAAAAGCGTACTTCGAGTTCCACCTTGCAATGGAGAACGGTTCGATGACCCGCGTTGCCGAGAAAACCGGCCTGGAACGCACCCATCTTTATCGCAAACTCAAACAACTTGGCGTGGATCTTTCAAGAGGGCGCAGAAGCGCTGTATAATTTGAGGCTGCACACAATGCAGCCGAGGCCCGGTAGCTCAGTTGGTAGAGCAGCGGATTGAAAATCCGCGTGTCGGTGGTTCGATTCCGCCCCAGGCCACCATATTCCGCTTTCCCTTTTGCGGGAAAGCACAAAAAAGCCCCAAGCAATCAACAGCCTGGGGCTTTTTTCATGCCCGCCTCATCCCGCAGGCAGGCAGCGAAGCTGTGCAGCTCAACGCACCAGCAACTTCATCATCCGCTCGAACGTCTTCCCATAAGGCGGCTTGAACAGCCCCAGCCCGTTGAACGCCGACTGATGAAAGATCGGCTTCATCTTCGAGAAGGTCTCGAAGCCGTACTCCCCGTGGTACGCCCCCATGCCGCTCGCGCCGACGCCGCCGAAGGGGAGGTCGTCCTGGGCGATGTGCAGCAGGGTGTCGTTGATCGACACGCCGCCGGCCACGGTGTCGTGCATCACGCGGTCGATGGTCGTGCGGTTCTTCTCGAACAGGTACAGCGCCAGCGGGCGCGGATGCGCGTTGACGTAAGCGATGGCTTCATCGATCGCGCCGTAGCCCATCACCGGCAGGAGCGGGCCGAAGATCTCTTCCTTCATCACGCGCATGCCGTCCTGCACGCCAGTCAGCAGCACGGGCGGAAAGCGCCGCGTGGCCGCGTCGGGCGCCATGTCGGACAGCGGCGTGGCCATCGCGCCATCTTGTTGCGCCAGCGCCGCCAGTTCCTGCAGCCGCGAGAAATGGCGTGGGCTGACGATGCTCGTGTAGTCGGTGTTGGTGGCAAGGTTCGGGTACATCGCCGCGAACACGCGCCGCGCGCTGTCGATGAAGCGCTGTTGCTGGCCTTCGGGCACCAGCACGTAGTCGGGCGCGATGCAGGTCTGGCCCGCATTGAGCGTCTTGCCCACGAGGATGCGTTCCACGGCTTTCTCGAAATTGGCGTCGGGCCCGATGATCGCCGGCGACTTGCCGCCCAGCTCCAGCGTGACCGGCGTGAGGTTCTCGCTCGCGGCGCGCATCACGTGGTGGCCAACGGCGGTCGAGCCGGTGAACAGCAGATGGTCGAAGGGCAGGCTGGAGAATTCGCGCGCCGCCTCGGCGTCGCCGTTGACGACCGCGATCTCGTCGGCCGCGAAGCTCGCGCGCACCAGTGTCGCGAACAGCTCGGCAAAGCGCGGCGTGAACTCCGACTGCTTGAGCATGATGCGATTGCCCGCGGCCAGCGCCGCGGTCATCGGCCCCACGGCCAGGTTCAGCGGGTAGTTCCACGGCACCACGATGCCGACCACGCCCAGCGGCTGCGGCATGATCCGCGACGACGCGGGCTTGAACCACAAACCGGTCGAGCGGTGCCGCACACGCATCCACTTTTTGCCGTGGCTCAACGCATGGTTGATGCCCTCGATGGCGGGGAACACCTCGGCCAGTTCGGTTTCCTGGAACGGGCGGTTGAAGAAGTCGGCGCTGATGGCGGCGGCGATCTCGCGGCGGTTGTCCTTGACCAGTGCGCGCAGGCGCCGCAAGCGGTCGGCGCGCTCGCTCCAGGGCGGCGTCTGGGCATGCAGGCTTGCGGCCCGCATGGCATCGAAGGTCTGTCGCATGTCTTGTGTCATGGGTTCTTCGCCAGGGCCTTTCAGCCCACCTGTTGATACACCGGCCAGTGATCCTGGACCTTGCCACCGCGCAGTGTGACGAGGTCGCCGAACTGCAGCAGCACGCCTTCGACGATGGCCGGCCGCAGGAACACCTGGTCGTCCACCTTCAGGCCCACCGCCGGCGAGCCGGTGACATTCTCCTGGTTCGCACTGTGCCCCAGGATGCCGTTGAACTGCAGCCCCTTCGGCGACTCGTACTCGGCCAGCCAGTAGCCCCCGTAGACATAGAAGGTCTCGCGCTGGTTCACGTCCCACCACGAGAAGATCTTCGACTTGCCGTCGAGCGCCGGGATCATCACCGGCCCCGTGGCCTTGATCACCGGCGTGGCAATGAAGGCGGCCGGCACATGCGCGGCCAGCGTGTCGATGTCGTAGTGCGTGGGCTTGAGCAAGGCGGTGCCGGTGCTGACCTCGGTGCTCAGCTTCTCGGCCTCGTGCAGCTTGTAGCTCGGGCTGCCGCCGGTATTGAGCGTGAGGCCTTCGTTCCACAGCGCCGGGTACTGCCCGCGCACGTGATCGACGAAGCCTTGGTAGATCGCCATGGCCTTGCCCAGCAGTTCCTCGGGCGACCCCAGCACCTTCGGCACGCCGAAACCCACGTGCGCGTCATAGCCCATGAAGCCCGCGAACTCCAATTGCTGCGGGTTGGCCGCGATCAGATCGAGCATGCGGCCCAGCGTGGCGTTGTCGGCAACGCCGCCGCGGTGCAGGCCCACGTCGATCTCGATGTTGATGCGCATCTTCGTACCCAGCCCCTTGGCGAGCGCGAGGTACTGCTGCAGCCGCTCGGGTGTGTCGAGCAGCCACTGCAACTGGCGCGATGCATCGAAAGGCCCCTTGTGCTGCTTGTAGAAAAGCTCGGCCGACTGCACGGGCAGCGGCTTGCCCATGAGGATGTCGAAATCCGGAAAGATCTGCGCGTCGATGTTCAGGAAGGGCTGGTGAAAAGACATCAGCCGCTTCGTTCCCGAACGCTTCGCGACGTAGTCGATCAGTGCATGCGAAGGCAGCGACTTCTCGACGATGCGGTAGTGCTTGCCGCCTTGCTTCAGGCTCTGCATCACGAGGTCGAGGTTGCGGTCCATGCGATCGAGGTCGATGACCATGCAGGGGCGCATCGGGCCGTTCTTCTTCAGCTCTTCGTTGAGCGCGCGAAAGTAGTCGTCGTACGGTGCGCCGTGGTCGCCGGGCCGCAGCGCGAAGGCACCGACGGCGGCCACCCCCAGGGTTCCCAGCAGGATCTTTCGACGGCTCATGCATTCACTCCGAACAGTTGGCGCAGATAGGGGTTGAGCATGCGCCCTTCGGGGTCGAGCTGGGCACGCAATGCGAGAAAGTCTTTCCAGTGCGGGTAGAGCGTAGCGAGTTGCGCCGGCCCCAGGTCATGGAGCTTGCCCCAGTGCGGGCGGCCCTGGTATTTGCGGTAGATCGGGCCGATCTCCGACAGCAGGTAGTCGTAAGCCTCGCCCTGCGCGGCGTGCACGGCGATCGAGCAGCTGTCGCGTGCATGGAAGGGGCTGAGCCACGCATCGTCGGCCTGCACGAAGCGGAATTCGAGCGGAAAGAACACGTCGTTGCGCCGCTCCAGCGCCGCGATCACCTCGCGCACGCAGGCCAGGCCATCGGCTTGCGGCACATGGCATTCGGTCTCGTTGAACTTGGTGGGGCGCTGCGTCGAGAGCAGCTTCCACGAGCGGTTCTTCGCCTCTTCGGTCTGGTCGACATCGATCAGCTTGCCGGCCACCCAGCGGCGCAGTTGCGGGAACCAGCCGAGCCAGTCGCGCAGACGGCGCAGGTCGCGCAGCATCTCCTCGTCGGCCGAGGGCGACTGCACGGTGTCGGTGCCCGCATACAGGTCGTTGACGATGCCGGCGGCATAGCCGGTGTGGGGCAGGTAATAGAACTCGAAGTTGCGATGCTTTTCCGCCAGTGCGGGCGCCTCGTCGAGCATGGCCTGCAGCGGCCGCAGGAACACACGGCGATGCAGATTGAAGGCCGGCACCACGCGCACCGTTGCCTGCGTGATCACGCCGAGGCTGCCGAGCGACACGCGCGCGGCCGCGAGCAGCTCGGGGTTGCGCTCCCCGCTGCACTCGAGCACTTCGCCGTTCGGCGTCATGAGCCGCAGCGCGAGCACATCGGCATGCAGCGCGGGCAGCGTCTTGCCGGTGCCGTGCGTGGCCGTGGCGATGGCACCCGCAAAAGACTGCGTGTCGATGTCCGGCAGGTTGCGCAGGCCGAAGCCCTGCGCGTCGAGCTGGCGCGACAGCAGCGCGAGGCGGGCACCGGCCTGCAGCGTCACGGTCTGCGCCTGCGTGTCGAAGGCGACCAACTCCGACATGCGGTCGAGCGAGACCAGCGTCGCGTCGGTGGGCACCAGCGCGGTGAACGAATGGCCGGCGCCGACGCAGCGCACGCCGGCCGGGCCGGCCTTGCGCAGCACCTCGGCCAGCTCGGCCTCGTTGCCCGGGGTTTCGAGGGCCTTCGGCGTGCAGTGCTGGATGCCGGACCAGTTCGTCCATGCGGGTGTTGCGGTGGGCGGCGGGCTGGCCGTCGATGTAGCGGGCGCTGCCGCATGGGCGTCAACGCCATGGCTGCCCAGTGCCGCGACCACGGCGATACCCGCACCGGCCTTCAACACGGAACGTCGGCCTTCTCGGTCTGCCGATGAAGAAGCGTCATTCATTTCGGCTCATCCTTCCCTTGGCTCATGAACACGATCAATGCGCGCATGTCGGCCTCGCTGCAGTCCATGCACAGGCCCTTCGGCGGCATGGCGTTGAAGCCTTCCATGGCATGCCTGGCCAGCAGGTCCATGCCTTTGTCCAGGCGCGGCTTCCATTGCGCAACGGCACCGGTCAGTGGGGCCTTGGCGTCGATGGATGTGTGGCAGGCCATACACGCCCGCTCGTACTTCGCGCGCAACTCGGCCGACGCGGGCCGCAGCGATTCCGCCTGCCGGATGTCCGCTGCGGAGGGGGCGGGTGCGGCGCCTTCGCCGCAGGCCGAGATGGCCAGCAGCATCGCCAGCAGGCCCGCGCGGGTGGCGGTGCGCGGGTTGTGTGGCGGTGCCGCGGTAAGTGCCCAACGGATCGTCATTCGTGTCTCCTCCGGTGCCTCGCGTGGAGGCCTGTGCGATTCTTGATTGCCTGGCTGTGAATGCTGCGCGCGCTCAGGCCCCGGCACCGCGTGCCATGTTGGCCGGCGGCCGGCTCCATGCCAGGTCGGCCGGATCGGCCGCCATCGGCCCGGCGGCCTTTGCCACCAGGATCGCGCTGGCGATCGGTGCGAAGTCGGCGCGGAAATGCACCGAGCTCGTGTTGAAGCCGCCGATGAAGATGCGCATGGATGCCTTGGGTGGGGTTTCAGCGCTTGTGGTGAACCGGCGCCAATCCGTAGACCGGGGTGGCGAGGCCTTCCATACGCGCCTTGATCTGGAGCGCCAATGTGCGTGAATAGAAGCGCGACTGGCTCAGGTTGCCGCCATGGATCCACAGCGCTTCCTGCTGCGTTGGTTTCCACATGTTGCGCAGTTCGCCTTCCCATGGGCCGGGGTCGTTCGTGGTGGCCGAGCCCAGGCCCCAGCATTTGCCCACGCGGTCGGCTACCTCGGGCGACACCAGGTCGGCCAGCCAGCTGTTCATGGAGCCATAGCCGGTGGCGTAGACCAGCACGTCCGCCGGCAGTTCGCTGCCGTCGGTCAGCAACACCGAACGCGGCAACACGCGCTCGATGCTGGCGCGGCTGCGCAGCTTGATGCGGCCGTCCGCAATCAGCTCCGAGGCGCCCACGTCGATGTAGTAGCCCGAACCGCGCCGCACGTACTTGGCGTGCAGGCCTGAGCCGTCTTCGCCGAAGTCGAGCATGAAGCCGGCGGCCTCGAGGCGCGCGTAGAAGTCCTTGTCGCGCTCGGCGATGGCCTTGAACAGCGGAATGCCCAGGCGCGGGGAGACGCGGTGCGGCATCGAGGCCTGCAGCAGGTCGGCCTTCTCGGTGGTGATGCCGGCGTCGACGGCCTGCTCGGAATAGAGCGGGCCGAAGGCCATCTCCATCAGGGTCTCGGAGCGCGCGATCAGCGTGGACGAACGTTGGATCATGGTCACGTCCGCACCGTGCTCCCACAGGTCGGCGCAGATGTCGTGCGCCGAATTGTTGGCGCCCAGTACCACCACCCGCTTGCCGCGGTAGGCCTCGCCACCGGGGTGCTGGCTGGAGTGGTGCTGCTCGCCCTCGAAACTGTCGGCACCCGCCAGGCTGGGCACGACTGGGTAGCCGGCCACGCCCAGCGCAAAGACCAGTTGCCTGGGCCGCAGCACGATGGTCTGTCCTTCGCGCTCGACCTCGACCTCCCAGGTCCGGGTGGCCTCGTCGAAGCGCGCCTTGCGGCACGTGGTGGAGCCCCAGTAGTTGAGTTCCATGAGGCGCGTGTAGGCCTCCAGCCAGTCGCCCAGCTTGTCCTTGGGGCTGAACACCGGCCAGTCGTCGGGGAACGGCATGTAGGGCAGGTGGTCGTACCAGACCGGGTCGTGCAGGCACAGCGACTTGTAGCGTTTGCGCCAGGTGTCGCCGGCACGCGCATGGCGCTCGACCACCAGCGTCGGCACGCCCAGGCGACGCAGCCGCGCGGCAAGCGCGATGCCGCCCTGGCCGCCGCCCACGATCAGGCAATAGGGCTGCTCGGTGTGGCCGAGCGCCTTGGCCTCCTGTTCGCGCTGCTCCAGCCAGGTCACGCGCGCCTGGTTGGCGCCATGCTCGGCGCCCTTGATGCGACGATGGCGCGACTGCTCCTCGAAGCCCTTGAGTTCTTCCAGCACTGTCAGCAGCGTCCAGCAACGGCCTTCGCGCAGCCGCAGCACGCCCTGGCCACGGCCGCAGGCGGTCTCGAAGTGCAGCATGGCGCTCACCACGCCGCCGTGTTCTTCCGGCTCGCCCTCGATGCGCCACTGGTCCGGCTTGGCTTGGGCCAGCGTGGCGCGCAGCATGTCGCCGATCTGTGCGCGGCCCTCGCAGGTGAGGATGTTCCAGGTCAGGGCGGCCATGTCGCGCCAGAAGCATTCCTGTGCATCGAAGAGTTCGCATGCCGCATCGACATCGCCACGCGTGAGTGCGTCATCGAAACGGGCCAGCCAAGCTTGGGTCTGAGCAAGCGCGGAAGTGGAGCCGGCGGCCGGCGCGGCGTTGCGCGGAGCGTCTGTCATGTGGGGTTCCTTTTGAAAGCGAAAGAGGGGAGCGAACGGGGCTGCCGATTCAGGCCGGCCTGCGGATCAGGCGGTCCATGAAGCGGGGAAACAGCCGGTTCAGGTGATAGGTGCGGCGCCCGTCGGCGGCGGGCACGATCAGGAAGCGCTTGCGCGCCAGCTGCGCCCACAGGGCAGCGGCCACCGCTTCGGGCGTGAGCGTGGTGTGGCGCTCTTCCTCGGCCAGCACGGCGGCGGGCTTGAAGCGGTTCTCGCGTTCCAGCCCGGGCGTGCGCGTGTTGGGTGGGCACAGCACGGCCACCTCGATGCCGAAGGGCGCCAGCTCGCGCTTGAGCGCTTCGCTGAAGCCGATCACGGCGAACTTGGAGGCGCAATAACCGGTGTAGCCGAAGATGCCCAGAAAGCCCGCCATCGACGACGTGTTGACGATGCGGCCCCGCCGCGCAGCCACCATGCGGGGCGCGACGATCTTGCAGGCATAGGCCGTGCCGAGATAGTTGAGTCGCATCATGCGGTCCAGGTCTTCCACCGGCAGTTCGTCGAGGAAGCCCGGGCGCGCATAGCCTGCTACGTTGAAGAGCTGCGTGGGCGTGCCGTGCGCGTCCATCAGCGCATGCAGGCGGGCCTCGAGCGCCGCGTGGTCGCCGATGTCGCACGAGACCGCCTGCAGCACCTGGGTGGGGGCCTGCCGGCGTGCCTCCATCGCGGCCATGGCCGCTGCCAGCTTCACGGTGTCGCGCGCAAGGATGGTCACGCTGTGGCCATTGCCGGTCAGGTCGAGCGCGATGGCGCGGCCGATGCCCTCGGAGCCACCGGTCACGAGCGACCAGCCCGCGCGTGCATCGCCGGTCTTCATGACGCGGCCTTTGCGGCAGGCTGCAGCCGGGTGTGGCTGGAAGCCGCGTCGGCGATGACGCGCCAGTCGTAATGCATCGGCACCAGCACGCCGCGCCGCCAGGCCTCGCTCTGGTCGTCGTAGTGCGGACTGCGCGGGTCGCCCGAGGCGCCATGGAACACGATCCAGCGGCAGGCGGCCCAGTCGCCCACGTCGAAGACATAGCGCGCGAGCGAGGCATACGCGGCATCCGTGCCCAGGTGCGGGACGTAGCCGGTGGTGAAGACCGTGTCGTTGTCGCCGTCGACCGCGCCCTTGTCGCGCGGCGCCAGTGCGTCTTCGTTCGGGAAAGCCGCCGCCAGCGGATGGCGCAGCACCAGGTGATGCCGTTCGCCCCAGGTGGCGGTGGATTCGCGCGCGACGGTGCCCAGTGCCTCGGCCAGCAATTCGTTCCAGGTGGCACCGCCGAGCAGGCGGCGGTCGTCGTGGCGCAGCAGGTGCGGCAGGCACCAGCCGAGCTGGTACTCGACCGCGAGCCCGGGCGGAATGGTGCGCTGCTGTGCCGGGTCGAGCGCGGCCAGGCCGCTGCGTTGCGCGAGCGCGCGGGTCAGTGCCAGCCGCAGCGAGACGTAGTCGCCGGCCTCTGCTGAGTCGGCGTCGATGCGCGCGTCCCAGGCCAGCAGCCGGTCGCGCAGCGCGGCGGCATCGGGGTCGGTGAGATCGGCAAGCGGCAGCGCGGCCAGGTGTGCGCAAAGTTCGCGCGCGGGCAGGCTCAGCGTGTCGCGGTGGATGGCCGCCATGTCGTCCACGCCGGCGGGCCCCAGTTCGGCCAGGCGCTCCCAGATGCGGCGCGCACGGTTCGGCGGATGGCAATCGGTGCAGAGGTAGTCGGCGTGCTTGGCCACCACGCGGTTGTTGGCGGTCACGATCACGCCCGGTGCGGGGTCGATCTGGCGCGGCATGCGCTCCCATTCGATCCAGCCCCGCCATGCATGGCTGTCGAGCCAGCCGGGAACAGGCAGCCAGCCGTTGGCGGCCGGCCGGCGCGGCACCTTGGCCCGCACCAAGTGGCCGATGTGGCCGGCGGTGTCGGCCGCGACCAGGTTGTGGTCCACCAGCCCCCAGCCGCGGCAGGCCTCGTAGAGCGCGTCGACGCTCGTGGCCCGCATCATCGGCCGCATGCAGTCGAAGGAGCGGTCGGTCTCCACGTCGGGCGCGTGGCGCAGCACCAGCGCCGTGCCGCTGCGCGCATCGCCCGCGACCACCGGGCCGCGCGCCGTGACGAGCACTTCGCATTCGACGGCGTCCTGGCCGCGTACGCGGATGCGCTCGGTGCGCCGCGCCACGTCGGCCCATTGCGCACCGCTGCCATCGGCTTCGGTGCGCAGCAGGTAGCGCGCGGCGTCCGCGTCGAAGCGTTCGAGATAGATGTCGGCGGTGTCGACGAAGGCCACCGTCACGCTCCACGCCACCTGCGCGTTGTGCGCGAAGTGCGGAAAGCCCGGCACACCCGGAGAGGTCAGGCCCACCACGTCGAAGTCGTCGCAGGCCAGGTGGCACTGCAGGTACATGTTGGGCATGTCGAGCAGCCGGTGCGGATCGCCCGCGACCAATGGCCGGCCGCTGGCCGTGCGGCTGCCGTGCAGTGCCCAGTTGTTGCTGCCGCCGCCGGTGGCTTCGGGCGTGTTCCCGTCGACGAAGGTGGCCATCGCATCGGCCAGCGCCGCAAGGTCGGGCGCCAGCCGCGCGGCGGTGCTGCCAGGTGGCATGCAGAGCATTTCGTCGCCGCCGTCGTCCATGCGCAGCGCACCCAGCGCCTGTGCACCGACCACCGGCAGCGCGATCGCACGCCAGAGCTTGGGGTAGACCGGGTTGAGCAGCAGGCTGGTCTGGCGCAGCACCGCGATGCAGTGCCAGTCTTCCCACGGCTCGGGCGTTTCTTCGAACAGCGCGTACTCGGGCGGCAGCGGGCCGCTGGTCATGAAGGCATTCACGCCGGCGGTGTAGGCCGCGAGCATCGCGCGGGTTTCAGCATTGGCTGCGGCGGCATCGCGCCTGCTGCACTCGGCCAGGCCCATGCGGCGCGCGAGCATGTCCGAGGGCAATGCCGTGGGGCCGATCCACTCGGCGTACCGGCCCAGCGTGCGGCGGCGCAGCGCGTCCATCTGCCACAGCCGATCGCTCGCATGCACATGGCCGAGCGCGAAGAAGGCATCGTCGGCGCCCTTGGCGCGCAGGTGCGGAACACCCCAGGCATCGCGCCAGAGATCGACTGGCGCGTGCAGGCCGGGCAGTTGTTGCGTGGCGGCGGTCATTGGTGGGCTCCTTGCGCGCCATGAGTTTGTTTGGCGCCATCGGCCCGCAGCACGGGCGGCAGTTGCTGCAGCCACGGCGTGATCTGCTCGTAGAGCCGCGTGAGCCGCAACACCGACAGGTCGGCGCGTGGCCGGCCGATGATCTGCACGCCCATCGGCAGCCCCTTCGCGTTGAAGCCCACGGGCAGGCTGATGACCGGGCAGCCCGAGAGCGTGCCCGGCGTGACCACCTCCATCCAGCGGTGGTAGCTGTCCATGGTGCGGCCCGCAATCTCACGTGGCCAGTGCTGCTCGACCGGGAACGGAAAGACCTGCGCCGTCGGCAATGCCAGAAAATCGTGGTGCTCGAACAGGCCCAGCAGGTGGTCGTACCAGGCGGTGCGATCGACCAGCGCCTGCTGCACGTCGGACACCGCGAGCTGGCGGCATTGCGCGATCTCCCATTGCAGTTCGGGCTTCATCAGCGCGCGTGCCTCGGGCTTGTCGTAGGCAGCGCCGAGGTTGCTGCCGATGCCGAACTGCCGCAGCACCACGAAGGCGCGCCAGATGCGGTGCCAGTCGAAGTCTGGCGCGATCGCCTCGACCCGCACGCCGCCCGCATCGAGCCGGCCGAGCGCGGTTTCGCACAGCGCCAGGATGCCGTCCTCGAACGGCATGTGGCCGCCCAGGTCGCCGAGCCAGCCGATGCGCTTGCCCTTCAGGTCGGCGTCGAGCTGGCCGTGCCAGTCGGGCACCGCGCTGTCGAGCGAAAGCGGTGCTCGTGCGTCGTAGCCCGACTGCACCGAGAGCAGCAGCGCGAGGTCGTCGGCGCTGCGCCCCATCGGCCCTTCGGTGACCAGTTGCCCCATGAAGGTTTCGTTGCGCGGCCAGAAGGGCACGCGGCCCTGCGAAGGGCGAAAGCCGAGCACGTTGTTGAAGGCCGCCGGATTGCGCAGCGAGCCGCCCATGTCGGCGCCGTCCGCCACCGGCAGCATGCGCAGCGCGAGCGCCACGGCCGTGCCGCCGCTCGATCCGCCCGCGCTGAAGTCGGGGTTCCATGCATTGCCGGTGGCACCGAACACGGGGTTGTAGGTGTGCGAGCCCAGGCCGAACTCCGGCACGTTGGTCTTGCCGATGAAGATCGCGCCGGCCGCGCGCATGCGCTCGGCCATGATGGCGTCGACGGCCGGCACGTTGTTCGCGAACAGCGGCGAGCCGAAGGTCGAGCGGATGCCCTTGGCCGCCGCCGTGTCCTTGATAGCCTGCGGCAGGCCATGCAGCGGACCGAGCGCCTGGCCGGCGGCCACCGCGGCATCGGCCGCATCGGCCTGCGCCAGCACCTGCGCGCGATCGACCATCGAGACGATCGCATTGAAGCGCGGGTTCAACGCATCGACCTGCTGCAGGAAGGCGCTGACCACCTCGCGCGAGGACAGCGCGCGGCTGCGGATCATCGCGGCCAGCTGGCGCGCAGGCAGGTGGCAGATTTCGGGCACGTGCACCGGGGCCGGCGCGGCATCGACGACAGGAAGATTCATGGCAATCGTTGGTTTCGCTTCAAGGCTTCGGAAAGATTCGGGTCGACTCAGGAAGAACGGGCCGCAGCCTGCGCGTCCGCCAGCAGGCAGCTCACGGCGCCGCCCGGGTGGGGCTGCAGCTGCGGGACCACGCGGTCGCATTGCGCAAGGCGGTGCGCGCAGCGCGGGTGAAAGGGGCAGCCGCTCGGCGGGTTCAGCGGATCGGGGTAGGCCAGGCCCAGGCCGGGGTCGGGAATGCCGAGGCCGGGCTCGGGCGTCAGCACCGACATCAGCAGCGCCTGCGTGTACGGATGCGCCGGCGCGCGGAACAGCGTGGCGGCGTCGGCCAGCTCGACCACGCGGCCCAGGTACATCACCGCCACGCGCGTGGCGATGTGCTCGACCACCGCCAGGTTGTGGCTGATGAAGATGTAGGTCAGGCCGAACTCGCGGCGCAGGTCGACCAGCAGGTTCAGGATGTGCGACTGCACCGACACGTCGAGCGCCGAGGTCGGTTCGTCGCACACCAGCACCTCCGGCCGCATGACGAGCGCGCGTGCAATCGCCACGCGCTGGCGCTGGCCGCCCGACAGTTCGCCCGGCTGCCGGTCGGCGAAGCGGGCCGGCAGGCCCACGCGGTCGAGCATCTCGAGCGCGCGCTGGCGCTGCTGCGCGGCGTCGCCGATGCCATGCACCTTCAGCGGAAAGCTCACCAGTTCCAGCAGCGTCTGGCGCGGGTTGAGCGAAGAGTACGGGTCCTGGAACACCGGCTGCACGCGGCGGGCGAGCTGCTTGCGGTCGATCTTCGCGATGTCTTCGCCATCGAAGCGCACCTGGCCCGCGGTAGCGGGCATCAGGCCGAGCAGCATGCGCGCGAGCGTCGACTTGCCGCAGCCCGACTCGCCCACGATGCCCAGCACCTCGCCGCGCTGGATGTCGAGCGACACGCCGTTGACCGCATGCAGCATGCGCTTGGGCCTGAACACGCCGCCACCGACCGGGAAGGCGCGGTGCAGGCCCTGCAGGGACATCAGTGTGTTCATTGCTCGGCTCCCATGGCAGTGTCCTTGTCGAGGTGGCAGTGCCAGGCGTGGCCGGCCGCGTCGCTGCGATGCGGCGGCGCCGTCTCGCACAGCGGCTGCGCGAACTCGCAGCGCTCGCGAAAGCTGCAGCCGCGCAGTTCGCCGGTCAGCGCCGGCACGGTGCCGCGGATGATGCCCAGGTGCCCGCCCGGCGCGGTGCGTCCAGGCACCGGAATGCAGCGCAGCAGTCCGCGCGTGTAGGGATGGCGCGGCTGGCCGAAGACCTGCGCGGTGCTGCCTTCCTCGACGATGCGCCCGGCATACATCACGGCGACCTTGTGCGCCACGCGCGCCACCACGCCGAGGTCGTGCGTGACCAGCACGATCGCGATGCCCAGCTCGCGCTGCAGGTCGAGCAGCAACCGCAGGATCTGCGCTTGGATCGTCACGTCGAGCGCGGTGGTGGGCTCGTCGGCGATCAGCACGTCGGGGTCGCACATCAACGCCATCGCGATCATCACGCGCTGGCGCAGCCCGCCCGAGAGCTGGTGCGGGTATTGGCCGAGCCGCTCGGCCGCCGATGCGATGCCGACGCGGCCCAGCAGGTGGATGGCGCGCTCGCGCGCTTCGGCCGCCGACGAGCGGCGATGGTGGCGGTGCACCTCGGTCATCTGGTCGCCGATGGTCAGTGCCGGGTTGAGCGCGGTCATCGGCTCCTGGAAGATCATCGCCATGCGTTCGCCGCGCAGCGCGTTGACGGTGCGCCGGCTGGCCGTGGCCAGGTCCTGCCCACCGACGCGCAGCGTCTGCGCGCGCCGCCGCGCGCTGCCGGGCAAGAGGTCCATGACGGCCAGCGATGTCATCGACTTGCCGCAGCCCGATTCGCCGACGATGCACAGCGTCTGGCCGGGATCGACCGAGAACGAGACGTCACGCACGGCATGCACCGTGCCGTGGCCCGTGCCGATGTCGACACTGAGATGACGCACTTCGAGCGCGGGTGCCGAGGCACCGGGAGAAGGAGAAAGAACGGCTGCCATCGCGATCAGTTCCTGCTGCCCGCGGCGAACAGGTCGCGCAGGCCGTCGCCGACGAGGTTGATGGCCAGCGCGAGCAGGCCCAGCGAGATGCCGGGGATCGCGATCAGCCAGAACGAGAAGAACATGTAGCTGCGCGCTTCCGCGATCATCAGCCCCCACGACGGCGTGGGCGGCTGCACGCCCAGGCCGAGGAACGACAGCGCGGCCTCGACCATGATCGCGCTGGCAGCCTCGAGCGTTGCCACCACGATCACCTGCGGCATCACGTTGGGCAGCACCTCGCCGAACACGATGCGCCAGCGCGAGGCGCCGACGGCCTGTGCCGCAGCGACGTAGTCGAGCGCGCGGATCTGCTGCGTCGCGGTGCGCGTGACCACCGCGAAGCGGATCCACATCAGCAGGCCAAGCACCAGGATCACCACGGTGAGCGAGCTCCCCACCATCGACACGATCACCAGCGCGATCAGGATGCTCGGCATCGCGAGGAAGGCGGTGATGAGGAAGGTGATGCCCAGGTCCACCTTGCCGGCGAAGTAGCCGGCCAGCACGCCCAGCGTGGTGCCGATGGAGCCCGAGATGAGCACCACCGACAGGCTGATCAGCAGCGACACGCGGCCGCCGTGCAGCAGCCGCGCAAGGTAGTCGCGGCCCAGGGCATCGGTGCCCAGCACGTGTTCCCAGGTGCCGCGCGCGTACCAGGCCGGCGGCACGGTGCGCCGGGTCAGGTCCTGTGCGTAGGGGTCGTGCGGGTAGAACAGCGGCACCGCCAGGGCCAGCAGCACGATCAGCACCAGCAGGCCCAGGCCGAACATGAAGGGCCGGTTGGCGCATGCGCGGCGCCAGAGCTGGCGGCGGCGCGAAAGCGCCGGTGGCACGGCCGGCACGGCGGCGGCCGGCGGCATGGAGGACGGGGGCGCGACGGCAGCCATCTCAGGCGTTCCTCAGGCGTGGGTCGAGCCACACGTTCGCGATGTCCGACAGCGTGGTCAGCGCCACATACAGCACCGACAGCAGCAGCACGATGGTCTGGAGCACGGGGAAGTCCTTGTACGAGATGCTGCGGAAGGCGAGGTAGCCCAGGCCGTCGAGCGCGAAGACCGACTCGATGACCACCGAGCCACCGAGCAGAAAGCCCAGCTGCACCGCGGCCAGACCCACCACCGGCACGATCGCATTGCGAAGCGCATGCCGGAAGATCACGCGCGAGGCCGGCAGGCCCTTGGCGCGCGCGGTGCGCACGTAGTCGGCCGACAGCACCTCGATCATGTTGGAGCGGATCAGCCGCATGAACGGGGGCATCACGTAGTAGCCCAGCGCGATGGTCGGCATCACGAAATGCAGCCAGCTGCCGCTGCCGGACACGGGCAGCCAGCGTGCCCACACCGCCAGCACCATGATGAGCACCAGCGCCACGAAGAAGGTGGGCAGCGCCTGTGCGATCACCGTGATGCCCATGGCCATGCGGTCGATCCAGCTGTTGCGCCACAGCGCGGCGGCCACGCCCAGCGGCACCGCCAGCAGCAGCCCGAAGGCCAGCGAGCTCAGGCCCAGGATCACGGTGGTGGGCAGCTTCTGCAGCACCAGTTCGGACACCGGTACCTTGAAGTAGATCGAGCTGCCGAAGTCGCCACGCAGCGTCTGCCAGAGCCACGCGGCGTACTGCACCAGCAGCGGCCGGTCGAGGCCGTAGGTGTTGCGGATGAGCTGCAGGTCTTCGTCGCGCGCGCCTTCGCCGGCGATGGCGATGGCCACGTCGCCCGACAGGCGCAGCACCAGGAAGGCCAGTGCGGACACGGCAAGGGCCACCATCAGCGCAAGCGCGATGCGGCCGAGCAGATAGCGTGTCATGCGGTGCTCAGCGCCAGCTCATCTCGTAGAACTGCACGCGGTCGCTGGTCTGGCGGCCGAAGTTCAGCTCCTTGGTGGCGGGGAAGTTGCGGCCGACCGAATACATCGGATAGACCAGCGCCCGGTCGCCGATGAGTTGCAGCGCCTGCGCGTAGTCCTTGGCGCGCGCGGCCGGGTCCATGGTGGTGTTCGCGCGGTTGACAGGCGTGGCGATGTCCTTGTCGCGCGCGGTGTCGTCGCCTTCCATGCCGAAGTACACCGGCAGCAGCGCCGAGACGTCGTTGATCGAGTAGGAGCCCCAGCTCGCGAAGGTGATGCCCGAGGTGCCCTTGCGCTGTTTCTCGCGCACGGCCGGGTACTGTTCGTAGACCAGGTTGGCCTTGATGCCCACCTTGGCCAGGTAGCCCTGGATCATCTCGCCGGCTTCGCGCGAAAAGAAGGCGTTGAGCACCACGTCGACCCCGTTCGCGTGGCCGGCTTCCTTCAGCAGGTCCTTGGCCTTCTGCGGGTTGTATTCGTAGGTCGGCACGCCCTTGTCGGTACAGCCGAACTGGTCGCGATAGCAGAAGGCACCTAGCAGCGTGTAGCCCTTGCCCATGGTCGCCTTGGCGATGGCTTCGCGGTCGATCGCATGCATGATCGCCTTGCGCACGCGCACGTCTTTCAGCGCGGGGCTCGCGGTGGTGTCGAGCACGTTGAACTGCAGGAAGTTCACGCGCATGGTCGGCACGGTGAAGACCTGCAGCGCGGGGTTGGTCGCGATGTTGTCGACCATGTCCTTGGGCACCGTGGTGGTGATGAGGTCGGCGCTGCCGGTCATGAGGCCCGCGAGCTGCGTCTGCACGTCGGGCACGAAGCTGATCTCGATCTTGCCGATCTTCGCGTTCGACTTCGGCGTGCCGCCGTAGTAGGCGGTGTTGCGCTCCATCACGATGATCTTGCCGGGCTCGTAGCGCGTGATCTTGTAAGGCCCTGAGCCGACCGGCTTCACGTTCTGGCCCTTGCGGCCTTCCTTCGCGTAGTAGGCATGCGGGTGGATCACGATCGGCACCGCGAGGTACTCCAGGTACGGCGGGAAGGGGGCCTTGAATTTCAGGCGCACCTTGAAGTCGTCGATCTTCTCCGCGCCCTTGAGCCAGTTGACGTTGCGCTGGTTGGTCACGCCCGAGGCCGGGTTGGCGATGAAGTTGATCGTGTAGACCACATCGTCCGCGGTGAAGGGCTGGCCGTTGTGGAATTTGACGCCCTGGCGCAGGTCGAACTCCACCGTGGTGTCGTCGATGACGCGCCACGCGGTGGCCAGCTGGCCCTTGAACTGACCCGTCGCCGGATCGCGCGTGACCAGGGTGTCCCACACCTGCTGGCCGATGATCGAGCCCAGCAGTTCATTGTTGAAGTAGGGATCGATGTCGGGCAGGACCTGGTCGGCCGGCATGCGCAGGGTGTCGTCGGCCTTGCCGGCATGCACCGGCTGGTGAAGCACCGCGGCCAGCAGCGCGGCACCGACGGCGGACAGGAGGCGTGAGGGGGTCATGGGGCGTACTCCTTCGGGGAACGGGGCGTGTTCAGGCGTGGTCGGGTGCGGTCAGGCGCGGGCGAGCAGGTCGAGGACGGGCCTGATCTGCGGGGCCGGCTGCAGCGCGTCGCGCCGGCGGCGCACCGCTTCGAAGGCCTGGTCCGTTGCCTCCAGCGCACGTGCGATGTCCGCCGGCGTGTGCGCGGCCGACAGGAACATGTTGTGGTACGGGTGGAAGTACGCGCCGTGCTTCAGGCACTCGGCGGTCCAGGCGTAGCCGATGCGGAAGTCCGGGTCTTCGTCGAAGAAGATCTGCGGCATCTGCGCCGGGCCGCTCTGGCGCAGCGCAAAGCCGTGCGTGGCGGCCTGCCGGGCCAGGCCTTCGCGCAGGGCCTGGCCGGCGCTTTGCAGGCGCTCCAGGTAATCGGTGTCGCGGATCTGCCGCAACGTTTCGATGCCCGCGGCCATCGGCACCGCCGAGAACCAGAAGGAGCCGGTCACGAAGATGCTGCGGGCCGCCTCGCGGACATGCTCGGCGCCGAGCAGGGCCGAGATCGGATGGCCGTTGGCAAAGCACTTGCCCCAGCAGCTCAGGTCGGGCTCGATGCCCATCAGCGACCAGCTGCAGTCACGCGCTTGCCGGAAGCCCGCGCGGATGTCGTCCACCACCAGCAGCGCGCCTGTCTCGTCGCACAGGCGGCGCGCGGCGGCGGCGTATTCAAGGTCAGGCGCTTCCTGGTCGCGAAAGACGTCGTGGCGAAAGGGCACGGCGAAGACGGCGGCCACGTCCCCGGCATGCGCCTTCATTGCATCGGCCAGGCTCTGCGCGTTGTTGTATTCGTAGTAGGCGACATGCGCGCGGTCTTCCGGCAGCGTGCCCTTGCTGCGCGGTGCCGGCACGCACCACGGGTCGGCGCCGTGGTACGCATCCTTGGCCGCGAGGATCACGCGGCGGCCGGTGTGGGCGCGGGCCGTCACCATCGCCATCGTGGTGGCGTCGGTGCCGTTCTTGCAGAACATGGCCCAGTCGGCGTGCGACACCAGCGAGACGAAGGCCTCGGCCAGTTCGACCATCACCTCGCCGGGGCCGTTGAGCGCATCGCCCAGCTTCTGCTGTGCGGCGGCGGCGGCATCGACCTGCGGATCGTTGTAGCCCAGCAGGCTGGGGCCGTAGGCGCACATGAAATCGACGTACTCGTTGCCGTCGGCATCCCAGATGCGGCAGCCCTTGCCGCGCTGGAAGAACTGCGGAAATTCCTGCGGCAGCAGCCCGGTCGACATGTGGCCATACATGCCGCCCGGGATCACGCGCTGCGCGCGCTCCTGCAAGGCCTTGTTGCGCTGGTTGCTCCAAACCATCCGGACACCTCTTTCCATGCTGGAAGTTGATCGTTTCCTGCATTGCTTCTTCGGATGCAGGATTTCTTAAATACGATATTTATCGTGTTTCAAGAAGGATCGTAGCCAGCGATAGGAAGGGTGGCATTAGGGAAACCGATTAATATCGATTTTTGACAAAAGAGTGCACCCTGCACCGTGTCGAACCCGACGCGCCGGATTCCGGTGGCCCCGTGTGAAGATGCGAGCCTTTCGTGGCCGCCCGATTTGCCTGAAATGAACGACGACCCCCGCCCTGGCGAGAAAAGCCCTCCCACCCCGCGCAAGCGCCCCTCGCAGGAGCGCGGCGTGGCGCGCTACAACAAGCTGCTCGACGCGGCGCATGCCCTGCTGATCGAGAACGAACTGGACGAGATCGGCCTCTACCAGACCGCGAAGAAGGCCGGCGTGCCGCCCGCGTCGGCGTATCACTTCTTCCCCACGCCGGGGGCGCTGCTGTTGGCGCTGGCCGAGCGCTACCACGAGGAGTTCAGCGAGCTTGCGCGCAAGGTCGACACGCGCGGAGTGAAGAGCTGGCAGGCCCTGCTGCAGTTGCGCCTGTCGGCGGCTGTGCAGATCTACAACCAGAACCCGCCGATCCAGAAGCTGTTCCTGGGCAGCCACACCACGCGCGAGCTGGTGCAGTCGGAGGCGGGCTTCAACGAGCTGCTGGCGCGGCGGATGCTCGGTTTCTACGAGCAGTTCTTCCACATGCCGCACATCCGCGATGCGGAGCACAAGTTCCTGATCATGCTCACGCTGGTGGACTCGGTCTGGAGCCTGTCATTCAGCAAGCACCGGACCATCACGGCGCAGTTCGAGGAAGAGGCGCTGGCCGTCGCGGTGGCCTATTGCCGCACCTTCCTGCCCGAGGTGATCGAGCCGCGCGAGCCTGCCGCGCCCGCCGAGGCGGAGCCGGGAACGGCCGACTGAGGCCTCGGCCGCCGCTCAGTTGTCGGTAACGGGCGGCTCGACCGGCAACGCCCGCTTGTGCGCGCTCTTGCGATGCGTCGAAAGAATGATGGCGCGCGCCGCCGCCGACACCGGCTTGCCTTCGAGGAAATCGTCGATCTGCTCGTAGCTCACACCGAAGGCGTCTTCGTCGGGCTTGCCCGGCACCAGCGATTCGAGGTCGGCCGTGGGCACCTTGTAGACCAGTGCATCGGGCGCGCCGAGCAGCTGCGCCACCGCGCGCACGCGCCGCTTGTTCAGGCCGGTCAGCGGCGTGATGTCGGCCGCGCCGTCGCCGAACTTGGTGAAGAAACCCATCAGCGCCTCGGCCGCGTGGTCGGTGCCGATCACGAGGCCGTCGTGCGCGCCCGCCACAGCGAACTGCGCAATCATGCGCTGGCGCGCCTTGATGTTGCCCAGCACGAAGTCTTCGTGCGCCGCATCGCGAAACTTCAGCTCGCCGGCCTTCAGCGCGGCGAGCATGCCGTCCGCCGCGGGGCGGATGTCGACGGTGATCGTGCGGTCGGGCTTCATCACCACCAGCGAGGCCTGCGCTTCGGCCTCGTCCTTCTGCACGCCATAAGGCAGGCGCATCGCGATGAAGGTGGCGTCGTAGCCCGTGGCGCGAAGCTTCTCGACGGCGCGTTGCGCCAGGCAGCCGGCGGTCAGCGAATCGACACCGCCGCTGATGCCCAGCACCAATGTCTTCAGGCCGGTCTGCTTCAGGTAGCCGGCGAGAAAGTCGACGCGCCGCTCCAGTTCGCGCGCGGCATCGAAGACGGGCGCAACGTGCAGCGCCGCGATGATCTCGCGCTGCGTGGCATCGACGGGGGACAGATCTGCACTCATGGGTTTGCCTGCGTGTGAAGAAAGACGGAAAGAAGGAATCAGAAATCCACAAGGCTCAGGCCGATGCTCAGGACCGTGCGCTTGCGGTTGTAGTCGACCAGCGTGTCGCCGTACCCCGAGAACAGCTGGGTGTGAAAGCGCAGGTTGCTCTTGGTCGGATCGCCAATGGCCTTGAGCCATTCGAGCCGCACCGAGCCGCGGCCGCTGGCGCGCAGGTTGTTGCGCACGGTGATGCCGAGCTGGTTGTCGCGGTTCAGGTTCCAGCGGCCGGTGACCTCGGCGCGGCCGATGTAGTCGGCAATGTCGGGGTTGTCGTCGCTCAGCGGGTTCTCCGAGATGCGCTTCCAGACGCGCCCGGTGATGGTGAAGCGGTCGTCCAGTTCGGCGCCGCCCATCAGGTACACGCGGTTCCAGCTGCGCGACAGCGGCAGGCTCTGGCCGTTCGACTGGTGCACGATGCCCACGCCGGCATAGCGCCAGCGCCAGCCGCCCGGCAGCTTGAAGTCGGTCGGGTAGACATACATCAGCTCGGGCTCGTGGTCGGTGGTGCGGAACGGCCGCGAGATCGCGCCGTTGAACAGCTGCCACGTCGACTGCTGCGTGTAGGCGAACCACAGCGAGTCTTTGCGCACCGGGTCGTTCTGCGTGAGCATGCCCTGCGCGAGCTTGGTGCGCACCGACAGGCCGATGCGCATCTCGTTGGCCTGGTAGGCGATGGGCTCGCCGGTGTGGTCGGGCGAAGGCGAGGTCGGTGTCTGCGGCTTCTTGGTGGCCGCCGAGACCGACACGTTCAGCGGGCGGTAGCCGCGAAAGCCGAAGGTGCCGCAGTCGGTGGCGTTCTCGAGTTCCCAAAAACGCGAGAGCGTGGAGTACTGGCGGTCGCGGCAGCCTTCGGTGGTGGCGACCGAGACCACGCGCGTGGCGGGAATCGAGCTGTCCACCGGCGGCTGCGTGCTCGCGAGCACCGGCGGCGCGACGGGCACCGATGCCGAGGGCAGCGTCTGCTGCTGCGCCCAGCGGTCGAAGCAGGCCAGCCGTGCCTCGTTGTTGGCGCCCAGTGCCGTGCATTGCTGCCAGGTGAGCTGCGCATCGGCCAGCGGACTCGCCGGCTTGTCGACGGCCTGCGCGTGTGCCGCGCCGCCGCCGAGGCAGGCGACGACGGCCGCCAGCGCACCGAGGTTGAAGTGTGGTCGTGTCGTCATGGCTTTCCTTCCGGACCTCCCGTCTTGCGGAGCACGAACGGGTGCGTGCTCTCGTTCGCGGCATCGCGCCACGTCCCCCTGAATTCACGGCCGCACGAGCCGGCCTGCAGCTTGCCCGACCAGACGCCGCTGATGGCGCGGCCGTCCTTCGACTCGTCGATGGAGAGCGCGCCTTCGTCGTCGACATCGCCCGCCAGCTGCGAGACCGAAGCCTTCGGTGGGTTGCCGGTGTTGCGCGTGATGGTGCCGCGCACGCCCTCGTAGTCGGGGTGCTTGCCCAGCTGCACGGTGGCCACGGCGGGCAGGTCGTCGAAGCGTGCGTCCCAGCGGCCGTAGAGCGACTGCAGCGGCAGCTCGCGCGCGTCGGCGGGGCAGTTGGCATCGCCGCCTCCGCTCCCGCCGACGGGGCCGGTGGCGCAACCCGCAAGCACGCAGGCGGTGCCAACGAACAGTGCCGCGATGACCGCCTTCATGATGCGGCGGCAGCCGCCTTGGCGGCCGCGCTGTCCTGTGCCTTGCGCGCGAACTCGGCGCGCAGCGCCTTGAGCTTTTCGCGCGGGTCTTCCTTCGTCGTTTCCTTGTCCAGCCCCATCTCGGCGATGAAGCGGCTCGGCACGCAGGGCACCATGTCGCGGCCCTGCTTGCGCTTCTTGGTCCAGCTCACGGCCAGGCTGCGTTGTGCGCGGGTGATGCCCACGTACATCAGGCGCCGTTCTTCCTGCAGGCGCTGCAAGGTGTCGTCGCTGACCATCTTCTGGCGGCCGTTGTCGTCGTCGAGCTTGAAGGGCAAGAGGCCTTCGGTCACGCCGATCAGGATCACGTGCGGCCACTCCAGGCCCTTGGAGGCATGCAGCGTGGAAAGCGTGACCACGTCCTGGTCCTGCTCGCGCTCGCTGATGGTCGACAGCAGCGAGATGGTCTGCGCCACTTCGAGCAGGCTCTTGCGCTCGGTCTCGTTGTCGTTGGCGCCCGAGGCGTCGTCGAGCGAGCCGCCGGCGCGCTGCGACATCCAGTCGACGAACTCCATCACGTTGTTCCAGCGCGAGGCGGCCGCCGCTTCGCTGTCTTCGCCCTCGTAGAGGTGCTGCTCGTAGTCGATCTCCTTGAGCCACTCGAGCATGAACGCGCGCGAATCTTCCGCGCCCATGGTGCGGCGCGCGCGGTATTCGAGGTCGTTGATGTAGCGGCCGAATTCGTAGACGCCTTCCAGCGTGCGCTTGGGAATCACGCTCGGCAGCGACGGACTGAACAGCGCCGCGAACAGGCTCAGCTTGTACTGGCTCGCGAAGGTGCCCAGGCTGGCCAGCGTGGTGTGGCCGATGCCGCGCTTGGGCGTGGTGATGGCACGCAGGAACGCAGGGTCGTCGTCGTTGTTGACCCACAGGCGGAACCAGCCGCACAGGTCCTTGATTTCGGCGCGGTCGAAGAAGCTCTGGCCGCCCGACACCTTGTACGGAATCTGCGCCTTGCGCAGCGCCTGCTCGAACACGCGGGCCTGGTGGTTGGCGCGGTACAGGATGGCGAAGTCGCGGAACTCCTTGTACTGCTTGCCCTGTGTGGTGGCGTCGCCCGCGCGCAGGCTGACGATGCGCGCCACCGCGCGCTCGGCTTCGTGCAGCTCGCTGTCGGCATCGACGATGCGCACCGGCTCGCCTTCGCCGAGCTCGGAAAAGAGCGTCTTCGGAAACAGCTTGGGGTTGGGGCCGATCACGTTGTTGGCGGCCCGCAGGATGGCGCTGGTGGAGCGGTAGTTCTGCTCCAGCTTGATGACCTTGAGCGTCGGGTAGTCGACCGGCAGCTTGCGCAGGTTGTCCAGCGTGGCGCCACGCCAGCCGTAAATCGACTGGTCGTCGTCGCCCACCGCGGTGAAGCGGCCGCGCTCGCCGGCCAGGGCCTTGAGCACTTCGTACTGCGTGGCGTTGGTGTCCTGGTATTCGTCCACCAGGATGTGGCCGAGCGCGGCCTGCCATTTGGCGCGCACTTCGGGAAAGTCGTGCAGCAGCTTGAGCGGCATGCCGATCAGGTCGTCGAAGTCGACGCTCTGGTAGGCCTGCAGGCGCTCCTGGTAGTGGCCCATGACTTCGGCGGTGATGCGCTCGTTGTCGTCCACCGCAATGGCCGCCGCCTGCTCGGCGTTCAGGCCCATGTTCTTCCACTTGCTGATGGTCCACTGCCAGATGCGCGCGGTGGCGATGTCGGTGGTGCCGCCGGCGTCCTTCAGGATCTTCGTCACGTCGTCGCTGTCGAGAATGCTGAAGGCGGGCTTCAGGCCCAGCACCGCGCCGTCTTCGCGCATCATGCGCACGCCCAGCGCGTGGAAGGTGCAGACCACCACCTTGCGCGCGTCCTTGCCGATGAGGTCCTTGGCGCGCTCGCGCATTTCGGCGGCGGCCTTGTTGGTGAAGGTGATGGCCGCGATGCGCTTGGGGTCGAGGCCCGACTGGATCAGCCGGCCGATCTTGTGGGTGATCACGCGCGTCTTGCCCGAGCCTGCGCCGGCAAGCACCAGGCAGGGACCGTGCATGTAGTTGACCGCTTCTTGCTGCGCGAGATTGAGACCGTGGGACATGGGGGAGAGGGAACCGGAAAACGCCGTGGGGAACGGCAGGCGCAAAAGCGGGCAATGATACGGGGGCGGGCTTCGGCCGCAGTGTCAGCGGGCATCGCAAGACGCGTTCCCGGGCCGCCAACGACAATCGCCGCGTGCTGCCTGTATTCCTTGTTACTTTCCCTTTCTTCGCGCTGATCGCGGCCGGCTACGGCGCGGCGCGCGCCCGCATCCTGCCGCTGGACGCGATTGCCGGCCTCAACACCTTCGTGCTGTATTTCGCGCTGCCGTGCATGCTGCTGCGCTTCGGCGCGGGCACGCCCATCGGGCAGCTGCTGGACGGCAGCGTGGCACTGGTTTGGGGCATCAGCGCGCTGGCGGTGGTGGCGGGCGTGGTCGTGTTCACCCGCAACGCGCGCGTCGGCTGGAACGACGCCGCCTTCGGCGCGCTGGTCGCGGCTTTTCCGAACACCGGCTTCATGGGCGTGCCGCTGCTGGTGGCGATCCTGGGGGCACAGGCGGCCGGGCCGATGATCATCACGATCGCGTTCGACCTTGTCATCACCTCGTCGCTGTGCATTGCGCTGTCGCGGCTCGATGGCGCCGGCGGTGCGGGCCGGCACGGCGCGACGCAGGCGGCGCGCAAGGCGCTGCGGGGCATTCTGGTCAATCCGATGCCGTGGTCGATCCTGCTGGGCGTGTTGCTGTCGGCCATGCGCTGGCGTCTGCCGGGGCCGCTCGAACGCACGGTGGCGATGCTGGCCGATGCCGCGTCGCCGGTGGCGCTGTTCACCATCGGCGCGGTGCTGGCCCGCTCGGCGTTGCTGGCGCGCGAGCACGGCGCCAGCGCGGCCGTGGCCGAGGCCATGGGCACGGCCAGCCCGGCGCCGGGCAAGGCGCCCTGGCGCGACGTGCTGCCGGTGGTGGCTGTCAAGCTGCTGGTGCACCCGCTGCTGGTGTGGGGGCTGGGGCTCGGTGCCATCGCGCTGAGCCTGCCGCTGACGCCGGCCGCCCTGGTGGTGATCGTTCTGGTCGCGGCGCTGCCGAGCGCGAGCAATGTGTCGATGCTGGCCGAGCGCTTCGGCGCGGACAACGGCCGCATCGCCCGCATCATCCTGTGGACGACGGTGGTGGCGTTCTTCAGTTTTCCGCTGGCGGTCGGCGCATTGCGCTGAACCGATGGGCGGCTACGGCGTCAGCACGCCGAGCTTGTACGGGTCGGCATCGGGCAGGCGCTCGCACTTCGAGAAGTCGCGGCCCTGCGTGCCGTCGCAGTAGTAGGTGTTGTAGATGCGCCCGAACAGCGAAGGGCTGGCGGTGAACAGCACGCCGTGGTCGGGCTGCCAGTTGTCCTTGGCGGGCGGGGCGCTGGCCTCGACCGGCTTGGGCGCCGTGGAGGCCGAGGCCACCGTCGTGGCAGTGGCAGTGCCGGCGGCGGGCGGCGTGAAGTCGGCCAGTGTTTTGTGGGCTTCGTCGCCGCGCCAGCGCACCGCCAGTTCGGCCGCCGTGGGCCGCGTCGCCACCGGCAGCAGGATGCCGTTGACCTGCAGGCCATAGCCGAAGCGATGGGTCTTGCCGGCCAGGAAGGCGTAGGCACAGGCGGCCATGCACTGGCCGCGCACCTCGGTCTGCACGCCGCTCAGGCGGATCGCATCGGCAAAGGCGCCGGCCGCTTCAGCAGTACCGCCGAACGAGTCCTGGAAGACGACGGTGTGCACCGCGCCGCCGCCCAGCTGCTCTGTAAAGTCCTTGATCGCACTGCCGTCGAGCGCGCCGGACACCACCAGCCGGCTGCCCTGAAGCTCGAGCTCGGCCGCGGAAACGGGTGCGCCCATGGCGCAGGCGAGGCACGCGAATGACAAAACCCAACCAGAAAAAGACGACGGTTTCACGGCGACCTTTGCGATGAGCGAGCATGTTTGGAACGTGCGAGCCGGGATGAGTTCGCACCTTTACAGCTTGTGCAGCCGCATGCCGTGCCGTCAACTGTTTTTTCGGAAATTTTGGGGTAGGACGAAGGGCAGGCCAGAAGGCATAGAGGCCGCTACCACTTCAGTTGAATGCTTCAGTTTGCAGGCGCGCTGCTACAGTGGTTGCCAGTCAAAGATGTGAATGGGGCGCGACATGGCAATACTGGTTCGCATCCTGGTGTGGGTGGTCTGGCTCGCTGGCGCGGGCTGGTTCTGGCATGCCGGCAAGGTCGGCACCGCCAGCGCGATCGCGATCGCCGCGCTGAGCCTCGTGGTGTTCGCGTGGCCCCACGGCATTGCGCGGCGACGACATGACGAGTTGCGCTACGTCGACATGGGCAAGGAACCGACGGGCTACCACTGACCATCGGAGCATCAGGAATGCCGCCGGACCCGCCGGGGCATGCCTTGCAACAACACAGCCGCCTCAGATGCTGTGCGGATCGACGTCGATCAGCCAGCGGATCACGCCCTTGCCCTCGGGCGTGCGGCGCAGCGCATGCAGCAGCGGCTGCCAGCCCGCCAGCAGGCGCTGCAGTGCGGCGCGCGAAGGGCTTTCGATCAGCATCTGCGCGCGTTCCACATTGGCCACGCGCTGGATGGTCAGCGGCACCGCCGGATAGCGCGTGACGACATCGCCACCGGGCAGCGCCTCGGCCTGGTCGGCGGCGATGTTCAGGAAGGCCTGCGCCACCGACTGTTCGCGCGCATCCGCACGCAGCAGCGCCTGGAACGCAAAGGGTGGCATGCCGGCGGCACGGCGCTCGTCGAGTTGCTGCTGCGCGAACGCCGCGTAGTCGTGCCTGCGCAGCGCTATGAACAGCGGATGCTGCGCATGGTGCGTCTGGATCCACATCTCGGCCGTGGCGCCCTGCGCCGCGAGGTAGGCGGCGTCGCGGCCCGCCCGCCCCGCCGATTGCATCAGCAGGCTGAACAGGCGCTCGGGTGCGCGGAAGTCGCTGGAGAACAGCGCCCCGTCGGGGTTGACCGCGGCCACCAGCGTGATACGCCGGAAGTCGTGGCCCTTGGCGATCATCTGCGTGCCGACCAGCACATCGACCTCGCCCGAATGCACGGCGGCAAGCTGCGATTCGAGCGCACCCTGCTTCTTGGTGCTGTCGGCGTCGATGCGCGCGATGCGCACCGCATGGCCGTCGGGCCGCTTCACCGTGGCGAACAGCTCTGCCAGGTGCTCTTCGAGCCGCTCGGTGCCGCGGCCCACGGGCGCGATGTCGGGGTTGCCGCAGGCCGGGCAGGCGCGCGGCACGCGTTCCGTAAAGCCGCAGTGGTGGCAGCGCAGCGTGCGGTCGATCTTGTGGAACACGCGGTAGGCGCTGCAGTGCGGGCATTCGCTCTTCCAGCCGCAGTCGCTGCAGGCCAGCACCGGCGCATAGCCGCGCCGGTTCAGGAAGATCATGCTCTGCTCGCCGCGCGCGATGCGCTGGCCGATGGCGTCGAGCAGCGCTCCTGAGATCACCGTCTTTGGTGGCTGCAGGTTCATGTCGACCAGCCGCACCGCCGGCAGCTCGCCCGCGCCGATGCGCGAGGGCATGGCCAGCCGCACATAGCGCCCGCCCGGGTCTTCGCCTTCGGCGGGGCGGCTCTGGTGCCAGCTTTCGAGCGAGGGCGTGGCCGAGCCGAGGATCACCTTCGCACCTTCGCGCTGCCCGCGCCACACGGCGAGGTCGCGTGCCGAATAGCGCGCGCCTTCCTGCTGCTTGTAGCTGGGGTCGTGTTCCTCGTCGACCACGATCAGCTTGAGCCCCGGAATCGATGCGAACACCGCCATGCGCGTGCCCAGCACGATGCGCGCGGCGCCGCTGTGCGCCGCCAGCCAGCTTGCAAGGCGCTGCGGGTTCGTCATGCCGCTGTGCAGCGACACCACCGCCTCGTCGCCGAAGCGCGCCTTGAAACGTGCTTCCAATTGCGGCGTGAGATTGATCTCGGGCACCATCACCAGCGCCTGCGCTTCCGGGTCGCGCGCCAGCAGGTCGGCCACGCAGCGCAGGTAGACCTCGGTCTTGCCGCTGCCGGTGCTGCCGACCAGGAGGAAGGTGCCGCTTTCCGCTTCGATGCGGGCGAGGGCAGCCGTCTGTTCCGCGCTCAGCGCGATCAGGTTGGCGGCCTCCGCCGTCTCGGCGACCGGGCCGGCCGTCGTCTTGCGCTTCAGGCGCCGGGCCAGTTGCGTGGTCGTCAGGTCGCGCAATTGCGGCGGCAGGGCGGCCAGCGCGATCTCGCCGATCGAGCGCTGGTAGTAGCGCGCGGCAAAGGCCACGAGGTCGCGCCAGGCCTCGCCCAGTGGGGGCAGTGCGTCGAGCGCCGCGCCCACGGGCTTGAGCGCCATGTCGGGCTCCGCGCCCGCCAGCGATGTGGGCTCGTTCCAGACCACGCCCAGCACCTCGCGCCGGCCCAGCGGCACCCGCACCAGCGTGCCGGGCACCAGCGGCGCGGCACTGGCGTAGCTCAACAGGTCGCCGAGCGCGGCATGTGCCGGCGTCTGGACCGCGATGTCGAGCCGCCAGGACAGGGCCGCCGGCGCAGCGCTGCCGTCGGTCGTCGTGGCGCCCGTTTCAGGGGCTGGGCTGGCTTTGGAAATGGAGGTGCCTGTTGGAAAGGTTTGTTAATGCGACTTTGAGCAACTTCACTTAAGTCGTTGATTTTTCAGTGCTTTGGCGGCCATCCAGAGTTTCTGTGGATAACTTTGTTGACAACCGGGCTCGACACGCTGGCAAGCCTTGAAAATCAAGGCTCTGACTGGATTGCCCGGAAAAAAAGCAAAGTTCAAATCCTATATAAATCAACAACTTAGCGTCGCTATCTCTTTCGTAGCAAAGAGAGGGCCGCCTCAGATAATCTTGCGCACTGCAACACGGGTTTTGTGCATAAGTCGGGACCCATATGCCGTTTTTGCGCTTGACAAACGGCTGCGAACCCACTTTTGAGGGCCGGTGCGGCTTGCACGCGGTTCGGCCCTTTTTGTGACAGTTCTAACCGCGCAGCGCGCGCGACTGGGTGTGCACCGCCTCGACCAGCGCTGCCACGTGGTCCGGCGGCGTGAACTGGCTGATGCCGTGGCCCAGGTTGAAGATGTGGGTCGGCCCCGTGGTGTGGCGGTCGGCGTGCGGCTTGCCGAAAGCCTGCAGTACCTTGGCCACTTCGGCTTCGATCTGCGCGGGCGGCGCGAACAGCACGTTCGGGTCGATGTTGCCCTGCAGCGCCTTGGCCTTGCCGTCGGTGCCTTCGCCGACCTGGCGGCGCGCGGCGCCCAGGTTCACCGTCCAGTCGACGCCGAGCACCTCGCAATCGAGCGGGCGCATGGCGTCCAGCCACAGGCCGCCGCCCTTGGTGAACACGATGCGCGGCACAGGCTGGCCGTCGGCGCCGGTGCGCTTCACGCCCGCCAGCACGCGCGCCGTGTAGGCGAGGCTGAATTCCTGGAACGCGCCGTCAGCCAGCACGCCGCCCCAGCTGTCGAAAATCATCACGGCCTGCGCGCCGGCGTCGATCTGCGCATTGAGGTACGCGGCCACCGAATCGGCATTGACCGCGAGGATGCGGTGCATCAGGTCGGGGCGGCTGTACAGCATGCCCTTGACCAGCCGGTAGTCGCTCGAGCCCGCGCCTTCGACCATGTAGCAGGCCAGCGTCCACGGGCTGCCCGAAAAGCCGATCAGCGGCACGCGGCCGTTCAGTTCCTTGCGGATCGAGGCCACGGCGCTGAACACATAGCGCAGCTTGTCCATGTCGGGCACTTCGAGCGCGTTCACCGCCGCTTCGTCGCGCAATGGACGGGCAAAGCGCGGGCCTTCGCCGGCCTCGAACGACAGGCCCAGGCCCATGGCGTCGGGCACGGTGAGGATGTCCGAGAACAGGATCGCCGCGTCGAGCGGGTAGCGCTCCAGCGGCTGCAGCGTGACTTCGGTGGCGTAGTCGGTGTTGGTCGCCAAGCCCATGAAGCTGCCCGCCTTGGCGCGCGTGGCGACGTACTCGGGCAGGTAGCGGCCGGCCTGGCGCATCAGCCAGACGGGCGTGTGATCGGTGGCCTGGCGCCAGCAGGCCCGCAGGAAAGTGTCGTTTTGCAATGGGGCGAAAGGCATCCCGCGATTGTCGCAGGGGCCCGCGCATTGACCGACAGCGCAATTTGAGTTGCACCAACCCGCCCCGGTGCGCCACGGCGCGCCGCAGCCCCGAGCATCCACCTTCGAGACAACAAAAGAACTTCGGATCAAGGAACGGGACAAGCAACATGGCGCAACAGGTCTTCGACTTCGTGGTGGTGGGGGCCGGCTCGGCCGGCTGCGTGCTGGCGCACCGGCTGGTGCTGGCGGGGCGCAGCGTGCTGCTGCTGGAGGCCGGCCCGCCGGACAACGACCGCTTCATCCACATGCCCGCCACCTTCGTGCGCGTGATCGGCACCGAGCGCACCTGGGCCTACGAGAGCGAACCGCAGGCGGCTGCCGGCGGCCGCAGGATGTTCGTGCCGCAGGGCCGCACGCTGGGCGGCGGCAGCTCCGTCAACGCCATGGTCTACATCCGCGGCACGCCGGCCGACTACGACGGCTGGGAGGCGCAGGGCTGCGAAGGCTGGGGCTGGCGCGACGTGCTGCCGTGGTTCCGCAAGGCCGAGTCGAATGCACGGCTGGCCTGCGGGCTGCACGGCACCACCGGCCCGCTGAAGGTGAGCGACACCCGCTTTCGCCATCCGCTGAGCCTGGCCTTCCTGCGCGCCGCGCAGCAGGCCGGACTGCCCTACAACGACGACTTCAACGGCGCCGAGCAGGCTGGCGTGGGCTTCTACCAGACCACCACCTTCGAAGGCCGCCGCGCCAGCACGGCCGCCACCTACCTTGCGGCGGTGCGCGACAACCCCAAGCTCACGGTGGTCACCGGCGCGCACGTCATGCGCGTGCTGACGCAGGACGGCGCCGCGACCGGTGTCGTCTATCGCACCGGCCGCGACGCCAGTGGCGAAGAAGTCGTCGCCACCGCGCGCGAAGAGGTGATTCTTTCGGCCGGCGCGCTGGCCTCGCCCAAGCTGCTGATGCTGTCGGGCATCGGCCCCGGCGCGCAGTTGCAGGCGCACGGCATTCCGGTGACGCACGCGCTGCCCGGCGTGGGCGAGAACTTCCAGGACCACCTGGAGGTGTCGGTCTACGGCCGCACGCGCGAGCCCATCAGCCTCTTGGGCAACGACCGCGGCCTGGCTGCCCTCAGGCATGGCTTGCAATGGACCTTCTTCAACACCGGCCTGCTCACCTCCAACGTAGTTGAGAGCGGCGGTTTCGTCGACACCACCGGCGCGGGCCGGCCCGACCTGCAGTTCCATGTGCTGCCGGTGCTCGTGGGCGACGTCGACCGCGAGCCGCTGGCCGGCCACGGCATGTCGATCAACCCCTGCTTCCTGCGGCCGAAATCGCGCGGCAGCGTGCGGCTGCGCAGCCCCGACCCGATGGCGCCCATCCTGTTCGACGGCGGCTACCTGCGCGCGCAGGAAGACGTCGACACGCTGGTGCGCGGCGTGAAGCTGGCGCGCCGCATCCTGCGTGCGCCGGCCTTGCGTGAAGTGGTGTCCGAGGAACTCGCACCTTCAGCGGCTGACGACATGGCCGACGACGCCATCGAGGCCTATGTGCGCCAACGCGCCAAGACCGTCTACCACCCGAGCGGCACCTGCCGCATGGGCAGCGACGACATGGCCGTGGTCGATGCGCAGATGCGCGTGCATGGCGTGGCAAGGCTGCGCGTGTGCGATGCCTCGGTGATGCCGTCGCTGGTCAGCGGCAACACCAATGCGCCGACCGTGATGCTGGCCGAGCGTTGCGCGGCCTTCGTGCTGGGGCAGACGGCGTGACCGCGCTCGGCCAAGGCCGCGCTGTCGGGCAACGAACACTGCGCGTTCGGTCAATCGCCGATGTGCGCTGAAACCTAGAGTCCTTTCCAACAAGGAGACAGAGCGAATGAGTTCCACAGGGTCCACGAATTCAATGGCCGGCAAGGTCGCATTCATCACCGGCGGCGGCACCGGCATCGGCGCGGCGGTGGCCGCGCAGTTCGTCGCGGCGGGCGGCCGTGTCGTGCTGATGGGGCGCCGCCTCGCGCAGCTCGAAGCGGTTGCCTCGAAGCTCGGCGGCCTCGCCGTTGCAGGCGATGCCGCCAGCACCGCTGATGTGCGGCACGCGCTCAAGGCCGCGCGCGAAAAGTTCGGCCGCATCGACGTGCTCGTCGCCAACGCGGGCGGCCATGGGGTGGGCGATGCGCTCTCCACCGACGACGCGTCGTGGGCGCTCTCCACGCGCCTGAACCTCGACACCGCCTTCGTCTGCGCACGCGAGCTGTTGCCCGAACTCATCGAGCGGCGCGGCAACATCGTCGTGCTCTCTTCGCTCGCCGGCCACTTCGCAGGGCCGGGCGTCGTCGGCTACGTGACGATGAAGCACGCGCTCATTGGCCTCGTGCGTTCGCTGGCACGCGACTACGGCAAGCAGGGCGTGCGCGTGAACGCCGTGTGCCCCGGCTGGGTGCGCACCGAGATGGCCGACGAGCAGATGCAGGTGCTGGTCGACAAGTACCGGCTGCCGGGTGCCGATGCGGCCTACGACCTCGTCACGCGCGACGTGCCCATGGGCCGCGCCGCCAGCCCCGAAGACGTGGCGAACGCCGTGCTGTTCCTCGCTTCGCCGCTGGCCGCGATGGTCACCGGCAGTTCGCTCATGGTCGATGGCGGTGCCTCTGCCGTCGACCTGCCCACCATCGCCTTCGCGCACGACGCCTGAGAGGGCAGGAAAGAAAACGCCATGAGCACCCACGAAGCCACCAGGCCCGCCGACTGGAAGACCTACGACCAGTTCGCCCTCGGCATCGCCACCAACCGCCTGCCCGCCACCGACGCACTCGCCGGCCAGACACTGAAGCTCGCCTTGCCCGGCTTCCAGCTCACGCTGCAGCCGCGTTCGCAGCATGTGCTGGACTGGAGCGAGCAGGGCGCGCGCGGCGGACAAGGCACAGGCGACTGGTACGAAGCCATCGAGGTCGCACCCGACACTTTCTTCCTCGACATCACCCAGGCCAGCCGCCCGACCGAAGCCTTGAGCATCGTGCTCAACACGCGCACCCACCGCGTGCTCGCGATCCGCTGCCGCATCGTCAGCGTCGAAGAAGCCGCAGGCCAGCCGCGCGTGCCGCAGGACTTCTGGGTCGGCACGCTGGAGGGTGGTACCGCCAGCGGCCCCGTGCCACAGCCCACGCGCGACCTGATCGGCCTGCGCACCTGGCAGACCTACAGCCCCAACCACACCTACGAGCACACCTACCTGAGCGCCGAGCGCTACGCCTGGCAATGCCTGGTGGGCGTGCAGCGCGGGCATGGCGACGTCGACCTCGCGAGCTACTACAAGTTCGACGACGACCAGTACGTCTTCACCTTCCGCGAGTTCCTGATTCCCGTCGCGTCGGTGTTCTTCTTCGACTTCGCGAGCGGCCGCTCCACCGGCAAGTTCCTCGGCGTGACCGGCAACGGCGAGGTGGCCAACAACCCGGCCGGCGCCTTCATGCGCAAGGCCTCGCAGACCTTCTATCCGCCCGAGTTCGGGCCGGTCTGATTTCCTTCATTTCTTGCTGTCACACCAGGAGCCTTTCTTCATGCGCACCCCCTATCAGATCGTTGCCGATCACTACGCCGCCTCCGACCGCCACGACCTTCAAGCCATGTTCGCCGACGTGGCCGACGACGTGCAGTGGACCGAGATGGCCGGCTTTCCGTGTGCCGGCACGCACGTCGGGCCGGCCCAGGTGGTCGAGAAGGTCTTCAAGGTCTTGGGCACCGAATGGGAGGGCTACCGCTTCGTGCTCGAACGGCTGGTCAATGGCGGCGACACCGTGGTCGGCATCGGCGACTACCACGGCCGCCACCGTGCCACCGGCAAGACCATGCACGCCCGCGTGACGCATGTGTGGCAGGTGCAGGGCGGCAAGGTGCGCCGCTTCGAGCAGTTCACCGACACGCTGCTCGTGGCGCGGGCCATGTCCTGAGTTGCCCCTCTTTTTTTCCATTCAACGCATTGCCCTGGAGCCAACCCATGAATCTGCGAGACCTGTCGATCGAGCATCTCGGCCAGGTGGGCCTGCTGGCGCAGCGCCGGCGCGGCAACCACATTGACGGCCGCGAGGTGGCGCCCGCCAACGGCACCTACCTGCCGGTGGTCGATCCGGCCACCGAGATGACGGTGGCCGAAGCCCCCGACAGCGACGCGGCCGACGTGAACGCCGCCGTTGCCAGCGCGCGCCGCAGCTTCGAGAGCGCCGCGTGGAAGTCGCTGCGCCCCGCCGACCGCGAGCGCATGCTGTACACGCTGTCGACGCTCATCGAGTCGCACGCCGATGAATTGAGCGCGCTTGAAACCCTGCAAAGCGGCAAGCTGCGCGGCATCGCGCGCATGGTCGACGTGGGCGGCGGTGCCGAGTTCGTGCGCTACATGGCGGGCTGGGCCACCAAGCTCGAAGGGCAGACGCTCGACAACTCCATCGGCATCCCCGGCCCGCAATGGGTGACGTACACGCGGCGCGAACCCGTCGGCGTGGTGGGCGCCATCGTGCCGTGGAACTTTCCGCTGGCCATCGCGCTGTGGAAGGTGGCGCCCGCGCTCGCGGCCGGCTGCACGGTGGTGCTCAAGCCTTCGGAAGAAACACCGCTTACCGCGCTGCGGCTGGCCGAGCTGGCCATCGAGGCGGGCTTTCCGCCCGGCGTGCTCAACGTGGTGTGCGGACGCGGCGCCACCGCCGGTGCCGCGCTCGCCGCGCACCCGGACATCCGCAAGATCAGCTTCACCGGCTCGACCGCCGTGGGCCAGCGCATCGGCCACGCGGCGGTCGACAACATGGCGCGCTTCACGCTGGAGCTGGGCGGCAAGTCGCCGCTCATCGTGCTGGACGATGCCGACCCGGTGGCAGCGGCGCAGGGCGCGGCCAACGGCATCTTCTTTCACCAGGGGCAGGTGTGCACGGCGGGCTCGCGCGTGTACGTGCAGCGCGGCATCTTCGATGAGGTCGTCAAGCAACTGGCGCAGGCGGCCGAAGGCCTGCACATCGGCTCGGGCTTCGATCCGCAGGCGCAGTTCGGCCCGCTCGTTTCCAAGCGCCATGTGGACCGCGTGATGGCGCACATCGACGGCGCGGTGGCCGAGGGCGCGACGCTGGTCACCGGCGGCAGCCGCGCCTTCGACGGCGGCTGCTTCGTACGGCCGACCGTGTTCGTCGACACGCGGCCTTCGATGCGCATCGTGCGCGAGGAAGTGTTCGGGCCGGTCGCGACCGTGGTGCCCTTCGACGACGTCGAGGACGCGATCCGCCTGGCCAACGACAGCGCTTACGGCCTGGCCGCGAGCGTCTGGTCGAACAACCTCTCGGCCGTGCATCGCATCGTGCCGCGCCTGCAGGCGGGCGTGGTCTGGGTCAACGCGCACAACGTGCTCGACAACGCGCTGCCGCTGGGCGGCGTCAAGCAGTCGGGCTACGGGCGCGACCTGGGGCGCGCGGCGGTCGAGAGCTTCACCGAGCTCAAGAGCGTGTGCATGGCGGTGTAGGCACTGCAACGGTTCCGATCACAACAGGAGACAAGAGCATGTTCAAGCAGAAGAAGATCGCGCGTTCCGCACTCGGTGCGCTGGTCGGTGCCCTCGGCCTTGCGGGCGCTGGCGGCGCATGGGCGCAATCGGGCCCCGACTGCGGCCTCAACACCGGCAAGCCCGCCACCGGCGAGCCCATCCCCGTCGGCGCGGTGGTCGGCAAGACCGGCCCCGACGACTTCAGCGCCTCGGGACAGGCGGCGGCCGCGTATTTCAAGTGCGTGAACGCCAACGGCGGCATCCACGGCCGCCCGGTCGACTACATCGTGGTCGACGACCAGTGGAACCCCGAGACCGCCGCGCAGGTCGCGTCCAAGCTCGTGAAAGACCGCAAGGTGGTCGCGCTTGCGGGCAGCACCAGCTTCGTGGAGTGCGGCGCCAACGCCAAGATGTACGCCGACGAAGGCGTGATGGTCATCGCCGGCACCGGCGTGCCGCGCGAATGCTTCAACGCGCGCAACTACGTGCCGGTGAATGCGGGGCCGCGCGTGTCGGCCACCATCGCCGCCATGTACGCCGCGCAGAAGTACAAGGCGAAGAAGATGGTCTGCGTCATTCCGAACATTCCGAGCCTTGGCAACTGGGCCTGCGAAGGGCCGAAGGAATGGGGAAAGAAGAACGGCGTGGAGGTCGAGACCATCACCATCGACCCCGGTTCGGCCGATGCCACCTCGACCATGCTGCAGGCCGCCGCCAAGAAGCCCGACACCATCATCATGAACGTGCCCAAGGGCATCCTGGTGCCGATGCTGGCCGCCGCCGAGCAGCAGAACCTGGGCAAGAAGATCCACTTCGTCTCTGCCGCGCCGGCCTACAACACCGACGTGCCCAAGGCCATCGGCCCCTACTGGAAGGGCAACTTCGACGTCAACCTCGAATTCAACCCGCTCGAATCGGCCGGGCCCGACAACAAGAACTGGCTGGCGGTCATGGACAAGTACGGCGCCAAGAGCGATCCGCGCGACACCTTCTCGCAAGGCGGCTACGTGGCCGCGCGCATCGTGACGCAAGCATTGCTGAAGATGGACCCGAAGAAGATCGACCGCGCCGGCGTGACCGATGCGCTGCGCAAGGTGAGCGACTTCAAGAGCGACATCCTGTGCAAGCCCTTCTACGTGGGCAACGGCAACCGCCACAACGCCAACAACAGCGGCCCTGTCGCCAGCCCCGACGGCAACGGCTGGCGCTTCGCGCCCGGCGGCTGCCTGACGGCGGAAGACCCGGAGCTGGTCGACATCCGCGCCGACGAACAGAAGATGGGCCTCAAGTAAGCGCGCCGGGCCATGGAGGACTACCTGCCTTTCGTCATCTCGGGCTTGGGCCTGGGCGCGGTGTATGCGCTCTCGGGCGTGGGGCTGGTGGTGCTCTACCGCTCGTCGGGCGTGCTGAACTTCGCCTTCGGTGCCATCGGCGCCATCGGTGCGTACGTGGCCTGGTCGATGCTCGAAGCCGACTGGCCGCAGGGGCTGGCGTGGTGCGCGGCCATCGTCACCTCGATGCTGCTGTCGTTGGCCTATGGCCGGTTGTTGGCGCCGCGGCTGTCGCACCGCGACCCGACCATCCGCAGCATCGCCACGCTGGGCTTTGCGCTGGTGGTGGTGGGCTTCACCGAGTGGTACTGGGGCGAGCAGCCGCGCCGGCTGGTGCTGCCTACCGACTCGGGCGCCATCGACTTCGTGCTGGGCGAGGTGGAGGTGCGCCTCACCCACACGCGTGCCCTGGGGCTTGCGCTTGCGGTGCTGATGATGGGCGGCGTCGGCCTGCTGCTGTCGAAGACGCGCGTGGGTCTGAAGATGCGCGCATTGGCCAACGACCGCGACCTGAGCGCGCTGCTCGGCATCCGCGTGCTCGGTGTCGACACGGTGGCCTGGATACTCAGCGGCGCCTTCGCCGGTGTGTGCGGGCTGCTGCTCGCCAACATCGTGCGGCTGCAGGCCACGCTGCTGACCTTCCTGGTGATTCCGGCCTTTGCCGCCGCCATCATCGGCCGCCTGCATTCGCTGCCGGCCACGGTGGCGGGCGGTATCGCCATCGGCGTGCTGGAGGCGCTGGCGATCACCGTGCCGGGCTTCGCGGCCTTCCGCACGGCGACGCCGTTCCTGATCGCGCTGGCGATGATCGTCTTCTTTCGCACGGGCACGCGGCAGGCATGAGCGCTTCGATCTTCACCGGGGCGGCACAAGCACCCGACGACATCGCGCAACTGCCGGCCTCGCTGGCCGAGGCAACGCGCCGTGCCCGCATTTCATTGGCCGTGATGGTGGGCTGCGTGCTGCTCATCGGGCTCGTGGTGCCGTGGCTGGCCAATGCCTACTGGATCAAGACGCTCACGTCGTCGCTGGCACTGTCGATTGCCGCGGCTGGCGTGGCACTGCTCTACGGCCAACTGGGGCTGGTGTCGCTGTGCCAGTACGCGCTGCTCGGCGCGGGCGGCTGGATCGCCTTGCGCGCGGGCCACGGGCTGGGCTGGCCTTTCGAGCTGTCGGTGCTCGCGGGTGGCTTGCTGTCGTGCGTGGTGGGCATGCTCGCGGGCCTGCCTGCATTGCGGCTCAAGGGGCTGTACCTCGCGCTGGTCACGATGATGATGGCGGGCGGCTTCCAGGTCGTCATCAACGTCATGGGCTTTCCCGATGGCGGCGCAGGCTGGCTGGGCCGCGTGTTCGGCAGCGAGCGGCTGATGATGCCGCGCCCCGCGCTGGCGCTGTCCGACGCGGCGTACTTCCGCTACGTGGCCGTGTGGCTGGCGGCGGTGCTGGCGCTGATCGAGCTGCACCGGCGCACGCGCGCGGGCCGCTCGTGGGCATTGATCCGACGCGGCGAAGCGGCGGCCGTGGCGGCCGGCGTGAACATCCTGCGCTACCAGACCTGGGCCTTCGGCCTGGCCGGCTTCTGCGCCGGCGTGGCGGGCGCGCTGCTCGCGGGCGGCGTGGGCCAGCTCGACGGGCGCGCCTTCACCGCGGGCGATTCGGTGATGCTGTTCGCGCTCACCGTGGTGGGCGGCGTGTACCACTGGGCCGGCGCGTTGATCGCGGGGCTGTTGCTGCGCGCAGTGCCTGCGTTGCTGACCGACTTCGGCGTGAACGGCTACCTGGCGATGATCTTCTTCGGCGTGGCGCTGCTGCATGCGCTCATCACCGCGCCGAGCGGCATCGCCGGGCAACTGGCGGGGGCGTTCGATGCGGTGCGCAGGCGTCTCACGCGCGATGGCAAGGGGGCCACCCCATGATCCGCGTGAGCGATCTCACCGTCGCCTTCGGCGGCGTCAAGGCCATCGACGGACTCAGCGCCGAACTCGACGCACCCGTGTGCGGCCTCATCGGGCCGAACGGCGCGGGCAAGACCACGCTGGTCAACGTGCTCAGCGGCCTCGTGCTGCCGCGTGCCGGCACCGTCGCGGTGGACGGCACCGACCTGCTGGACCTGAAGCCCATCGAGCGCGTGCGCTTCGGCCTGCGCCGCTCGTTCCAGACCGAGCAGGTGGTGGAAGACCTCAGCGTGTGGGACAACGTGCGCGCGCTGCTCGACCACGTGCCGCATGCGCGCGGCGAAGCGGTGGCGCAGGTGGCGCGTGCGCTGTCGCACACCGGCCTGCTCGACGTGGCCACGGTGATGGGCCATCGCCTGAACCTGTTCCAGCGCCGCATGCTCGAAATCGCGAAGTCGCTGGTCGGCGCGCCGCGCCTGCTGCTGCTCGACGAACCCGGCGCGGGCCTGACCGAGCAGGAGGCCGGTGCGCTGCGCCGCGTGATCGGTTCTGTGCATGCCTTCTGCGGTGCACAGGTGCTGCTGATCGACCACGACGTCGACCTCATCGCCGCCACCTGCTCGCAGACGCTGGTGCTCGACTTCGGCCGCCGCCTTGCGCTCGGCCCGACGCGCGCGGTGCTCGACGACCCGGCCGTGCGCAAGGCCTACCTGGGAACGGAATGAACCACGGAGCTTTCACACCATGCTGAGCGTGAACGACCTGCGCCTGCAGCGCGGCGGCAAGGCCGTGCTGCACGGCATCGACCTGCAGGTGCCGCCCGGCGAAGTGACCGCCCTGCTCGGTGCCAATGGCGCGGGCAAGTCGAGCACCGTGATGGCCATCGGTGGCGTGCTGCCGCTCACCAGCGGACGCATCGAGGTCGAAGGCCACGCGCTGCACGGCCAGCGGCCTGAGCGCGTGCGCGCGCTGGGCGTCGCGGTGGTGCCGGAAGGGCACCGCGTGCTGGGTGACTTGTCGGTGCTCGACAACCTGCGCGCCGCTGCGACGTCGCTCCCGGCATCGCGCGTGGCAGAGGCGGTCGAGCAGGTGCTCGCGGTGTTCCCCGAACTGCGCGTGAAGCTCGCGCTGCCCGCGCGATCGCTGTCGGGCGGGCAAAAGCAGATGGTGTGCATCGCGCAGGCGCTGATCGGCAAGCCGCGCTACCTGGCCATCGACGAACTCTCGCTGGGGCTCGCGCCCACCGTGGTCAAGCGATTGGTCGAGGTGGTGCAGCAGGTCGCGCGCGAAGGCGTGGGCGTGCTGCTGATCGAGCAGTTCACGACGGTGGCGCTGGCTGTGTCGAGCCGCGCCTATGTGCTGGAGCGCGGCCGCATGGCCTTCGCGGGTTCATCGGAAGAACTGCGAAGCCGGCCGGAGATACTGCACAGCAGCTATCTCGCGGCGGCCTGAAGAACGCCTGCTGGCGCTGCTTACTTCGGCGTGCCGCCGGGCGTGGGCACGGAGTGGGGCTTGGCTTCGCGCGCCTCGGCGCGGGCTTCGCCGGCTTTTTCCGTCTTGCTGGGCGTTGCCACGGCCGAGCCTTCGCCGCGTGCGGTGCCGCCGTCCTTGATGCGCACGGCGCCCGGCTGCTTGTTGTTCTTCTTCGCTTCGGCGGCGGCCTGCGGCTTGCTGTCGAAGTCGGCCTCGGCTTCCGCGCTGTGGCTGTGCGGTTGCTGCGCGAAGGCGGTGGAGAAGAAGGCGAGGGTGCCCAAGGCGAGCAGGGTGCGTTTCACGAGGAGGTCCTTTCTGTGTTGGATATGGCTGTGTGATGTGGCCGTTTCCTCAACGAAACACATCACGCCCCAACTCTAGAAAGGCCAACCGCTCGCTGGCCGTCACTGCGATTACGGTTTTGTCATGCCGCGCAGGTGTGCGTGGCCCTTTGCGGAACGGAGCAGGTCAGTGCGTGAGCGCGGGCGACGCTGCCTGCTCGGCCTCGCGCCGCTGGAACTCGCGCGGCGACACGCCGTACTGCGCCTTGAACACGCGGCAGAAATGCGCGCTGCTGTTGAAGCCCCAGGCGAAGGCGATCTCCGACACCGAAGTGCGGCGGCCCGCCGCGTTGCGCAGCGCCTCGCTGCAGCGCTCCAGCCGCATCTGCCAGATGAAGCGGTCGAGCGTCTGGTCTTCGTCCTCGAACACGCGGTGCAGGTAGCGCTTGGAGCAGCGCAGCTGCTGCGCGATGAGGTCGAGCGACAGCGCGGGGTCGGCCAGGTGCGCGTGCACGAACTGCTTCACGCGCGCCTTCAGCACGCCCGGCACCGGGTGCATGCCGAACTGCTCGTCGGAATGCGTGGCGAGCGTGGAGGCCAGCAGGCCCAGCACGGTGTCGCTGACCGAGCGGCCGACCGCGTTGGGCAACGAAGGCAACTGGTCGGCCAGCGAGGTCAGGAACGAGCCGAGCACCGCGTAGAGCCCCTGCATGGCGGGTGTGTGCGCCTCGCAGGTGTGCAGGTCGGGAATCTTCATGCCCTTGAACTGCTGGCGCGGAATGGTGATGGCGAGCAGGCGCGAGCGTTCCGGGTTGGTGATGGCGTAGGGCACGCGCGGGTCGTACAGGCTCCAGTCGCCGGGGTGCAGGTGGAACTCGCGGTCGCGCTGCGAGATGTGGCCGTGGCCTTCGAGCTGCAGCACCAGCTTGTAGTGCTCGTCCAGCACGATCTCGTGGCGCGTGTCGGGCCGGGCCACGCGGTGCGAGGGCGCCTCGATCATGAACATGCCGAGCGGCCCGAGTTCGTAGGCGTCCATGCGCGCATCGAAGGTGCCGGTGTCCAGGCATTGCACACGCAGCGCGCCGAAGTACGACTCGTTGATGCGGCCCCAGCAGGCCTGCCGGTCGGCGGGGTGTTCGAGCAGCGTGCTGAAGTGGTGTGCGTTCATGCCGTGGGGTCTCTGTGGGCACGCCGAAGGCGCTTGCGCAGGATAGGCATGCGGGGGCTCGCCATCATCGGTGTTTCCACCCGGACCGGCGCGGCGGTGCGTTCCCGGTAAACAACGGGTGCGCGCTGGATCAATCGACGGGCTTGCCGCCGAAGACCTCGCCGATCAGCGCGATGAGCCATTTCAGCCCGGGGTCGCCGTCGCGGGCCGCCGTCCACAGCAGCGACACGGCGTAACGCGGCGTGTCGAAAGGCAGCGGGCTCACCGCCAGCCCGAGCGCGTCGCGCCAGGTGGCGGCCGCGAAGGTGGGCACGGTGGTGATGGCGGCCATCTGCCGCACGATGAACGGGTTGGTCGCGAAGTTGCGGCTTGAAAAGACCACCTGGCGCGTGAGCCCCTGCTCGTGCAGCAGTTCGTCGACCAGCCCGCTCAGGTCGGCGCTGAACGAGGTCAGGAGGTGCGGGTGGCGCAGGTATTCCTTCAGCGTGAGCCGCTTGCCGCGCGCCTTGACCAGCGCAGGGTTGTAGACGCAGACGAAGTGCCAGTCGAACAGCGCGCGCTGGCGGTGCCATGCGGCGCAGCCGGGGAACACGCCCACGGCCAGTTCGATGTCGGCCGCATCGAGCTGGCCGGGCGCGGTGGTGCGATCGGCCGCGCTGGCGATCAGCCGCACGCCCGGGGCTTCGGTGGCCAGCCGCTGCATGAGCGGCGGCATCAGCGCGACTTCGAGCGCATCGCTCAGGCCGATGCGGAACACGCGCTCGGCACGGGCGGGGTCGAAGGCCGGGCGGGCCTGCAAGGCTTGCTGCAGCGACAGCAGCAGCGGCTCGATGACCTGGGCGAGTTCGAGTGCCCGTGGCGTGGGTGTCATGCCGTGCGAGGTGCGCACGAACAGTTCGTCGCCGACGGCCGCGCGCAGCCGCTTGAGCGCGCCGCTCAGCGCCGGCTGGCCGATGAACAGGCGCGCGGCCGCGCGGGTGACGTTGCGCTCGTGCAGCAGCGCGTGGAACACCAGCAGCAGGTTGAGGTCGAGCCGCCTGAAATCACTTTCGTTGATGCTTTTCATGGTTTCAAACGATTTGAATGATAGGCCGCCGATCCCTAACCTGAAGGCTCATCAGTCAACCAAAGGAATCGACATGGCTTCGGAACAACAGACAGTGGTGGTGCTCGGTGGCTCGTCGGGCGTGGGCCTGGAAACCGTGCGCCGGCTCGCGGCGACGGGTGCGCGCGTCATCGCGACGGGGCGCGACAACGGCAAGCTGCAGGACGCCATCGGCGGCATGGGAGCGAACGTGAGCGGCGCGGCCTTCGATGCCGGCGACCGGGTGGCGCTCGACGCCTTCTTCGCAAAGACGGGGCCGGTCGACCACCTCGTGCTCACGCTCAGCGGCGGCGAGGGTGCGGGCGAGTTCGCGCAGCTCGACCTGCAATCGCTGCGGCGCGGCTTCGAGGCCAAGTTCTGGCCGCAGCTCGAAGCGGCGCAGGCGGGTGCGCGGGTGCTGCGCAAGGGCGGCAGCATCACCTTCGTGACGGCGATCTCGGCGCGCAATGCGTTGCCCGGCACGGCGGGGCTGGCTGCGATCAACGGCGCGCTCGAAGCGATGGTGGGCAGCCTGGCGCGGGAGTTGAAGCCGAGCCGGGTGAATGCGGTGTCACCGGGCCTGGTCGATACGCCGTGGTGGGACCGCGTGCCCGCCGCGCTCAAGAGCGAACTGTTCCGCCAGCAGGTCGAGACGCTGCCCGTCGGCCGCGTGGGGCAGCCGCAGGACGTGGCGCATGCGATCCAGTTCCTGATCGAGAACGGCTACACCACCGGCACCGTGATCGAGTGCGATGGCGGGTTGCGGCTGGTCTGAAAAAATTTGAAAAGCGTCAGACCGCCGGCACGCGTCCGGCATCGGCCGGGTTCGCGTTGCGCCGGTACAGCACCAGCGTGGCGATCAGCCCGCAGACGGCGGCGGCCGTCATCCACAGGCCCGGCGCGCCCTTGTCGCCGGTCATCTCGATCAGGCCGGTCGCAATCGCTGGCGTGAAGCCGCCGAACAGGGCCGTTGCCAGGCTGTAGGCCAGCGAGAAGCCGGCGGTGCGCACGTTGACCGGCATCACCTCGGTGAGCGCCACGACCATCGCGCCGTTGTAGCTGGCGTAGAGGAAGGACAGCCACAGCTCGACTTCGAGCATGCGCGCGAAGCTCGGCGCGCCGACCAGCCACTTGAGCGAGGGGTACGCGGTCAGGATGGTCAGCACCGTGAACAGGATCAGCAGCGGCTTGCGGCCCACGCGGTCCGACAGCGCGCCCATGATCGGCAGCCAGATGAAGTTGGAGATGGCCACGCACAGCGTGACGACCAGCGCATCGGTGGTGCTCAGGTGCAGCACAGCCTTGCCGAAGGTGGGCGTGTAGACCGTGATCAGGTAGAACGACACGGTGGTCATCGACACCAGCATCATCCCGGCGACCACGAGGCCCCAGTTGCTGATCATCGACTGGAAGATCTCGCGCGCATCGGGGCGGTGCTTGCGCGCCATGAACTCTTCGGTCTCCTGCAGCGAGCGGCGGATGATGAACAGCACCGGCACGATCAGGCAGCCCACGAAGAAGGGCACGCGCCAGTAGAAGTCGCCGATCTCCTGCGGGGTGAAGGTCACGTTGAGCCAGTAGCCGAGCGCGGCCGCGACGACGATGGCCACCTGCTGGCTGGCCGACTGCCAGCTCACGTAGAAGCCCTTGTGGCCCGGCGTGGCCATTTCCGACAGGTACACCGACACGCCGCCGAGTTCGACGCCGGCCGAGAAGCCCTGCAGCAGCCGGCCGATCAGCACCAGGAAGGGCGCCGCCAGGCCGATGGTGGCGTAGGCCGGCACGCAGGCAATGAGCAGCGTGCCCGTTGCCATCAGCGCGAGCGTGACGATCAGGCCCTTGCGGCGGCCGACGCGGTCGACGTACGCGCCGAGAAAAATTGCGCCCAGCGGCCGCATCAGGAAGCCTGCGCCGAAGGTCATGAAGGTGAGCATCAACGAGGCGAACTCGTTGCCGGCCGGGAAGAACGCCTTCGAGATCTGCGTGGCGTAGAAGCCGAACAGGAAGAAGTCGAACATCTCCATGAAGTTGCCGCCGGTCACGCGAAGGACGGTGGCGAATTTCGAGGAGGGTGCGGGCGAGGCGTGCGCGGTGGCAGTGCCCTTTTGCGCGGCGGAAGGCGCGGGATTCATCTTGTTGTCCCCTGTGGCGTGTGTGTGTTTGCCAAGGGTAGGCGGGCTTCCCGACCGCTGCCTGACTGCGCGAGTCAGGTAGCTGTCACGCGCTGCGGGACGCGCCAAGGGGCGCCGCCGTCGTCAGGTCTTGTACTTGATGGAGCAGCCGTAGGGCCGCGTGGTGGCCGCCGAGATCGCCTTGCCGCCGAAGGCCTCGCCCAGTGCCTGGTTGACGTAGTTGGTGGCGGTCTTGATGTCTTCGACCCGCGCCGACGCGATGCTGTCGATGCCGCCCGCGTACACCAGCGTGCCCTTGGGGTCGATGATGAAGATGTGCGGCGTGGTGCGCGCGCCGTAGACCTGGCCGATGAGGCCGTCTTCGTCCATCAGCACGGCGGTGGGCGCGGCTTTCTGCGACTTCATCCACGCATCGAGCGCGGCGGGCTGCAGGTAATCGGTGGAGGCGCGCTCGGTGGAATTGATGGCGAGCCACACCACGCCCTTGTCGGTGGCGGCCTTTTGCGTGGCGGGCAGGTTGCCGCTGCCGTAGTGCTTGCGCACGAAGGGGCAGCCGGGGTTGGTCCATTCGAGCACGACGAACTTGCCGGCGAAATCAGACAGCTTGTGCTTGGCGCCGGTGGTGTCGACGGCCACGAAGTCGGGCGCCTGCTGGCCCACGGCGGGCGCGGCGAAGGCGGGGGTGCCCATCAGGAAGGTGGCGCCCAGCGCCACGGCGGCGGCGACGACGGCGCGGCGGGAAGCGCGGCTCAGGGCCGCACGGGCATGGCGCGCAGCGCGCAGGGAACGCGAGTCGGTGGATGGCGAGAGAGACATGGCCAGCTTGAACTCCAAAACAAAATTCCAAACAACAACTGCAGCTTAGAACGGTTTCTTCAAGTGCGTGTGACAAGCCATGTCACGACGGTGGTCAAGTCAGAGCGCGGCGAGTGCGGCGCGGACTTCGTCTTTGCTCAGGATCTCGGTCAGCACGACCGGTGCCTTGCCCGGTGCCTGCAGCACATAGACCGGCACGCCGCTGCGGCCGAGCGTGGTGAGCGCGGCCGTGATGGCGGGGTCGCGCCGGGTCCAGTCGGCGCGCAGCATCGCGACCTTCTTGGCGTCGAAGTCGGCCAGCACCTCGGCATCGGACAGCGTGCTCTTCTTGTTGTACTGGCAGGTCACGCACCAGGCGGCGGTGAAGTCGATGAACACCGGTTGGCCGGCGCCCGAAAGTTCGGCCACGCGCTCGGCCGACCAAGGCTGCCAGCGCTGCGTGCTGCCTCCATTGGCAGAAGCCAGCTTCGCGGGCTCTACCACTTGCAGCACATTGCGGCCGATGGCACCGGTCAGCAGGGCGGTGAAGGCGATCAGCACGGTCGCGATCACGACCCGCGTGCGGCCGCGCAGCGTGAGCGCCCAGACGATCGCGGCCATGCACACCAGCAGCGCCAGCAGCGTGCCCGCGCCGTCGATGCCGCTTTGCTGGCCCAGCACCCAGACCAGCCAGGCCACGGTGGCGAACATCGGGAAGGCCAGCAGGCGGCGCAGCGTGTGCATCCACAGGCCCGGCTTGGGCAGCAGGCGTGCAATGGCCGGCACGAAGCTGGCCGCCAGATAAGGCAGCGCCAGCCCGAAGCCCAGCGCCGCGAACAACAGCAGCGCCTGCCCGGCCGGCAGGCCGATCGCGAAGCCCAGCGATGCGCCCATGAAGGGCGCGGTGCACGGCGAGGCGATCACCACAGCGAGCACGCCCGAAAGAAAGTCGTTGGCCAGCGGGTGCTTGGCCTGGGCGCTGCAGAGCGACGACGGCGCGGCGCGGCCGAACTCGAACACGCCCACGAGGTTCAGGCCGATCAGCGTGAACAGCGCCGCCAGCGCCGCCACCACGCCCGGCGACTGCAGCTGGAAGCCCCAGCCGAGCCCGGCACCGGCCGCGCGCAGCGCAAGCATGGCGCCGCCCAGCGCGAGGAAGGACAGCATCACGCCGCCCGTGTAGGCCAGCCCGGCCTTGCGGTGCGCGCTGGCGTTGCCCGCCTGCCGCGCGAAGCCCAGCACCTTGATCGCAAGGATCGGGAACACGCAGGGCATCAGGTTCAGCAGCAGGCCACCGAGCAGGGCGCCCAGCAGGGCGGCCATGAAGGTGGTCGAAGACGGGGTGGTGTTGGGGGTGGGCTGTGTGGCGGCGGCTGCATTGGCCGCGTTGGCGGTCAGCGCGGCCTGCAGCGCCGGCGACACCTCGGCGCGCTGCGGCGCGGCGGGCCAGTTGCCCGTAACGGGCGATTCGGCGCGCCACGCGACCGGCTGGCCGGCCTGCCGGTCGGCCGGGGCCAGCGCCACCACCACCGGCATCACCGTGGGGCTGGCGCTGCGCTGGTCGGCCAGCGGCAGCGTGGCGGTCCAGGTGCTGCCTTGCCAGGATTGGGTCCAGTCCTTGCCGGAGACGGCCGCGGTGCGGATCACCTCGGGGGTCTCGGGGAAGAAGGCCAGCGTCTTGCCCTGCGCGGCGGCGGGCAGCCCTTCGAGGCGCACTTGCAGGTTGTTGCCATTGACCTCGATGGCGCCCGGCTTGGCCAGCGGCTGCGGCTGGGCGGCCTGCGCGGTGTCGAAATCGGCCTTGTGCAGCGCGGTCGAGCCCTGCAACGGCAGCGAGAGCGTGAACTCTCCCTCTTCGGGAATGCATTCCTTGCGGCACACCAGCCACGATGCCTTGAGCTGGATGTCCATCGACGGCGTGCCGCCGGCGAGCGCCACGGGCGGCTTGTAGAGCGTCGATACCTCCAGCGGCACCGGCAGCAGCACGGTGTTTTCGTAGCCGTAGTTGGCGAGGCTGCCGACCGGGATCTTCTCTGGCACGGGCCAGGCGATCTCGCCGGTCGAGACGCCGGCGGGCAGCGTCCAGGTCATTTCGGTGGGCAGGCCCGAATCGCCGGCGTTCTTCCAGTAGGTGTGCCACTCGGGCTGGTGCGTGATCTGCAGGCCCACCCACACCGGCGAGCCGGGCGCCACGCCGTCGGGCGCATGTGCGATCAGTTCGGCGCGCACATGGGGGGTGGTGACCACCGCGCCGGCCTTGGGCGTCAGTTGGGCCGCAGCCGGCATGCAGGTTGCGGCTGTTGCTATCAGAAGCGTAGCGAAATGGATGCGCGAAAAGATCATGCCGTCAGTCGGAGCATTCAGTGGGGGCGAAGTTCCGGCTGTTCTCAGGCCGTGGCGGGCGCCCAGCCCAGCACCACGCGCCGGCTGTTGGCGCTTTTCTTCTCGATCTTGGTGACGATCACCGCGCCGATTTCCGCGGTGTTGGCAACGTGCGTGCCGCCACAGGGCTGGAAGTCGATCTGCGCGTCGCCCTCGCCCGTTCCGCCGATGCGGATGGTGCGCACCGTGCCCGAGCCGCGCGGCGGCTGCACGCTCATGCTCTTGACCAGCGCCGGGTTGGCGTCGAGTTCTTCGTCGGTGATGGCGCCGACGACCAGCGGATGGGCCGCCTCGACCAGCCGCGCAAGGCCGGCCGTGAGCGCTTCCTTGTCGAGCGGGTCGGTCATGTGGAAGTCGATGCGCGCGTAGTCGGGCGTGATCGAGCAGCCGTTCACCGGCACCGGCACGAGGTGGCACAGCAGGTGCGACGCGGTGTGAAAGCGCATCAGCCGGTGGCGGCGCTCCCAGTCGAGGCGGGCGGTGACGCTGTCGCCGGGCTTCAGCGCGGCGAGCAGTTCGGCCTGTTCGGGCGCCGGCACGTGGACGAATTCGTCGGTCGGCTGGCCTTCTTCGTTCTTGGCCTTGCGGGTGTCGGCGATCGCCAGTTCGCGGCCATCGGCCAGCACCAGCACGCCGGTGTCCCCGGCCTGGCCGCCGCCCAGGGGATAGAACACGGTGCGGTCCAGCACGATGCCGGTGTCGTCGATGCGCAGGATGCGGGCTTCGCAGGTGCGCAGATAGGCGTCGGCGCGGAACAGGTCGTCGGTCATGCGGCGATGGTAGCGGCGATGCGCAAACAAGGTGCACCCACGCCCGAAAGCGCCCACGGCCGACAATCCCGGGCGCGCCGGCTGTGGATGATCCGCCCGGTATGCGGCGCCAGGCCGCGCAAGGACTACGCATGAAAGCACCGCAGCAAGCACCCACCTGCAGGGCCGATTCCGCGTGGCGGATGCCGGCTGTGGCCCTCACCGCCATCGCTGCCGTCGCCACGGCGCTGCTCGTGGCCGGCTGCGGCGAGGCGGCCAAGCTCTCGCCCGAGCTCACGGTCGGCCCGCGCCCGCAACTGGCCGAGCCGAACAAGACCCTCATTCCCACCATCAACGTGGCCCCCGCCGTCGGCTGGACCGACGCCGCCACGCCCATCCCCGCCGACGGCCTGCGCGTGACCGCACTGGCGCGCGGCTTGGACCACCCGCGCTGGGTCTACACCCTGCCCAACGGCGATGTGCTGGTGGCCGAGAGCAACAAGCCGCCCCGGCCCGCCGGCAGCACCGACGGCGGCAGCGGCCCCATCGCCAAGGTGCGCGACTGGGTCACGGGCAAGATCATGGGCCGCGCCGGTGCCGGCGTGCCCAGCGCCAATCGCATCACCCTGCTGCGCGATGCGAATGGCGACGGCGTGGCCGAGGTGAAGCAAGTGTTCATGTCCAACCTGATGTCGCCTTACGGCATGGTGCTGGTGGGCAACGAACTCTTCATCGCCAACGCCGATGCGCTCGTGAAGGTGCCCTACACCGAGGGCCAGACCGCCATCACCGCCACGCCCACGATGGTGACGCCGCTGCCCGCGGGCATCAACCACCACTGGACCAAGAACGTCATCGCCAACGCCGATGGCAGCAAGCTCTACGTGACGGTCGGCTCCAACAGCAACATCGGCGAGAACGGCCTCGCGGCCGAAGAAGGCCGCGCCGCCATCTGGGAGGTCGACACCAAGACCGGCGAGAAGCGCCTGTTCGCCAGCGGCCTGCGCAACCCCAACGGCATGGGCTGGGACCCCGACACGAACGCGCTGTGGACCGTGGTCAACGAGCGCGACGAGATCGGCAGCGACCTCGTGCCCGACTACCTCACCTCGGTGAAAGACGGCGCCTTCTACGGCTGGCCCTGGAGCTACTACGGCGGCGTCGTCGATGCGCGCGTCACGCCGCAGAACCCCGCCATGGTGGCCAAGGCCATCGCGCCCGACTACGCGCTGGGCTCGCATGTCGCGCCGCTGGGCATGGCTTTCTCGCGCCCGGGCGGCATGCCCGAGCAGTTCGCCAGCGGCGTCTTCATCGGCGAGCACGGTTCGTGGAACCGCACGCCCAAGTCGGGCTACAAGGTGGTGTTCGTGCCCTTCATCGGCGGCAAGCCGAGCGGGCCGCCGGTCGATGTGCTCACGGGCTTCCTGACCGCCGATGAAAAGGCCCAGGGCCGGCCGGTGGGCGTGGCGCTCGACAAGAGCGGCGCGCTGCTGGTGGCGGACGACGTGGGTAACGCCGTGTGGCGCGTGGCGCGCACCAGGCCCAACTGAGCCCGAGCTGGCGTCAGCCTCGGCGCGCCGACGACAGGCGCGGCACCAGCTGCGCCACCGGCCCGTCGACCCGCCGCTGGCTGGTGTCGCCGCGCAGGTGGTCGAACAGCAGCGCAATGGCTTGCTGTGCGATCTCATCCAGGTGCAGGTCCACGGCCGTTAGCGGCGGCACGCAGGTGCGGGCGCGCACGCCGTCGTAGCGCGTGGCGACCATCACGTCGTCGGGAATGCGCCGGCCCGATTCGAGGATGGCCGCGACCGCGCCCGTAGCGAAGGCATCCACAGGCACGCAGAAGGCATCGATGTCGGGGTGCGCCGCCAGCAGCGCGAGCGCGGCTTCGCGGCCACCGCTCTCGCCCTTCACCTCGTCGACCAGCGACAGGATCGGCGCCTGCCCGCGCGCAGCGACGAACGCCAGGTAAGCCGCCTGGCCTTCCACATAGGAGTTGCGCTGCGCCGAGCCGAGGATCATCGCGACCTTGCGCGCGCCCTGCGCCTGCAGGTGTTCGAGCAGCAGGCGCGTCGTGTGCCCCGAGTGAATGTCGACATACGGGGGCAAAGCGAGCCCGTCGGCGGCTTCCTCCGCTGGCTTGCCGATGGCCACCACCGGCAGGCCGCGCCGCAGCAGGTAGGCCATGTTCGGGTCGCCCGCCGAAGGCTCGATGACCAGCGCACCGTCCACGTCCAGCAGCTCCATCGGCACCCGCCCGGTTTCCATGGGCGGCGCCAGCACCAGCGCCAGGCGGCGGTCGAGCGCCGCCGCGGCGGCCACCGCCGCCACCTCCATCAGAAAGCCGAGCCGCGACGGGCCGCCCGCCACCGCGAACGGCATCGACGACAGCAGCACGATCATGTGCGCCTCGCCGGTGCGCAGCCGTTGCGCATTGCGATTGGGCCGGTAGCCCAGCGTCAGCGCCGCCTTCTCGACGCGCGCGCGGGTTTCCGCATCGACCTGCCCCCGGGCGTTGAGCGCATGGGATACGGTGGTCGGCGACACGCCCGCTTCCCGGGCCACGTCCTTGATGGTGACCCGCGGCGGTGGATTGGGGCTCATCCCGTTGACCTTTTCAAAAAGCGGTGATTCAATTCCCAAATCGTTTTGGGGCTCGCTGTTCCGGAATGTACTTCACCCGCTTCGGCGGCTTTTTTTGCCAGTGCGCCCAAATCGATTTGGGCATAGCCAGCTCAAAGGATTCGAATCATGTCCCGTGCTTGCGACGCCCCCGCCGTCGACGCAGTGCTGCCCGTTTCGCAACTGCTCCTGTTCGGCCTGCAGCATGTGCTGGTGATGGCGGCCGTGCCCATCACGTCCGTGTTTCTGGTGGCGAAAGCGCTGGGCCTTCCGTCCGCGCTCACGGTCAACCTCATCAGCGCCACCTTTCTGCTGTGCGGCGTGGGCACGCTGCTGCAGTCGTTCGGGCCGTGGAAGTTCGGTGCGCGCCTGCCTTTCGTGATGGTGCCGGGCGGCGCGCCGATCGTGATGTTCGTGACCATCGCCCAGCAGCGCGACCTGCAGACCGCCTCGGGCGCGGTGATCCTCACGGCGCTGTTCTATTTCCTGGTGCTGCCGGTGTTCGCGCGCTGCCTGCGCTACTTTCCGAAGATCGTCATCGGCACCTTGCTGCTGCTGGTGTCCATCAACCTCGTGAAGGTGTACGGCGGCATCATCGCGGGCAAGGCCGGCTCGCCCGCTTTTGCCGACCCGGTGAACATCGGCCTGGCGCTCGCGACCATCGGCTTCACCGTGCTGTTCGCGCGCATGTTCAAGGGCACGCTCGGCCAGCTCTCGGTGCTGCTGGGCTTGCTGGCCGGCACGGTGCTGGCGGCCGTCTGCGGGCTGATGGACTTCGGCACCGTGGCGGCCGGGCCCTTCTGGAGCGCACCGACGCTGCTGCCCTTCGGCATGCCGCGCTTCGACCTGGTGGCGGCCGTGCCGCTGCTGATCTTCAGCGTCATCTCGATGGTCGAGGCCACGGGGCAGACCGTGGCGGTGGCCGAAGTGGTGGGCCGCAAGATCGATGCGCGCGACGTGGTGCCGCGCACCATCCGCGGCGACGCGCTGATGTCGCTGGCGGGCGGGCTCTTCGGCACCTCGATGATCATCACCAGCGGCGAGAACATCGGCATCGTGCGCGCCACCAACGTGCGCTCGCGCTACGTCACGGCAACGGCCGGCGTGATCCTGATCCTCATCGCGCTGTCGGCGCCGCTGGGCCGGCTGGCCAGCGCCATTCCCTCCGCCGTGGTCGGCGGCACCGCGATGGTGGTGTTCGCGATCATCGGCACCATGGGCATCGACATGCTGCGCAAGGTCGACCTGCACGAGCGCGGCAACATGTTCGTGCTGGCCGGCGCGCTGACCATGGGCCTTCTGCCCATTGTGGTGCCGGGCCTGTACAGCCGCTTCCCCGACACGCTGCAGCTCGTGCTGGGCAACGGCCTGGCCATGGGCTCGCTCACGGCGGTGGTGCTCAACATGGTGTTCAACCGCGTGCCTGCCGATAGCGCCGAAAGCCCCGTGGTAGCACCTGCATCGCAGTGAGGCGCCGCGCCGCTTCTTCCTTCTTTCTCTTTCCTGCCTCTCTCTTTCTCTCTTCACCATGTCTTCTGAACTCGATGCCGCGCTCTTCGCGGCCGACGAGCTGCTGCTCGTTCCCGATCACCTGATGCTGCGCGATGGCCCCGCAACCGGCCATGCCGTGCTGATGGCGGGCGGCCGGTTCCGCGACGTCGGGCCCGCCGATGCGCTCATCGCCCGCCACCCACACCTCACGCCGCTGCACCTGCCCGGCAAGCTGCTGATGCCGGGAATGATCGACGCGCACCACCACCTCACGCAGTCCTTCGGCAAGTCGCTGGCCTATGGCGAGCCGTCTGAAATCTTCCGGCGCGTGTGGGTGCCGCTCGAATCGAGCCTGGACGACGAGTTCGTCTACATGGCCTCCAAGCTCGCGGCGCTCGAATCGCTGCGCGGCGGCTTCACCACCGTCTGCGATGCGGGCACGCGTGCGCCGGGCGACATCGGCGCCGTCGCGGCCGCCGTGCAAGAGGCCGGGCTGCGCTGCGTGCTGGGCCTGATCTGCAACGACGGCGGCAACGACAGCACCGCCGCCGATCGGCAGGCCATCCAGTCGCACGCCGCGCAATTCCTGCGGCAGTGGTCGGATGCAGAGCTGGTGCATCCCTCGCTCGCCATCTCGGTGCCCGAGGCCGCGTCCGACCAGATGCTGGTAGCCGTGTCGGCCTTGTGTGCCGAGGCGCGCACCATCTTCCAGACGCACGTCAACGAACACCTCGCATCGGTCGAGCGCTCGGTGGTGCAGCGCGGCAGGCGGCCGCTCGAACTGCTGGCGCAACTGGGCGCGCTCGGCCCGCAGGTGCTCATTGCACACGGCACGCTGGTCACGCCGTCCGAACTCGTGCTGCTGCGCGACACCGACACCGCCGTGAGCTACAACCCCGTCGCCAGCCAGTGGAAGGGCAACGCCGTGGCGCCCGCGAACCTGATGGCCGCCATGGGCATCAGGTTCGGGCTCGGCACCGACGCCACGCGCAGCGACGCCTTCCGCCTGATGGATGCGGCCGAGGCCGCGCAGAAGCTGGCCTTCGGCATGGCCATCGGCGACGCATCGAGCGGTGGCGGCTGGACCTGGTTCGACCACGCCACGCACGAAGGCGCGCGCGCCGTGGGTCTCGATCACCTGACCGGCGAGATCGCCGTGGGCAAGGCGGCCGACTTCCTCATCGTCGATGTCGACACGCCCGAGATGTGCACGTCTGTCGACCTCACATGGGACCTCGTGCGCCTGGGCAACCGCGACCAGATCACCGCCGTGTTCGTCGCGGGGCGCCTGCGCCTGTGGGAAGGTTGGCCGCCCGACTGGGACGCGCGCGCGCTGCAGGAGCGGCTCGCGCGTGTCGCCCATGCGGCGATGGAGCGCGCACCCATCGTGCGCCTGCACCCCACGGCGGCCGAACACCGCCGCCTGACCATGGCAGCCGCCACCAGCGCACGGAACTCGCAGTGAGCGCGCAGCACCTCTTTCTGGTTTCCATCGCCGTGCTGATCGCCGCCTTCGTGCAGGGCGCGACCGGCGTCGGCTTTGCGCTGATCGCCGCCCCGGTGATCGGCATCGTGCGACCCGACCTGCTGCCCGTGTGCGTGCTGGTGCTGATGCTGCCGCTGAACTTCTATGTGATGTGGCGCGAGCGCGGCGCCATCGACCGTGTCGGCGCGAGCTGGATCACCGGTGGGCGCATGCTCGGCACCCTCGGTGGCTTGTGGGTGCTGGCGGCGCTGAGCGCGAGCCATCTGTCGCTGTTCGTCGGCGCCTCGACCATCGCGGCCGCGCTGGTCACCTTGATGATGCCGGCCTTCTCGCCGGGCCGCAGCGCCTTCGTGGCGGCGGGGCTCGTCACGGGCATCACCGAAACCGCGACCGGTATCGGCGGCCCGCCGCTCGCGCTGGTCTACCAGCACCAGCCGGCGCCCACCATGCGCTCGACCATCGCGTTGTGCTTTCTGGTCGGCGAACTGGTGTCGCTGGTCACGCTGATGGTGGCCGGCCGCATCGGCGGCTCACAGCTCTATGCAGCGGCCGAGTTGCTGCCCGCGCTGGTCGTGGGCGCGGTGCTCAGCCGCGTGGTGCATCGCCGCATCAACGGCCGCGTGCTGCGCATCTTCGTGCAGGTCTTCGCGATCGTGTCGGGCGCGGCGCTGCTGCTGCATTCATTCTGAGGCGCTGCGCGACGAAGCCAGCCATGCCGCGCGGCTGATGCGGTAGAGCCGGTGGCGCACCAGCGCGTGGCCCTCGGGCACGGCTGGATGGTCGAAGGCGCCGGCCACGTCTTCGTGCATGCCGATGCGCTCCATCACCGCGGCCGAGCGCAGGTTGCCGACGGCGGTGAAGGCCACGATCTCGTCGAGCCCGAGGCGGTCGAACCCGACCTGAAGCGCGCCGCGTGCCGCTTCGCTCGCGATGCCCTTGCCCCATGCCTGCCGGGCAAAGCGCCAGCCGATCTCGACACAGGGCGAGAAGGGAAGTTCGGCCACCGGAACGTTGAGCCCCGTGAAGCCGATGAATTCGCCCGACGCCTTGTCTTCGACGGCCCACAAGCCCCAGCCGTTGTCGGCGATGCGCGTCTTGATGCGCTCGGCCAGCGCGTCGCTGTCGGCGCGTGTGGGCAACTGGAGCAGGTACTCCATGACCAGCGGGTCGGCGGCCAGTGCCGCGAAAGGCGCACGATCGCTGTCGCGCCATTGGCGCAGCCGCAGGCGTTCGGTTTCGAATTCAATGAGTTCTGTCTTCATGCCGCCGATTGTGTCGCAGCGCATATATATCGTGACGTGATATATTCGCGACCGTTCCGATCGCACCCCAAGACATGGCCTCATCACGCAAGCTCGCCAAGAAAGACTTCGAGGCACTGTCCCAGTTCCGCTACCAGATGCGCCGCTTCGAGCGCTTCTCCGAGCGCGCCGCGCAGGGCGAGGGCCTCACGCCGCAGCAGTACCTGGTGCTGCTGCACATCAAGGGCGTGCCGGGGCGCGAGTGGGCCTCGGTGGGCGAGATCGCCGAGCGCCTGCAACTGCAGCCGCACGGCGTGGTCGCGCTCGTCACGCGCTGTGAGGCGCTCGAACTCGTGCAGCGCCGGCCCAGCGAAACCGACCGCAGGCAGGTCGAGGTGCACCTGCTGGCCAAGGGCGAGCAACTGCTGCTGCGGCTGGCCGAACTTCACCGCGCGGAACTGCGCTCGCTCAAGGGCGTGTTCGACGTGCCGCAGATCGATCTTCCCGATGCCCACTGAGCAACCATGACCTCCAAGGCTTCTTCTTCTGCCCATCCGCCGCGTGGCGACTTCGCGCTCAACACGCGCCTCTTGCGCATCACCGTCATGGCCGCCGTCATCGGCGCCATCAGCACCGTGGCCGCGCGCGTGCTGCTCGACCTGATCCGTTTCTTCACCAACCTGTTCTTCTTCCAGACCTTCTCGCTGGCCGACCACTCGCCGGCCACGAACACGCTGGGGCTCTGGGTGATCGGGGTGCCGGTGATCGGCGGGCTCATCGTCGGCGTGGTGGCGCGCTACGGCTCCGACAAGATCCGCGGCCACGGCATCCCCGAAGCGATCGAGGCGATCCTGTTCGGCAAAAGCAAGATGTCGCCCAAGGTCGCGCTGCTCAAGCCGCTGTCGTCGGGCATCGTCATTGGCAGCGGCGGCCCATTCGGCGCCGAAGGGCCGATCATCATGACCGGCGGCGCCATCGGCTCGCTGATCGCGCAGCACTTTCACCTCACGGCGGCCGAGCGCAAGGCGCTGCTGGTGGCCGGCGCCACGGCCGGCATGACGGCGGTGTTCGGCACGCCGGTGGCGGCCGTGCTGCTGGCCGTCGAGCTGCTGCTCTTCGAGCTGCGCCCGCGCAGCCTGCTGCCGGTGGCCGTGGCCTGCGCGGTGGCGGGCTTCACGCGGCCACTGCTGATGGACGCAGGCCCGTTGTTCCCGCTGCAGACGGCCGTGCCCGGCCCGCTGGCCATGCTGTCGTGCGTGGTGGCCGGCGTGCTGTGCGGTGCGTTGTCGGCCTCGTTGTCGCTCTCGCTCTACAAGGTCGAGGACTGGTTCGGCAAGCTGCCGGTGCACTGGATGTGGTGGCCCGCCATCGGCGGCCTGGCGGTCGGCATCGGCGGGTACTTCCAGCCGCGCGCGCTGGGCGTGGGCTACGACGTCATCGGCGACCTGCTGCACAACCACCTCGCGCTCGGCGTGGTGGCCGCGCTGCTGGCGGTGAAGGCCGTCATCTGGGTCATCTCGCTGGGCTCGGGCACCTCGGGCGGCGTGCTCGCACCGCTGCTGATGATGGGCGCCGGCCTGGGCGCGGTGCTGTCGCACGTGCTGCCCGGCAACGACCCGATGCTGTGGCCGCTGGTGTGCATGGCGGCCACGCTCGGCGGCGTGATGCGCGCGCCGCTCACCGCCACCATCTTCGCCTTCGGCCTCACGCACGACAGCAACGCGCTGCTGCCGTTGCTCACCACCTCGGCCGTGGCCTACGGCTTCACGGTGCTGACCATGCGCCGCTCGATCCTCACCGAGAAGATCGCGCGCCGCGGCTATCACATCTACCGCGAATACGGCATCGATCCGCTGGAGCGGCATTCGGTCGAAGAGGTGATGACGCGCGAGGTGCGCAGCATCGACGCGGCCCTGCCGGTGGCGCAGGCGCTGTTCGAGTACTTCGGCGAAGGGCAGGCGCACCGCGCGTTTCCGGTGCTGCGCAATGGCGCGGTGATCGGCGTGGCCGACCGCGCGATGCTGGCCGCGCATGGCACCCGCGACCCGATCGGCACCGTCGGTGACGCATGCGCCGATGCGCCGCTGTACTACGCGTTGCCGGGCGAGAACTGCCGCGCCGTCGCCACGCGCCTGGCGCGCCACCGGCTCGAACGGCTGCCCGTGGTGAAGGATGCGCAGTCGCTCGCGCTGGCCGGCATCGTGGCGCGCAGCGACCTCATCAAGCCATCGCTCGCGCATTTCGACGAAGAGGAAAAGCGCGAGCGCATGCGCGGACTGCCGTGGCAGTCGACCTAGCTCAGAACCCGGCCAGAACGACTTTGCCTTGCGCCTTGCCGCTCTCGATGAGCGCATGCGCCTTCTTGAGGTTCGCCGCGTTGATCGTGCCGAAGCTCGCATTCGCCGTCGTGCGGATGCGCCCCGCATCGACCAGCGCGGCCACTTCGGCCAGCAGCGCGCCCTGCTCGGCGATGTCGGGCGTTTCGAAGCGCGAGCGTGTGAACATCATTTCCCAGTGCAGCGAGATGCACTTGGTCTTCAGCGGCATCGCGTCGAAGACCTTCATGTCGTCGATCACCGCCAACTGGCCCTGGGGCTTGAGGCTTTCGATGATCTGCGCGTAGTGCTGCTCGGTCTGCGTGAGGCTGGCGACCATATCGACCTCGCCGATGCTGGCCGCCTTGAGTTCGGCCGCGAGCGGCTTCGAGTGGTCGATGACCGCATGCGCGCCCAGCGCCAGGCACCACGCACGCGTTTCGGCGCGCGAGGCGGTGGCGATCACGCGCAGCTTCGTGAGCTGGCGCGCAAGTTGGATCAGGATGGAACCCACACCGCCCGCACCGCCGGTGATCAGCAGCGTCTGACCTTCGCCGCCGCCCTTTGGCACCTGCAGGCGGTCGAACAGCAGTTCGTAGGCGGTGATGGTGGTCAGCGGCAAGGCAGCGGCCTGCGCGTCATCGAGGCTCTTCGGTGCGAGGGCGGCGATGCGCTCATCGACCGCGTGCAGCTCCGAGTTGGCACCGGGCCGGACGATCGAGCCGGCGTAGTACACGCGGTCGCCCACTTTGAAGTTCTGCACGCCGCTGCCGATGGCCTCGACCGTGCCGACGGCATCCCAGCCCAGCACCTTGGCCTGGCCGGCCTCGGGCGCGGCGTTCTTGCGGATCTTGGTGTCGACCGGGTTGACGGACACCGCCTTCACGCGCACCAGCAGGTCGCGTGTGCCGGGCACGGGCGCGGGCAGTTCGATGTCCTGCAGCGATTCGGCGTTGTCGATGGGAAGGGGCTGGTAGTAGCCGATGGCTTTCATGGCAATGGACCTTTCTGGAACGATGCCTGAACTGTAGGATCGCAAGGATGGTTTGATAAGTCCCGCGAAACCAGCAATACTTTCAAATGAAAATTGAAAATACCTCGGACCTGCAGGTGCTGGTGCAAACCGCGCGCGGCGGCACGCTCACGGCCGCGGCCCATGCGCTGGGCATCACGCCGGCCGCTGCCAGCGCCACGCTCAAGCGGCTCGAAGCGCAACTCGGTGCTCGCCTGTTCGAGCGCTCCACGCGTGCCATGCGCCTCACGCCGCAGGGCCAGACGCTGCTCGACTACGCGGTGCGCGCCTTCGAGCTGCTGGACGAGGGTGAATCGCTGGTCACTGCCGACCGCGGCGAGTTGGTAGGCACGCTGCGCGTGGCCTCGCCCTCGGACCTCACGCGCAGCACACTGCTGCCGTGGTTCGACGAATTCCTCGCGCTGCACACCGGCGTGCAGCTTTCGTTGTCGGTGGGTGACCGGCCGCTCGACGTGATGCGCGACGAGGTCGATGTGGCGTTGCGTTATGGCGCGCTCGCCGATTCGCGCCTGGTCGCGCGCCCCTTCGCCATGACCAACCCCTTGCTGACCGCTTCGCCCGACTACCTGCGCCGCCATGCCGCGCCGCAGACGCCGCAAGACCTGGTGCACCACAACTGCCTGGCCTTCAACCGCGGCGGGCGCATGCATCGCGTCTGGCGCTTCGCGCAGAACGGCCAGTGGACCGAGGTGCGCGTGACCGGCAACCGCAGCGTGGACGACGCCTCGCTCGCACGTGAATGGGCGGTGGCCGGCCACGGCATCACGCTGAAGTCGGCCCTGGATGTGCGCGACGACATCCGCGAAGGCCGGCTGGTGCGGCTGCTGCCCGAATGGGACACCGAGCCCTATCCGCTGCATGCGCTGCTGCCCAGCGGCCGCTTCGTGCCGGCGCGCGTGCGGGCGTTGGTCGATTTCCTGGCGGTGAAGTTCGAGGCGCTGACGGCGGCTACCGCCTAGCGGATCAGATCATCGGCGTGACCGCCCCATCCATCGCCACGATCGCGCCCGTCACGTAGCTGGCCTTTGCCGACGCCAGAAACAGCACCGTGTTGGCGACTTCTTCCGGCGTTGCGATGCGGCCCAGCGGCAGGCGCGCGGTGATGTGTTCCAACGCTACGTCGGCGCCGATGCCCTTGAGCTTCGCATCGGCCTTCACGCTTTCCTGCAGACGCTCGGTCAGCGTGACGCCGGGGTTCACCGCATTCACGCGCACGCCCTTGGCCGCATAGGCCGCGGCCATGCCGGCGCTCACCAGCATCAGTGCCGCATTGGCCGCGCCGCCGGCCATGTGGACGGGGCTTGCGACCTTGCCGCCATGGCCGATCACGTTGACGATGGCGCCGCGCCCGCGCTGGCCCATGCGCTTGACCACCGGGTCGATCATGTGGATGTAGGTGAAGTACTTGGCGTCCATCGCGTCGTGCCAGACGGCGGGCGCCAGGTCGTCGGGCAGGGTGAGGCGCGCGGCGCCGGCCGAGTTGACGAGCACGTCGACGGCGCCGAAGGCCTTCTCGGCCGCATCGAGCGCGGCCACGGCGCTGGCCGGGTCCTTGAGGTCGGCGGCATGCAGCGACACGCGGCCTTCGGCCTGTGGGAAGGCCTCGATCAGCGTTTGCAGTCCCTGCTGCAGGTTCTGCAGATCGCGCGACACGAGGCTCACGCGTGCGCCTTCGCGCAGGAAGCCCAGCGCGCAGGACAGGCCGATGCCCTTGCTGCCGCCGGTGATGAGTACGTGCTGGTCCTGAAGCTGGAGATCCATGAAAGTGTCCTTGGTGGGTGGGGTTGGGCGGCGATTGCAGCATGGTCGCGAAGCCCCTGCACGCCCGCGGCCGAACGCACACATTCGCTCAAGGACCGGAAAGATTTGGAAGGAATTGGAGAGCGCCGCAGCGCCGTGTCAGCGCTGCCCCGCCGCGCGCCGCGGGGGCTCGGGCTCCAGCGCGCCGGGCGTGGTGTCGGTGGCGTCGCGCAGCTGGCCGTCGTGGTCGTGGTGCACCAGCAGCTGGCGCGTGCGCTGCCAGGTCGACAGGCGCGCCGGCGGCACCTCGATGTAGGAAGCCAGCGCGAACAGCGACGACTGCTCCTGATCCGGCGGTGCCTCGCGCTTTTGCTGGCGTCGGCGCCACGGCGCGATGACCAGCATCGACACGAGGATCACGCCGATCACCACCGCGTACAGGCCCAGCAGGTGCAGCACTTCGGGTTGCGAGCGCGCGCCCAGCACGTAGGGCCATGCGTACCAGATGGCGCAGAACCAGATCGCGACGGTGACTGCCGGGCGCAGCACGCGCAGCCACAGGTACATGGCCAGCGTGCGCTGCGGCGAGCGGCCGTTGCCGAAGGCGCGCAGCGGAATGCGCGCGGCGTCGATGATCGGTTCTTCCCCCGCGGGCTGGCCCCAGGAGCGCCGCCGCGTGGGCGGGCTCACGTCGGCGTGCGTCTCGGGTGGCAGGGAATGGGCGTGGGACTCATGGTGGGGCATCGGAGATTCCTCTGTCGGGGCTCGTCCACACCGCGCGCTTGCCGCGTCGGCGTATCAGGGCTTTGGGAAGGGCGATGACGGTGGTCGCCATCGTGAGCGTCCAGAAAGCGATCGGGTACCAGATCGTTCCGGCGAAATAGCGCATCAGGTCGCGGTCGTAGCGGCGATCGATCCACAGGCTCAGCAGCATCTGCAGGATGCAGGTCATGGCCAGCAAGGTGCCCTGCCAGTGCGGCAGCAGCGCCGAGTGCCACGGCGAATCGGTCGGCAGAAAGGGCCGCACGACGCTGATGGCCAGCACCAGCGCCATGGCATAGGCCCACACCACGCTGGTCATGTACTCGGCATAGATCAGCCACATGCGCCAGTTGCGCGGCCGCAGGATGCGCGGCGTGTAGCGCAGCATGGTCTGGATGCCGCCGATGGCCCAGCGCAGGCGCTGCTTCCAGAGACCGCGCAAGGTCTCGGGCATCAGGATCCAGCACAGCGCGCGCGGCTCGAAGCGCAGCTGCCAGCCCGAGAGCTGCAGCTTCCAGCTCATGTCGATGTCTTCGGTGAGCACGTCGGGGCTCCAGAAGCCGACCTCGATCACGGCGCGGCGGCGGAACATCGCCAGCACGCCCGACACCGTGAACAGCGTGCCCACCAGCTGCTGCGAGCGCTTGATGAGCCCGATGATCGAAGAGAACTCGCCCACCTGCATGCGCCCCAGCAGCGTGGTGCGGGTGCGGATGCGCGGGTTGCCGGTGACCGCGCCGATGCGCTCCGAAGCCAGCATGGGCTGCAGCATCCAGGCGATGGCGTCGGCGTCGACCAAGGCGTCGCCGTCGATGCCCAGGATGTATTCGCCACGCGCGAGCTGGCAGGCGGTGTTGAGGCCGACGGCCTTGCCCTGGTTGCTGGCGTTGTGGATGACGCGCAGGCGGCTGTATTCCTTCGTCATCTCGTCCAGCAGCTCGCCGGTGCCGTCGGTGCTGCCGTCGTTGACGGCGATCACTTCGTAGTTCGGGTAGCGCGTGCGCATCAGCTGCTCGATCACCTCGCGCAGGTGCGGCACTTCGTTGAAGCACGGCACCACCACGGTGACCAGCGGACGGACGGGCAGCAGCTCGAGCGGATCGACGTCGACGTCGCGCTTGCGCTCGAACACCATCGCATGCGAGAGGCCGCCGGCCATCCACACATAGGCCATGAAAAAGGGGTAGTAGAAGACGAAGCCGAACAGCAGCGAGGGCAGCGTCTGCAGGAGGAAGTGGCTGGTGGTCATGGCCGTCGCTCTCCCTGCACGGGTTGCACCGGTGCGGTTGCCGGTGCCGTTTGCGGCGGTGTCTCCGCGGCGGCGGCACCGGGCGAGCGCAGCGCGCGCGGCAGCAGCGTGCGCACCGAGATCGCGCGGCGCACCACGTCCAGCGAAGGCTGGTTGTTCAGGAAGTCGTCGGGGTAGTAGCCCAGGTGGCGCACGCCGGCGCGCTGCAGCAGCGTCCACTGGCGCGTCAGTTCGTCGTCGGCCACGGGCTTGCCGGTGCGCCAGTCGCGTGCCTGCAGCTCGAACACGGTGCCGTCCAGGCCGCGCGGCGTGTCGGCGGCGCGGCGCGCCAAGCGTGCGAGCCAAGCGTCGCTCGCGGCCGCGCTGCGGGCTTCGCCTTCCATGCGCGGCATGGCCATCAGGCCCACGTAGTCGTAGGCCGCGAGCGAGGCTTCGTAGTTCTGCGCGAACCACTGCTCGGCCTCGGGCTCGAGCACCGGCCGCGCATAGAGGTTGCGCGCGGTCTCCAGGTTGGGCCGCCACACGCCCACGCGCGCCATCAGCTCCTGCGTGAACTCGATCAGGTAGCGGGTCTTGGCGGTGGTCCAGCGCGCCATCAGTTCCGGGTTGGCGCGGATCGCGGCCACGTCGGGCGGCAGGCCCCACTTCGCATAGGTGGCGAGTGCGGCGGGGCTGGCGTCTTCGTCGTCGGACAGCATCGCATCGTCGTGGAACAGCAGGCCCTCGAAGAAAGCCTGGCGGCCCAGGTCTTCGTAGATGTCGCCGACCAGCTTGCGCACTTCGGGGTCGAAGGGCGTGAGCCGGTGGTAGCGGTCGGCCGGCATCTTGCCGCCCTGCGTGGTCACCGTGTGGGTGGCCAGCGGGTTCGATGCGGGCAGCCGGAAGGCCGTCACCGGCATCCAGGCGTAGACCTTCACGCCGGTGCGGCTGCGCAGTTGCCAGGCCGCGCGGCTGAACAGGTCGGCGCGCATCGGCAGGTGGCGGTTGGGAAAGTACAGCGCGTCGGCCACGCCGTCGCCGTCGGGGTCGGCATAGGCCTGCAGGAACACCGAGCGCGGGCGCACGGCGGCCACGCGGTCGATCAGCGCCGAGAGGTTGCGCTCCTGCTGGGCCGGGTCGGGGTCGTACACGTAGTCCAGGTCGACGTGCATCACGCGGTTGACCGGCCGCACTTCGCCGCCCACCGGGCTGCGCAGCAGCTGGGCGTATTCGGGCGCGGTGTTGTCGTAGGCGGCCAGTGCGCGGCGGATGCGCGTGAGCGGCACGGCCGGCGTGTTCGATCCGTCGTCCAGCGTGAAGGTGATCGGCATGCCCGCGCGCTCCGACGCCTTCAGCGCCATCGCGTTGTAGGCACCGTAGGGCCAGACGGTGGCGCGCACCTTGGCGCCGGTGCGCGCCTCGATGATCTCGCGGCTGCGGCGCAGGTCGGTTTCGACGCGGCGCAGGTAGGCGTCGTCGTCTTCGTAGCGGCCGGTCTTGGGGTCGTAGCGGTGCGTGGCCGCGGACGGCAGCATGTTGCCCTGCGGGTTGGCCTGGATGCCGGTGTGCATGGCGTCGCTGTGGCTCGCGAGTTCGACCAGGCCCGAGCGCACCATCTCGGCGGCCTCGCTCCAGAGCAGGAAGTTCTCGCGCGGCGCGGGCTTGTCGCCCCAATGCACCATCTGGCCTTCCGGCACGTCGAGCCAGCTCGTCACCAGCGCGAACAGCGCCGGGTAGTTGTAGCGCTTGAGCAGCGGAAACACCTTGGTGTAGGCGCTGCGGTAGCCGTCGTCGAAGGTCAGAAGCACCGGCCGGGCGGGCAGCGGCTTGCCGCCGGCGCGTGCGTCCACGATCTGCTGCAGGCTCACCGGGTGGTAGCCGCTCTGCTGCAGCCATGCGAACACTTCGATCAGCGAGCGGTCGTCGATGGCGGTCTCGTCGGGCGAGGTCTCGAAGCTGGCGCGCACGCCGGTGCGCACGTCGTGGAAGGAGAGCACGCGAAAGCTCACGCCGTCGTCGGGGTCGGCCGGCGGCAGCGGCTGGGCCAGGGCAAGGCGGGGCAGGGCGCCGAGGGCGAGCGCCAGCAGCAGCCACAGCATGGCCACGCGCAGGAAGGTGGATGGGTTCTTCGTTGGCATCACGGCAGGGGCATCGAGAGGTTCAGGAAAACGCCGCGTTGTCGTTCGCGCACGCCGTCGTAGGGGTGGCTGGAAATGCTCAGGCCGTAGCGCAGCGTGAGCTTCGGGCCGAGGTTCCAGCGGTGTTCGTAGCGCAGGGTCCACATCGGACCGCTGCCGAAGCCGGCCTGGTGGTAGCTGCCGCCGGCGAGTTCGACGGCCTGGAAGAACTGGCGGTCGTCGCTCTTCCAGTTGAGCCATTGCGCACGCGCGGTGAGCTGCACGCTGCCGTCGCGCGACGGGTTGAAGTAGGGCGTGTCCATCGCCCGGCCGCGGCCGGTGTCGGCTTCGAGCCGGGTCTCGAGCTGAAAGCGCGGCGTGCTGATCCAGCGTTCGCGCCAGCCCAGGCCCAGGCCGTCGCGCACGTTGCCGTCGCTGAAGTCCAGGCGCTGCCATTGCAGGTCGAAGCGGCGCGATTCGTTCACCACGTAGCCCACGCTGGCGGCGGTTTCGCGTGCGCCGATGCCGGCCACGCGCGCCTTCCACGGCAGCTCCTTGCTGTCGCCGTCGTAGGTGGCGGACAGGCGCCATGCGTCGCTCACGCGGTAGTCCAGCCGGCCGGCCACGCTGTTGCGGTAGGGGCCGGCATTGGCGTGCTGCAGCGCGCCTTCGGCCAGCCAGGGGCCGCGTTGCCAGTTGAGGCCGATGCCGCCGCGTGCCCAGTTCGCGTTGCCGATGTCGGTGCTGCCGCGGCCCAGCGTCTGGTCGTAGAACACGCGCCATTCGTCGTTGATGAGGCCCGAGCTGAGCCGGCTGTCGATGCGCCATTCGTGGCTGGCGATGGCCGCGCCGCCGCTGGAGGCTTCGGCGTCCACGTCGAGCCGCGGGCCGACGACGGCGCGCCGCTTGCGCTCCATGTCGCGCACCTCGGCGCTGTCGGCCGCATCGGCCACGAGCGATTCGGCGCGCTGGCGGGCGTTGCCGTACCAGCCTGCGTCGAGCAAGGCCTCGACATGGCCGACGCGCGCGCTGGTGTCGTAAGGCTGGTCGGCCGCCTGTGCCTCGAAGCGCGCGAGCGCGGCCTCGGGGTGCTCGCGCAGCCGCTCGGTGAGGCCCGCGCCGTAGGCGTAACCGGCGTTGAGCGGTGCTTCCTGCGTCAGCGTGGCAAAGCGCTGCTGTGCGAGCGCGGGCCGGTCGGTGTACAGCTGCATCAGCGCGCGCATGCCGCTCACGTCGGTGTACTGGCCGTTGGGGCGGCCGGCTTCGGGCGTGAGGCGCAGCAGGGCGGGCGTGCCGTTTTCGATCTGCTTGAGCAGCGCTTCGGCTTCTTCGAAGCGCCCGGTGTCCTGGTAGGCGTAGACCAGGCCGAAGTGGATGTCGTCGGGCATCGGCAGATCGACGCCGCCCTTGATGACGGCCGCTTCGTACAGCGGCACGGCCTCGACCGAGCGGCGCTCCTGCGCGAAGGCGCGGGCCGCGGCGCCGAGGCCGTAGAACGGCAGGTCGGTGCCGGCGGCGCGCAGCGTGTCGTACAGCGCGATGGCGTCGGCGGGGCGGCCGCGTTCGACCAGCGCGAGCATGCGGTCGGACTGCAGGCGCACGCGGAGGGCGCGCCATGCATCGGTGTCGGCGTCCGCACCAGTGACGCCGGCTTGCTGCGCGGCGGCGTCGAGCCGGGCCAGTGCGACGTCCTGGTCTGCCAGCACGCGGTCGAGCGCAACCACGCGGGCCGGGCCCAGGCGCTGGTCGCGTTCCTCGATGGCCCAGTGCAGCCGTTGCGCCAGCGCCTTCTGCTGCAGCGTGGACAGGGCCAGCGCGGAGAAGCTGCCGGGGTTCGCGCGCTCGGCCGCCTCGGCGTCGTCGAAGGCGGTCGATGCGGCGCCGTTGTCGGCGAGCAGGAAGTCGGTTTCGCGGCGCAGGTCGCGGCGCTCGGGGCGCAGCGCGCCGGCCTCGGTGTAGGCCGCCAGTGCCTGCAGCGGCTTGCCCTCGGCGCGGTTCACGGCCGCGCGCAGTTCGAGCAGCGCGACGCGGTCTTCGATCTGTCGGGCGGGCTCACGTGAGAGCGCGTCGCAGATCGCCTTCGCGCCTGCGACATCGCCGCTGTCGAGCCGCCAGAAGGCTTCGTGCAGGCGCGGCTCGCGCGCCGCCGGTTGCCGTGCGCGCCAGACGGCGATGGTGTCGCCCTGCAGCGCGGTGTCGTGCGTGCGCCGGGCGGCCAGCGCGAGCGGGCCGAGTGCGTAGTCGCGCAGCCTGGCCGGCGATTGTTGACGGCCCAGGGCCGCGGCTTCTGCGAATTGGCTGTCACCGGTGGCGATCGCGATGGCGTCGGACGCCACGCGTTGCCGGTCGGCTTCGCCCAGCGGCGCCGCGAGCCAGTCTTTCAACTGCTGCAATGCCTGCGCCGGCGTGACGCGTCCGGCACGGCGCGCAAGGATCAGCGCGTCGTGCGCCTGCGGGCCGTAAGCGACCGTGCCGCGATCGGCGGCAGGTGGGGTCGCGGCAAGTGACTGGGCCAATGCCGGCGATGCGCCGAAGGCCAGTACGCAAACTATCGATGGAAATCCCCGCGCAGCCGATGCGAGGTGTTGAGACAACGAACGGCAGGGCGCCGAATTGCGCCCAGCCGTGACCGTGCCTCCAGGTTTTTTCTGGATGAACACACTGCTCCCTTTGACCGAGGCCTTCCTGCGGCAAGCTGCCGCGATGGAAGCCGAACCACCCCTCTGGAAAAGATCAGAGCGGGCGGTTCTGAAAGATGACTTTGCGAACGACTTTATTCACGATTGTTAATAATCGCAAACCAAAGTGCTCTGAAATCGTTATAACTGTGAAGTGTTTGGCGATATTTCCGTCGCTGTCAGCAAGCCATGTCGGACAACGCCTCGTTATGCGGATAGGTGTCCGGCCTAAGATCGCGCGATGAACGTCCCTGCAGCCCTTTTGCCCCGCTTCTGGTCCCAACTCACCACGCGCGATTTCGCCGCGCTCGATGCGTCGGCCACCGTCGCGGTGCTGCCGCTGGGCGCGACCGAGCAGCACGGTCCGCACCTGCCGCTGGGTGTGGACACGGTGCTGGCCGACGGCATCGTGGCCGCGTCGCTGCCGCTGCTGCCGGCTGCGTTGCCGGTGCTGTTCTTGCCGACGCAGCAGATCGGCCTGAGCCCGGAGCACGCGCGCTTCGCGGGCACGCTCACGCTGTCGGCCGAAACGCTGATCCGCATGTGGAATGAAATTGGCGCGGGCGTGGCGCGCGCCGGTGTGAAGAAGCTGGTGCTCTTCAATGCACACGGCGGCCACGTGGGCGCGATGGACATCGTGGCGCGCGAGCTGCGCGCGGCGCATGGGCTCATCGTCTACAGCGTGAGCTGGTTCAACCTGCCGCTGGGCGATGCGGGCGCGCAGTTCAGCGCGCAGGAGCATCGCTTCGGCGTGCATGCGGGCGAGATCGAGACCTCGATGATGCTGGCGCTGACGCCGCAACTGGTGCGCATGGGCGAGGCGCAAGACTTCCGCTCGACGTCGGAGCAGCGCGCGGCCAACTACGCGATCCTCGGCAACGGCAAGAGCGCCAAGCTCGGCTGGGCGATGGAGGACTACAACGCGCACGGCGCGGCAGGCAACGCCGCCGCGGCCACCGCAGCGAGCGGCCAGGCGGTGATCGATGCCGCCGCGCAGCAGTTGGCATTGCTGCTGGCCGAGGTGTCGCGCCTGCCGCTCGATACGGCCAACACCGGCCCGCTACCCTGACCCGACGCGGCACAGCACGGCACGGCAAGGGCTCGCCTCGATGACCGTGCAGCGTTAACGTTGACCTAACGGTTCTGCGCTACCTTCCCGGCGCATCAACCAACCAATCAACCCACGGGAGCCGGCGTGCGCGTGCTGCTTGTCGAAGACGACGAAATGATCGGGAAGAGCCTGGTCCGCGGCCTCGAACGATCGGGCTGGGCGGTCGACTGGGTGCGCGACGGCCTGCTCGCGCGCAGCGCGCTGGCCGATGGCGACTACACCTGCGTGCTGCTCGACCTAGGCCTGCCCGGCATGGACGGCATCGAGGTGCTGCGCCAGGCGCGCGGCCTGAAGAACGACACGCCGATCCTGATCCTCACCGCGCGCGACGGCCTCGGCCAGCGCGTGGAAGGGCTCGACCTCGGCGCCGACGACTACCTGCTCAAGCCCTTCGAGCTGCCCGAGCTGCTGGCGCGCATGCGCGCGGTGGTGCGGCGGCGCCATGGCGCGTCCAACTCCATCATCGGCAGTGGCAGCGTGCAGCTCGACCTCACCACGCGTGAGGTGCTTTTTCGTGGCACGCGCGAAACGCTCTCGGCCCGCGAGTTCGCGCTGATGCACGCCATGCTCGAACGCCCGGGCGCCATCCTCTCGCGCGAGCAGCTGGAAAACCGCATCTACGGATGGGGCGAGGAAGTGATGAGCAACGCGGTCGACGTGATCATCCACAACATGCGGCGCAAGCTCGGTGCCGACACCATCCGCAATGTGCGCGGCCTGGGCTGGCGCGTGGTGGATTCATGAACATGCGTGCGACGCACGGCCGGCCCTGGTACTCGCCGGGTTCGCTGCGCAACAAGCTCTTGATGTGGCTGGTGCTGGTGCACCTGCTGGCGGCGGTGGGCGTGGCCTGGTTCACCTACGCCAGCTACGACAGGCTCATCGTCACCTTCAAGGACGACCAGATGCAGATGCTGGCCGACTCTTACGCCAGCAACGTGGTCGTGCCCGAGCTGCGACCGGCCGACGAGCGCAGCATCTTCGAGCGCGGCGCCTTCGTCATCCAGGTATGGAATGGGCAGGGCGAACTGCTGGTGAGTTCGTGGCCCGCGCTGGCCGTGGCCCGTCAGCCATCGGAAGGGCTGACCACCGTGCGCATGGGCCCCGGCGACGACGGCGTGTGGCGCATCTATTCCACCGCGCCGGTGGCCGAAGCGGGCCGCTTCCAGGTGCAGGTGATCCAGAACGGCGGCTTCGTGCGCCGCATGGTGGCCAAGCGCGCGCTGTCGTCGACCGCGCCCATCGCGCTGCTGTTGCCGCTGTCGCTGGCGGCGCTGTGGCTGGTGGTGTGGGCATCGTCGCGCAAGCTGCGCAGCGTGGCGCTCGACGTGGCGGCGCAGGACGAGCGCAGCCTGTCGGAGCTGTCGGTGTCGCGCGTGCCCGACGAGATCGCGCCGCTGGTGGAGGCCTTCAACAGCCTGCTCGGGCGCCTGCGCCAGGCCTTCGCCGTGCAGCGCCGCTTCGTGCAGGACGCCGCGCACGAGCTGCGCACGCCCATCGCCGCCATCGGCCTGCAACTGGACAACATGCGCGCCGAAGTGCCGGTAGAGGCCGTCGCCGAGCACTACGTGCACCTGAAGGGCGGCGTGACGCGTGCCCAGCACCTGATCGAGCAACTGCTGCGCCTGTCGCGCCAGGAAAGCAGCACCGAGGCCGAGGCGCCGGTGCCGCTCGACGTGGCTTCGGTGCTGCGCGACAGCGTGGCGCAGTTGATGGTCATTGCCGACCGCCGCCGCATCGACATCGGCTTCGAAGGCAGTACCAGTGCAACGGTGACCGCGCCACCGGCCGAGTTGCGCAGCATCTTCGACAACCTGATCGACAACGCGCTGCGCCATTCGCCCGAAGGCGGCGTGGTCGATGTGCGGCTGCACGAGGTGGAAGGGCAAGCGGTGGTCGACGTGGTGGACAACGGGCCGGGCATTCCGCCCGCGCTGATCGATCGCGCCTTCGACCGTTTCTTTCGCGTGCCGGGCACCGTGGCCGAAGGCAGCGGCCTGGGCCTTGCCATCGCCCGCATGGCCGCGCAACGCAATGGCCTGCGCATCGAGCTGGCCAACCGGCGTGACGCGCAGGGCCGGTTGGCCGGGCTGCAGGCCCGCGTGTACCTGCGCGATGGCGTGGCGGGCCGCGCGTCGGCTTAACGCTCAGGTAACTCTCGCTTAAAGGTCGCATAAAACGGCCTTCCTACAGTGACTCCAGCCGCGACAACGGCCGCGCCGCAAGGCGCCAACCCAGTGTTCAACGAGGAGTTCACATGCGAAAGACCTTCGGCCTCCTGGCCATCCTTGCCCTGGCCGGTGCTGCGGCTCACGCCGAAACCTACGACGGCGTGCACCGGGGCCCCGGCCTGCTCGAGCGCGGCGACGTGGCGGCCCAGGCGGTTGCGGCGGCCCACGCGCCCGACCAGAACGTGACGCGCGGCTCGCGCGGGGCCGATCCCTTCACCCCCACCGTCTCGCGCGAAGCGATGCGCCAGGTCGCGGTGGCGGCGGCCCATGCGCCCGACCAGAACGTGACCAGCGGCTCGCGTGTGAACAGCGTCGTCATCTCCACGATGCCGCCGGTGCGCTCGGCGATCGGCGAGGCCCCGGCCAGCCGCTTCTGACGCCCAGGCGCCCAAGGAACCCACGATGGATGCCGAACAACAGAAGGACGGCTACACGCGCCGCACCGTGCTGATCACCAGCGCGGCCGGCGTGGCCGCCGCCACGCTGCCGCATGCGGGGCAGGCGCAGGCACAACAGCCGGCGGTGCCCGCGACGGCCGCAACTGCAGGCTTGCCGCTGGCCGATGTCGCGCTGCGCATCAATGGCCAGCCGCATACGCTGTCCATCGACCCGAGGGTCACGTTGCTCGACCTGCTGCGCGAGCAACTGCACCTCACGGGTTCCAAGAAGGGCTGCGACCACGGCCAGTGCGGCGCCTGCACGGTGCTGGTCAACGGGCGACGCATCAACAGCTGCCTCACGCTGGCGGTGCTGCACGAGGGCGACGAGGTGACGACCATCGAAGGCCTGGGCGAGCCGAAGAAGCTGCACCCGATGCAGACGGCCTTCGTCAAGCACGACGGCTATCAGTGCGGCTACTGCACGCCGGGCCAGATCTGCTCGGCGGTCGGCATGCTGGGCGAAATGCGCGGCGGCATGCCCAGCCATGTCACGCGGAATCTTGCGGCGCCCGTGGTCTTCAGCGACGAGGAAATGCGCGAGCGCATGAGCGGCAACATCTGTCGCTGCGCGGGCTATCCGAACATCATCGCGGCCATCCGCGAAGTGGAAGGAGCAGCGACATGAGAGCCTTCACCTTCGAGCGCGCGCCGACACCCGCCGCTGCCGCGCTGTCGATGCAGCAGCATCCGGGCGCGCGCTTCATCGCGGGCGGCACCAACCTGCTGGACCTGATGAAGCTCGACATCGAGCAGCCCACGCACCTGATCGACGTCAATCGCCTCGGGCTCGACCGCATCGAGGCGTTGCCCGGCGGCGGACTGAAGATCGGCGCGCTGGTGCGCAACAGCGACCTTGCCGCCGACCCGCGCGTGCGGCGCGAGCATCCGTTGCTGTCGCGCGCCTTGCTGTCCGGTGCCAGCGCGCAACTGCGCAACAAGGCGACCACCGCAGGCAACCTGCTGCAGCGCACGCGCTGCTTCTACTTCTACGACACGACCAAGCCCTGCAACAAGCGCACGCCCGGCAGTGGTTGCGCGGCGATGGCGGGCTTCAACCGCATCCACGCGATCCTCGGCGCCAGTGCGCAGTGCATCGCGGTGCATTCGTCCGACATGGCGGTGGCGCTGCGTGCGCTCGATGCGCAGGTGGAGACCGTGTCGGCCAGCGGCACCGCGCGCCGCATTCCCATCGCCGAGCTGCATCGCCTGCCCGGTGACACGCCCGGCATCGAGACTGTGCTGGCCCCCGACGAACTGATCACCGGCGTGACCCTGCCCGCGCCGCTCGGCGGCACGCAGCGCTACCGCAAGGTGCGCGACCGCGCGTCGTACGCCTTCGCGCTGGTCTCGGTCGCGGCCGTGGTGGTGCGCGAGGGCCGCACGGTCACAGGCGCTCGGCTGGCCTTCGGCGGCCTGGCCGCGAAGCCGTGGCGCAACGAGGAAGCCGAACGGCGGCTGATCGGCACCGATGGCGGCACGCAGGCACGCGACGCCGTTGCCGACGTGCTGCTCGCCGACGCGCGCGGCCACGGGCACAACGATTTCAAGATCCCGTTGTTGCGCCGCACCCTGCATGCCACGCTGGCGCAGGCGATCGCAGAAACCACCTGAAGAAGAAAAGAGCAGGCACCATGCAATTCACCGAAGCCACAGGGCCGAGCGCCCTGGACCGTGAGCGCGTGCTGGGTCGCCCACTGGACCGTATCGATGGGCCGCTCAAGGTCAGCGGCAAGGCCCGCTACAGCTACGAGTACCACGACGAAGTGCCCGATGCCGCCTACGGCTGGATCGTGCTCGCGGGCATCGGCAAGGGCCGCATTGCGCGCATCGACACCGCCGAAGCACAGCGCGCGCTGGGCGTGTTGCTGGTCTACACCTACGCCAACGTGCCGCGCATGGCACCGAAGGGGCGCGCCAACGTGGTGTCGCAGCTCTCGGGGCCGGAAGTGCAGCAGCACGGCCAGGCAGTGGCCTTCGTCGTGGCGCAGACCTTCGAGCAGGCGCGCGCGGCGGCGTTCCTGATCCGCATCGACTACGAGCGCGGCGCGGGCCGCTTCGACCTCGCGGCCGCGCAGGCGAGTGCCCCGAAGCCCGGCGACGACCCCAGCGCCGGCAGCGAGAGCGCGGCCGACACGGCGGTGGGCGACTTCCAGGGCGCGTTCGACACGGCGCCCGTCACGCTCGATGCGACCTACACCACGCCTGACCAGCATCCCGCGATGATGGAGCCGCAGGCCACCACCGCGCGCTGGGACGGCGACCGGCTCACGCTCTACACCTCGCACCAGATGCCGAACTGGGCCGCGAGCGACGTGGCCGCGATGCTCGATGTGCCGGCCGAGCAGGTGCGCGTGGTCTCGGCCTTCGTCGGTGGCGGCTTCGGCTCCAAGCTGCGCACGCATGCCGACGCGGTGCTCTCGGCCTTCGCCGCGCGCGAACTGCGAAGGCCGGTGAAGACGGCGCTGGCGCGCGAGCAGTTGCTCAACCACACGACACGCCGCGCCGCGACCATCCAGCGCGTGCGGCTCGGTGCCACGCGCGACGGCCGGCTCACCGCCATCGGCCACGAGACCTGGACCAGCAACCTGCCAGGCCGCAGCTACTACGAGGGCGCATCGCGCCAGACGCGCCTGCTCTATGCCGCCCCGAACCGCATGACGGCGCACCGCGTGGCCGCGCTCGACCTGCCCGAAGCTGCCGCGATGCGCGCGCCGGCCACCGCCAGCGGCCAGATGGCCTTCGAGGTGGCGCTCGACGAACTCGCGGAAAAGCTGCGCATCGACCCGGTGCAACTGCGCATCCTCAACGACAGCCCACACGACCCCGAGCGCGGGCCTTCGCGCCCGTACTCGGGGCGAAAGCTGATCGAGTGCCTGCGCGAAGGCGTGCGGCGCTTCGGCTGGGCCCAGAGAAGCCCCGTGCCCGCGCAGATGCGCGATGGCCGCTGGCTGGTCGGCATGGGCGTGGCCAGCGCCATCCATCACCACACGGTGCGGCCGTCGAGCGCGAAGCTGAGCCTCGATGCGCAGGGCCGGCTGCTGATCGAAACCTCGATGACCGACATCGGCACCGGCACCTACACCGTGCTGGCGCAGATCGCCGCCGAGATGACCGGCATTCCGATGGACCACATCGGCGTGCGGCTGGGCGACACGGCGCTTCCCATGGGCGCGGGGTCGATCGCTTCGGTGGGTGCGTCGAGCGCGGGTGCCTCGGTGTTCGATGGCTGCCAGCAGCTGTGCCGCCTGCTCGCGCAGCGCGCCGGCTTCGACGTGCAGAAGGCGCGCTTCGAGCGTGGCCGCATCGCGTTCGGGCGCCGCTCGCACGGGCTCGGCGAACTGGCCGGCGTGGAAGGCCTCAGCGTGCTCGGCAACGTCGAGCCCGGCGACCTGCACCGCCGTTATGCGCAGGCTGCGTTCGGCGCCCATTTCTGCGAGGTGGGCGTGGACATCGACACCGGCGAGACGCGCGTGCGCCGCATGCTCGGCGTGTTCGCGGCGGGGCGCATCCTCAACATGAAGACCGCGCGCAGCCAGGCCATCGGCGGCATGGTGTTCGGCGTGGGCGCGGCGCTGACCGAAGAGGCGGTGGTCGACGTGCACCACGGTTACTTCGTCAACCACGATATGGCCGAGTACCTGGTGCCGGTGCACGCCGACATTCCGGACATCGACGCCGTGTACCTGCAAGACGCCGACGACCTTGCGAGCCCGATCAAGTCGAAGGGCATCGGCGAGCTGGGCACCTGCGGCTCGGGCGCAGCGGTGGCGAATGCGATCTACAACGCGACCGGCGTGCGCGTGCGGAACTACCCGATCACGCTCGACAAGCTGCTGCCGGGCTTGCCGGTGCATGCTTGAATGGCGGCGTTGCCACGCGCCGCCACCTTGCCATGCACGCCGCCGCCTCTGCCTTGATTGCCACGCTGACGCGCAAGCTCCTGCTGGCCGTTGCGGTGTGCGGCGTCCTGTGGCTCACCGGGTGCGCGACATTGCCCGACGAAGGGCCACGCACCGCCAGCACCTCGTTGCCCGTGCAGGGCCCGGCCACGCCGCTCGACCGCATCGCCGCCGCGTCGATGGAGAGGGCCGACCCCGGCGCCAGCGGCTTTCGGCTGATGCTGGGCCTGGCCAGCATGGACACGCGCCTCGTGCTGCTGCGCGGCGCGCAACGCTCGCTCGATCTGCAGTACTACCACCAGCACAACGACGCGACCGGCCGGCTGGTGCTGCGGGAGCTGCGCAATGCGGCGCAGCGCGGCGTGCGCGTGCGGCTGCTCGTGGACGACCTCTACACGGAAGACATCGGCGCCCTGCTCGAAGGGCTGGGCGCCTACCCGAACGTGGAAGTGCGCATCTTCAATCCCTTCCCCACGCGCGGCGCCACGGCCACGCGCTTCGGCCTTGCGCTGTTCGACTTCGCGCGCGTCAATCGCCGCATGCACAACAAGCTGTTCGTGGCGGATGGCGTGCTGGCCGTGGCCGGCGGGCGCAACCTCGGCGACGTGTATTTCATGCGCGATGCCGACGACAACTTCTTCGACTACGACGTGCTGGTGGCGGGCGCGGTGCTGCCGCAGATGGGGAGCCTCTTCGACGAATACTGGAACGCGCCGCAGGTGCGCATCGCGGCATCGGTGCTGCACGCGCCGGCCGACCCCGGTGCGGCCCACCGCGATTTCGACGCGCGGGTGGATGGCCCCGACACACCCGAGCCGGTGCCGTTTCGCACGGCCGATCCGTCGGGTCGCGTCACCCTGGGCGACGAACTGAAGGCGGGCCGCGTGAAGCTCGCCTTCGGCACGGCGCAGGCTTTCGCCGATTCGCCGGCCAAGGCCTGGGGCCAGATGGAGACGCGGCGCCTGCCCAGCGGTGCGCTCGTCGACACCAGCCGCCGGCTGCTGGGCGAGGCGGCGCAGCAGGCGCAATCCGAAATCCTCACGTCGTCGCCGTACTTCGTGCCGGGCGCGGCGGCACTCGAGGGCATGCGCCGCAACGCGGCGCGGGGCATCCGCCAGACCCTCATCACCAATTCGCTGGCGGCCACCGACGAGCCGGTGGTCCACACCGGCTACCGCCGTTATCGCGCCCGCCTGCTGCAGGACGGCATGCAGATCTACGAGATCCATCCGAACGCGAGCCGGGCGCTGTTCGTCGGCAACATCGGCGCGGGCGCTCAGGTGCGGCTGCACACCAAGGCGCTGGTGATCGACCGCCAGACTCTCTTCCTTGGCTCGGTCAACATGGACCCGCGCTCGGACGCACTGAACACCGAGTTCGGCCTGCGCATCGATTGCCCCGCGCTGGCCGAGGAGGCGCACGCCTTCTTCGGCGAACTGATGCAGCACGCGGCCTTCCAGGTCCGGCTCAAGCCGGGCAGCGACAGCGCGCTGGAGTGGTGGCGCGTGGACAGCGACCCGCCGGTGAAGGAGACCGACGAAGAGCCCGGCGCGGACCTGGCGACGCGCGCCAAGCTCTATCTGCAGTCGCTGGTGATTCCCGAGTCGATGCTTTAAGACGCGCTGCGCCCCAGCACGCCGGCGAACATGTCCGAATCGACATTGCCGCCGCTTACGCTGATGCCCACCGTCTTGCCGCGCCAACGCTCCTGCTGCTGAAGCGCGGCAGCCAACGCAGCAGCACCCGCACCTTCAGCCACGTTGTGCGTGTCGCTGAAGAGGATGCGCATGGCTTCGGCGATCTCGTCGTCGGTGACGGTGATGACGTCGTCCGCTTCGCGCAGGATCACTTCGACCGATTCGGGCACCGGCGTGCGGCACGCCATGCCGTCGGCCAGCCGCGTCGTCACCGGCGATTCGACGGGCTTGCGCGCGCGGAAGGAATCGCGGTACGCCGTGGCATGCGCGGACACCACGCCGATGAGCTTTGTCTTTGCGCCGCAATGCGCGCGCGCGGCGGCCGCGGCGGCAAAGCCGGAGCCCAGGCCGATGGACACGAAAAGCACGTCGGGCGGCGTGTCTTGCAGTGCGCTGAAGAACTCCACATACGCGGTCGACACGCCCCGCACCAGCTCGCGGTGAAACGAAGGCACGCGGTGCAGCGCATCGCGCTCGGCCAGCACGGCCGCGTGTTCGGCGGCGGCCTGGAAGTCGTCGCCATGCTCGATCAGCGTGACGCCCAGCGCGCGCATCGCGGCATTCTTTTCGAGCGAGTTGCCGTGCGGCACCACGATGGTGGCGGCCAGCCCGTGGCGCCGCGCCGCGAAGCCGACCGACTGGCCATGGTTGCCGCGCGTGGCGCTGATCACGTGGCGCACCTGGGGCTGCTCGCGCGCGACGGTCTCGAAGTAGGTCAGGCCGCCGCGGATCTTGAAGGCGCCGGCCGGCGTGTGGTTCTCGTGCTTGGCCCAGACCTTGGCGCCCAGGCGCTGCGCGAGCAGCGGCCATGCGTATTGCGGCGTGGGTGGCATGGCCGCGTGCACGGTGCGCTGCGCGGCTTCGATCTCTTCACGGGTGAATCTCACGGGCGTCCTTGGTCGGGGGAGTTACTTGCGTTCGGTCAGCGCCACGCGCACGGCCAGTGCGGCCAGCACGCTGCCCATCACGTAGCGCTGCGCGCGCAGCCAGCCCGCGCTTTGCGACAGCACGGCGGTGATGCTCGCGGCACCGACGATCATCACCGTGTTGACCGCCGCGCTGGTGGTCATCTGCGCGATGCCCAGCTGCAGGCTCTGCAGCAGCACCGAGCCGCGCTCGGGGTGGATGAACTGCGGAAAGAACGAGAGGTAGAACATCGCCACCTTCGGGTTCAGCAGGTTCGTGAGAAAGCCCATGCGGAACAGCTTGGCCGGCGGATCGGCCGGCAGCACGCGGGCCTCGAAGGGCGCATTGCCGCCGGGCTTGACGGCCTGCCATGCGAGCCACAGCAGGTAGGCCGCGCCGGCAAGGCGGATGGCGTCGAACGCGATCGGCACGGCCAGCAGCAACGCGGTGAGGCCGAGCGCCGCCGCGAGCAGGTGCACCAGGAAGGCCATCAGCACGCCACCCAGCGAGATCAAGCCGGCGCGGCGGCCCTGGATCAGCGTGCGCGAAACGCAATAGATCATGTTGGGCCCCGGCGTGAGCGCGAGCAGCAGCGAGGCGAGGGCGAACCAGGCGATTTCTGTGAGGCTCAACATGGTCAGAGTCCTTGGGATTCGAGGGTGACAGGGCCGAGTGGCGTGTCGAGCACGGCCACGAGGTTGGGCGGGCCGGCGGTGACCGCCATGTCGGTCATGCCGATGGTCGACAGCGCCGCCGAGAGGTCGGCCGCGCGCGGATGCGCGGCACGCAGCGCGCGCATCGCAAGGCCCACGTCCGGCAGCGTGTCGGTCGGGTGCACCGGGCCCCACTGGATCAGCGTGGGCAGCGCGCCGTAGAAGAGCCGCTGGCCGTCGTCGCGCACGCTGATCTGCCATTCGAGCCGGCCGGCCGGCGTGTCGCGCGAGGCTTCGAGCAAGGGGCCGCGGTCGATGTGCGCGTGCTCGTCGTGCGCGAGCGCGTGCAACGCGGCATGCGCATCGGGCACGCGCGCGACGAAGTGGATCAGGCGCGGGCCGCGTTGTGCCAGGCCCGCTTGCAGCGCGCCATCGTCGAGATCGAACCAGCGGCGCGTGCCCGGGCGCGAGGGCCGCTTGCCGGGCTCGATCGCGATGAGCTCCATGTAGGTGGCCGGAAAGGCGTCGCTCGCGATGTTCAGCAGCCGGTTGTGCGTGCCCATCAGCGGATGCGAGCCGCCCGGCCCCGGCACGACGCCGAGCGTGGCTTCGCACCACGCCACGCCTTCGGCGAGCGAGGCGGCGGCGATCACGAGGTGGTCGATGCGGGCGTGCATGGCGCGGTGCGGGCTATAGCGTGACGGTGCCGTCGATGCAGGTCACGGCGTCGCCGCCGACCCAGATCTTTCCTTCGGCGTCGCGCTCGATGTACACGCGGCCGGCGCGGCCCAGGCACTGGCCTTGCGCGGCCAGGTAGCGCTCGGGCATGTGGCCGTCGGCGATCAGCCATTCGGCCAGGCTGGCGTTGAGGCTGCCGGTGACCGGGTCTTCCTGCACGCCGACCGGCTCGGCGAAGGCGCGCACTTCGAGGTCGATCTTCGCGCCGTCGTTGTACTCGGCGGCACGGCGGTTGCCGAAGGCGCGCGCCTCGCGGTTCGAGCGGCCGATCAGCGGCGAGGTGTCGAGCGCCGTGGGCACGCCGGCCACGCCAGCCTTCACACCCAGTTCGCGGAGCGTGCGGTGGTCGGGCTGCAACTGCAGCACCGCGTCTGCGTCATTGACCAGCAGGCCGAACCAGACCGGGCCGTTGTCGAGCACCTGCGCCGCGATGATCTGCTGCGCCTTCAGGCCCAGCGCGCCGGCCACCTTGGCCAGCAGCGCGGGGCTCGGTGCGCTGCGCTTGAGCGGCGGCGCGGCAAAGGCCAGCCGTTCGCCTTCGCGCCGCAGCGGCACGAGGCCCGCGCCGCATTCCTGCACCACCAGGCCGGCCGCCTTGGGCTTGCCGCCGGCGCGCAGCCAGGCATGGCAGCTGCCGATGGTCGGATGGCCGGCAAAGGGCAGCTCGCCGCCGGGCGTGAAGATGCGCACGCGGTAGTCGGCGGTCGGTGCCGTGGGCGGCAGCAGGAAGGTGGTTTCGGACAGGTTGGTCCACTGCGCAAAGCGCTGCATCGCGGCATCGTCGAGGTCGGTGCCGTCGACCACCACGGCAAGCGGGTTGCCTCGGTAGGCCGTGGCGGTGAAGACGTCGACTTGCTGGAAGGGGCGGGATTTCATCGAATTCAAACGGGTCAGGTCAATGGGCAATGTCAGTCAGGGGGACACCGTGGAACCGGCTTTGCCGGGCCACTGGTGTCGCCCCCTGCAAGGGGGTTGGCGAAGCGACACGAAGTGCGCGAAGACTGGGGGTCATTCCAGTCCCAGGTCGAGCACACCGCGTGCGCCCGGGCGGGAAAGCAGATCGGCGTACCAGCGCTCGACATTCGGCCAGCTCGGCCGGTGGTACTCGGCGGCCGGCAGGCCGAACCAGCGGTGGGCTTCGCAGCCGACGGGAATGTCGGCCATGGTGAAGCGCTCGCCGGCCATGTAGGGGCGCTGCGCGAGGTGGGCATCGAGCATCGCGAACAGCGCTTCGCTCTGACGCACCGAGGCATCGATGAGCGCGGGCTGGCGCTCCGACGGCGGCGTGCGCACCCATTGCACGAAAGCATCGCGGCTGGCGCGGTTCAGCGTGGTCTGCTGCCAATCCATCCAGCGCTCGGCGTCGAAGCGCGCGGGCAGCTCGGCCGGATAGAACTCGCCATGCGAGTGCCGGGCGCAGAGGTAGCGCACGATCACGTTCGACTCCCAGAGCGTCACGTGCCCGGCGCCTTCGCCGTCGTCGATGGTGGGCACCATCGCATTCGGATTGAGCGCGAGGTATTCAGGCGTCTGCACCACGCCGAACTTGCCGCCGGCCTCGGTGCGCTGGAAATCGAGCCCGAGTTCCTGCGCGCACCACACCACCTTGCGGACGTTGATCGAGCTGATGCGGCCCCAGATGTTGAGCATGGATGAGGTTCTTTCCTTGCTTGTTTCTTTGTTTGTTCGTTCGGTTCAACGGGGGCTCAGGCGGCCATGACGCGCGCCGTGCCCGACACGCGGATCGAGCTGCCCGGCGTGGGCGGAATGTCGGCGTGCAGGCGCGACAGCATGCCCATGTCTTCGCCCTGCACCACGTCGATGGCGCCGCCGTGGGGCCACGCGATGTCGCGCAGGTAGCCGGCGAGCGCGGCCGTCGCGGCGCCGGTGGCCGGGTCTTCATAGACGCCGCCGGAGGCGAAGGGGTTGCGCGTGTGAAAGCGCTGCGGGCTTTCGGCATGGACCAGCACGATGGTCGTCAACTCCGCGCGCTGCATCAGCGCGCGGCCGGCCTCCAGCGCGTAGTGCATGGCGGACAGCGCCTTGCGGCTCCGGAGCGCCAGCACCAGGTGGTTCGCGCCGGCATGGGCCACGGCCGGTGGAATGCGGGGATCGAGATCGCCTGGCGCATAGCCGAACAGGGCGAGTGCGTCGGAGACCAGTTCGGGCGCCGCGGGCGCGCTGTGCGTGGGCGGTGACTGCAGCGCGGCCGCGATCACATCGCCATCGCGCCGGCCTTCCACGGTGATCTGCGCCTGGTTGAGCGTCAGTGCGAACACGCCGTCGCCGCGTTGCAGTGCGAGTGCGGCGCCCAGCGCAATGGTGGCGTGGCCGCAGAACGGCACTTCGGATTGCGGCGAGAAGTAGCGCACGCGCCAGCCGTTGCCGATGGGTGCGGCGAAGGCGGTTTCAGAGAAGCCGACCTCTGCCGCGATGCGTTGCATCCGGGCTTCAGGCGGCAATGCATCGCCAATGACGACGCCGGCAGGGTTGCCGCCCGTCTCGCCATCCGAGAAGGCTGCGATCTTCAGAACGTTCATGGGGTGTTCGCCTTCAGCGGGGCGTGGGTCGGTCGAGGAAAAGCAGGCGCACGGCCAGTCCGAGCATCACGACGGCGAGCAGGTTGCTTTGCAGCCTGGCGGCGCCGGGGCGGCGTTCCAGCCAGCGGCCGACCTGGCCACTGCAGGCGCCAAGCAGCGTGTTGAAGGCCAATGCGGCCATCGACAGCACCACGCCGAGCTGCACCAGTTGCAGCGGCACGCTGCCGCGCGCCGGATCGACGAACTGCGGCAGGAAGACCATGAAGAACAGCAGCGCCTTCGGATTGACGAGATTGTTCAGCAGCGCCATGCGCACGATGCGGCCAAAGCCGGCGGCCTCTGCCTGCGCACCCGTGCGAAGGACATTGCCGCTGCGCAGCGCCTGCACCGCGAGCCAGACCAGGTACAGCGCGCCCGCATAGCGCAGCACGTCGAACGAGGGCGGCCATGCGGCGATCAGCGCGGTCACGCCGGTGGCGGCGAACAGCGTGTGCACCAGGTCGGCGGCCGTGATGCCGACGGCCGCCGCGAAGCCGCCGCGCGGGCCGTGGGCCACGCCATGCGACATCACGAAAGCCATGTTCGGGCCCGGCGAGAGGAACAGCGCCAGCACCGCGAGCAGGAAGAGCGAGAGGGTTGCGAGTCCGATCATGAGGATGATCCTGGTCCGGGTCTGTTGTCGGGCCGCCCTGGCCGTGACGGTCGTCATGGCCAGGGGCGGTGGAGGGGGCCTAAGCCTGCGCGGCCGCGAGTTGCTTGCCGCCCAGCAGCGCCAGTTCTTCGCGCAGCGTCTGCGCCAGCGCGGCGATGGCCACGTCGATCTCTTCGACGCTGGCCGTCACGAAGGACAGGCGCAGCGTGCGCGGATCGCCCTGGCCCGCGTAGAACGGCGCGCCGGGCACGAAGGCCACGTTGCGCTCGACGGCCTTGGGTAGCAGCGTCACGGTGTCGATGCCCTCGGGCAGGCGTGCCCACAGGAACATGCCGCCCTTGGGCGCGTTGAACTTCACGTCCAGGCCCGCCATCTCGCGCTTGAGCGCGGCGATCATCGCGTCGCGCTGGCGCCTGTAGAGCGCGCGGATGGTGGGCACGTGGCGGTCGAGGAACTTGTCCTTCATGACGGCCGACACCATGCGCTGCGTGAAGATCGGCGTGTGCAGGTCGACGGCCTGCTTGGCCTGCAGCAGCTTGGGGTAGATCGACTTCGGCGCCACCAGGAAGCCCAGGCGCAGGCCGGGTGCCAGCACCTTCGAGAACGAACCCAGGTAGATCACGCCTTCGGGGTTGCGCGCGGCCAGCGGCAGCGGCGGGGCTTCGTCGAACCAGAGCTCGCCATACGGGTTGTCTTCGACGATCGGCAGGTTGGCGGCTGCGGCAGCGGCCGACACGGCGGCGCGGCGCTCCTCGGTCATGGTGCGACCGGTCGGGTTCTGGAAGTTGGGCAGCAGGTAGACGAAGCGCGCGTCCTTGGCCTTGGCCACGAGGTCGTCGACGATCACGCCTTCGTCGTCGCTTGCCACGCCCACGGGGTTGGGTTCCATCGGGCCGAAGGCCTGCAGCGCGCCAAGGTAGGTGGGCGTTTCGACCAGCACCTTGCTGCCCGGATCGATCAGCACCTTGGCCACGAGGTCCAGGCCCTGCTGCGAGCCGGTGGTGATCAGCACCTGCGAGGCGTCGACGTCCCACGGCAGCATGTCGGCCACGGCCTGGCGCAGCGGCGCGTAGCCTTCGCTGGCGGCGTACTGCAGGGCGGCCTGGCCGTCGTTGTGCAGCACGTCGGCGCAGGCATCGGCAAAGGCCTGGATCGGGAAGGTCTTGGGCGAGGGCAGGCCGCCGGCCAGGCTGATGATGCCGGGGCGCTCGGTGACCTTGAGGATTTCACGCAGCACCGAGGGGTTCATCTTGGCGGCGCGGGCGGCGAGTTTCCAGTTCATGGTTTTCTTCTTTCAGTCGGTGAGGTGAGATTCAAAAAAGAGTCGGATCGGGGCTGGCCGGGGTTTTTCAGTCCGGCGGGAGGTCGCCACGGTACACAACATGGATTTTGTTGCCGTCCGGGTCGCGAAGGTAGGCGCCGTAATAGCCCTGGCCGTAGCGTGGGCGTGGGCCAGGCGCGCCTTCGTCGCGTCCGCCGTGGCGCAGGGCCGCCTCGTGGGCGGCATCGACGGCATGCGGCGCCGGCGCGCTGAACGCGACCATGCTGCCGTTGCCGACGCTGGCGGGTTCGCCGTCCAGCGGGATGTACACATAGAAACGCGGCAGCGCCTGCGCCGGCGCGACCCAGCAGGCCGCCTCGGGGCCGCCGTCGGGCGTGACGGCGCGGCGCTTCAGGCCGAGCGGCGCGAGCAGCGCGTCGTAGAAGGCGGCGGCGCGGGGAAGGTCGGTGCAGCCGACGGTGATGTGGCTGAACATCAGCTTCTTCCCTGGCCGACGACGCCGGCGCGCGGCGCGGCGGTGGATGCTGCGGATGCGCCGGGTGCAGGCGCGGCCTGCGGCTGCGACAGCTTCTTGCCGATGAGCACCGTGCCCACCACGGCGATCGCAAAGCCCAGCGTCACCACGTCGAGCGGCTCGCCCAGCAGCGGAATGGACACGAGGATCGAAAGGAAGGGCTGCAGCAGCTGCGTCTGGCTCACGCGCAGCGCGCCGCCGAGCGCCAGGCCGCGGTACCAGGCGAAGAAGCCGATCCACATCGAGAACATGCCGACGTAGACGAAGCCCAGCCAGGACGACGTGGCGATGGGCTGCGTTGGCCACATCGCCAGCGTGGCCGGCAGCGTGACGGGCAGCGCCATCACGCAGACCCAGCAGATCACGCGCTCGGCGCCCAGCGACGGCGTGACCTGCGCGCCGTAGATGTAGCCGAAGGACGCGGCGATGACCGCGCCCACCAGCAGCAGGTCGGCCCATTCGAAGCCGAAGCCGTGTCCGCTCTGGCTGGCGCGCAGCACCGAGAACACCACCACCAGCAGGCTGCCCGCGATGGCGCAGAGCCAGAAACCCAGCCGCGCGCGCTGGTGCAGCACCCAGGCCGCCACGGCGGCCGTGACCAGCGGCAGCAGCGCCGTCACCACCGCCGCATGGCTGGCCGTGACCACGCGCAGCGCGTAGCCCAGCAGCAGCGGAAAGCCGATGACGTTGCCCAGCACCGCGATGCCGAGTGGCCTCCACTGGTGCGATGCAGGCCGCGGCGAGCGCGTGATCAACAGGAAGATGGCCGACAGCAGGCCCGCCAGCGCCGCGCGCCCGAGCGTGACGAACCACGGCGACAGCTGCGGCGCGGCCTGCGTGCCGGTGGCCAGCCGCGTCATCGGCAGGGTGATGGCGAACATGGCCACCCCGAGAACGCCGAGCCACATGCCCAGCGTTTCGTCCTTGATGTCGAGCTTCATACGCTCACCATCCACCAGGCGGTGAGCACCAGCACCAGGCCCATTGCGCGGTTGAACCACAGCAGCCGCGCGCCCTTGGCCAGCCATTCGCGCAGCAGCGCGCCGACCAGCGCATAGGTGAAGTTGCTGACGAAGGCATAGAACAGCATGACGGGCGCCACGATGGCGAAGCGGCCGAGCGCGTCGGACTGGCCCGCGATCCAGCCGGCCACCAGCGTGAGCGCCAGCAGCCAGGCCTTGATGTTGACGAACTGCAGCATCACGCCCTGGCCGAAGCCGACGCTGAGCTTGGCGCCGTCGGCGCGCCCCAGCGTGGCGCTGCCGCTGAGCTTGTAGGCCAGCCACAGCAGGTAGCCGATGCCCACGGCCTTGATGGCCAGGCGCAGCGACGGCACCGCCACCACCAGCGCGCCAAGGCCGGCGGCGCACAGCACCAGCAGCAAGGTCCAGCCGATCGGCACCGCGACCACGAAGCGCATGGCGCGCGGCAGGCCGCCATTGGCCGCGAGGGCGGTGGACAGCGTGGTGTTGGGCCCGGGCGAAAAACTCATCGCCGTGGCCAGCACCAGCAGCGCGGTGAATTCTTGCCAGTTCATGACACACACTCTAAACTTGCGACCATTACAGTTCCGGTACAGATGGTCGAACAATCACGGCATCTGTATTGGTCATTCTTTCGACACAGCGCCTTTTCTCCCCCGAGCCGCATGCTGACACGCACCTCCACACAGTCGCTGACCGGGCAACTGGCCGACCGGCTGGCCGAGCGCATCCGCACCCGCCTGCTGCCGCCCGGGGCCCGCCTGCCCTCGGTGCGCGAGTGCGCGCGGCAGCAGGGCGTGAGCCCCTACACGGTGGTCGCGGCATATGACCAGTTGTTGGCGCAGGGGCTGGTCGAGGCCCGCCGGCAGCGCGGCTTTTACGTGCGGGACTCCGCGCCGGCACAGGACGGCCGCCCTTCCGGCCACGGCGCGGATGCCAACGGCGTGAGCGCTATGCCGGCGGCGCTGGCGGTGCAGATGATGGCCTCGCGTGTACCGGCCGACGCCAGCTCGCTGATCCGCAGCATGTTCCACCGCCCGAGCGACAAGCCGCAGCCGGGCATGGGCGTTTTTCCGCCGGACTGGATGGCATCGACCTTCATGCCGACGGCCGTGCGGCGCATGACCAGTACAGCGGCGCTGCAGGAGCTGTCGCTCCAGTACGGGGAGCCGTCCGGCGACATCAGCCTGCGCCGCAGCCTGTCGCAAAAGCTGGTAGGCATCAACGTGCCGGCCACGCCCGACCAGATCGTCACCACCATCGGCGCCACGCACGCGCTGGACATCGTGAGCCGCACGTTGCTGCGCGCGGGCGATCCGGTGATGGTCGAAGAGCCGGGATGGGCGCTCGAATTCGCGCGGCTCGAGGCGTTGGGCATGCGCATCCTGCCGGTGCCGCGCCGCGCCGACGGGCCCGACCTGGAAGTGATGGCGCAGTACTGCAAGCTGCATAGCCCCAAGCTGTTCGTGAGCGTGAGCGTGCTGCACAACCCGACCGGCTACAGCCTGACGCCCGGCAGCGCGCACCGCGTGCTGAAGCTGGCCAACGAGCACGACTTCCATATCGTCGAGGACGACACCTACAGCCACCTCGCGCCCGAGCACGCCACGCGGCTGAGTGCGCTCGACGGGTTGCAGCGCACGATCTACGTGAGCGGCTTCGCGAAGATCCTGGCGCCCAACTGGCGCATCGGCTTCCTGGCCGCGCCGCCCGCGCTGAAGGAGCGGCTGCTCGAGACCAAGCTGCTGGCCACGCTGACCTCGCCCACGCTGTTCGAGCGGGCCTTGTCGTGGTGCATCGACCAGGGGCAGCTGCGCCGGCATTCGGAGCGCGTGCGCATCCGGCTCGACGGGGCGCGGGGGCGGGCGGTGAAGCTGGCGATGTCACATGGCTGCACCTTCGCATCGGAGCCGGCGGGGCTGTTCGGCTGGGTCGACACCGGCGTCGACACGGACGCGCTGACCCAGCGCATGCTCGACCAGGGCTACCTGCTGGCACCGGGCTCGCTGTTCCATGCGCGGCGGCCGCCGAGCACCATGATGCGGATCAACTTCGCGACTTCGCAGGACGCCACGTTCTGGAAGGTTTTCAGCAAGGTTCGCAGCGAGCTCTGACTCGCCCCAGGCTTCGCGCACTTCGTGTTGCTTCTCCAGCCCCCTGCCGGGGGCAACACCGACGGCCCGGCAGAGCCGGTTCCGTGGTGTTTCGCCAAGGGATGGGGCCGTTGCCAAAAGGCGGCGCGTGGAGGTCAATGGCCAGGGGCTTGGAGTAAGCTGGCAACACAAGAAAACCCAGCCAGGAGACCTCCCGCATGAGCAAAGCCAATCAACCCTTCGACTTCAGCCAGTTCGTTCCCGGATTCGACTTCCTGAAGAACCTCGCCGGCGGCGCGGCGGCAGGTGCCGGGACCGGCTCGGTGCCCGGTATTCCGAGCCTTGCAAGCTGGGTCGCGCCCACGCTGAGCGTGGAAGAGGTCGACAAGCGCATCCAGGAACTGAAGACCGTCCAGTACTGGCTCGAACAGAACGGCCATGCGCTCAAGGCCACGATCCAGGCGCTCGAAGTGCAGAAGATGACGCTGTCGACCCTGCGCGGCATGAACGTGCGGATGGAAGACATCGCTAGTGCGTTCACCAAGCAGGCGGCCGCGATGGCACCTGCGGCTGCTGCGGCCGCGACGGCTGCGGCAGCACCAGAGCCTGAACCGGCCGAGGTCGAGGCTGAGGACCACGCCGAACCCGAGGAAGCGCCAGCGCCGAAAAAGCCGCGCAGCAGGCCAGCGGCCAAGGCGGCTGCCGCTGCCGATGGCGCCGGTGTGGTCGATCCGATGCAGTGGTGGGGCTCGCTTACCGAACAGTTCCAGCAGATCGCCAGCTCGGCGCTGCAGGACGCGGCCCAGCTCAAGGTGCCGGCCATGGCCCAGCCGCTGGCTGACGCGGTCGGCAAGGTGATGGGCAAGCCGGCAGCGGCGGCCCGCAGGCCAGCCGCGGCTGCGAAGAAAGCGGCGGCGCCGGTCGCCGCCAAAAAGAAGACGTCGACGGCCGCGCGCAAGCGAACCTCCAGCCGGCGCTGACGTCATACACCTATATTTTTTGAAGAGAACGGGTCGGCACGCATCATGAAGTTGTTTCCCTCCGGTCATGCCACCCATCCGCAATGGCGCATGGCGGCCGGCCTCGTGCTGGCCCAGTTGCGCGCGCAGATGGCGCTGCCCGACTACGCGCCGTCGCCGACGCTCGGGCTGCTCTACATCACCGATCACTATGCGAGCGATGCGCAGGAAATCCTCGACCACCTGAGCGCCGAGCTGCCCGAGGTGACCGACTGGTCGGGCACGGTCGGCATCGGGGTGTCGGCCAACAACGCCGAGTATTTCGACGAACCCGGCATGAGCCTGATGCTCTGCGCCTTGCCGAGCGACCAGTACCGGGTGTTCTCGGGCGTGGCGCCGCTGGGCAATTCCGAAATGAGCGGTTTCGAGGCGCACACCGCGCTCGTGCACGCCGACCCGGCCACGCCCGACCTGTCGGAGCTGATCGCCGAGATGGCGGGCCGCACCGACACCGGCTACCTGTTCGGCGGGCTCTCGTCGGGCCGCGGCAGCGCGCTGCAGTTCGCGGTCGGCGGCAACGGCAACATCCGCGGCCATGGCGCGGCGGGTGGTGTGTTCTCGGGCGGCCTGTCGGGGGTGGTGTTCGGCGAGGGCGTGCGGCTGGTGTCGCGTGTCACGCAGGGCTGCCAGCCGCTGCGCTCGGGCGCCGTGCGCGAACGCGAAATCACCGAGGCTGACGGCAATCTGCTGCTCAAGCTCGATGGCGAGCCCGCGCTCGACGTGCTGCTGGCCGACCTGCAGGTGTCGCTCGACCGGCCACAGGAGGCCATCGACGCGGTGCGCAGCACGCTGGTCGGCCTGGCCGACGCGGGCAGCGACGGCATTCGCCGCACCGGCGACCTGGGGGCCGACGTGCTGGTGCGCCACATCATCGGCCTGGACCCCACGCGGCGCGGCATCGCGATTGCCGACAACGCCGAAGCCGGCATGCGGCTGACTTTCTGCCGCCGGAATGCGCAGGCCGCGCGCGCCGACCTGATGCGCATCTGCGCGGAAATCCGCGAGGAGCTGGAGCCGGAAGAGCAGACGCTGGCGACCGCGCGCGCGGTCGCAGCGGGCGAGGCCGAAGCGGCGCCGCATCCGGCGCGACGCATCGCGGGGGCGGTGTACGTGAGCTGCTCCGGGCGCGGCGGGCCGCACTTCGGCGCACCCGGCGCCGAGTTGCAGATCGTGCGCCACGCACTCGGCGACGTGCCGCTGGTCGGCTTCTTCGCGGCGGGCGAGATCGCCCGGCACCATCTGTATGGGTATACGGGTGTGCTGACGGTGTTTACGGCGCCCGACTGACCTGGCGCCTTCGACGGGCAAAAAAACGACGGGCGGGTTTCGGACGGCGGCAAGCGTCGCTAAAATCCGCCCGCTTTCTTGAATCTCTGCTGCTGCAAGAAAGAGCCAACCGCGTGTTCTGAAAAAGCGCGCGGTCGATCTCTTTCGCCTCGCCACGCGATGTGGTCCGGGGCAGGAAACCGACACGGTTTCCGCAATGGAACAGCAGCCATGAGCAACCCTCATTTCTCCAGGCTCCAGCGTGCCTTTTCGCGCGCGGGCATTGCCGTCGATTACCGCGACGGCGTCTATCACCTGCACAACGAGGCTTCGCAGGCCACGGTGCTCCTGCCGCCCAGCCTTCCGCTGGAAGAAAAGGCGGTCAACCAGTTGCTGGCCTTTGCCAGCGTGCGCTCGCCCGACGGCGCGCAGGGCGTGTGCAAGGCCTGCGCGACGCCGGACTTTCATCCGGGCTCGGTCGCGCCGGTCGGCAGCGTCGTGGCGACCGACGCCGACTTCGTCATTCCCGCTGCGGTGGGCACCGACATCAACTGCGGCATGCGGCTGCTGACCACCGGCCTCACGCTGGACCAGGTGGCGCCGCACAAGACGCGGCTGATCGAGCGGCTCACGCGCAGCCTGCTCGACAACGGGCGCGATGTGCCGGTGCACACGACGGCGTTCAAGGCGTTGTTCGACGTGGGGCCATCGGCGTTCCTGGAGGCTGTGCGAAGCGATGGCCTGTGGTCTTCGTGCGACCGCGAGCGGATGCAGGCCGAGATCGACGCTTGCATTGGCCTGGCGAGCTTCGGCGGCAGCGCCCAGCATGCGCCCGAGGCCTACACCGGTGCGCGGCATGAAGTGTTCCGCGACCCGTGCCTGGGCACGCCGGGCAGCGGCAATCATTTCGTCGAGCTCCAGGTGGTTGACCAGGTGATGGACCGGCACGCGGCCTACCGTGCGGGTTTGAAGGCGGGCGAGGTGGTCGTGATGATCCACAGCGGCTCGCGCGACATCGGCTTTCATGTCGGCGGCCGATGGATGGATCGCGCCCGCAACGAATGGCCCAAGGGCCTGCGCCATCCGAAGAGCGGCCTGTACGGCCTGACGGGACCGTTGGCGCAGGAGTACCTGGAGGCGATGGGCGTGGCGGCACGCTATGCGTGGGCCAACCGTGTTGTGCTGGCCGAGCTGGTGCGCAAGGACTTTGCGGAACTGCTCGGTGCCACCGCGTCGAGGCTCGTGGTCGACATGCCGCACAACGTGGTGCTGCGCGAGCACGGCATGAACATCCACCGCAAGGGCGCGACGCCGGCGCACGAGGGGGACCTCGCGCTGATTCCTGGTTCGATGGGCGATCACTCGTATCTCGCGACCGGGCTGGGCCATGACGACTGGCTGTGGTCGTGCAGCCATGGCGCCGGGCGGCGCATGCGGCGGCAGGAGGTGCGCGCGATGCGGCCAACGCCCGGCGACGAGAGCGCCGATTGGCAATGCGTCACCTTGCGCGAGGAGCGCCGGATCGAAGAGGCGCCGCAGGCCTACAAGCCCATCGGCGCCGTGATCGATGCACAGGAGCGCGCGGGGCTGATCCGCTGCGCCGTGCGGCTCAAGCCCTGGGTCACGTTCAAGGCGTGACCTGGGGCTCGATGGCGGATCAGCCCATCGCGGGCTGCGAAATGCGCGGCTGGGGTGCGGGCATGCCGGTGAACGCGAAATCGACCTCGGGCACCAGCCCGCTCACGATCCGCGCGATCGACTTGCCCGAGCCGCAGGCGTGCGTCCAGCCGAGCGTGCCGTGGCCGGTGTTCAGGTACAGGTTCGGCAGTTTGGTCTTGCCGATCAACGGCACGTTGCTCGGCGTGGCGGGGCGCAGGCCGGTCCAGAACTGGGCCTGCGTGGTGTCGCCGGCGCCGGGGAACAGCTCTTCGACGCGCCGCACGATGGCTTCGCAGCGCACGCGGTTCAGGTCGCGGTCGTAGCCGTTGAGCTCGGCCGTGCCGGCGATGCGCAGGCGGTCGCCCGACTCTGAGGTGTAGCGCGAGAACACGAGCTTGAATTCGTCGTCGGTCAGCGAGACCTGGTGGGCCTTGGAGGCGTCCTTCACGGGCAGCGTCACCGAGTAGCCCTTGGCCGGGTAGATCGGCAGGCGGATGCCCAGCGGCGCGGCATACAGCGGGCTCAGCGAACCCATCGCGAGCACGAAGGCGTCGCCGCGGATGCGCTGGAAGCGGCCTTCGGCGTCGGTGGCTTCGACGTGGTCGATGCTGCCGCCGGCTTCGCGCAGGGCGGTGACCGTGTGGCTCATGAGGAACTTGACGCCGGCCGCGGCGGCCAGGCCCACGAGTTCGCGCGCAAAGCGGTTGGCGTCACCCGATTCGTCTTCGGCCGTATAGGTGGCGCCGGCCAGCTTCGGGCGGATGTGGGCGAGGGCGGGCTCGATCTTCACGGCTTCGTCGGCGGAGATCACGAGGCGTTCGCAGCCCAGGGCGCGCATCTGCTCGGCGGGCTTGAGGGCACCGTCGAATTCTTTCTGCGTCGTATAGAAATGCAGGATGCCCTGGGTGCGCTGGTCGTAGTTCAGGCCGGTATCGCGGCGTAACTGCTGCAACGTGTCGCGGCTGTAGGTGCCCAGGCGAACGATCTGCTCGATGTTGTGTTTTGTGCGCGCCGGCGTGCATTCGCGCAGGAACTGCAGGCCCCAGAGCCACTGGCGCATGTCGGCGCGGATGCGGAACAGCAGCGGCGCGTCTTCCTTGCCCAGCCATTGCAGCACCTTGAGCGGTGCGCTCGGGTTGGCCCAGGGTTCGGCATGGCTGACAGAGATCTGCCCGCCGTTGGCGAAGCTGGTTTCGGCGGCGGGCGTGGCCTGCCGGTCGATGACGGTCACTTCGTGGCCGAGTTGCTGGAGGTAGTAAGCCGAAGTCACGCCGAGCAGGCCGGCGCCAAGAACGATCACGCGCATTTCAAGTACCTTTGAGGTTGCAGCGCTTGAATGGCGGGCGTGGTTTGCTATTTTTTCAATAGCAAGCAACCGGGCGGCCGCCGTCCAAGTTGCCGCTCCCCCTGTCCTCGGTACCTGAGAGATTCACCCTGCTGCACCCGCAGCGGGTTTGCTCCTTCGGTGCACCACCGCCATGTTTCGTGGGGTGGTGGCTCTCCAGACGGCTGTATCAGTTGGTGCAGTACAGATCCCTTGTTCGGACCGACCTGAGCGTTTATGGGAGTTTGCGCCTTCGGTAGGGCCACCTGGGTGGCCCGCTCTCCTGCATTGGGCGCGATTGTAGGCGGGGCTTGCGTGGACGCCAAACCTGCGACTTGGCCCCCTCTGGCCAATGGGATAATCGCCCGTTGATCTGCCGAAGGGCAATCGTTCCACAACAACAGGGGACTCCATGATCCTGGTTACCGGCGGCGCCGGCTTCATTGGCGCCAATTTCGTACTCGACTGGATCGCGAACAGCGACGAGCCGGTCGTGAACCTCGACAAACTGACCTACGCGGGCAACCTGGAAACGTTGGCGTCGCTCAAGGGCAACCCGAAGCACATCTTCGTGCAGGGCGACATCGGCGACAGCGCGCTGCTCGACCGCCTGCTGGCAGAGCACAAGCCGCGCGCCGTGGTGAACTTCGCCGCCGAGTCCCACGTCGACCGCTCGATCCACGGCCCGGAAGACTTCGTGCAGACCAACGTCCTCGGCACCTTCCGCCTGCTCGAATCCGTGCGTGGTTTCTGGAGCGCGCTGCCGGCCGACCAGAAGGCTGCCTTCCGCTTCCTGCACGTCTCGACCGACGAGGTCTACGGCTCGCTCTCCAAGACCGACCCGGCCTTCACCGAAGAGAACAAGTACGAGCCCAACAGCCCGTATTCGGCCAGCAAGGCTGCCAGCGACCACCTCGTGCGCGCCTGGCACCACACCTATGGCCTGCCGGTGCTGACCACCAACTGCTCGAACAACTACGGCCCGTTCCACTTCCCCGAGAAGCTGATCCCGCTGATGATCGTCAACGCGCTGGCCGGCAAGGCGCTGCCCGTGTACGGCGACGGCATGCAGGTGCGCGACTGGCTCTACGTGAAGGACCACTGCAGCGCCATCCGCCGCGTGCTCGAAGCAGGCAAGCTCGGCGAGACCTACAACGTGGGCGGCTGGAACGAGAAGCCCAACATCGAGATCGTCAACACCGTTTGCGCGCTGCTCGACGAACTGCGTCCCAAGGCCGACGGCAAGCCATACAAGGAGCAGATCACCTACGTGACCGATCGCCCGGGGCACGATCGCCGCTATGCCATCGATGCGCGCAAGCTCGAGGCCGAGTTGGGCTGGAAGCCAGCCGAAACCTTCGACAGCGGCATTCGCAAGACCGTCGAGTGGTACCTCGCGAACGGTGAGTGGGTGCGCAACGTGCAAAGCGGCGCGTACCGCGAGTGGGTCGAGAAGCAGTACGACACGAAGGCTGCGGCATGAAGTTGCTGCTGCTGGGCAAGGGTGGTCAGGTCGGTTGGGAGCTGCAGCGCAGCCTGGCGCCCCTGGGTGAGCTGGTTGCTCTTGATTTCGACAGCACGGATTTCAACGCCGACTTCAGCCGTCCCGAGCAACTGGCCGAAACGGTGCTCAAGGTGCGTCCTGACGTGGTTGTCAATGCAGCGGCGCATACCGCCGTCGACAAGGCCGAAAGCGAGCCCGAGTTCGCGCGCAAGCTGAACGCCACGTCGCCGGGCGTCGTGGCCGAGGCCGCGCAGCAGATCGGCGCGCTGATGGTTCACTACTCCACCGACTACGTCTTCGATGGCAGTGGCAGCAAGCCCTGGAAGGAAGACGACGCAACCGGGCCGCTCAGCGTGTACGGCCAGACCAAGCTTGAAGGCGAGCAACTGGTGGCCAAGCACTGTGCGAAGCACCTGATCTTTCGCACCAGCTGGGTGTATGCGGCGCGCGGTGGCAACTTTGCCAAGACCATGTTGCGGCTGGCGAAGGAGCGCGACAAGCTGACCGTCATCGATGATCAGTTCGGCGCGCCCACGGGCGCGGAACTGCTGGCCGACGTGACGGCACATGCCATTCGGGCGACGCTGCAGGACCCGTCCAAGTCCGGGCTCTATCACGCGGTGGCCGGTGGTATCACCACATGGCACGGCTATGCGCGCTTCGTGATCGAGCAGGCGAAGGCGGCAGGCGTGGAACTCAAGGCAAGCCCCGAAGCGGTCGAGCCCGTGCCCACCACCGCATTCCCGACGCCGGCCAAGCGGCCGCACAACTCGCGCCTCGACACCTCCAAGCTGCAATCGACCTTCGGCCTCGTGCTGCCCGACTGGCAGTCCGGCGTCGCTCGCATGTTGCGCGAAACCTTCTGAGATCCTCAGAGCAAGCCAAGAGACACGAACATCCATGACCAAGACGACGCAACGCAAAGGCATCATCCTCGCCGGTGGCTCGGGCACCCGTCTACATCCTGCGACGCTGGCGCTCAGCAAGCAGTTGCTGCCGGTGTACGACAAGCCGATGATCTACTACCCGCTCAGCACGCTGATGCTCGGCGGCATGCGCGACATCCTGATCATCAGCACGCCGCAGGACACGCCGCGCTTCCAGCAACTGCTGGGCGACGGCAGCCAGTGGGGCATCAACCTGCAGTACGCGGTGCAGCCGAGTCCGGATGGGTTGGCGCAGGCATTCATCATCGGCGACAAGTTTGTGGGCAATGACCCGAGTGCGCTGGTACTGGGCGACAACATCTTCTATGGCCACGACTTTGCCCACCTGCTGGCCGATGCGGACGCCAAGACCTCGGGTGCAACGGTGTTCGCCTACCACGTGCATGATCCCGAGCGCTACGGCGTGGTGGCCTTCGATGCCAAGGGGAGGGCGAGCAGCATCGAGGAAAAGCCGCTCAAGCCAAAGAGCAGCTATGCGGTCACGGGCCTCTACTTCTACGACAACCAGGTCGTCGACATCGCCAAGGCTGTGAAGCCGAGCGCGCGCGGCGAGCTCGAGATCACCGCGGTCAATCAGGCGTACCTCGACCGCGATCAGCTCAACGTGCAGATCATGCAGCGCGGCTATGCGTGGCTGGACACCGGCACGCACGACAGCCTGCTGGAAGCGGGGCAGTTCATCGCCACGCTGGAGCATCGGCAGGGCCTGAAGATCGCATGCCCCGAAGAAATCGCGTGGCGCAACGGCTTCATCTCGACCGAGCAGCTCGAAAAGCTTGCCGCACCGCTCGAGAAGAGTGGCTACGGCAAATACTTGAAGCACCTGCTGAGCGACGAGGTGCGTTCATGAAGGCCACGCCCACCGCGATCCCCGAAGTGCTCGTGATCGAACCCAAGGTGTTCGGCGACGCGCGCGGCTTTTTCTTCGAGAGCTTCAATCAGAAAGCATTCGACGAAGCGATCGGCAAGCATGTCGATTTCGTCCAGGACAACCATTCGCGCTCTGCCAAGGGCGTGCTGCGTGGGCTGCACTACCAGATCCAGCAACCGCAGGGAAAGCTCGTGCGGGTGGTGCGCGGTGCGGTGTTCGACGTGGCCGTCGACATCCGCAAGTCGTCGCCGACTTTTGGCCAGTGGGTGGGTGTCGAGCTGAGCGAAGACAACCACAAGCAGCTCTGGGTGCCTGCCGGGTTTGCGCACGGCTTCCTGGTGCTGAGCGAGACTGCGGAGTTTCTCTACAAGACCACCGACTACTACGCGCCCGCCCACGAGCGCGCCATTGTCTGGAACGACCCGCAGCTGGCCATCGAATGGCCCGCGACCGGCGTCGAGCCGCAGTTGTCGGGCAAGGACGCCGCGGCCTCGCTGCTGGCGAATGCCTCGCTGTTCGACTGATCGATCTGGTCAGAGTGGCGCTTGCGGGCGCTGCTCCCCTTGCTGCCGTGCGTCGTCCATCAGCGGCGGCAGCTGCGGGTGCAATGCCTGCGTGGGCTGGCTCGACACGTCGTAGTTGAGCCACGACAGCAGCAGCTGAAACCCCAAGATGATCGGCAAGGCCGATGCCATCACCGTCCCGGCCGAGGCCATGCCGCCGCTGATGCGGTTCGAGAGCAGATGCTCTGCACCATAGAGGATGCCGAACGCCAGCAGCGGTATCGCACACAACAGCTCCAGCGAGGCGAGCGAGAAGTCCGAGACGAAATAGCGGTAGAGCACGCGCTTGAAGAAGTTGCGCGTGTTGCCCTTGAGGAAGGGGGCGATCACCTTCATTGGGCTCAGGCTTGATGGTTCGCCGTCGTAGGCCGCCTTCATCGGCATCTCGGAAACCACTGCCCGCAGCAGGTTCAGCCGGAACAGCATGTCGGACTCGAAGAAGTAGCGCTTCGCGATCTTTTCCGTGTCCAGTTCGGCAAGCACACGGGTGTGGATCGCGGTGTATCCGTTGGTCGGATCGAACAGCTGCCAGTAGCCGCTGGACGCCTTGGTGATGAACGAGAGCGCGACGTTCCCGATGAGGCGAAGCGGCGGCATCGCAGCGACGCCGCCCGCGATGTGGAAGCGGTTGCCTTTCACGTAGTCCGCCTGTCCCGAAAGGATCGGGCTGCAAAGCTGTGGAATGCGTTCCGGTGCCATCTGCCCGTCGCCGTCGATCTTGACGACGACCGAGGCACCCGTCTTCATCGCCGCGACGTAGCCGGTGATCACGGCGCCGCCCACGCCCTGGTTCTCCCTGTGGAAAAGCACGCTGACCCGTGGGTCGGTGCTGTGCTTCGACACTGTCTGGCCGGTCTGGACTGGGCAGCAGTCGTCGACGACGAAGATCCAGCCAACCTCCGGGCCGACGCGCCGTATGACGTCGAGCGCCAGTTCGCCCGACCGGTAGCACGGGATGACGACTGCGATGGCGCGCGAGGTGGGGGTGTCGGGTGTTGGCGTCATCGGTAGACCCAGGTCTTTGAAATGAGGAACGAGACGAACGCCAGCACCAGCTCGACCAGCAGCTTGGCCGCGAGCAGGCGATGGTCCGAGACATGGTGGCTTGCCAAAGTGACCAGTCCCGAGCTCACCAGGGTCAGCACGCACCACAGGATCAGCAGGCGCACGAAGCTCTTCTTCGAGGTCGATGCGGTGTTGTCGGGCTGCCTGAAGGTGATGGCACCGTTCAATGCAAACCCGAGCGTCAGCGCGAGAAACCTGGAGAGCGAGTTCGCGATCCACGGTGTGAGCGACAGCTTGAGCAGCAGGTAGAAGATCAACGTGTCGGCAACGAGCTGCGTCACGCCGACCACGCCGAAGAGGAAGAGTTGCCGCATGGGTTTCAGAACAGCCTGAGTCGGGCGCTCAGGTCTCGGGTTTTGTAGAGCGTGTCACCGGCGGCCGCAGACTGCGGCTTGCACAGGCAATAGAGCGTGTGGGTCGGGCCCACCAGTGTGGTCACGGCCTCCGTCTGCAGCATGGCGCGCAGGGCAGGGCGATCGGCCGGGTCGTTCTTCGCCAGCACGAAGCCGACACCGTTGAGCGACAGAAGCTGCTTCCAGCGCTCGCCCGTGAGGTCAATGTCCGCCTGGGCGCCGGCTGTCGAAAAGTAGGTGTCGTACCAGCTTTCAGCAAAGGCGCGGCCTGCGAACGGTGCCGTGAATGGGCGCTCCTTGTCAGCAAGGAAGACGGCCTTGGCTTCAGTGGGGTCCTTGAGCAGATGTGCGGCGGCGATGGTCTCGAAGGCGTAGTTCCGAAGAATCTGTTCGTTTGCATCGCCCTTTGATTTTTTGACCAACGAACTCAGCTGGGTGTGAAGCAGCTTGTTTCTGAGCAGGTAGATCGACGTCGGGATGAGTACCAGGTTGGCGGCGACCAGGGCGACGATGGCACTCATCGCGATCTTCGGGGCCACATACTTGTCGACGGCGAACAGTGCGAGCGGAATCGCAACAATCAGGAGCGGTGCGATGTAGCGCAGGTATTGGATCGCGGCGAACATGCCCACCAGCGCAAGCAGCAGCCAGAGGGTCGTTCGGCGCAGCGCCGCAATGGCCAGCGTCGCGAGCAGCGGGACGCTCAGCGCGAGAACCGAAAGCCCCGCACCGCCAGCACTGGTCTCCTGGTATCTCTCGGTCGCGAATGTGAGGTCCCACACGCTGCGCCAGTTCACGCCTTGCGACCAACGTCCATCATGAAAATTCGTGACCGGGAAAAACGGTGACTTGAAGTAGGCGTTGAACAGGGGCAGTAGGGGGTTGCCCGTGGCAAGCCAGGCATAGACATAACTCGAGCTGCCCAAGGCGAGGGCGATGGCCGCTGCGATCAGCAGCTTGCGCAGGTTGGCCCTGAACAGTGCGGGCGCGCAGACAAGGATGAAGGGCGCAATCACCAACGCCTGCGATGCCTTCAGGGCGGCGAACAATCCCGCGAGCATCACGACCAGATAGATCGCGTTCGGGTCTTTGTCTCTGCAGATTTGCACACTGAGGATAGCCAGCGCGAGCGTAAGAGGAACCAGCTCGTTCTCGACCTGCGCAGTCCCGAAGAGGCCGCTGATGTAGGGCTGGCTGGCATAAAGGGCAATGGCCAGCCACTTCCATTTGTCGCCAAGTCCGATGAGGGTGCTGAAGCGCCACAGCGCACAGCAGGCGAGCCAGAACCATCCGATGTTGACGGCCCCACGCGATTCCGTGTTGGCCAGGACACCCACCACCGCGTGCACGATGTCGGAGGCCCAGGGTGCGATCGCCCAGACCTGTGTTGCCACGTCGAACCGGTAGAAGCCCAGGTGGATCAGCTGCGTCGGCAGCATCGAGTGGTAGGCCAGGTCATCGAAGAAGATGCTCGGCAGCCATGAGGTGGACAGTGATGCGATGGCTACGACGAGAGCCAGGCTTGCGGCAGTCCTGGAGCTCGATAGGGCCTGGGCACATCCGCGCCATGTCACTGCAAGCACGTCGCGCGCCGCACGGCGCTCCAGCCAGAGCAGCCCGACCAGCAAGACCGTGTAGACAAAACGAGTGTGGACCTTGTAAGGCAACGTCCAGCCGATGACACCGGTTAGAACGAAGATGCCGATGAATGTGGTGAGCAGCAGGTCGTCCACCCCGAAGCGCTTGGCGACTCTTCTCCCCACGACGGCACACGCCAGCAAAAGGGCCGGCATCGCAATGAAGGCGGACACCTCGATGAACTGCGCTGACACGATGATGAAGAGTGCGAGCAGAAGCCCGGAGGGGTGCACACGCCACCATGCGCCTGCGAGGGCGACACTCCCGAGCACCACCGAGAACAGTACATAGGGCTTGGCGTCTTTCAGCGTCTGGACGACGGGGATGCCGGATGTGGCAACTCCAGCGATCACGCAGAGCATGACCCCGATGCAGACGAGGGTCGGCCAGAAGGAACGCTGGGTTTGAGTAACGCCGAAGTTCATTTGAACGTCAGCATCCGATGTCCGAAGTAGCTCGTGACTGCGGGGACCAGCACGCCCACCAGGTGCGCGATGGCCTCGGCATGGTTCTGGATGCCGAAGGCGGGAAACACCCAGTGCACCAGCACCAGGCTGATGGCGAGCGTCTGCAGCACCGCGAAGACATTCACGACGACAAACTTGGCGACCTGCGTGCGCAGGTCGCCGGCCTTGGCATCGAAGACGTGGTGCCGCATGAGTGCGAACGCGACGATCATGCCCACCAGGTAGGCCAGCACGATCGCGGTGCTGTAGCTCAGCCAGATGCTGAACACGAAGCGCGATCCGTAGTTGGCCGCCGCCGCGATGCCACCGGCGACAAGGAAGCGCAGGAACTGGGGAATCACCACGGCATGTGCCTCATGCGTTGGCGGCCTGCAGCGTGGCGAGGGCCGCGGAGGTCGCCAGCTGGCGGCCGAATCCGATGCTCTCCGAGATGCCGCGGTCTTCAGGGTAGTAGTACGAGGTGTCGGCCACCCACAGACCCTTCACCGGCAGCGCGGCCGGCGGCAGGTGGTCGAGATAGCCCGGGTCGCAGATCGGCTGCGCGTAGCGGTAGCGGCTCGCGCGCATGTCGACGAAGTCGTCCGCCGTGAGGCTCGGGTTGATCTTCATGCAGTAGGCGCGCACCTTGGCCAGGAACACCTCGTCGGCGTCCTGGAACTTCGGGTGCTCGCCTGGCATGTAGAACGGCACGTACAGCACGTGCGGGCTCAGGGGCCGCAGGTTGCTGTATTCCACGAGGCCTGGGATGTCCATCTCGGGGTCGTTGATGTTGAGCCAGAAATTCTCGGTCAGCGGCTTGCGCAGCTTGGCGATCACGCAGACCACCGCGATGTTCTTCAGGGCCGCGAAGGACGCCAGCACCTCGGGCGGCAGGTCCGGCATGAGGCGCGGCACGTAGGGTAGCGGCACCGTGCTGATCACCTTGTCGAAGGCTTCCATGCCGGCCGCGGTCTGCACGCCCTTGACCGCGCCCGCTTCGATCACGACCTTCGAGGCCGGCGACGACAGGCGGATCTCGCCGCCCTTGCTTTCGATGGCCTTCTTCATCGCGTCGAGCAGCGTCTGCGAACCGCCCTCCAGGTAGCCCAGCTTCTCCTTGAAGAGGCTGTAGCGCGAGCGCCCGATGCGCCGGATGCGGCTCCAGATCCAGGCGGCCGAGAGGTTCGAACTGTAGTCGTAGAACTTGTAGTCGAACAAACGCCGCCACAGCACCTCGTAGGCCTCGGCGCCGACCCAGCGCTTGATCCATTCCGTAGCGTCCAGGCGGTCCAGCGGCTTCCAGTCGTTGCGCTTGGTGGAGAGAAATGCATGCAGGCCGTAGCGGAACTTGGCCACGAGGCCCAGGCCCTTGAAGCGCAGCAACGCGACCGGGTTGCCCCAGGCCTGCAGGCGGTTCTGGTACCAGTAGCCCATCTTTGTGGCGACCCAGTTCATCTTCGAGGCGAGGCCCAGCTCGCCGAGCACCTGCAGGAAGGCCGCGTCGGAGATGCAGTGGAAGTGGTAGTAGCGCTCGATCTGCAATCCGCTGAAGTCGAACGCCGCCGTCATGCCGCCCACGCGGTCGTCGGCTTCGAAGACCACCGGCCGATGGCCTTCGAGCGTCAGTTGGTACGCCACCGCCAGGCCCATGGGGCCGGCGCCGAGCACCGCGATGCGCTGGGACGGCGCGGCTGAAGTGGGGGTGGAGGTCGAGGTGGAGGACGCTGTCATTCAGAACTCCAGTGCAACCTGGCTGTAGACCGGGTGATTGAAGGTTTCCTCGACCGCCTCGGCAAAGGGGGTGCTGCGCACGCCGAAGATGCCGGGCCAGTCGATGACCTCGAATTCGTCGCGCGCTACCAGCGCCTGCAGCTGCTGCGTGGTGAAGGGCGGGTTGCGGTCGAACAGCGACCACACCCACAGCAGCGCGTAGAACAGGCTGTAGGGAATCTTCACGATGTGCGCCTTGGCCTTGGTCACGCGCTTGATCTCGCGAATGATGTCGATGTAGTCGACCTGCTCATGGCCCGTGATGTTGAAGATGCCGGTGCGCACGTTGTTCTCGATGCAGCTGATGATCACGTTGCAGAAGTCCCCCACGTACAGCGGCTGGCGCATGAACTTGCCGTTGCCGGGAATCGGGAACACCGGCACGCGCGCCATGAAGCGCGACAGCCAGCCCAGGTGCTTACGGTCGAACCAGCCGAACATCAGCGTCGGCCGCAGGATCGGGCACTCGATGCCGCTCTCCAGCACGATGCGCTCCTGCTCCTTCTTGCTGCGCGTGTAGAAATCGTCCGCGACCGACTCCACCACCGACGAGCTGATGTGGACCAGCTGCGGGATCTTGTGCTTGCGGATCTCTTCGAGGATGAGCTCGGTCGAAGAGACGTTGTTGTCCTCGAACTCCTGGTAGTCGATGCCGCCGATCTGCGCCTGCAGCATGACGACGGTGTGCGCGCCTTCGAAGTGCCGCTGCCAGGTGCCCGGCTTGGCGAGGTCGGCGTTCTCCACGGTGATGCCAGCCTGTGTCTTCTGCAGGACGGCGAGGTTGTGCTCGTGCTTGTCGAGCACGACGATGTCCGTGTAGCCGCGGGCCCGCAGCCGGGCCACCAGGTTCTGGCCCACGAGGCCGGCGCCGCCGGGCAGTACGATTTTCTTGTTCATGGGTTGTGCGTGATTTGTCTTGGGGGCGCGGAGCGCGTCAGAGGCTCAGGCGCTTGAAGATCCTGGTGGGGATGCTCTTGATGATCAGCATGATCCAGCGCCAGAACCAGCGCGTGTAGAGCACGTCGCTGCCGCGCGCCACCGCGCGCTGGATGTCCTGCGCCACCTGGTCGGCCGAGGCCGTCAACGCACCCGGCAGTTCCAGATGCGCCGTCATCGGCGTGGCCACGAAGCCCGGCTTGATGAGCAGCAGGTGCACGCCCTGCTTGAAGAGGTTCGCCCGGAGGCCCGATGCACAGTCTTCCACGGCGCCTTTGGCCGCGCCATACACGTAGTTGGTCGGCCGGCCCCGGTCGCCGGCCACCGAGCCGATCACCGCCAGCGTGCCGTTGCCTTGCTTGCGGAAATGCTGCGCCAGCGCCAGCATGCAGACGACGGCGCTCTCGCCGTTGAGGCGGAACTGTTCGATGGCATAGGCGAGGTCTTCCTCGGCACGTGCCTGGTCCGGCAGCGAGCCGTGCGCGATCAGCGCGAGGTCCACCGTCCCGAGGACTTGCCATGCGCTCGCAATCGTCGCGCCGGCCTGCGACACGTCGTTCGCATCCCAGGGCAGCACGTGAGCACTTGCCGCTCCGCGCGCCGCGAGGTCGCCGGCGATGACGTCGAGCTTGGCGGTGTCCCTGCCCACAAGCACGAAGTTGCAGTTCGACGCGGCATAGCGACGCGCCACGGCTTCGGCAATGCCGGAGGTCGCGCCGATGATCAGGATGTTTTTTATCGTCATGAGGTGCTGATGACCTGTTGGGTGACCCGCTTCCAGAAGCGGGATTGCAGATGGCGGTCGCGAAGCGCTTCGACGCGGGGCCATGCGGGGTAGGCCTTTTGGAAATGGGCGGCGCCCATGTGCGCATCCTTGGCCGGGTAGAGGCGTCCGCCCGCTTCGTCGACCAATGCGTCGAGCGTCGTGAACAGGGCGGCGTTGGCGGTGTCGCGCTGGGCGAAGTCGAGCGCGAGCGATACGCCTTCCAGCGGAAACGAGAGCAGGCCCGGCGAGCGGATGTCGCCGCAGCGCTTGAGCACCGCGAGGAAGGAGCCGCTGCCGCTGCGCGCGATCTCCGAGAGCATCGCGCGGATCGCGTCCCGGGCGTTCGCGTGGGGAATCACGCACTGGTATTGCTGGAAACCGCCACGTCCGTACATGCGGTTCCAGTGCAGCAGTCCGTCCAGCGGATAGAAGAAGGGGTCGTAGCCCGCGACCGACGTCACGCGCTTCGTTTGCTGGCGGTGGTAGTAGAGGGCGTTGAAGGCCTTGAGCGTCAGCCCGTTGACCAGCGAGAAGGGCGGGTCCACCGGCATGCTCTTGGGCCGTGGTGCCGCGATCTGCAGCCGGCCGTCGGTTGCATGGTTGCCGACGATGTAGTGGCCCCGTCCCGCCTGCCGTCCTGTGGCCAGGCAGTCGACCCAGGCGACCGCGTATTCGTGGCGCGTATCGAGCTCGGCCGACAGTGCGAAGAACTCGTCGAGGCCGCCGAACTTGATGGCGCATTGGTCCACGTAGGCCGATGCAACGCGGCGCAGTTGAAGTTCGACCGACAGCACGATGCCCGTGAGCCCGAGCCCGCCGACGGTCGCCTCGAACAGGTCGGTGTTCACTTCGGGCGAGCACTCGACGATGCCCTCGTCGGTCCGCAGCAGCGCGAGGCGCCTGACATGGCGGCCGAAGGTGCCCGTCACATGGTGGTTCTTGCCGTGCACGTCGTTGGCGACCGCGCCGCCGAGCGTGACGAACTTGGTGCCGGGCGTGACGGGCAGGAACCAGCCGCGCGGCAGGGCCATGTCGATCAGTGCGCCGAGGGTCAAGCCCGGCTGGGCCACGATCGTGCCGGTGTCCCAGTCCGCCGAGATCACGCGGTCGAAACCTGCCGTAGCGACCACGTGGTCCGATTCGGCCATGCACGAGTCGCCGTAGCTGCGGCCCATGCCGAAAGCCAGGGTGCCGCCTGGGCCGGCCTCGAGCGCGGCAGTAACGGCCCCGCCGACTTCCGAAGGCCACTGGACAGGATGGACCGTCTGCGGGTGCTGCGGGTACCTTCCCCAGGACAGGCGAGTGCGCGGGTTCAAAGCGAAGCGAGGATGAAAGTGCCTGCGAACGCAAGGCCGATCAACTGGCTCACACGGTCGCGCAGCGCGAAGACGATGGGGTCATCGTTCATTTGGCCGCGGTGCGCGATCAGCCAGACGCGGCTCAACCAGAAGAGGAGCAGCGGGCAGGCCATCCACAGGAGCTTGGGGTGCCCGTAGAGGGTCAATGCGGTGGTGTCGTTGATGTAGAGTGCCAGCACCAGCACCGACAGGTAGCCCGAGGAGCCGCCGAGGGACGCGAGCAGTTCGAAGTCCTGCAGCTGGTAGCCGCGACCGGGCACGGCGTCGCCCTTGCGCTGTTCCTTGGCGTCGTAAAGCTCCGTGTAGCGCTTGACGAACGCGAGGCTCAGGAACATGAACATGCAGAACGCGAGGATCCAGAACGTCAGGGGCGCGACGATGGCCGCTGCGCCGGCAACTACGCGCACTGTGTAGAGCATCGCCAGCGTGATCACGTCGACCATCACCAGCCGCTTGAGCCAGAGCGAGTAGCCCAGTGTCAGTACATAGTAGGCGCAAAGCACGAGCGCGAACCGCCACGGCAACGACAGGAGCGCCACGCCGAACGCCACCACAAGCAGCGCCACCATCCAGACCATGGCGTGCACCATCGGGAAGGTGCCGGCCGCGAGAGGTCGGTTGCGCTTGGTGCGATGCTGCCGGTCGTCCTTCAGGTCGAGCAGGTCATTCAGGATGTACACGCTCGAAGCGCACATGCCGAAGCAGATGAAGGCGAGTACGCCGTTGAGCAACAGGTCGAGGTTCGTGATCTGATGGATCGCCAGCAACGGCACGAAAACCAGCAGGTTCTTTGCCCACTGGTGCAGGCGCAGCGCTTTGCGAAGCACACGCAGGTAGCTCACGCGATCATCGAACACCTGTCCCATGCGGCTCAACTGGCGCGCGCGCCCAAGCACGCCGAACTCTGGGTTCACCACATGCACGACGCTTGCTGAGCCCCACACGTTCAGGTCAGCCGACGAGTTGCCGACGTACTCGAAGCCCAGTTCGCCGTAGCGCGCGACCAGCGCCTTGCGCTTGTTGGTGGACGCGAGATTCTGGTTCTCGGTCCCGAGGACTTCATCAAAGATGCCGAGGTGCGCGGCGACGTCTTTGGCAAGACGTGTCTCGGATGCGGTCGCCAGCACGAGGCGGGCGCCGGTGGTCTTCTTCTGTGCCTGTAGCCATGCGATGAGTGGCTGGTTGTACGGCAGTGTCTCAATGATCGGCGTGACCGCGTCGGCGATTCTTCGCTTGAAATAAGCCTTGCCCTTCAGGACCCAAAACAAGGCTTTCACGAAGAGCAGGGGGTGGTATCGCAGCAGCAGGAAAACGCTCTCGACCAGCAGGTCCGAGCGGATCAGTGTTCCATCGAGGTCGACCGCGATGATCCGTTGCCCCGCGATCGGGGGGCGCGTGGAGGACGGGAGCGTGCCGTTGCCATCTTGCACGTGTGGCAAAGCGCTCATGGCAAAGGGGCAACCTTGGCGTCTCGAGGGCGTCGCGACGGGTTGATCGGCCGTGGCTGCAAGACTTGGTTTTCAGCGACGGTGCGCATATTCGCGGGAAGAGAAACAGGAACCGGGATTCTATTGGCATTGCCCGAGGGGGAAACCCCCTGTGCAAGCTCTCGGCCGCGGGCTCGCACGGCCTTTCATCCCGCGTCAGCGACGCCTGAAACGGTTCAGTACAACCCGGATCCTGCGCCCAACATAGCGCAGCGGTGCGGTGAATTTCCACGAGCGGCTGTTGCGAAGGGCGGCCAATTCGGCCAGTGCTGCTTGGTGCTGGCTCAACAGCGTTTCGAGGTGCGCCTTCGCATGCACGAGGCCGCTCGTGGCGTCTGCGAGCTGGAGGCCAATACGGTCCTGGGCCATGAGCGCTTGAGTCAATTGCGTCGTCAGCGCATCCGCCTTGCCTTGCGCCGCATCCAGTGCGGACTGCCTTGTCTCCAGTTCGTCCCGCAGCTTTTCGCACGTCTGCGAGGCCGCCTCTGCCGCGGCTTGCAAGGCGGTAGTCTGAGCGAGCCGCGTGGTCTGAGTAGCCTGCAACTCGGACCGAAGGTCCGACATTTCTTGCTCGAGTTCCCTGTGAGCTTGCACCGCAGCCTGTGCGGCTGGCGAGGGATAGGACAGACCTGGCCCCTCGGCCCTGTTCGCGAGCCTTAGTACCTCGTTGGGATATTGCGGCTTGTGAAGCAGCAAGGCCGCGATATCGTCCGCGTTGTCGATCGGGAACACCTGCGGCAGGCCCTCGGGCAATGCCCGTCCCGCTGGCAGCAGGAGCAGGTTGAGTTCCTTGCCGCCTTCAAAGATGCTGCGCGCCTCACCGTTGAAGTTGTTCGGATTGAATGCGTCTGTCAGGTGCCCGAGGCATTCGTAGCTGTTGGCTTGGCACCAGTCGAGGATTTTCAGTCCGGCGCTGATCGAATTGGCCTCGGCGAATACCGCTGGCTTGAAGGATGCGATCGTTTCGCGTGCGCCGTCGAGCACCTGCTTTTCCATGCCCTCTACGTCGATCTTCAGCAAGCCGACCGTGGCAAGCGCCAGGCTGTCGACGGTCACCAGCGGCACCTCGTATGCAAGCCCCGATGCCGAGCCGCCGTCGTCGTCGAGCGCGAGCCCTGCGAAGTTCGTCAGCGCGTCGGGCGGTATCCGATGCAATTCGATGCTGGCCGGTGCGTCGCAAACGCCTTGCTGGCGCAGGCGGACGTTCGCGCGCTGGTTTTCCTGCACGTTCCTGGAAAGCAGGTCGAAGGCCTCGGCACGCGGCTCGAACGCAATCACAGTACCGTGCTCGCCCACCAGCGCGGAGAAGGCGAGCGTATGCGTTCCGATGAAAGCGCCGATGTCCAGCACCGTGGATCCCGGCGCGATGAACCGGGCGAGAAAGTCAATTTCTCGCTGGGCCCACTCGCCATACAGTGCCAGTGACTCCGACACGATGGAGTCCTTTCCAAGCAGATGCATCCGGCCGTAGCGTGTGGTGACGAGATGGGGGGCGTTGCTGTGCATGGGGGCGAGTGGTGTCTCGAGGGTCAGTTCGATGCGGCGGCTGGCGCCTTGTAGAGCGGGCCGCCCACTTGGCGCAGTTTGGCGATCCCCTGCGCGACGGTCTCCTGGGTGTCCGGTGTGTCGACGAAGAAGTAGCTGTCGATCTTGCGCTTGGCCAGTGCCTGCGGTGCCTCCTCCGATCCGATGGCAAGGGTGGCGTTGGTGTATTGGACATTGTTGTCGCGCACATCATGAAAGCGATAGAGCGCCCCCCATCTGAAGGCATGCCCATAGGCCACGAGCAGCACCGCCGCGAGTGCCCACCGCGCCAGGGACTTTTGTCCCGATTCCGTCACGATGATCCAGGAGAGCGGGACCAGGGCTATGACGAGGTAGCCGTAGTGCATCTCCAGCCCCGGCGACCATTCGCCGCTACGAGAGCGTCCGAGAACGATCGAGAGAAAAAGCATTGCGTACGCAAGGATGGTCGCGTAGATCGCGACCCTCGCCATATCGGCATTGCCGCGACGCAGAGTCTGTACCAGATAGATCAGCGCACGCGCCAATGCCGCAGCGAAAAGTAGCGCACAGAGGATGGGGCGCCAGGCGCCCTGTAGCCAGCTATCCACGATGAAGCTGGATTCGACGAGATGGCGCGCCCATGACAGCATGTGTGCTGCGGGATCGGCCTGTGTAGCGAGCGTTGCTCCTGATGGTTGCCAGGTGAGGAAGATCGTTGCGTTCATTACAAGCACGAGCGCGGGACCGAAGACCATGGCGGGCTGCGTCTTCCAGGCCTTGCAACGAAGTGCAAACGCCAGGATGGCTGCCGCGATCACGGTCGCGACGATGGCGCCATTCATGCCGCACAGAGCGCATGCCCACAGGGCTGCCATTGCCGCCAAGAGCTGCAGCTTCGAGTTCGTGGATTGCGACTTGATGAGCAGATATAGAAACAAGAAGCTGAGCGCAATGCAGAAGCTGAACTGGGCTGAGAACGCCCATGCATAAAGACCGAATCCGAAATTAAGAATCGTCAATGGAATGACCAGATCACCCCAGTGCGCCGAACCCCTGTGCAAACGCGCCACTCCGGCCAGTGCCAAGGCGCCCGCGGTTGCCATGGCTGCGTTGAAAAGAAGCAGTACTCGAAAGTCGAATTTGCTAATTTTCAATAGAGTGTATTGAGCGAGCTTGATGATCGGAATACGGTGATCGACATGCTGCGCAATAACCCAGTGAAAAAAATCGCTCCAACTCGCCCCGTAAATTTCCGGGTAAATCCAATCGTCTGACCACGGGTGTGCGCGAGAAACGGGATATATGCAAAGCGCGAAAACAATGAATATGCCAATGGTGGCTATTTTTACAATTTGTGGCGTAAACCTGAGATTCATCAAATAGTTCGCTGCGTTGATGCGATTCCTGCGGGAGGGTGTTGAGTAGTCTGGTGTTATACCTGAAGTCCAATCTTGGACTGGAGATCGAGGCGCAGCGTTGGAGGTGCATGGCGAAAGCCTCCGCTGACTGCGAGCATTGTTGCCGAAATATTGCCGCAGATCGCTCGTTTGCCCGCAGTCAAGCTCCAACGATGATTCAACTGGTCAAAGTCTGGCTGCTATGATCGTCAACGACCGTAACCTTGACCTTGTTGCAACCTTGAGCCGGCGCCTTCAATGCTGTCGCATGAAGAGGAGTCCCGTGTGATGTGTTTCAACGAGATTTTTTGAATGAGTGGGTGTTTTGGCCGAGGTGAGTTGATTTGCTGAATTCAATTTCGATTCGACTCAATGAGTCTGCATGTGCCATCAGTTCGGTAAATTTCAGATTTCAAAATTCCAACCTTGCATTTGCTTCAATTGGTTGATTTTAATAAAATTGGAATTTGTGCTTGACCAAAAATCTGTACCGTACCTGAAGAGTGATTTTGAAAAATACAATCACTAATTCAAATCTCATCGCACAAAAATGCCAACCCTTGCGGATGGCGTGCGGGCTGAAGAAATATGAAAAAAAATCCAACTAATTGGTATCGTCGATTGAAGTCAATTTCGGGCCGGGCAATAAGTCGAGCGACCAGGGGGCGCATTTCATTTGGAGAGAAGACTTTGGCGGAACCACATCCGCTGTTCGACGCGGATTGGTACGCCAAGCGCAATCCAGATATCGTGAAGGCCGGCTCAAATCCGATGCGTCATTTCATGCGCTTCGGTTGGAAGGAGGGGCGCAATCCCCACCCGCTGTTTGACGTGGCGTGGTACCTGGCGCAAAACCCGGATGTCGCGAAGGTTGGATGGAACCCCTTGTTGCACTACCTGGATTTCGGCTGGAAGGAGGGGCGCGATCCGCATCCTTTGTTCAGCACGACGTGGTATCTGGATCAATACCTGGACGTGAAGGCGGCAGGCCTCAATCCGCTACTGCACTATGTGTTGTTCGGTGCGTCCGAGCACAGGATGCCGCATCCGAGCTTCGATGCAGAGTGGTACTGTGCAACTTATGGCGACGTCGATGATGGCGTCGATCCTTTGGCGCATTTCCTCTCGCATCGGCACGATACCTTGAGGAATCCGTCTTCGTCGACCGACCTGGTCGAGCATGCGCGCAAGTTTCCGGCTGCCGGGACTGACAGGGTGCATGAACTCGTTCATTTCCGAGTGATGGAAAGCTCCTATGTCGTCGATGATGACTTTGCCGAGGCCTTCGCCAAGGACGGTATTCCGCGCGCACGGATGCACGAGGGCCTGGCGCGCGTCGCGAATGGAAAGTGGGAGTGGTCTCGTTACGGCGCGATGAGAGCGCGGCTCGCGCAGGCCGAGCAGCGGCGCACGGAGCAATACCCTCGTGCACAGACGCTGGTGCTCGATGTTTGCAAGGACTCGGCGAGCGAGCCCACCAGGGCCCTCGTAATCCCGACGTTCGAGCAGCCGCTTGTTTCGATCGTGATTCCCGTCTACAACAAGGTGGCGTTGACGCGGACCTGCCTGAGGACCATCGTCGAAAGTGGCTGCCAGACCCCCTACGAGGTGATCGTCGCCGATGACGCATCGGTGGACCCGGATTGCCTCGAACTCGCCAGCGTTTCCGGCCTCAGATTCTTGCGCTCGGAAGAAAACCTGGGATTCGGCGGCAATTGCAACCGGGCGGCCGCCGCTGCGCGTGGCAAGTTCGTGCTGTTTCTGAACAACGATACGCTGGTGCAGGCGGGCTTCCTGGATGCCATGGTGGCTGCGCATGAGGCAGGCGTCGGCATCGTGGGCCCGCAAGTGCTTTACCCGTCGGGCCGGCTGCAGGAGGCTGGTGGCCGGATTCGCGTGGATTGCTCCGCGGCACTTGTCGGGCATGGCGCGAGTCCGGAGGACCCGCGGTTCAACTATCGGCGCGACGTGGAGTACATCTCTGGCGCTTGCCTCCTGATCGAGCGGGCGCTGTTTGATGAGCTGGGCGGCTTCGATCCGATATTTCACCCGGCCTACTACGAAGACGTGGACCTGTGCTTCCGCGTGCGTGCGCGCGGCCTTCGCGTGGTGTATGAGCCGACCGCTCGCATTGTCCACTTGATGAGTGAGACGATGTCATCGCTGGCACCGGCCTACAAGCACGGGCAATCGGCGCGCAGCGCGCAGAACTTCGCGGAACGCTGGCAGGCCCAGTTGGAGGCCAACAACGCGGTCAAGGCCATCGCCTTCTATCTGCCGCAGTACCACATGGTTCCGGAGAACGACCTGTGGTGGGCACCGGGCTTTACCGAGTGGACCAACGTGTCCAAGGCCAAGCCCAACTACCCGGGGCACGACCAGCCGCGTCTGCCGGCGGACTTGGGGCACTACGACCTCACGAGCCCCAAGAGCATCCGCAAGCAGATCGAGCTTGCGATGCAGTACGGGTTGCACGGCTTCTGCTTCTATTACTACTGGTTCAACGGTCGCCGCATCCTGGAGGCGCCGCTGGAGTTGTACCTAGAGGACAAATCGCTCGATTTTCCGTTCTGCCTGTGCTGGGCCAACGAGAATTGGAGTCGGCGCTGGGACGGTCGTGACCAAGACCTGCTGCTCAAGCAGGAATACTCGACCGAGGACGACAAGGCGATCATTCAGGATCTCATGCGATTCATGCGCGACACGCGCTATATACGGGTCGAAGGTAAGCCGCTGGTGATCATCTATCGATGGGACCTGCTGCCCTCCATTGCGGACACGGTGAAAGTCTGGCGCGAGGAGTGCAGGCAAGCTGGCATTGGCGAGATCTTCGTTGCGAGTGTGGACTCGTTCGATTTGGCCTGGAAGCTCAAGGATGCGGCGGATTTCGGGCTCGATGCCAGTATCGGTTTTCCGCCTCACAACATGGGCTCGCCCGTCCCCAAGAAGCCGTCAGCAGTCAGTCCGAGTTTCACCGGGACTATTGACGACTACGAGACTGTGGGCACGCGCTATGCAACCGAACTGCCCCTGCGACCACACACTCATTTTCCGGGCGTGCTGCCGGGGTGGGACAACACGCCGCGCCGCCAGGACGCGCCTTTCATTCTGGACAACCCCAGTCCCGGCGCGTTCCGTGCCTGGCTGGAGCATGCGCTGGAGTTTTCGCGAGACTTCAATGCGCCAGAGCGCCGAATGGTCTTCATCAACGCCTGGAACGAATGGGGGGAGGGGGCCTACCTCGAACCTGACCAGCGCTATGGCCACGCCTACCTGACCGCGTTGCGGGATGCGCTCGAATCACACAAATACCAGAAGAGAAACGGATGAGCATGGCCGCCACTGACCACCCCAGGAATCCGGACTGCCTGATTGTCGGCCACCCGTATACGGCAATCGGAATGGGCGCTCACTGCAGGGGCGTGGTGCGTTCGCTGGCCGCTGCGTACGGCAGCCTCGCGGTGCACGATGTCTATAAGTACACGCAACCCATGCCGAGAGAGGCGCGTGAATTCGGGCCGCTGCTGACCGAGCAGTTCACTGCGCCGGTGCGAGTCTTCTGCATCAATGGGGACGAGGTCGAACCCGTGATTCGCACCATCGAGCAGAAGCAGCCAGGCGCATTCGCGAAGGGCTACAACATCATCTATCCAATGTGGGAGCTACCCAGATATCCGCAGGAGTGGGCGCGTCAGCTCGAGAAATTCGACGAGGTGTGGTCGCCCTCGCTTCACGTGGATGCGGCCTTGCGTGCAACGGTGAAAAAGCCCATCGTCCATCTGCCTATCGCCGTCGAGCCACGGGTCCATGAGTTGTTCGACCGCAAGTACTTCGGCATTCCGGAGTCGCGTTATGCCATGCTGTTTTTCTTCGACGCGTTGTCCTTTGCGAGTCGCAAGAATCCGTGGGCCGCGATCGATGTCTTCAAGCGCGTGCTTGTGCAGCGGCCGCTCGCCAAGCTCCAGCTGGTGCTGAAGGTCAACAACTCGGCGCGCGATGCGAAAGCGCTGGAGCGTCTGAAAGCGGCGATCGAGCCTATACACGACCGGGTCACGCTGATCGACAAGACGGTGTCCGAAGAAGAGGTGAAGAGTCTCGTCAGGGTCTGCGATTGCTTCCTCTCGCTGCATCGCGCCGAAGGCTTCGGACTCGGGCCGGCCGAGGCCATGTTCTTCGACAAGCCAGTCGTCGCAACGGCTTGGTCAGGCAACATGGACTACATGACGGCGGACAACTCGTTCGGCGTTCGCTACAACCTTGTCCCGCTGGTTGAGGGCGACTACCCGTACTGGCAAGACCAAGTGTGGGCTGATGCCGATATCGATGACGCGGCTCAGAAGGTGCTGTCCCTTTTCGAGAACCCCGAGTTCGGCCGGCAAGTGGGTAAGCGCGCTGGCATCCACATGCGCACGCATTTCTCGTACCGCAGGCAAGGTCTGCGTTATCGGGAGCAGTTGCAGCGAATCGCATTGACGCTCCCTCCACGGGAGCGCTGAGCGCGTCCGGTGCCCCGGTCCTCGGACCGGCGGCCCTGGAAGGAGTCGCGCATATCACGTATATGCAAATTGCAAGCGCGTGATCGCTTTTAATTTAAGCCTATTTGTGATGAATTACTGAAAACTAAGGTTCGCGGATAAACTGTGCGTAACAAAAAACAACTGTTAACTAGATGTTTCATGGCGCTCAGAATGCGATCGCCGTTGTCATCCCCACATTCAATCGCCGCGAACGCCTTCAGCGTGCGGTGGAAAGTGTGCTGGAGGAGACGCGGATCCCGATCGTCCTGCATATTTTCGACAACGCCTCGTCGGACGAAACCGAGCTCTACGCGCGCGAGCTTTCGGTGCGCGATGCGCGGGTGGTCTATACGCGCAATGCATCGAATATCGGTGGTCACGCGAACTACGTGAAGGCGCTCGACAGCGTCAAGGCTGCTTACTTCGTCCCGCTGGCCGACGACGACTACCTGTTGCCCAATTTCCTGCACGATTCTTATCGAATCCTTGAGGCGCATGAGAGCGTGGGGGCGGCCGTCTTCGTGACGGAAACACGCACTGACGACGGCGCCATCGGGATGACATACCCGGAGCATCCCGACAAGATACGGCTCGGGCTGGTGAACCCGCATGACCACATGCGCGACTGGCTCAACCATGGGCACTACAGCTGGAGCTCGGTCCTCTGGCGCTCGAGGGTGCTCGCCGAAGCGGGGGCGCCCTACCTGCACGTCGGATTGCCCAGCGACGTCGACTTCCAGGCCCAGATCTTCTGCACGTATCCGGTCTACATCGTCAACCGGCTCGGCGCTGTCTACACGCAGCACGAGAACCAGGCGAGCATGGGGTACGACCTGTCGCATATCAAGTCTTGGGGAGCGCTGTTCAAGCGGCTGGACCGCGCGATCCTCGACCGGGGCCTCTTTTCGGTGGAGGAGTATCTGCCTCTGCGCGCGAAGATGCAGCAGCGTTACCGGAGCACCTGGAACATCGCTGCCAAGGGAGAGCTCGATTCCCGGCAGCTGGTATCGTCCGCCTCCGCCGCCGGGTTCCGGCTGGGCGATTGGCCGCTGGCTTTTTCGCTCATCGATACCCTTCTTGCTGCGAAGCCCCGTGCGCAGGGGCTGGATGGCTCCGACGAGACTTCGGTCCTGTTGCTGCCCGAAGACGTAGTGGCTGAGGGCGCAAAGCCGAGCCGTCCACAGGGATTCCTCGCGTCGGTTCTGTGGAGTTTCAAGGCTGCCAGCTCGGTGATCGCCTCCGCGAAGCGCACTGCGGCGCAGTTGGAGGTCACTTGCACGACACAGGAGCTCGCCCTGTCCGAGCAGAGGACGCTGGCTGTGCAACTGCAACAGAAGTGCACCGCCCTGGAAGCCGACCTCGCTGATCAGAAGGTGCAGACCGCCGTCACTCGGGCTGAGGCCGATGAGTGGCACTCGAAGTTCGACGCCGTCAATGCCAGGGTGTCGGCACTCCAGGGCAAACTGCTCTTCAGAATCCTTCGCAAGCTCCGCCTGATGCGAGTCTAGTGCTGGAAAAACTGCGATCCGCAGAGCGTGTCCAGCGCACAATGTCGCCCTATGAAATTCGTGAACATGACGAAAGCCATTGACGGCGCGTACGCTGCCAGTAAGGCAGGTCCGCGCCGGCTGCCGGGCCATCCCCAAAAGGCGCTCCTCCGATGAAAGCTGTCATCCTCGCGGGCGGCCTGGGCACCCGGATTTCGGAAGAAACGCACCTCAAGCCCAAGCCCATGGTGGAGATCGGTGCCAAGCCCGTGCTGTGGCACATCATGAAGCTCTACTCCGCCCACGGCATCAACGACTTCGTCATCTGCTGTGGCTACAAGGGCTACATGATCAAGGAGTACTTCGCCAACTACTTCCTTCACATGTCCGACGTGACCTTCGACATGCGCAGCAACCAGATGCATGTCCATCAGCGCAAGGCCGAGCCCTGGCAGGTGACGCTGGTCGACACCGGCGAAGACACCATGACGGGCGGGCGGCTCAAGCGGGTCGCGGAGTTCGTGCGCGATGAGGAGGCCTTCTGCTTCACCTATGGAGACGGTGTCGCGGACATCGATATCGGCAAGCTGATTGCTTTCCACGGCGCCCATGGCCGCCTGGCGACGGTCACCGCCGTGCAGCCGGCCGGACGCTACGGCGCGCTCGAGCTCGATGGCGACGCGGTGCGTGGCTTCGTCGAAAAGCCGCGCGGCGATGGCGGCTGGATCAACGGCGGTTTCTTCGTGCTGTCCCCGAAGTGCCTGGACTACATCGAAGGCGACCGCGCGAGCTGGGAGGGCGAACCCCTTGCCCAGATTGCGAAGGGCGACCAGTTGCGCGCCTTCGAACACGCGGGCTTCTGGCAGCCGATGGACACGCTGCGCGACAAGATGCACCTCGAGCAGTTGTGGGCGACCCAGGCTGCGCCCTGGAAGGTGTGGGCGTGAACCCCGCGTTCTGGCGCGGCAAGCGGGTCCTGGTCACGGGGCACACGGGTTTCAAGGGCAGTTGGCTGGCGCTCTGGCTCCAGGCTGCCGGCGCCGAGGTCCACGGTTACTCGCTCGCGCCGCCGACGTCGACCAACCTGTTCACAGAGGCCCGTGTCGCCGATCTCATGGCGGGACACGCACTGGGCGACATACGCGATCTCGCGGGGCTGCGGCAGGTCGTTCGGCAAGCCGCGCCGGAGATCGTCTTGCACCTGGCCGCGCAGTCCCTGGTTCGTCCTTCCTATAAAGACCCGGTGGAAAGCTACGCCACCAACGTGATGGGCACAGTGCATCTGCTCGAAGCGGTGCGCGCCGCTGGTGGTGTCCGGGCCGTGGTCAGCGTCACGACGGACAAGGTCTACGAGAACCGCGAATGGCATTGGGGCTATCGCGAAGACGAGCCTCTCGGAGGGCTGGACCCCTATGCCAGCAGCAAGGCGTGCGCTGAACTCGTGACCGCGTCCTACCGCGCCTCGTTTCTCGCCGAGGCCGGCGTGGCCGTGGCCTCGGCGCGCGCCGGCAATGTGATCGGCGGTGGCGACTGGGCCGAGGATCGCCTGGTCCCGGATTTCTTTCGCGCCACCGACAAGGCCCTGCCGCTGGAGGTGCGCCATGCCGGCGCCACGCGGCCATGGCAGCACGTGCTGGAGCCGCTCGGCGGCTACCTGCTGCTGGCGGAGCGCCTCGCAAGCGGCGACCCCTCGTTCGCGCAGGCCTGGAACTTCGGCCCCGCCGACGACGATGCGGTGCCGGTGCGCGACCTACTGGACCGGCTCGCGCGCCGCGTGCCCGGTGCGCAGTGGCGGGAAACATCCCCTGGCGGCGTGCACGAAGCCAACTACCTGAAGCTCGACAGCAGCAAGGCGCGCGCGGCGCTGGGCTGGCGTCCCCGCTGGACGCTCGATGACGCGCTCGACAAGACGGTCGAGTGGCATCGGGCCTGGCGCGCCGGTGAAGACATGCAGAAGGTCTGCCGTTCGCAGATCGGGGCTTACCAGGGCGACGGCGGGCATGGTCAGGTTTGATGTCCATGCGACGCCGCTCGCAGGCGTGATGCGCATCCAGCGGCAGAAGCTCGAAGACTCGCGTGGCTTCTTCAGCCGCTTCTTCTGCGCGGAGGAATTGGGTGCCGCAGGGTTCTCCGAGCCCATTGCCCAGATCAACCACACCCTGACCCGGCGGCGCGGCGCGGTGCGCGGGCTGCACTTCCAGCACCCGCCGCACGCGGAAGACAAATTGGTGAGTTGCCTCAACGGCCAGATCTTCGACGTTGCGGTCGACCTGCGCCGGGGCTCGCCGACCTTCCTTCAATGGCACGGCGAAATACTGAGCGCCGAGAACGCCACGAGCCTGCTCATTCCCAAGGGCTTTGCCCATGGTTTTCAAGCGCTCAGCGACGACGCCGAACTGCTGTATCTTCATTCGGCGCCCTATGCCGCGGCGGCCGAGGGCGCACTGAACGCCCGCGACCCCGCGCTCGCCATCGCCTGGCCTCTTGCCTTCACCGATGTGTCGGACCGGGACGCCAGCCATCCCTTCATCACCGACGAGTTCACGGGTCTTCCTGGATGAAATGCCGCCACTGCCACGCCGAGCTGAATCTGCCGTTCATCGATCTTGCGACGGCGCCGCCTTCCAATGCCTATCTGCACGGCGATCAGCTCAACGCGCCTGAGAAGTGGTATCCCCTGCGGGTCTTCACCTGCACGCAATGCTGGCTGGTGCAGACCGACGACTACGCGCACCACGCCGACCTGTTTTCCAGCGAGTACGCCTACTTCAGTTCCTTCTCGTCCAGCTGGCTCGCGCATTCGCAGCGCTATGTGCGCGACATGGTGAAGCGCTTTGCGCTGGACCGCAGCGCCCATGTGATCGAGGTCGCGGCCAACGATGGCTACCTGCTCCAGTACGTGCGGGACGCGGGCATTCCGTGCCTGGGCATCGAGCCGACGGCCAGCACCGCGAAGGCTGCGCGCGAGAAGGGCATCGAGATCGTCGAGGAATTCTTCGGCGTGGCCCTGGCCGAGCAGCTTGTCGCCTCCGGCAAGAGCGCCGACCTGACCGCGGCGAACAACGTGCTGGCCCACGTGCCGAACATCAACGACTTCGTCGCGGGCTTTGCCGCGGTCCTCAAGCCGCAGGGCGTGGCGACCTTCGAGTTTCCGCACCTGCTGCGGCTGGTGTCAGAGTGCCAGTTCGACACGATCTATCACGAGCATTTCTCGTACCTCTCGCTCACCTCGGTGTGCCGGATGTTCGAGGCGAATGGGCTCCAGGTGTTCGACGTCGAGCAGCTCGAAACCCATGGCGGCAGCCTGCGCGTGTTCGCGCAGCGGCGGGACACGGGCAAGCGGGCGGTCGAGCCCGCCGTGGCCCGGGTGCTGGCCCTGGAAGACATGGCGGGCGTCTCGACGGCGGCCTACTACGAGGGCTTCCAGCAGCGCGCCGACGACGTGCGCGACGGGCTGATGTCGTTCCTGATCGAAGCACGGCGCGCGGGCAAGCGCACCGGCGCGTATGGCGCCGCGGCCAAGGGCAACACGCTGCTCAACTACGCCGGTGTTCGCGCCGGCCTGCTGCCCTGGGTGGTGGACCGTAATCCGGCCAAGCAGTCGCTCTTCATGCCCGGCAGCCGCATCCCGATCGTTGATGAAGCGCACCTGAAGCGCGAGCGCCCGGACTATGTGCTGATCCTGCCCTGGAATCTCAAGACCGAAGTCATGAGTCAGCTGGCCTATATCCGCGAGTGGGGCGGCCGGTTCGTGTGGGCGGTGCCTGGGATCGAGGTCTCATGAAGATCGCGGTCACCGGCGCCAGCGGCTTCGTGGGGCGCCACGTGCTGCAGGCGCTTTCCCGCACCGACGGCGTCGAGGTGGTCGCCGCGTCGCGCGGCCCTGCGGGCGACTGGCTGCCTACCGGCATGCGGCATGTCTCGCTCGACATCGCCGCGCCACCCGCTGATGCGTTCGCAAGGCTCGGGCGTCCCGATGTGGTGATGCATCTGGCCTGGGACGGACTGCCCAACTACCAGGCGCTGCATCATTTCGAATTGCAGCTGGGGCAGCAGTACCGCTTCCTTCGAGGCCTTGTCGATGCCGGCCTGCCATCGCTGTTGTGTACCGGCACCTGCTTCGAGTACGGCATGCAGTCGGGCGAGCTGCACGAGTCGCTGGTGACGGACCCGCGCAATCCCTACGGCTTTGCCAAGGATGCCTTGCGGCGCGAGCTCGAGTTCCTGCAGAGCGGCAGCAAGCTCCAGCTGACCTGGGCGCGTCTTTTCTACATGTACGGCGAAGGGCAGGCGCCCAACTCGCTCTACAGCCAGTTCATGGCGGCAGGTCTTCGCGGCGACGACGTCTTCAAGATGTCGGGTGGCGAGCAGCTGCGCGACTACCTGCATGTGTCCGAGGTTGCCTCGGCGCTGGTTGCGCTAGCGTGCCGTACCAGCGGGGCCGGTGTCGTCAATGTCTGCTCGGGGCGCCCCGTGTCGGTCCGCGCGCTGGTCGAAGGGTGGCTCGCGGCGCACGCGTGGCCCATGAAGCTCGCGCTCGGACACTTTCCCTATCCCACCTACGAACCGATGGCGTTCTGGGGAAGCAACGCGCGATTGACGCAATGCCTGGAGAACCGTTGATGGACCATGAATTGCTCCGCGTCGAAGACCTGCCGGTGCTTCAGAACAAGGTCTACCCGCATGCCGAAGCGGCCCGCAGCGCGCCCAGGGGCCGCATGGTGCTCGCGCAGAGCCGGACCAACGGCCTGATCTTCAACAGTGCATTCGATCCCGACCTGCTGAGCTACGACGCCGACTACCAGAACGAGCAGGCGTGCTCGCCGGTGTTCCGTGAGCACCTGGACAACGTGCTCGGCATCGTCCGGCGCCATTTCCGTACGCCTTCGTTGATCGAGGTCGGCTGCGGCAAGGGCTATTTCCTGGAGCACCTGCGCGCGGCCGGCTATGACGCCACCGGCATCGACCCGGCCTACGAGGGCGACAGCCCGCATGTCGTGAAGGCGGCCTTTTCCGAGGCGCTCGGCATGACCGCCGAAGCCATCGTGTTGCGCCACGTGCTGGAGCACATCCGGGATCCGCTGTCGTTTCTGCGCGCCGTGGCCCGTGCCAATGGCGGACAGGGAAAGATCTACATCGAGGTGCCCTGCTTCGACTGGATCTGCGAGCGGCGTGCCTGGTTCGACATCTTCTACGAGCACGTGAACTACTTTCGCGCGGCGGATTTCCGGCGCATGTTCGGCCGGATCGACGAGATGGGTCATCTCTTCGGCGGGCAATACCAGTACGTCGTGGCGGACCTGTCGACGTTGCAGGATCTCGCGCCCGAAGCGAGCGAGTTCGCACTGCCCGAAGATTTTCTGGGCGGCATCGAACGAAGCAAGGCGCTCGCCCGCAGCACCGAGGGCCCGAAGGCCATCTGGGGCGCATCGTCCAAGGGCGTGATCTTTGCGCACCACCTGGAGCGCGAGGGCATCACGCTCGACCTTGCGATCGACATCAACCCCGTCAAGCAGCAGCGGTACATGGCCGGCACCGGCCTCAGAATCCTCTCGCCCTCGGACGCGCTCCAAACCCTTCCCGCAAATTCGCTGGTGTTCGTGATGAACTCCAACTACTTCGATGAGATCGCGCAGCAATCTCATCACCGATTCCATCTCGTCAAGGTAGACCAACATGACTTTTGAAGCAGAGGTCGCGCAACGCGTCGCGGCCAACGAAACCAACCTGACGCTCAAGAAGGATGCGCAGAACCTGATGAATTCGTCCATCAGGGCCGGCTACTCGTACAACTTCTCGTGGATGGGCCGCCCGATCATCCAGTATCCGCAGGACGTGATGGCGATGCAGGAGATCATCTGGCGGGTACAGCCCGATCTGATCATCGAGACGGGCATCGCGCACGGCGGCTCGCTGATCTTTTCGGCCGCGATGCTCGAGCTCAATGCGGCTTGCGGCGGCCCGGCGGATGCGAAGGTCCTGGGGCTCGACATCGATATCCGCGCGCACAACCGCCAGGCGATCGAGGTGCATCCGATGTCTCGCCGCATCTCGATGATCGAGGGCTCCAGCACCGCGCCGGAGGTGATCGAGCAGGTACGGCAGTTCGCATCGGGCAGGAAGAGCGTGCTGGTTTGCCTGGACAGCAACCACACCCATGCCCACGTGCTGGCGGAGCTGGAGGCCTACGCACCCCTGGCGACGGTCGGCAGCTACTGCGTGGTGTTCGACACCATCGTGGAAGACCTTCCCAAGGAGATGTACCCCAACCGCCCCTGGGGCCCGGGTGACAACCCGAAAACGGCCGTCCACGAATACCTGAAGACGCATCCGGAGTTCGAGATCGACCGCGCGGTCGACAACAAGCTGATGATCAGCGTGGCGCCCGACGGGTACCTGAAGCGGGTTCGCTGAATCGCGCGGTAAGGCAGAAGATCGGAGGATTGGGCAAAAACGTCACACGTATTACGTTTTTCTGACAGCCCTTTGGCGGGCAGGCGCGTTGTTGTCGTGGCGCGGCCTTGCGAGGCGCATTCTGGGTAGCCGGGTGGGCGCGCCGCCTCGCCGGGGGAGCGCAAAGCATTACGGCACAATTACATGCCCCGCCCCTGAACTGAAGAAGATTGAGATTGAATATGAAAAAGCACGCAGTAGTCACCGGTATTACAGGTCAGGACGGCGCCTATCTGGCCCAACTGCTCTTGAGCAAAGGCTATGTCGTGCACGGCACCTTCCGCCGCACCAGTTCCGTCAATTTCTGGCGGATCGAGGAATTGGGCATTCAGGACGATCCCAACCTCGTGCTCGTGGAGCATGACCTCACCGATCTCGGGAGCTCGCTGACGCTCATCAAGGAAGCCAAGCCGCAAGAGGTCTACAACCTGGCGGCGCAGAGCTTCGTGGGCGTGAGCTTCAACCAGCCCGACGCCACGGCGCAGATCACCGGCATGGGTGCGCTGCACCTGCTCGAAGCCATCCGCCTCACGGACCGCAGCATCCGCTTCTACCAGGCGTCCACCTCCGAAATGTTCGGCAAGGTGCAGGCCATCCCCCAGGTCGAGGACACCCCGTTCTATCCCCGCAGCCCCTATGGCGTCGCCAAGCTCTTCGCGCACTGGATGACGATCAACTACCGCGAGAGCTACGACATCTTCGGCAGCAGCGGCATCCTGTTCAACCACGAAAGCCCGCTGCGCGGCCGCGAATTCGTGACCCGCAAGATCACCGACTCGGTGGCCAAGATCAAGCTGGGCAAGCTCGACGTGCTGGAGCTGGGCAACCTCGGCGCCAAGCGGGACTGGGGCTTCGCCAAGGAATACGTCGAAGGCATGTGGCGCATGCTGCAGGCCGATGAAGCCGACACCTTCGTGCTGGCCACCAACCGGACCGAGACGGTGCGGCACTTCGTCGATCTCGCGTTCAAGGCGGCGGGCTATGAGCTGCGCTTCGAAGGCGAAGAGCAGAACGAAGTCGGCATCGACATCGCCAGCGGCAAGACGCTGGTCAAGGTGAACCCGAAGTTCTATCGCCCATCCGAGGTAGACCTGCTCATCGGCAACCCGGAGCGGGCGAAGCGAAAGCTCGGCTGGGAGCCCACGACAACGCTCGAAGAGCTGTGCACGATGATGGTGGAAGCAGACCTTCGCCGCAACAAGAGCGGTCACTCGTTCTGATCGAGGCCGGATTGGCCGGCCCGCACGTCCGCAACGCGAAACAGGCGCACCAAGACGCCGAAGGAAAAGAACAGTGATCAACCAACTCAAGAAGGTTGTCCGACGCTTGGGAAGGCAGGCGCGCAGCTTGGGCAGGAACCTTGGCTTCAGGGCTTCCATTGTTCGTGGGATCAAGGAACAAGGGCTGTTCGACGCCGATTTCTATCGTCGCGAGTACCCCGTCGTTGCCGCCGCAGTGTCCGACCCCTTGCGACACTACTTGACGCACGGGTGGAAACACGCGATGGAGCCCTCGGATCGATTTTCGGTACGGGCTTATCTCGGCAGGAATCCCGATGTGCGTCAAGCAGGCCTTAATCCGCTAGCGCACTGGGTGCGCTATGGAAAGACAGATGGCCGCATTCTTCCGCAGGCCTCGGACGTCGAGACTCCATGGTTCGAAGATGACAGGCCGTACCCTCTACCCGACGACGGGGTGCATTACGAACTGATGGCCGGCCGCGCGTACCTCGGCGGTGCAGGCTTCGACTTCGCACAGCGCGAAGCCGGCGCCACGGTCGCAGAGGCGGCCAGGGCGATGGCATCGAGGACGCCGCTTCTCACCATCGACGCCGCATCACCCAAGGTCTCGATCATCATCCCGGTGTATGGGCAGACACACTTTGCGTTAAATTGCCTCGATTCGCTTGCGCGGCTGCGCTCGAAGTATTCGGTCGAGGTGATTGTTGCAGACGATGCGTCGCCTGCAGCGTCACGCACGGATGTCCTCAAGGCCATTCCCTGGATCCGCTATGAGCGCCGTGCCGAGAATGGTGGCTTCCTCGAGTGCTGCAACTCGACCGTGCAGCTCGCACGGGGGGAAGTAATCGTGCTGCTGAACAGCGACACGCGGGTCGTTGATGGCTGGCTGGATGAGCTCGTCGAGGCTTTTGAGCTGTTTCCCAAGGCCGGCATGGTCGGCTCGAAGCTGTTCAACGATGACGGCACGCTGCAAGAGGCTGGCGGCATCTTCTGGCGTGACGGCTCCGCTCATAACTACGGGCGGGGGGACGACCCCAACCGGCCGCAATACTGTTTTGCGCGCCAGGCTGATTTCATCTCCGGCGCCTCTATCGCGATCCGCAAGTCAGTCTGGGATGCGTTGGGTGGTTTCGATCCGGTCTACAAGCCGGCTTATTGCGAGGACGCCGATCTCGCGTTCCGGCTGCGCCGCGCCGGCTACGAAACGTGGTTCGTCCCGACTTCTCGCGTGATCCACTACGAAGGCATCACGCACGGGCGCGACGTTACGCAGGGCATCAAGGCCTACCAGGTCACCAACCTGAGAAAATTCGCCGACCGCTTCAGCGCTGAGCTGGCGGGACACCCGCAGCCTGGCTCGAGTTCTGTGCGTGCGGCCAACTGGCGCAGCAGGCGCAATATTCTTTTCGTCGATGCTCTGACGCCTACACCGGACCAGGACTCAGGCTCGATCGTGACCAACGAGGTCATGGCCACCTACCGTGAGGCCGGGTTCGGCGAGAGCTTTTTTCCACTGCATTCGCCGTACTGGTCGAAAAAATACACCGCCACGCTGCAGCGCCGTGGCGTCTGCTGTCACTACAAGCCGTTTTCCAACGACATCGGCGAAGCAGTCGAACTTGACAACTGCTTTGACTACGCGCTGCTCTATCGCTACAACGTGGCGCAGGTGGTTCATGATGAACTGCGTGCGAGGGCTCCGGCCACGCGCTTGATTTTCGCCAACGTCGATCTTCATTTTCTGCGCGAGGCACGTGCCGCCGAAAACGCCAACGATCAACTGGCACTGCTGCGGTCCGAATCCACCAAGAAGAACGAACTTGAGATGTTTCTGCGCGCGGACGCTTCGTTCGTCCATACGCAGATCGAGAAGGACCTGATCCAGGTTTCGCTGCCGCGCCAGCTGGACAACATGGTCGTACTGCCCTGGATCTCGGAGGTGTTTCGCAATACCCCTGGTTTCTCAAGGCGGGCGGACATCATGTTCTTGGGCAACTTCCCGCATGCCCCGAACGTTGATTCCGTGCTGTTCTTCATGCAGTCGATCTGGCCCCTGCTGCAGCGAGATTTGCCGTCGCACGCCAAGCTGCTCCTCGTCGGCAATCGGCCGCCCAAGGAGGTACAGGACCTGGCGTCGGAGCGTGTCATCGTGACGGGCTTCGTGGAGGAACTCGAGCCATATTTTCTGACGTCGCGCGTGTTCGTGGCGCCTCTTCGCTATGGGGCGGGCATCAAGGGAAAGCTTGTAACGGCGCTTGCCCACGGTGTTCCGAGCGTGGCGACCCAGATTGCCGCGGAGGGTATCGCCGCGTCGGGCGAGGATCATCTTTCGATCACGGATGATCCCGCGCAATTTGCCGCGGAGGTGTTGCGCATCTATCAAGACGAATCGTCATGGCTGCGCATGCGCGAGGCCGGACTCACCTATGTCGAGCAGAACTACTCGAGGGCAGCCACGTTGAAGACCTGCATGCAGGCACTGTCCTTGGCGGACAGTGCCTGGTTCACACGGCAAGCGTACCGGCAGCAGCGGTTCTTCGAAGAGATCATGAGGGAAAACGGTGAACTGGAACCGACTCGAATCGACTAAGAAAGTCGTACGCTTTCGCCTTCGACTCGTCACGCCTTTGCAATGAACAAGAGCGAATCGAACCAGAACCGTCCCACCTTCGAGGGAAAGATGGCGACTGTTGACACCGAGAAGATCGAAGGCGGGAGTGCGTCTGCCTTCGAGGTCTTGCTCGAGGCCGCGAACGAGCGGGCGAATGCTGCGTTGATTCAACAGCGCGAGATCCAAAACTCGATCTCGTGGCGGATCACGGCGCCGTTGCGCAAGGCGGCTGACGCGATGCCCGGGCCTGTTCGCAACAACCTGCGGCGTGGTGCCAAGGCTGCCTGGTGGGCGTTGACGCCCTGGCGGATGCCCGAGCGCCTTCGCGCCCTGCGCACGAAGCGGCCAGAAGAAGAGTCGCTCGGTGGTACGTCCGATCCCGCGGATGCCTATGGTGTATGGATCGCCAGCACCGAGGCCCGATCAACCGTCATTGGCGACGCGTCCCAGGCGTCGCAGTTGTCCTTTCTTTTGGCGGCAGGACGCGATCCCGAGCCTCTTCTGCGAACCCTTTCGTCGCTGCGCTCCCAAGCCTCCAGGCGTTGGGAGGCGGTCGTCGCCATTGAGGCGGACGATACCGAGGCGGCCATCCAGAGTGCGTTGGACACGCTGGCCAAGGATCCCCGCATCCTCCGCGTTGTGGTCCAGCAAGGTTCACGCTCGCGCAGCCTGGCCGCTTGTGCGGCGCTGGCGACTGGCGAGTTCATCGCCTTGCTCGACGCTGGCGACATCGTGGCGGCAGGTGCGCTCGACGAAATTGCCGGTGCGTTGGCGCGCGCACCGCACAGCGACATCGTCTATGGTGACGAGGACGAGATCTCCTCAGAGGGGTTCCGCCAGAATCCGTATTTCAAGCCTGGCTGGTCTCCCGATCTACTTTATGCATTCAACTACTTCGGGCGCCTGACGCTGCTGCGCGCGAGCGTGGCTCGGGCGGCAGGTGGCATTGATCCGACCCTCGAAGCGGGAAGCGAATGGGATCTCAACCTCCGGACCAGCGAAGAGGCTGGCATCATCACGCGAGTTCCCAAGGTGCTGTGCCACCGGAAGAACGGAAGCACGGGGGAGCGCCCCAACCCGCGGACTGAAGCGTCCGCCGGACATCGCGAGGCACTGCGCAGGCACTGGGCGCGTCAAGGCATTGAGGCCACCATCGAGACACAGCCTGACGGCACGCAGCGCGCCACATGGGGGCTGGTCCATCCGCCGCTGGTGTCGATCATCATTCCGACCAAGGACAAGGTCGAGTTGCTGCGCATCTGCATTGATGGGCTGCTCAACGGAACTGACTACGACAACGCGGAAATCATCTTGGTGGACACCGGCTCGGTCGAGCCGCAGACACAGACCTACTACGAAGAGCTCCGACATCATGCGAAGGTGTCGATCGTTCACTTCAGCAAGAAATTCAACTACTCGGCGGCGTGCAATCACGGTGCATCGTTTGCGCGCGGCGAATTGTTGCTGTTCCTCAACAACGATATCGAGGTCCTGTCCCGCGACTGGCTTCAGGAAATGGTGCGTTTTGCCCAGCGTCCCGGGGTTGGCGTCGTCGGCACTCAGCTTCTCTATCTCGACGGACAGCTGCAGCATGGCGGTGTCGGCGTAGGGGTTCATCTGTGCGGGCTTATGTACCGCACAGCGCAGAACCAAGCGTGGGGTGTTTTCGGTTCTGCGAACCATCCCCGCAACTGGCTGGCCATCATGGGCGCATGCCAACTGGTGAGCCGCGAGGCCTTCGAGCGCGTAGGTGGTTTCGACGAAGCCTACCTGGTGGCCTGCAGTGACGTTGCGCTATGCCTGAACATCTGGCGTGCAGGCTACCGCACGGCCTATGCTCCACATGCGCGGCTGCGTCACCATGAGGGGGCGACGCGTGGCACAGTCAATCCGGCGCCCGACATGCAGCGTCTCGCCGATGACATTCGCTTGCTGGGCATTGACGAAGATCCTTACTTGCATCCGGAGCTCGATGCCCGCCAGGCGATTCCCGCGTTGCGGCTGGGTGGCGCGCCCACGGTGCGAGAGAGTCTCACGGCTGATACGCGCGCTCTCGGCTCCTTGATGTTGCCGGCCACGGTGCTCGATCTGTCCAACGACCGCACCTGCCTGGAGGCTGCGGGCCTGCCGCGGGGAGACGTTGTGTGGACACCGGAGCCACCGCATCGAATCGTCGACACGTGGTCTGCGGCGCGATGGTGCCTTGACCTGTTGCGCACACGACCCGATATCGCCCGGCGCTTTCCGGCAGCGCTGTCCGGGGGCATCAATGGGGAATTTGGTCGCTGGATTGCGAACGAAGGGGGTAAAGCGCTGCACCTGTCCGATGGCGCGCGGGCTTTGGTTGCCGAGTGTCTTTCGATGGATCTTGGCGCTCGTGCACGCCAAGCCTATCTCTTTCACGACGACATCAAAAACGCATTGCCCCACGGCTTGCTGCCGATGGGGCAGTTCGAGTTGTTTCAGTGGTTCATGCGGGTGGGGCGTCAGTTCATGGGACTGCGGCTCGAAGAGATCTGGTGGTTGTTTCGCCAGGCGTCGGAGCAGCCTGCCGTCGAGTTGCTGCGGGCTTATGCCTTTACTCCCGCTTGGCAGTCGCTCTATCCAGACGGCCTCACCATTTTCGGCCAGCGTGCGTTTGAGGCGTGGTTTAGGGCGACATACCGCGTGAAGGATGCGTGGGTCGATCCAGCCCATTGGCGCGTGGACCTCGCGCCCGCAGTTCAGATCCGCAGGGCCTACTTCGCGCGCGAGGACTGGCGCCTGCAGCATCCGTACGCACTCGACAGTGCGAGCCATGCTGCCGCGTTGATCGAATGGCTTTGCACACCCCAAGCAGCGCAGTCGTCCGAGGTTGCTGCATGGTGTGCCGCGCTCGACATCGCGCAGGTCGCGACGGAGATGGTTGCTCCCGGTGTCAACGTGATCGGGCATTTTTCCTATCCTTCGGGATTGCGCGTGTCGGTCGAGGCGCTGGTCGAAGGCCTGCAGCGTGTGGGGGTGCGGACCTCGCTGCGCGACTTGAAAACAGACCGAAAGGACGACCCGACGCATGCGAAGTTTGATGGCTTCGAAGATTTCGAGACCACACTGATTCACGTGCAACCCGAGCCCTTCTTCGACCAGGCGTTCGCCCGCAGCGATCTCCACGAGCGCTCGCCGCGCACCTACCGTATCGGCTACTGGTACTGGGAGTTCGATTCCATCCCCGAGTCCTGGGTGGCGCATGCCGGGAATCTCGACGAAGTGTGGGCTGCCACCGAATTCGTGGCGCGCGGCCTTCGTGCTCGGCTTGCGCAGCCGGTGCGCACGCTATTCCCGGGCGTGCAGTTGGGGGCATTCGAGCGCCGTCCGCGGTCGTACTTCGGCCTGAAGGACGAGCCCTACACCTTCCTGTTCACCTTCCACATGATGAGCGTGATGGAGCGCAAAAACCCTATTGGACTCATCCGGGCGTTCAAGCGCGCCTTTGGTGCTGACGACAAGGTGCAACTGGTGCTCAAGACATCGTTTGGGGATCGTCATCCGCAGCAGTTCGCGGCCCTGCAGGCGGCTGCGGCTGGAGCGGCCAACGTGACGATCATCAACGAGGTCTACAGTGCAGACGATGTGCTTTCGTTGATGGATGCCTGCGATGCCTACGTGTCGCTGCATCGCAGCGAAGGCCTGGGTCTCACCATGGCAGAAGCCATGCTCATGGGCAAGCCCGTCATCGCCACCAATTTCTCGGGCAACGTCGACTTCATGGACAACAGCAATAGCCTGCTGGTGGACTACGAGCTCGTGAAGCTGGGTAAGTCGATTCCCCCTTATGACGCGCACCTTGAATGGGCTGAGCCTTCCGAGGCGCATGCGGCCGAACTTATGCGGCGGGTATTCGACAACAAGGTCTGGGCGGCAGAACTGGGCGCTGCGGCCAGGGTCAGCGCACAAAGTTCTCTGTCGCTCGACGTCGCAGGGCAGAAGGCCGCGGCCCGGCTGGCGGAGATCCGTGCGCAGCGGCGTGACGCACGCAGCGGGCGCCAGCACGACTGATCAGGACGCCTCGACGATCCGTCCGTGCTCCAGGTGGATCACGCGATTGCATTCCTTGGCGATCAGCTCCGGCGAATGCGAGGCCAGCACCAGAATGCCGGACTTGGACACCACGTCGCGCATGCGCTGTTCGGCTTTCTCGGTGAACTCGGCGTCGCCGACCGAGAGCCATTCGTCCATCAGCAGGATGTCGGCCTGGACGCTGGTCGAGATCGAGAACGCTAGCCGCATCATCATGCCGGTGGAGTAAGTGCGCACAGGCATGTTGACATATTCGCCCAAGCCGCTGAACTCGCAGATCTCGGGCGTGAGCCGGTCGACCTCTTTCTTGCTCATGCCCATCACGAGGCCGCGCAACATGATGTTCTCGACGCCGGTGGCATCCATCTCGATGCCGAGCGAGGGGTCGATCAGGCTGGCTACCGAACCCTGTCGGGTAAATTCGCCGACCGAAGGCTCGTAGACGCCCGCGAGCGTACGCAATAGCGTCGATTTGCCGGCACCGTTGTGGCCAATGAGGCCCAGCCGGTCACCGCTCTTGAGTTCGATGTTGATGTCGCTGAGCGCCTGCACGACGGTAACGCCGGTTTCCTTGCCAAAGCGTCCACCGGTGACCGAGGCCGCGAGCGTCTTTTTGAGCGATGCCGCGCCAGCACCGTAGATCGGGAAATTGACGGCGACGTTTTTGAGAGAAATGAATGCCATGAATCAGAGCCAGTAGACAACGCGGCGACGGTATTTGGCGAACAGCAAGGTGGCGATCACGAGGCTGACGGCTGTCCAGCACAGGATGCCCCACCAGTTATGGGCATCGGCGACGCCGCCCATCAGCGGAGTGCGAAGCAGGTCCAGCATCTGGGCGAAGGGGTTCCAGAGGATGTATTTGGCGCGTGCGGGCAGGCTCGAAGGCACCCAGAACACTGGGGTGAGAAACATCAGCATTTGCATCACGCTGGTCACGATCTGAGTCACGTCGCGGTAGCGCGTGCAGATCAGTCCGAGCAAGAGCCCGAGGGCGTGGGCATTGACTATCAAGATGAGGAAGGCTGGCAACACCAGCAGCGTCGACCACGACAGCGAGATGCCCGCCCACAGCGCTACCGGCACGTAAAGCACGATCTGATGGGCGAACTGGATCAGATTGCGTGCCAGGCTGCGCCAGACGAAAAGGCTGATTGGAAAGTAGCCTTGCTTGAGGTAGTTGGAGGACCCGACGAAGGCATTGCAAGCATCCGTGACCACACTGGAGAAGAACGCCCAGAAGATGACCCCGAGCGCCAAGTGAGGGAAGAACTCGCTCAGCTTGGTGCCGAAGAGCGAGGCATACAGCGGCCCCATCCCGCTGATCATGACGCCCATGCTCAGCGTGAGCCACAATGGGCCTAGCATCGAGCGCCGATAGCGCAGAACGATGTCGAACCAGGCCAGCGTCCACCAGATGTCCGTGCGGCGCGTGCCTTCCCACCAGTCAGATAGGGCGCTTCGATGTAGATTGGATTGAACTTGACTCATACCCGTCCGTAAGTGTCTGCCAGGCGGACGATGTCGTCCTCGCCCAGGTAACTGCCACACTGGACTTCGATGAGCACCAGTTCTTCGTCGCCGATGTTGGTCAAGCGGTGTTTCTCTTTCAATGGGATATAGCGGTACTGGCCCGATAGAGTCTCGTGCTCGGTTTCGCCGATTTGCACGATACCCCGCCCCTGGACAACGACCCAGTGCTCCGCGCGGTGATGGTGATATTGCAACGAGAGTGATGCGCCCGGCATGACCGTGATGCGCTTCACCTTGTAGCCCTCTTCTTCTTTGAGTGCCGTGTAGGTGCCCCATGGGCGGTTGACCACTGCAGGCGACTGCACCGTTTCGTGCTGGCGCGCCTTGAGCGCATCGACGACATTCTTGACTTGTTGCGCGCTGCCCTTGTGCGCAACCAAAAGTGCGTCGGGGGTGTCGACAATGATCAGGTCATGCAAGCCCAGTGTCGCGACGACCTTGGAGGCATGGCTGTCAACCTGTACATGGGTGCCGGTGGTATCGATGGCAACCACATTGGATGGCATGGTGTTGCCGCTTGCATCGGGCACGAGTGCCTTGGCCAGTGCAGGCCAGGAGCCGACATCGCTCCAGCCGAACTTGGCGGGCACCACATGGACGTTGTCGGCTGGCTCCATCACGGCGTAGTCGATGCTGATATCGGGCTGAAGCCCGAAAGCATGGAGATCGAACTGGATTGCATCTTCGGTGGCTTGCGACGATTCGAGGGCGTGCCGTGCGGCAGCCAGCAACTCTGGCGCATGCTTTTCGAAGGCCGCGACGATGGCGTCCGCAGTGAAACAGAACATGCCGCTGTTCCAGTAGTAGCGGCCGGTTGCCAAGTACTCCTGTGCAGTTTGAAGGTCGGGCTTTTCGACGAAGCGCTTGGCTGGCTGGCTTTCCCTTGAAACCTGCGCGACCTCGACGTAGCCGAAGCCGGTGTCGGGGCTGGTCGGGCTGATGCCAAAAACAACCAGTGCGCCTTGTGTGGCGAGCCGGAACGCCTGGCTCGCGCTTGCGACGAATGCCTCGACGTCAGGCACCAGGTGATCGGCGGAAAGCACGAGCATTACCGTGTCGCCACTGAATTGCTGGATGCACTGCAAGGCGGCCAGAGCGATTGCCGGGCCTGTGTTGCGTCCCTTGGGCTCGAGCAGCAAGGTGGTCTCGGGCGGATCGGACATCTGCCGAAGCACGTCCTTCGTGAGAAAAAGGTGGTCCTTGTTGGTGACGATCATCAGGTCGCCGGTACCGCACGCCTGTCCGCGTTCAATCGCTTGCTGCAGCAGGGTCGAGCCTCCCAGCTTCATGAAAGGCTTGGGAAAGGCTTGCCGCGAAGCGGGCCAGAGTCTGGAACCGGAGCCTCCCGAGAGCACCACTGAAAGCACCCGCATTTTTTATACCCTGTCTTTATGGAGCGATAATTTTACCGGCCCCTCTTGGGCCAAGCCGTGACCAAGCGTTCGTACAACGCGCCGCGCATTGCGCGCAACGGCCTTTCTATCGCACGGCCATGGCCTCACCGCGAGTTTTCGGGATGATCGACCTTATTTTATGAGGCCCACGCTGCCTGTCGCACAACAAGGGAGAAGGCCTTCTTCCTCACGCCCCGCCGAACTGACCAAGGCGCAGCTGCAGGCGCGCGTGCGCGCGCTGGAGCACCAGGTGCAGGCCATGGAGCGTTCGACCAGCTGGCGTCTGACGGCCCCGGTGCGCTGGGCCAGCCGGGCTGTGCAGCGGTTGCGCGGCGCGCAGCCGGCCGCCGCGGGCATTGCGGGGGGCAACTACATCGAATGGATCGCCCAGTCCGCCGCGCGGGACGCGGGAGCCCTGGACGTCTTGGCCGAAGAGGCTTCGCGCTGGCAGGCGCCGCCGCTGATCTCGGTCCTCATGCCGACCTACAACCCGCGCCCGGCCTGGTTGCGCGAGGCCATTGCCTCGGTGCGTGCGCAGACCTATGCCCATTGGGAGCTCTGCATTGCGGACGATGCCTCGACCGATCCCCAGGTGGCTGAAATTCTCGACGCCTGTGCGCGCGAAGACGCCCGGATCCGCTGGGTTCGCCGGCCGGTCAATGGCCACATCTCCGAGGCGTCCAACAGCGCGCTCGCGCTGGCCGGTGGCGAGTGGGTCGTCCTGATGGACCACGACGACCTCCTGGCCCCCGACGCGCTGCTTCGCGTCGCGCATGAGCTCCGCGCGCATGCCGATGCCCGGATGATCTATTCGGACGAAGACAAGATCGACGCCACCGGCCGGCGCTACAACCCGTACTTCAAGCCCGACTGGAACGTCGATCTCTTCCTGTCCCAGAACATGTACTCGCACCTGGGCGCGTATCAGCGCGCACTGGTGCTCGAAGTCGGCGGCTTTCGCAAGGGTTTCGAAGGTGCGCAAGACTACGACCTCGCCCTGCGCTGCATCGAGCGCATCGCGCCGCAGCAGGTCCGGCACATCCCGCATGTGCTTTATCACTGGCGCGCGCATGCCGAGAGCACGGCGCAGTCCGCCGGGGCCAAGCCCTATGCCGAGATCGCGGGCGAGCAGGCGCTGAACGAGCACTTCGAGCGCACCGGCGTCGCGGCCCGCAGCGAGAGCACGCCTTACGGCTATCGCACGCGCCTGTCCGCGCCCGCGCGGTGGCCCCGGGTCTCGCTGGTCATTCCGACGCGCGATGCACTCGATCTCGTGCGGCAATGCATCGAAAGCATCGTCACGCGATCGACCTATCCCGACTACGAGATCGTGCTGATCGACAACGGCTCCACCGATCCGCAGGCCCTGCGCTACTTCGACGAACTGCGCGGCCTGCAAGGCTTCAAGGTGATTCGCGACGACGGCGAGTTCAACTACGCAGCGCTCAACAACACGGCGGTGGCGCAGGCCGGCGGCGAGATCGTCGCGCTGATCAACAACGACATCGAGGTCATCACGGGCGATTGGCTCGAGGAGATGGTGTCCATCGCCCTGCAGCCGGGCGTTGGCGCGGTCGGCGCGAAGCTGCTGTACCCCGACGACACGGTCCAGCACGCGGGCGTGCTGCTGGGCATCGGCGGCATTGCGGGCCACGCCCACAAGCACCTGGCGCGCACCGACGGTGGCTACTTCAATCGTGCCCAGCTCACGCAAAGCTTCAGCGCGGTGACGGCCGCTTGCCTCGTGGTGCGCAAGTCTGTCTATGAGGAGGTCGGTGGCCTCGATGCCGTCAATCTCAAGATCTCGTACAACGACGTCGATTTCTGCCTGCGGCTGCGTGAAGACGGCTATCGCAACGTCTGGACCCCCTATGCCGAGCTTTACCACCATGAGTCGGCCACGCGCCCTCGCGACCTCGACCCCGCGCAGCGGGAACGCGCCGCGCGCGAAGAGGGCTACATGAAGACCCGATGGGCCGCCGTGATCGGCAACGACCCCGCCTACAGCCCCCATCTGGATCTCGATACCGAAGACTTTCGCCTCGCATGGCCGCCAAGGCGGGCACTGGCTGACGGCGCCGCGATGGGCGCTCAACCATGAACGCTTCCTCCCCACCTCCGCGCAACCGCCTCTGGCGGGCGCTGGCCTTCATTCCCAATGCCGTCTACAAGGGCGGCGGCCTCGGTGGCGCGGCTCGGCGCGCCATGCAGATCTTCCGGCAATCGGGGGTGCGCGGCGTTGCGCGTTCGGTGCGCGTGCTGCTGCGTGGCGATGGCCCGCCGTTGATGGCAGATGCTTCGCGTCCCGACCGGTTCCAGTACCGGGAGTGGCTCAAGCGCCACGAGTCGCCACTGACGCCGCAGGCACGCCAGGATCTGGAGACGCAGGCAAGCCGGTGGCCGCGCAAGCCGGCCTTCGCTCTGACGATGACCGCGGCGGACTCGTCGCTTCAGGCGTTGGAGCGCGCCGTCGCTTCCGTGCGTGGGCAGGTCTATCCGCACTGGCGATTGACGCTGGTTGTGCCTGCGTCGCTGTCAACGCAGGCACGCGCATCGCTGGACAGTCAGGCGAGCGCCGACGGCCAGATCGATGTGGCGGAACTGCAATCGCCGGTCGGCGCTTCAGCCGATTGGCTGGCCTTCTGCGACGCCCGCGATGCGCTGGCTCCCGATGCCTTGTGGCGCGCCGCTGAAGCCGCGGTGCGCAATCCCGATGTGGCGCTGATCTACACCGACGAAGACCGCATCGCCGATGACGGCCAGCGCTCAGCGCCGTATTTCAAGCCCGACTGGAACATCGACCTGCTGAGGTCGCAAGACTATGTGTCGAGACTCGCGTTCTTCTCCGCCAGCCTGGTGAGCGAACTCGGCGGCCTCGATGCCAGCTTCGGCGAAGAAGCGGCTGCCTACGACCTCGCGCTGCGCTGCGCCGAGCAGTTGGCGCCCGAGCGCATCGTGCACATCCCCAAGGTGCTGTACCACCGCCATGTGGCGTCGGCCGACAACGTCCATGCGATGGACCCCGCCGAGTACGCGCCCGAAGGTGGCGAGCGCGCGCTGCAGGCGCACCTGGCGCGCAGCGGCATCGCCGCCACGGCGGAGCGCGGGGTGCACGGTTTCCGTGTGCGCTACGCCTTGCCTTCGGAGCTGCCGCTCGTCTCGCTCTTCATCCCCACCCGCAATGGCTTGAAGCTCGTGCGCCAGTGCATCGAGAGCATCCTCGAGAAGACGCTGTATCCCCGCTACGAGATCATCCTCGTGGACAACGGCTCCGACGATCCGGAGGCGCTGCGGTACTTCGAGGAAATTGCGGCGCGGTCCGGCGTGCGGGTGCTGCGCGACGACAGCCCCTTCAACTACTCCGCGCTGAACAACGGCGCCGCGGCCATCGCCAAGGGCGATGTCTTCGGGCTGATCAACAACGACATCGAGGTGATCTCGCCCGACTGGCTGGGCGAGCTGGTCAGCATCGCGCTGCAGCCCGGCGTGGGCGCCGCGGGCGCGCGGCTCTGGTACCCCGAGATGACGCTGCAGCACGCCGGCGTGGTGCTGGGCTATCGCGGTGGCGTGGCCGACCATGCGCACCGCCGGCTGGGGCGCGACGACCCCGGCTACTTCGGCCGCGCGGCACTCATGCAGGGCTTCTCGGCCGTCACCGCAGCCTGTTTGGTCGTGCGCCGCGCGCTCTACGAGCAGGTGGGCGGGCTCGACGAGGTGCACCTGAAGGTGGCCTACAACGACGTCGACTTCTGCCTGCGCCTGCGCGAAGCCGGCTATCGAAATGTCTGGACCCCGTATGCCGAGCTGTTCCACCACGAGTCCGCCACGCGGCCGTCGGACCTGTCCGAAGCGCAGATCGAACGCTTCCTCGGCGAAGAGCGCTACATGAAGAACCGCTGGGGCGACCTGCTGTTCAACGACCCGGCCTACAACCCCAACCTGAGCCTCGAGATCGAGGACTTCAGCTACGCCTGGCCGCCGCGCGCGGCGAGGCTGCCATCGACGACGACATCCGCATGAGCGACAGCACCGTTTCCGTCGCGCTGTGCACCTACAACGGCGAGCGCTTCGTGCGCGAGCAGGTGCGCAGCATCTGCCTGCAGACACGCCCGCCGATGGAGATCGTGCTGTCCGACGATGCCTCGCGCGACGACTGCGTGGCCGTGGCGCGCGCTGCAGTCGACGAGTGCATGCGCGAAAAGCCCGGCTTGCATGTGCAACTGCGCGTGCTGGCCAACCCGGTGGCGCTGCGCGTGGTCAAGAACTTCGAGCAGGCCGTACGCGCCTGCACGGGCACGCTGATCGCGCTGTCCGACCAGGACGACGTCTGGTATCCCGACCGCCTCGAACGTCTGGTGGCCGAGTTCAACCGCCGCCCCGATCTGCTGCTGCTGCACTCCGACGCACGGCTGGTCGATGCACAGGGTGCGGCGCTTGGCGGCACGCTGTTCCACGCCATCGAGGTCACGCCGCACGAGCTGCAACGCATGCACGGCGGGCAGGCCTTCGACGTGCTGTTGCGCCGCAATGTCGTGACCGGCGCGACCACGGTCTTTCGCCGCACGCTGCTCGAATCCGCGCTGCCGTTCCCGGTCGAGTGGGTGCATGACGAGTGGCTCGCGATCGTCGCGTCGGCGGTGGGGCGCGTCGACACCGTCGAAGACTCGCTCATCGACTACCGCCAGCACGAGTCCAACCAGATCGGCGCGCGACGCGACAGCTTCATGGGCAAGGTGCGCAAGGCGCTGGCCTCGCGCGGCAACACGCACGTCGAGCGTGCCTACAAGGCCGAGCTGCTGCTCGCCCAGCTCGAAAGACTCGGTGCCGCAGTGGACCCCGCCACGGTCGACAAAGTGCGCGGCAAGCTCGAGCACCAGAATTTTCGTGCACGCCTGCCCGCGTCGCGCATCGCGCGCTGCATGCCGGTGCTGCGCGAAGCGATGACCGGGCGCTACGACAAGTTCGGCCGCGGCGTGCGCGGCGTGGTGCGCGACCTGTTCGAATCCGTATGAGCGACCTGGCTTCTTCAATGCCGCAACCGACCGTGAGTGACACCTTGCAGACTTCCACACCCCAGGCACCCACCGTCGTCGTCGTGATTCCGTTCTACAACGGCGCGCACTTCATCGAGCGGTCGGTCGGCAGCGTGTTCGCGCAGTCGGTGCCGGCCACCGAAGTGATCGTGGTGAACGACGGTTCGCGGCCCGAGGAGCGAGCCGCGCTCGACGCGCTGGCGCAGCGCTTTCCGTTCCGCATCATCGACAAGGAAAACGGCGGCCAGGGTTCGGCGCGCAACGCGGGCGTGGCCGCATCGACCTGCGAATACATCAGCTTTCTCGACCAGGACGACTTCTATCTTCCGAACCACATCGAGATACTGGTCAAGGGCATTCCGGCCGACGAGCCGCGCATCGGCTTCATCTATGCGGACCTGGCCGAGGCCGACGGCGAAGGCAACATCATCCGCGCGGCGATGGTGAAGGACCACACCTCGCACCACCCCAAGACGAGCATCTTCGAGATGCTGCGCCACGACATCTTCGTGCTGCCTTCGGCCGCGCTGGTGAGCCGCAAGGCCTTTGACGCGGTCGGCGGTTTCGACACCCAGTTCATGGGCTTCGAGGACGACGACCTGTTCCTGCGTATCTTCCGCAAGGGCTACACGAACCACTTTATCGACAAGGTGGTCACGGTCTGGTGCATCCACACGGGCAGCACCTCGTTCGACATGCGCATGATCCGCAGCCGCTTCAAGTACTTCAAGAAGCTGGTCGGCATGTTCCCGGACGAGCCGAGGCGCAACCGCTACTTTCTGCGCGACTACCTCATGCCGCGCTTCGGCCGCTACTTCATGGACCACGTGATCGAGGCGGTGAAGGCCGAAGACCCGAACCGCGCCGAGATGAGCGAGGTGCTCGCCGAGTACGCGGCCATCGTCTATGCGAACCCCGCCGTGGGCGGGCGCAAGAAGCTGGAACTGCGCACCACCATCTTCATGGTCGAGCACAGCCCGCCGGCGGTGATCCGCGCCATCGGCGCGCTCACGCGCCTGCCGGGCGTGCGCTCGCTGCGCCGGCTGCTCGGCTAGCTAGCGCGAGGGCTGTGAGGGCGGTTGCTGTTGTTGCGCGCCCCCTGTCAGCGCCGGATCGATGAAGGTGGCGAGCTGGCGGACGTATTCCGAACGCAGGTGGCCCGCGTCCTTGTAGATCGGGGTCCCGTCGGCGTCCGCGCGCGTGCACTGGTCGTTCTTGCACAGCGTCGGGATCGGGTCGATGACCGTGGCGCCGGCGCGAATGGCCATCTGGCGCATGCGCTCGTGCAGCGCCTTCTGCTCGGGAGGCCAGGGCGCGGTAGGTGACATGCGCCGCACGCTCATGTCGCCCAGGCGCCCGCCCTTGACCAGCTTCTCGGGGCCGAAGTCGTTGCCGATCGGGTTGTCCAGCACCAGGTAGACCGGCTTCTGCTTGGCCAGCGTCGTCATCACGACCTCGAGCATGCGCAGCGACAGGTCCACGCCCATGGCGTCTTTCAGCTGGGTCTTGGTCTTTCCGTCGAAGTAGTAGTAGCTGTCCTCCACGCCGTCGCCGGGGTCGGACTTCGGGGGATGGGCGAAGTAGCAGTTCCAGCAGGCGCCGAAGACCACGGCATCGACCTTGTCGCTGACGGCAATCCGCATGGCGCCCTCGCGGCGCTCCGCACAAAGGTTGGGTTTCTCGTCGTACACGTTGGGAATCGGCGGGCAGCCGCCCCAGGTCGCGAAGGACAGCGCGTCGAGCGTGTCGGGCGCGCGCTTTGCCAGCTCCACGGCGCGCGGGCCGTACTGCTCGATGTGACTGTCGCCGAAGAGCAGCACCTTGCGCTGGCCTTGCCCGATCTGGAACAGCCCTTCGCCGCCGACCTCGACCGGGTTCAGCCCGTCGGGGTAGGTCCAGTCGCGCGATGCCGCGGTGATCTTGTTGAAGTAGGGATCGCTGTGCCGGCCCACGTAGTACCGGCTGGCCGCGAGCAGGCCCAGCAGCACGAAGCCCACCATCACCACCACGAGCGCCGACGTGACGGCCGGGTTTTCGCTCCTGCGCGTGCGGCGCTCCACGAAGCGGTAGGTCAGCCATGCGAGCAGGAAGGACGCGAGCAGTGCCAGCAGGCGAGTGGTGTCGGAAGGCGTCTGCCCCTCCAGGATGCGGGCGTAGGCCAGCAGGGGCCAGTGCCAGAGGTACAGCGGATAGCTGATCAGGCCGACCCACACCATGGGGCGCGAGGCCAGCACGGTGCGGTTCAGCACACCGGTCGGACCCGCCGCGATGCAGAAGAACGCGCCCAGCGTCGGCAGGAGCGCCCACCATCCCGGAAAGGCCTTGCCGCCGCGGATGAAGCACAGGCCCAGGACGATCAGCGCCAGCCCCGCGACCGACTGCGCATGCCGGCGCCAGCCGGGTATCGGCGGCGGCCGATGCAGCCGCATGTACGCGAGCATGCCGCCGATCATCAGCTCCCAGAAGCGCGACAGCGGCGAGTAGAACGCGGCCGTGCGATGGGCGTGGATGGTCGTGACGTTGACCAGGAACGACGCCGCCGCCACCGCCCCCAGCACCGCGAGCACGCGCCATTTGCGCTTCCAGGCCAGACCCAGCAGCAGCGGCCAGAAGATGTAGAACTGCTCCTCGATCGCCAGCGACCACAGGTGCAGCAGCGGCTTGGTTTCGGCCGCGTTGTCGAAGTACCCGGCCTCACTCCAGAAGGCGAAGTTCGAGACAAAGCCCGCGCCAGCCGCCACGTGCTTGCCGAGCTGCTCCCATTCGTGCGGCAGCAGGGTGTACCAGCCGAAGGCGAAGCTCGCGAGCAGCACCAGCGCCAGCGCCGGAAAGATCCGCTTCACGCGCCGGGCATAGAACTCGCGGTAGCTGAAGCCCTCGCCCTCGAAGCTGCCCAGGATGATCGTCGTGATCAGGAAGCCCGAGATGACGAAGAAGATGTCGACGCCGGTGAAGCCGCCCGGCATCCATTCCGGGAACGCGTGATACCCGAGGACCGACAGCACCGCCACGGCGCGCAGGCCGTCGATGTCCGGGCGGTATTTCGGGTGGAGAAGGTGGGCGGGCTCGTGAGGGAGCGTCGGGCTGCTCGCGGTGGTGGTCATCGTTGTTGGAGCCAGTAACGCCAGAACGACCCCGACAGCCACACCTTCAGCAGGCTGATCACATGCCAGTACAGATATTTCTTGCTGCGATGGCTTTCGCGCTGCGCATCGTGCCGGGCAAGCAGGTCTTCACCCACCTGCAGCTGCCAGCCCGCGAGCCGGGTGCGGGCGCAGATGTCGAAGTCTTCGCCGTACATGAAGAAGCGTTCGTCGAAGCCGCCGACCTGGCGGTAGGCCTCGCTGCGGAACAGCATGAACAGGCCCGGAATCCACGCCGGCACCTGGGGCCGCACGTAGCCCGGCTTCTTGCGGCCGACGATCTCGAAGGGGGTGAGCAGCGCCCGATGCGGCTCCGGCGCGGTCTTGCCGGGCTCCAGGATGCGCGGTGTCAGCAGGCCGGCGTCCGGCGTGGCCTGGGCCAGCAGGGGCGACAGCACGTCGCTGTCGAAGCGGATGTCGGGGTTCAGTACCAGGAACCACGGCGAGCCGCAGCGCTCGAAAGCCTGGTTGTGATTGGCGCCAAAGCCCTTGGGGCTCGGGTTCTCGATCCGCTCGACCTCGAAACCCCAGGCCTGGCCCGCGAGCACATCGGGCTCCGGAATGTTCAACGTGAGCACGACCTTGGCGATCGACGCACGGCTGTGGCGGTCCAGCTGCGCGAGCAGCGGCTGCACCAGCGCAAGCTGGCCATGGCTCACGATTGAAATGGTGATCGGGGGGCGGGGGGAGGGGGGCGTGGGCATGGTCTAATTTCGCTCGGGAATTCTAGGGTTCCCGAACCCCCATACATGATTGCTCTGATCGTCATCAGTTTCTTCGTCGCCGCCTTTGCGGTTCAGCTGTTCATGCGCCGCGCGCGCAGGCATGCGCGACGCTATGGCACCGACATGCCCCAACGCTTCCACAAGGGCCACGTGCCGCGCCTGGGCGGTGCGGGCATCCTGCTGGGCATGGGCGTTGCGTGGTTGGCGGCCGGCATCACGGGCACCGACCCGTTCAACGTGTCGTGGCCGGTCCAGACCTCGATGCTCACCCTGCTGTGCATTGCACCGGCGGTGCTGGGCGGCATCCTCGAAGACGTGACGCAGCGCGTGAAGGTGCGCTATCGGCTCGGCCTGACCATCGGTTCGGCGCTGCTGGTGTGCTGGCTGTTGGGGCTGGGCGTTGCGCGCACCGGCTTCGAGACGGTCGACGGCTGGCTGGCGATGGTGCCGTATGCCACCGTGCTGTTCGCGGCATTGGCCATCGGTGGCCTGCCGCATGCCTTCAACATCATCGACGGCTACAACGGCCTGGCCGGCACGGTGGCTGTGCTGGTCTGTCTGGCGATCTCGCACGTGGCGCTGCAGGTGGGCGACCGGCAACTGGCGGCCATGGTGGTCTGCCTGGTGGGCGCCACCTTCGGCTTCCTGGTCTGGAACTACCCGCGCGGCAAGATCTTTGCCGGCGACGGCGGCGCCTACGTCTGGGGCATGGTGATCGCCGTGGCCTGCGTGACGCTGGTGCAGCGGCACCGCGTGGTCTCGCCGTGGTTCCCGATGCTGCTGCTGATCTACCCGGTGTGGGAGACGCTGTTTTCCATCTACCGCAAGCTGGCGCGCGGCCAGTCGCCCGGCACGGCCGATGCGCTGCATTTCCACCAGCTGATCTTCCGCCGCATCGTGCGCGTGGCCTTCGCGGACGACGAGGCGCGCCAACTGCTTGCCCGCAACAACCGCACCTCGCCCTACCTCTGGATGTTCGCCGCCCTGTCGGTCGTGCCGGCCGTGCTGTTCTGGAACAACACCCTGGTGCTGATGTTCTTCTGCCTGTTGTTCGTCACGACCTATGTGGGGGCGTACCTCATGATCGTGCGCTTCAAGGTGCCGCGCTGGCTGCGGCCGTGACCGCATCTTTGCGAGAATTTCCCCTCCTTTCGTCCACCGCTTTGGAGCCTGACCGCCCATGACCGACCCCGTCCTCAACATCCCCCCGCGCGACAAGGCCGAGATCCTGGCCCAGGCGCTGCCGTACATCCGCAAGTTCCACGGCAAGACCATCGTCATCAAGTACGGCGGCAACGCCATGACCGACCCGGCCCTGCAGGCCGACTTCGCCGAAGACGTGGTGCTGCTCAAGCTGGTCGGCATGAACCCGGTGGTGGTGCACGGCGGCGGCCCGCAGATCGAGGCGGCGCTGAACAAGCTGGGCAAGAAGGGCAGCTTCATCCAGGGCATGCGCGTGACCGACGCCGAGACCATGGAAGTTGTCGAATGGGTGCTGGCCGGCGAGGTGCAGCAGGACATCGTGGGCCTGATCAACCAGGCCGGCGGCAAGGCCGTGGGCCTGACCGGACGCGACGGCGGCCTGATCCGCGCGCAGAAGCTCAAGCTGGCCGACCGCACCGATCCCAACGTGCAGCACGACGTGGGGCAGGTGGGCGACATCGTTTCCATCGACCCCAGCGTGGTCAAGGCGCTGCAGGACGACGCCTTCATCCCCGTGGTCAGCCCGATCGGCTTCGGCGAAGACAACGAGAGCTACAACATCAACGCCGATGTCGTCGCCGGCAAGCTTGCCACCGTGCTCAAGGCCGAGAAGCTCATGCTGCTGACCAACACGCCCGGCGTGCTCGACAAGAACGGCAACCTGCTCACCAACCTGAGCGCGCGCGAAATCGACGACCTGTTCGCCGACGGCACGATCTCGGGCGGCATGCTGCCCAAGATCGAAGGCGCGCTCGATGCCGCCAAGAGCGGCGTCAACGCGGTGCACATCATCGACGGCCGGGTGCCGCACGCGATGCTGCTCGAGATCCTGACAGACCAGGCTTACGGCACGATGATCCGCGCCCGCTGAGCCGCGAGGCGCGTGCTTACTGCGCTGTGCGAGAATCAATTGATTACATCTTTGCACGCGCTCCCATGCAGAACGAAGAGACAGCGGCTCCCGGCGTAGACACCCAGGCGGAAACGCCCAGCACCCCGACGCGCAAGCGTCCGAAGCCGGGCGAGCGGCGCGTGCAGATCCTGCAGGCGCTGGCCGCCATGCTCGAGCAACCCGGCGCCGAGCGGGTCACCACTGCGGCCCTGGCGGCGCGGCTCGAAGTGAGCGAGGCCGCGCTTTACCGCCACTTCGCCAGCAAGGCCCAGATGTTCGAGGGCCTGATCGATTTCATCGAGCAGAGCGTCTTCACGCTGGTCAACCAGATCCTTGAGCGCGAAGGCGCCACCGGCGCCCAGCAGGCCGCCAAGATCCTCACCTTGCTGGTTCAGTTCGCCGAGCGCAACCCGGGCATGACGCGCGTCATGGTCGGCGATGCGCTCGTGTACGAAAACGAACGCCTGCAGCAGCGCATGAACCAGTTCTTCGACAAGATCGAAGCCACGCTGCGCCAGGTGCTGCGCGGGGCCGCTGCCGCCGACGGCTCGGCCACGCCGTCGGTCGATGCGCAGGTGCGCGCCGCGGCGCTCACGGCCTTCGTGGTCGGGCAGCTGCAGCGCTTTGCGCGCTCGGGTTTCCGTCGCGCGCCGTCCGAACACCTCGAAGCCACGATCGCGCTGATCGTCTGAAGCAGGGCTAGGCCACCCGGCCCGCCTGTCGCGGCCGCAGGTCTATCAATGCGATAGCTGAATCTGATGCCATGTCGGCATGTTCATTGACAAAATCGATGACGCCCGACAACTTCATCAGAGGACAGCATCCATGACAGACACCCGCAAGCTCACCACCGAAAACGGCGCGCCCGTCGAGAACAACCAGCAGTCGCAGACGGCCGGCGTCAACGGTCCGGTGCTGATGCAGGACCACAACCTCATCGAGAAACTCGCGCGCTTCGACCGCGAGCGCATTCCGGAACGCGTGGTGCATGCCCGCGGTTCGGGCGCCTTCGGTACCTTCGAGCTCACGGCCGACGTGTCGAAATGGACCAAGGCCAGATTCCTCGGCCAGGTCGGCAAGAAGACCGAAGTGCTGGCCCGTTTCTCGACCGTGGCGCTCGAGCTCGGCTCGGCCGACACCGTGCGCGACCCACGCGGCTTTGCGCTCAAGTTCTATACCGAAGACGGCAACTACGACCTCGTCGGCAACAACACGCCGATCTTCTTCATCCGCGACCCGCTGAAATTTCCCGACTTCATCCACTCGCAAAAACGCGACCCCTACAGCCACGTGCAGGAGCCCAACAACGCCTGGGACTTCTTCTCGCATTCGCCCGAGGCCACGCACCAGTTCACCTGGCTCTTCGGTGACCGCGGCATTCCGAAGAGCTACCGCCACATGGACGGCTTCGGCTCGCACACCTTCCAGTGGGTGAATGCCAAGGGCGAGGCCTTCTGGGTCAAGTACCACTTCAAGACCAACCAGGGCATCGAGACCTTCGTGGCCGAAGAGGCGCAGCGCGTGGGCGGCGAAAACCCGAACCACCACCACCTCGACCTGCTGCATTCCATCGAGCGTGGCGAGTTCCCGACCTGGAAGGTGCAGGTGCAGGTGATGCCGGTGGCCGAAGCGCAGACCTACCGCTTCAATCCCTTCGACCTGACCAAGGTGTGGTCGCACAAGGACTACCCGAAGATCGACATCGGCGTGCTGACGCTCAACCGCAACCCAGACAACTACTTCGCCGAGATCGAGCAGGCCGCCTTCAACCCGGCCAACTTCGTGCCCGGCATCGGCCCTTCGCCCGACAAGATGCTGCAGGGGCGCCTCTTCAGCTACGGCGACACGCAGCGCTATCGCCTGGGCATCAACCACACGCAACTGCCGGTGAACCGCCCGCACGCCACTACCGCGCAGAACTACGGCCGCGACGGCGCGATGCGCGGCGATGGCAACGGCGGCCGCGGCCCGAACTACGAACCCAACAGCTTCAGCGACGCGCCCAAGCAGACCAACGAGCCGTTGTACGCGCCACTCGAAATCCACGGCTGGACCGGCAGCCACCAATGGCAGAAGCACGAGGCCGACACCGACTTCGTGCAGGCCGGCGACCTGTACCGTCTGATGGACGAAGCGGCGAAAGAGCGCCTGGTGCAAAGCATCGCCGGTGGCCTTGGCGCGGTCACGCGGCAGGACATCATCGACCGCTCGGTGAGCTACTTCCGCCAGGCCGATGCCGACTACGGCGCGCGGCTCGACAAGGCCATCAAGGCCGTGCAGGCGAAGATCAAGGGCAGCGACGTGAGCGTGCAGGTCGGCAAGCCCGCGCACGACAGCAGCAAGAGCTGATTCACGCCGGCGACAGACAGGGTACCCACGTACCGGGCGGCGACCTCGACTTGATCCGATGCCACGCGTAGGATCGATTCCCCCTTGCCGCCCGGTCGCGGCGACAAGTCCGTGTTCATGTGGCTTCTTGAATGGAGGTTCGTATGAGCTACCACCTGGAAGGTCGCCTGCTCGAGGTATGCAACTGCAACGTTCTTTGTCCTTGCTGGATTGGCGAGGATGCTGACAACGGCACCTGCGACACCATCGTCGCGTGGCGCATCGACAAGGGGACGATCGACGACGTCGATGTCAGCGGCAACACCATCGCGGCCGTGGCGCACGTGCCCGGAAACATCCTCGAAGGCAACTGGACGGCGGCGATCTTCGTCGACGACCAGGCCTCCGAGGCGCAGAAAGATGCGCTGCTCAAGGTCTACACCGGGCAGGCCGGCGGCCCTATCGCCGACCTGGCGCAACTCATCGGCAAGGTCGTGTCGGTCGAGAGGGCGCCGATCCGCTTCACGGTGAACGACGGCAAGGGCGAACTGGAGATCGGCAAGGACTACTACGCCGCACTCGAGCCCTACCGCGGCGCGACCGGTGGCCTGACCGTTCTTTCCGACACCGTGTTCTCGACGGTTCCGGGCGCCCCGGTGTTTGTTGGCAAGGCGCCGACCTATCGATCGAAGAATGCCGCACTCGGCATCGACCTAGACATCAAGAACCACAACGCCCTGCAGAGCACGTTCGTCTTCGACGCATGACCCCAACAGCCGGCTTGCCGCTGCGCAAGGTCTTCCGCCATCGGCATGTGTTCCTGCCGGTTCTTGCAGCACTCATCGCACTCGCGTGGATGGTGTTGTGGGCCTGGACGCGCAGTCCTTACGGACGCTATCTCGAACACACCGACTGGACCGCCTCGGGGCCGGCCGCGGCCCTGTGCCAGGCTGTTCCCGCTGGCGGCGTGGTCGTGCCCATGGTGCTCTACGCCGTGGCGTGGATCCTCATGACTGCGGCCATGATGCTGCCGACCACGCTGCCGCTGTTCAATGCCTTCGACCGGTTGACCAGCGGGCGTCCCGACCATGGGCGCCTGCTGATGCTGCTGGGGCTGGGCTACATGGCGGTCTGGGGCGCATTCGGGCTGCTGGCGCATGCGCTTCATGGCGGGGTGCTGGCCCTGCTCGCCAGCGCGCCGACGTTGGCCTGGCATGGCTGGGTGATCGGCGCCGCGACCTTCGCGCTGGCCGGTGCTTTCCAGTTCAGCCGTCTCAAGCACCGATGTCTCGAGAAGTGCCGCACACCATTGAGCTTCGTCATCGAGCACTGGCGTGGGAAGGCGCAAGCCCGCCATGCGTTCGCGCTGGGCGCGCACCATGGCCTGTTCTGTGTCGGCTGCTGCTGGGCGCTGATGCTGCTGATGTTCGTGCTCGGCACCGGCAGCCTCGGGTGGATGCTTCTGCTCGCTGCCGCCATGGCGATCGAAAAGAACGTTCCGTGGGGCCGCGGTCTCAGTGCGCCGCTCGGGTTCGCGCTGCTCGGCTGGGCCGCTTTCGTGGTGGCTACGCATGTCTGAAGCGCACGACGGCCGATCCACCCTGCAAGCCGCCGCCCTTACCGCGGCGGCCATGCTCGCGTTCGCGGCCAATTCCCTGTTGTGCAGGCTCGCGCTGCAGCACGGTGGGATCGATCCGGCCAGCTTCGGCAGCATCCGGCTGGTTTCCGGCGCGATCACGCTGGCCCTCGTCGTGCGGTTCCGGGCGCAGCCGCCGCCATCGACCGGCCGCACCGATTGGCTTCCCGCCGTCATGCTGTTCGCCTATGTTGCATTCTTTTCTTTTGCCTACCTCAGCCTGTCCGCGGGCACGGGCGCGCTGATCCTGTTCGGCGCCGTGCAGCTCACGATGCTTGGCGCGGGCCTGGGCTCCGGCGAGCGCTTCGGCCCTGTTGCATGGCTCGGCTTCGTTCTGGCGGCAGGGGGGCTCGTCTATCTGGTGTCGCCCGGCATTGCCGCGCCGCCGCTCCTTGGCGCCGTACTGATGGCCATCGCGGGCGTGGCGTGGGGCGTGTACTCGTTGCGCGGCCGGGGCGTGGCCGACCCGCTGGCCGCCACGGGCCGCAACTTCATGCGGGCCGTGCCGCTGGCCATGGCGCTGAGCCTTGCTTTCCTGGCCCGCGCCGACGTTGACGCTACCGGTGCAGCGCTTGCCGTGGCCTCAGGGGCCTTGACCTCGGGCCTCGGCTATGTCGTCTGGTATGCGGCACTGGCCCGCCTGTCGGCCATGCAGGCGGCGACCGTGCAGCTGTCGGTGCCGCTCCTGGCGGCGTTCGGCGGTGTACTGCTCTTGTCGGAGGCGATCACGCCGCGGCTGGCTGCCGCCTCGGTGGCAATCCTGGGCGGCATTGCGCTCGTGCTGAGTCAGAAGTCGCGCAACGCGCGCCGCTAGGCGCGAATGCTTTATGCGTCGGCCGCGACCGCCACGCCCACTTTCGCGCCCGCCGCGACGATCTCACCCCACGTCGCATCGTCGACCCAGATGCCGTCGCGCTGGCGCGTGGCGCGCGCCTTGCGCTCGGGCTCGCCGGCAATCTGCACGTCGTCGAAGCCTTGCCCCGCGGGGCTCTGGCGCAGCCAGTCGATGAAGGCATGCGCCTCGCTGTCGAAGCTGGCCTGCGTGCCCAGCCGCTGCGGATCGATCAGCACCGTCAGCATGCCGTTGAGGATGGTGCGCGAGGTGTCCGCCGGCCGGTGCCAGGTGCCGCCGCCGGTGAGCGCGCCGCCGAGCAGTTCGCACACCACGGCCATGCCATAGCCCTTGTGCTCGCCGAAGGTCATGAGCGCGCCGAAGAGGCCGTTGCCTTGCGGCACCACGACCACGCCGGGGTCGTTGGTGGGCGCGCCCTTCTCGTCGATCAGGTAGCCATCGGGCACGCGCTCGCCCTTGTTGTGGGCCACGCGCATCTTGCCCTGCGCCACGCGGCTGGTGGCGTAGTCGAGCACGAAGGGCTCGGCGCCCGCCAGCGGGATGCCGATGCAACACGGGTTGGTGCCGAAGCGTCCGTCGCCACCGCCCCAGGGCGCCACCACCGGCCGCGACAGCACATTCACGAAGTGCATCGACACCAGCCCCTGCGCGGTCGCCATCTCGGCGAAGTGCCCGATGCGCCCCAGGTGGTGCGCATTCGCGAGCGTGAAGATGCAGCTGCCGTGCTGCTTCGCGCGCGCAATGCCGAGTTCCATCGCCTGCACGCCGACGACCTGTCCATAGCCGTGCTGGCCGTCGAGGCCCATCATCGTGCCGATGTCCAGGTTGACCCGCACGCCGGTGTTCGGCTTCAGCCCGCCTTCGGCCACCGCATCGACGTAGCGCGGCAGCATGCCCACGCCGTGCGAGTCATGGCCGCTCAGGTTGGCCAGCACCAGGTTGGCGGCAACCTGCTGTGCCTCGGCAGGGTGGCTGCCCGCGGCTTCGAGGATGCGGGTGACGGTGGCTTGCAAGCCGTCGGCCGGCAGTGTGTGAGGCATGAGTCAGACTCCCTTCGCGTTCAGTGTGATGGCGTACAGCGACGTCGTCGCGCAGATGAAAAGCCGGTTGCGCTTGGGCCCGCCGAAGCAGACATTGGCCACGCGTTCGGGCAGCAGGATCTTTCCGAGCAGCGTGCCGTCGGGGTGGTAGGCGTGCACGCCGTCGGCGGCGCTGGTCCAGATGCGGCCTTCGGTGTCCAGGCGGAAGCCGTCGAACAGGCCGTTGGTGCATTCGGCGAACACCTCGCCGCCGCTCAAGCTGCGGCCGTCGGCGCCGACCTTGAAGCGGCGGATGTGCCGTGGCCCGTCCGCCGCATGGCTCGCGCCCGTGTCGGCGATGTAGAGCAGCGATTCGTCGGGCGAGAACGCCAGCCCGTTGGGCTTGACGAAGTCGTCGGTCATGCGCGCGACCTCGCCGCTGGCCGGGTCGATGCGATAGACGTGGCAGGCGCCGATCTCGCTGTCGGCGCGCAGGCCCTCGTAGTCCGAGAGGATGCCGTAGCTCGGGTCGGTGAACCACACGCCGCCGTCCGAATGCACCACCACGTCGTTGGGTGAATTCAGGCGCTTGCCCTGCCAGTGCGCGGCCAGCACGGTGATCGAGCCGTCGTGCTCGGTGCGCGTCACGCGGCGCGTCAGGTGCTCGCAGCTCACGAGGCGGCCTTCGCGGTCGACCGTGTGGCCGTTCGCGTTGTTGGCCGGCTCGCGGAAGATGCCGACCGTGCCATTGACCTCGTCGTAGCGCAGCATGCGGTTGTTTGGAATGTCCGACCACACCAGGGTGCGGTGCGCGGCAAACCACGCCGGGCCTTCGCACCAGCGCGCGCCGGTCCACAGGCGCTGCACGCGCTCGGGGCCGGGAATGCAGGGCTTGAAGCGAGGGTCCAGGTGCTCGAAGCCGGTGCCGTCCAGAAAACCGAAGGGGAGGGTGGCCATGCCGTTCCTTGTCGTCGATGGGTTCGCGTCAGTTCACATCACCGCGCCGACCTGCCAGGGCACGAACTCGTTCTGCCCGTAGCCGTGCTGCTCGCTCTTGGAGTGCGCGCCGGACGCCGTGGCGAGCACCATCTCGAAGATGCGCTGGCCCATCTCCTGGATGGAGGCCGTGCCGTCGACGATCTCGCCGCAGTTGATGTCCATGTCTTCTTCCTGCCGCTGCCACAGCGCCGAGTTGGTCGCGAGCTTGAGCGAAGGCGAGGGCGCGCAGCCGTAAGCCGAGCCACGCCCGGTGGTGAAGCAGATGAGGTTGGCGCCGCCGGCCACCTGGCCCGTGGCGCTCACCGGGTCGTAGCCCGGCGTGTCCATGTAGACGAAGCCATGCGCCGTCACGGGCTCGGCGTATTCGTACACCGCTTCGAGGTTGCTGGTGCCGCCTTTCGCGACCGCGCCCAGCGATTTTTCGAGGATGGTGGTGAGCCCGCCCGCCTTGTTGCCGGGCGAGGGGTTGTTGTTCATCTCGCCTTCGTTGATGGCGGTGTAGTGCTCCCACCACTTGATGCGGTCCACCAGCTTCTGGCCGACCTCGCGCTTGACCGCGCGGCGCGTCAGCAGGTGCTCGGCGCCGTACACCTCGGGCGTTTCGCTCAGGATGGCCGTGCCGCCATGCGCTACCAGCAGGTCGACTGCCGCGCCCAGTGCCGGGTTGGCGCTGATGCCCGAGTAACCGTCGGAGCCGCCGCATTGCAGCCCGATGGTGATGTGCGCTGCGCTGCAGGGCTCGCGCTTGACCGCGTTGGCGCGCGGCAGCATCTCGTTGATGAGCGCCACGCCCTTCTCGACCGTCTTGCGCGTGCCGCCCGTGTCCTGGATGTTGAAGGTGCGGAAGTTCTCGCCCTCTGCCAGGTGGCCGGTCGCGAGCCAGGCATTGATCTGGTTGGCCTCGCAGCCGAGCCCGACCACCAGCACGCCCGCGAAGTTCGGGTGCGTGGCGTAACCCGTGAGCGTGCGCTCCAGGATCTGCATGCCCATGCCCTGCGTGTCCATGCCGCAGCCGGTGCCGTGCGTGAGCGCGATCACGCCATCGACGTTCGGGAACGCCGCGAGCGCCTGCGGGTTGGTCTTGCGCGAGAAGTGGTCGGCAATCGCGCGTGCGGCCGTGGCCGAGCAGTTCACGCTGGTCAGCACGCCGATGTAGTTGCGCGTGGCCACGCGGCCATCGGCGCGCTTGATGCCCATGAAGGTGGCTTCGCGTTTCGTGGGCGCGGGCTTCACGTCGGCGCCGAAGGCGTAGTCGCGGTCGAAGTCGCCCTTGTCGGGGCCCATGTCGAGGTTCTGCGTGTGCACGTGCTCGCCGGCGGCGATGGGCTTGCTCGCGAAACCGATGATCTGGTTGTAGCGGCGCACCGGCTCGCCCTGCGCGATGGCGCGCATCGCGATCTTGTGGCCCGGCGGGATCAGGCCGCGCACGGCGACGTTCTCGACAGTGGTGCCGCCGAGCAGCTGGGCGCGCGCGATGACGACGTCATCGGCGGGGTGGAGTCTGATGTAGGGAGTCATGGTGGGAATCTGCTGGCTATCTGCTGGCGTGTTTTTTCAGGAGGCTTTGGTGCGGCGCCAGCTTGCGCTGAATCGCTGGTGGAACTTGTCCATGTGCTGGTGCATGGCCTCGCGCGCCGCCGCGGGGTCGCGCGCGGCGATGGCGGCGAGGATGGCCTCGTGCTCGCCGATGGCCGCCTGCCACGAGTCCATGGTCTCGAAGTAATCGATCATCCGGGCGAAGATCGGGCCCTGCCGCGACTCCCAGAAGGCCTGCACGGTTTCGGTCAGCACCACGTTGCCGCAGGCGTTGACGATGGCCAGGTGAAAGGCTCGGTCGCCCTCGTGCGGCACCTCGTTGCGCGCGGCCAGCTCCCGCATCATCTGGATCGCGCGGCGCATGGCGTCCACGTCCTTGCGCTTGCCGTGCTGCGCGGCGGTGGCGGCGGTCTCGCCTTCCACCATGCGGCGCGCCCGGATGATCTCGAGCGGACCCCACTCGGCACCGCTCGCGGGCGTGCTGGTGCGGTGCGAACGATCGAGCACGTACACGCCCGAGCCGGTGCGGATCTCGACCCAGCCTTCCACCTCCAGCGCGATCAGCGCCTCGCGCACCGATGGCCGGCTCACGCCCAGCTGCTTGGCGAGGTCGCGCTCGGCGGGAATGCGCGCGCCGACATCGAACTCGCCCTTGCCGATGAGGCCCCGGAGCTGGTCGGCGATCTGGCGATAAAGGCGCTGGGGTTCTACGGTCTGGAGCGGCACGAGGTCGAAGGGGTTAAGGGTTGTCCTGAATTGGACAAGTGGTAAGGCCAATTCAGAATACGATACACCGCCCGCGCCACCCATTGGGCCAAACCCGAATTCGCCGGCCGCCAGGCCCGTTCGCATGCAGGAGACACGATGAGACTGAAGGGAAAAACCGCGCTGGTCACCGCCGCCGGTCAGGGCATCGGCCATGCCAGCGTGCTGGCCCTTGCGGCCGAAGGCGCGCGCGTCTGGGCCACCGACGTCAACGAGAAGCTGCTCGAACGCTATGCGGGCGTGGCCAACGTCACGGCGCTCAAGCTCGACGTGCTCGACAAGGCCGCCATCGGCGCGCTGGTGGCGCAGTTGCCCACGCTCGACGTGCTCTTCAACTGCGCGGGCGTGGTGCACAACGGCACCATCGAGCAGGCCAGCGACGACGACCTGATGTTCGCCTTCAGTCTCAACGTGCGCGCCCAGATGTGGACCATCCAGGCCGTGCTGCCCGGCATGCTGGCGGCCGGGCGCGGCAGCATCATCAACATGGCGAGTGTGTGCTCCAGCATGAAGGGGCTGCCCAACCGCTTTGTCTACGGCACCACCAAGGCGGCGGTGCTCGGGCTCACCAAGAGCGTGGCCGCCGACTATGTGACGAAGGGCATCCGCTGCAATGCGGTGTGCCCGGGCACGGTCGATACGCCCTCGCTGGGTGATCGCATCAACGCGAACGCCGACCCCGAGGAAGCCCGCAAGGCCTTCATCGCACGCCAGCCGATGGGCCGGCTTGCACAGGCCGAAGAGATCGCGCCGGTCGTGGTGTTCCTCGCCAGCGACGAATCGATCTTCGCGACCGGCCAGTACTTCACCGTCGACGGCGGAATCACCATATGAACCAGCTCGACTTCGCGGGCCGCCATGCGGTCGTCACCGGTGGCGCCACGGGCCTGGGCTTTGGCATCGCGCAGCGGCTGGTGGCCTCGGGCGGCAGCGTCACGCTGTGGGACCGCGACGAAGCCGCCGCCAATCAGGCCGCGCAATCGCTCGGCGACAAGGCCTTCGCGTTGAAGGTCGACGTGTCGCAGCAGCCCTCGGTTGCCAAGGCCGTGGCCGCCACGCTGGCGCATGCGTCGCGCATCGATGCGCTGGTCAACAGCGCCGGCATCACCGGCCCGAACGCCAAGCTGTGGGACTACCCGGTGGACGACTGGCGCCAGGTGATGGACGTCAACATCAACGGCGTGTTCCTGTGCTGCCGCGAGGTGGTCGCGCAGATGCGCAAGCAGGGCTACGGCCGCATCGTCAACATCGCCTCCGTTGCAGGCAAAGACGGCAACCCCAACGCCAGCGCCTACAGCGCCAGCAAGGCGGCCGTCATCGGCATCACCAAGTCGCTCGGCAAGGAACTGGCCGACACCGGCATCCGCGTGAACTGCGTGACGCCCGCGGCGGTGAAGACGGCCATCTTCGATCAGATGACGCCCGAGCACATTGCCTTCATGCTCTCGAAGATTCCGATGGGCCGCTTCGGCACGGCGGAAGAGGTGGCCGCGATGGTCGGCTGGCTCTGCACCGAAGACTGCTCCTTCTCCACCGGCGCCGTGTTCGATCTCTCGGGTGGCCGCTCCACCTACTGATAGTCCAATCCAATCCAATTCAATGCACTGAAAGGAAAGCATGAAACTCGTCCGCTATGGCAATCCCGGCAAGGAAAAGCCCGGCCTCATCGATGACAACGGCCAGCTGCGCGACCTGAGCGCGGTCATCAAGGACATCGGCCCCGATCAGCTCGGCGACGCTGCCCTTGCCAAGCTGCGCAAATCGAAGGTCGACAAGCTGCCGTTGGTCAAGGGCAAGCCGCGCTTCGGCAGCCCCGTGGCCAACGTCGGCAAGTTCATCGCCATCGGCCTGAACTACGCGGACCACGCGGCCGAGTCTGGCCTGCCGGTGCCCAAGGAGCCTGTGGTGTTCACCAAGGCCACGAGCTGCATCCAGGGTCCGAACGATCCGGTGATGCTGCCCAAGGGCTCGGTCAAGACCGACTGGGAAGTCGAGCTCGGCGTGGTCATCGGCACGCGCGCACGCTACGTGTCGCAAAAGAGCGCACTCGACTACGTGGCCGGCTACTGCACCATCAACGACATCAGCGAGCGCGAATACCAGATCGAGCGCGGCGGCACATGGGACAAGGGCAAGGGTTGCGACACCTTCGGCCCGCTCGGCCCCTGGCTGGTGACGCGCGACGAAGTGCCCAACCCGCAGAAGCTCGCGATGTGGCTCGACCTGAACGGCAAGCGCGTGCAGACCGGCAGCACCAAGACCATGATCTTCAGCGTGGCCAAGATCGTCAGCTACGTGAGCCAGTTCATGACGCTGATGCCGGGCGACGTCATCACCACCGGCACGCCACCCGGCGTCGGCATGGGCATGAAGCCGCCGTTGTTCCTGAAGAAGGGCGACGTGATGACGCTGGGCATCGAAGGCCTGGGCGAGCAGCGCCAGGAAGTGGTTCCCTTCAAGCTCTGACCGGCGCGCGATGATGGCGCGGCGTCCTTCGGCATGAAGGGCGCCGCGACCCTCCAGAAGAATTTCAATAACAGTGGTGGGGACAAATCGATGAAGAAATTTTTCGCGGCGCTCCTGCTGGGCGCCGGGTTGATCGCGGGTGCGCCCGCGCAGACACAGCAGCCCGTCGTCCTCAAATGGGCGCACGGCTACGAGACCAGCGAGCCTTTCCATACGCAGGCCCAGGCGATGGCGCAGAAGATCAAGACGGCCACCGCAGGCCGCGTCGAGATCGAGCTCTATCCGGCCAGCGCGCTCGGTGGCGAGGCCGACTACAGCAAGAAGCTGGCGGCGGGCGAGATCGACATGGCCTACATCGGCCTCAACGTGCTGGCGCGCGACTATGCGCCGCTGGGCGTGGTGGGCTTTCCCTTCCTGTTCTCCGACCCCGATCACGTGCGGCGCTTTCTCGTCAGCCCGGTGTTCGACGAGCTGCGCAAGGGCTATGAGGCGCAAAGCCGCAACCACCTGATGGCGGCCATCTACTACGGCGCGCGCCATGTCACCTCGAACAAACCGATCACCTCGCCCAAGGACATGCTGGGCCTGAAGCTGCGCGTGCCCGATGCGCCCACCTACAAGCTCTTTGCCAAGAGCATGGGCGCCACCGCCACGCCGATGCCGTTCGCCAAGGTGTACGACGCGCTCAAGAGCGGCGAGATCGATGCGCAGGAAAACCCGTTGCCCACGATCCTGGCCAAGAAGTTCTACGAGGTGCAAAAGAGCGTGACGCTCACCGGCCACATGTACGACATGCTCGGCATCGTGATCTCGCCCGCTGCCTTGCAGCGCATGAACGCGGGCGACCGGACCATCGTGAACGACATCATCCGCAAGGACGCCGTGTGGGCCAGCGTGCAGATCATCGCGCGCGAACTCGTGGCCGAAGGCAAGCTCGGCGAGACCGGCATCAAGGTGATCCGCCCCGACCGCCAAGCCTTCGTCGAGGCGGCACTGAAGGCGGTGTCGCCGGCCGATCTGCAGGCGCGGCCCGGCGACTACGAGAAGATCCGCGACCTCGTGAAGGCCGGCGCGCACTGACGCCCTGAAACACACGCGGCCCCGCCTGTCTGCGATCATCCCTCGCATGCAGGCCCCTTCGCCCCATCGCAGCCATGTCTTCGCCTCTCCCTGGGGCGGCGTGTATGGCACGTCGATCGACAGCGCGCTGCATTACGGTCGGCACTGGCATGCGACCTACGGCCTGGGCCTGCTGGAGCACGGCGCCCAGCGCTCGGCCAGCGGACGCGGCAAGGTCGACGCCTATGCCGGCGACCTGATCACGACCAACCCGGGCGAGGTGCATGACGGCCAGCCGCTGGGCGGCCCCTCGCGCCGCTGGCGCATGGTGTACCTGGACCCGGTCGTCATCGCCGGCATGAAGGGCGATGTGGACGACGGCATCGACGTGGAACTCACGCGGCCCGTGATCCGCGATGCGCGGCTCGGCGACACGCTGCGGCGCCTCTTCACCCGCCTCGACGACTGGCACGCCGCACCCGTGCTGAACAGCGTGGAGTCGCTGGCCTGCGAAGAATCGCTGGTCGAGGTCTGCGGCCTGCTACTCGATGGCCATGCCACCGCCTCAGCCGGCAGCGAAGCGGCGGCCGATATGCGGCAGGTGCGCGAACGGCTGGCTGACGACCTGTTCAGTCCGCCCACGCTGGCCGACATGGCGGTGATGACCGGCCTGAGCAAATACCAGTTGCTGCGCCGCTTCGAGAAAAGCTATGGCGTGCCGCCCCATGCATGGCTCGTGCTGCAGCGCGCCGAGCGGGCACGCAAGCTGATCCGCCAGGGCACGAGCCTTGCGCATGCTGCCACCGACAGCGGCTTTGCCGACCAGAGCCACATGACGCGCATCTTCGCGCGCCAGTTCGGCTTCACGCCCGGCGCGTGGCAGCGGGCGCAGCGCCCGCAGTAGCCGCCACAGCGCATTCAGCCCAGCACGCGGACCAGCTCGTCATACACCAGCCGCACGCGCGCAGGCACCGGCGCACGCTGCGCGCGATAGACATAGATCGGCCACGGCTCCGGCGCATCGGCTTCCAGCACCGGTACCAGCGCACCCGACGGCAACCATGGCTCGACCAGCGGCGCAATGAGCTGGCCGAAGCCCAGCCCGGCGAGCACGGCGGCGCATTCGGCGTCGTAGTCGTCGGTGATGAAGGCGGGCGAAGTCACAGGCACCTGCCGCGACTTGCTGAAGACCCAGGGCCAGGGCCGTCGCGACTTGCGGTTGATCAGCGAAGTGAGCGGCATCGTCGCCAGCGCATCGAGGTTCTTCGGCACGCCCGTGCGCGCGATGAGCTCCGGCGCGCCCACCACGTGCAGCGCCATCTTGCCCACCGGCCGTGCCACGAAGCGCGAATCGCGCAGCGGGCCCACGCGCACGCCGATGTCGATCTGCTGGCCGACCACGTCGGTGTGCTCTTCGGCCACGCGCAGGTCCAGCGTGAGGCCGGGGTGCGCGGCCAGCATCGGCGCCAGCGCCTGCGGAATGAAGCGCCGCCCGAAGATGCCCGGGGCCGTGACCCGCACCGTGCCCGCATGCTGCGACAGCGCGCGCCGGTCGGTGCGGTGAAAAAGATCGTCGACGCCGACCACCGCCACCCGCGCGCGTTCCGCCAGTTGCAGCCCGAAGTCCGTGAGCTGCACGCCGCGCGTGCTGCGGTGAAACAGCGGCTCGCCTAGCTCTTCTTCCAGCTCGCGCACCGCGCGCGTCACGACCTGGGGCGACACCGACAGCCTGGCGGCCGCTTCGCGGAAGTTGGCGGCATCGGCGGCGGCGCAGAACACGCGCAGGGCTTCGAGGCGGTTGGACATGGTGGCGACTTTCTCAAGAGTGCGAGTGTTCCTGAATGGCGAATTCTGAAGTCGTCAGAGTTTCATTTACGGGAACGCGTGGATTTTCCACACTGCATGCACTTCTTCAACACATCGCCAAAGGAAATCCCATGACATCCGTTCAAGACAACATCAAGGGCAAGGTCGCCATCGTCACCGGCGCGAGCAGCGGCCTCGGCGAATCGACCGCACGCCACCTGGCCGCACGCGGTGCGAAGGTGGTGCTGGCAGCGCGCCGCACCGACCGGCTCGACAAGGTCGTCGCCGAGATCCGCGAGGCTGGTGGCGAGGCCATTGCCGTGGCCACCGACGTCGCGAAGCGCGCCGACCTCGAGAAACTCGCCGCAGCCACCGTCGAGGCCTTCGGCCGCATCGACGTGCTGGTCAACAACGCGGGCGTGATGCCGCTGTCGCCCATCGACAAGCTCAAGGTCGACGAGTGGGACCGCACCATCGACGTCAACATCAAGGGCGTGCTCTATGGCATCGCCGCGGTGCTGCCGCGCATGCAGGCGCAAGGCAGCGGGCACATCGTCAATGTGGCGTCGATTGCCGGGCTGAAGGTGTTCACGCCCATCGGCACGGTCTACAGCGCGACCAAGCACGCGGTGCGCGCCATCTCCGAAGGGCTGCGCGTGGAAGTGGGCAACAGCGGCGTGCGCGTGACCATCGTTTCTCCCGGCGCGGTCGATTCGGAGCTGAAGTTCGGCAGCAGCGATGCCGAGAGCGCGGCCGGCGTGAAGGCCTTCTATGACGCCAACCAGATTCCGGCCGACTCGGTGGCGCGTGCCATCGTCTACGCGGTCGAGCAGCCGGCGAACGTGGACATCAACGAAGTGGTGCTGCGACCGGTGTCGCAGGAGTTCTGATCGGAACAGGGCCGGCGACGGCCCGGAAGCAAGAGCGCCTGCACCTCGCGTGCACGGCGCTCGCTTCACATTTGCTTCAAATTAACCTTCTATAACTGAAGGACTTTGGCAGCCAAAAGTGCAAAGCCCCTGCAAAATAGAACGACCGTTCGTTTTTGTCTGGGAATTCCACGATGACCGCCACAGCCGTTTCCGCCAAGCCAGCCCGGGCTGCCCAGAAGGGCCAGCAGACCAAGGCCGTGATCGTCGACGCCGCACTGGCGTTGGCCGCACAGATCGGGCTCGAAGGCCTGTCGATCGGCGCGGTGGCCGAAATCACCAAGATGAGCAAGTCGGGCGTCTTCGCCCACTTCGGCTCGCGCGAGGAACTGCAGATCTCGGTGGTGCGCGAGTATCACGCACGCTTCGAGCAAGAAGTGTTCTTTCCCGCGCTCAAGGCGCCGCGCGGCCTGCCGCGGCTGCGCGCCATGTTCGCCAACTGGATGAAGCGCACCTCGACCGAAATCGACTCGGGCTGCATCTACATCAGCGGCGCTTCCGAATTCGATGACCGCCCCGGCCCCGTGCGCGACGCGCTGGTCGAGTCGGTCAGCATCTGGCAGGCGGCCGTGCTGCGCGCCATCGTGCAGTCGCAGACCGAGGGCCACCTGCGCGCCGACGCCGACGAGCGCCAGGTCGCGTTCGAGATCCACGGCCTGATCCTCGCGCTGCACTACGAGGCGCGCTTCCTGCAGGTGCCCGGCTCCATCGGCCGCGCCAACACCGGCTTCGACAACATCCTTGCGCGCAGCGCCACGCCCGACGCCCCGAAGGCCGAGGCCGCTGCACCTGCCGCCCGCCGACTCAAGCCCGTGCGCTGAGCGGGCGGGCCGCCCCCTTTCGTTTTTTCCTTTCTTCCCTTTATCTAGCTTCGACCAGGAGAGTTCCGGATGCCTACCTACAACCCACCCGTGCGTGACATGCAGTTCGTGCTGCACGAAGTGCTCAACGTCACCGAGGAACTCAAGGCGCTGCCGGCCCATGCCGAGACCGATGCCGACACCATCAACGCGGTGATCGAAGAGGCCGGCAAGTTCGCCGCCGAAGTGACCTTTCCGCTGAACATCAGCGGCGACGAAGAAGGCTGCGTGCTCGACAAGGCCACGCACGAGGTCAAGACGCCCAAGGGCTTCAAGGACGCCTACGCCAAGTACGTCGAAGGCGGCTGGCCCGCGCTGTCGTGCGACCCGGCCTTCGGCGGCCAGGGCCTGCCCTTCGTGGTCAACCAGTGCCTGTTCGAAATGCTCAACAGCGCCAACCAGGCCTGGACCATGTACCCCGGCCTTTCGCACGGCGCGTACGAAGCACTGGCCGCCCACGGCACCGAAGAACAGAAGAAGACCTACCTGCCCAAGCTCACGAGCGGCGAATGGACCGGCACCATGTGCCTGACCGAGCCGCACTGCGGCACCGACCTGGGCCTGCTGCGCACCAAGGCCGAACCGCAGGCCGACGGCACCTACCGCATCACCGGCAACAAGATCTTCATCTCGGCCGGCGAGCACGACATGACGGACAACATCATTCACCTGGTGCTGGCCCGCCTGCCCGATGCGCCCAAGGGCAGCAAGGGCATCAGCCTGTTCGTGGTGCCGAAGTTCCACGTCAAGGCCGACGGCTCGCTCGGCGGCCGCAACCCGATCTTCTGTGCCGGCCTCGAGCACAAGATGGGCATCCACGGCAACGCCACCGCGCAGATCGTGATCGAAGGCGCCACCGGCACGATGGTGGGCGAGCCCAACAAGGGCCTGGCCGCGATGTTCGTGATGATGAACGCCGCACGCCTGGGCGTGGGCAACCAGTCGCTGGGCCTGACCGAAGTGGCCTACCAGAACGCACTGGCCTACGCCAAGGACCGCCTGCAGATGCGCTCGCTCTCGGGCGTGAAGGCCAAGGACAAGGAAGCCGACCCGATCATCGTGCACCCCGATGTGCGCAAGATGCTGCTCACCGCCAAGGCTTTTGCCGAAGGTGGCCGCGCGCTGCAGATCTTCTGCACGCTGCTGCTCGACAAGGAACACAACCACCCCGACGAGAAGGTGCGCAAGGACAGCGGCGAGCTGGTCGCGCTGCTCACGCCCATCGTCAAGGCCTTCATCACCGACAACGGCCACATCGCGACCAATTCGTGCATGCAGGTGTTCGGCGGCCACGGCTTCATCAAGGAATGGGGCATGGAGCAGTTCGTGCGCGACAACCGTATCAACATGATCTATGAAGGCACCAACACCATCCAGTCGCTGGACCTGCTGGGCCGCAAGATCCTGGGCAACAACGGCGCGTCGCTCAAGAAGTTCGGCAAGCTCGTGGGCAAGCTGGTCGAAGAAGAAGGCGTGAACGAGAAGATGGCCGAGTTCATCAACCCGATCGCGATGCTGGGCGACCAGCTCACCAAGTTCACCACCGAGATCGGCTTCAAGGGCTTCCAGAACCCCGACGAAGTGGGCGCCGCTGCGGTCGACTACCTGCGCGTGGCCGGCCACTTCGTGTTCGGCTACCTGTTCGCACGCATGGCGCAAGTGGCGCTGCGCGAGATCGCGGCCGGCAACAACGACCCGTTCTACGTGGCCAAACTGCAGACCGCGCGCTTCTACTTCGCCAAGCTGTTCCCCGAGACCCTGACGCTGATGCGCACCGCCCGCGCGGGCAGCAAGGTGTTGATGGACACCGACGCAGCACTGGCCTGAAGCCCCTAACGTCCTTCTTTCCATCTTCTTTCGGAGCCGAACATGAAAGCCACCTGCGTTGCAGCCATCGTTTTCGCCGCCACCTCCGTCGTTGCCGTTTCGGCCATGGCCCAGAGCACCCCGGTGGGGCTGTGGCGCAACGTCGACGACAAGACCGGCGAGGTCAAGGCCGAGATCCGCATCGGCGAGACCAACGGTGCGCTGCTCGGGCGCATCGAGAAGTCGTTGAAGAAGGACGCCAAGCCCGATGCGGTCTGCGATGAATGCAGCGACGACCGCAAGGGCAAGCCCATGCTGGGCCTGGACATCATCCGCGGCGGCAAGAAGGCCGAAGGCAAGGACGTCTGGGAAGGCGGAAAGATCCTCGACCCCGAGAACGGCAAGGAATACCGCGCGAGCTTCACGCCCATCGATGGCGGCAAGAAGCTCGAAGTGCGCGGCTACCTTGGCCCGTTCTGGCGTACCCAAACCTGGAACCGTGTGCAGTAAGCAAGCCTGCGCGCAACCAATCCAAGAAATACCAAGCAACATGTCCCGATTTCAAGTGAAGAAGGTCGCCGTGCTCGGCGCCGGCGTGATGGGCGCGCAGATTGCGGCCCACCTCGTCAACGTGCGCGTGCCCGTCGTGCTGTTCGACCTGGCCGCCAAAGAAGGCCCGAAGAACGGCATCGTCACGCGCGCCATCGACAACCTCAAGAAGCTCAAGCCCGCACCCCTGGGCGACGTGGCCGACGCTGGCCTGATCGAACAGGCCAACTACGAAGACGACCTCGCCAAGCTCGGTGAGTGCGACCTCATCATCGAAGCCATTGCCGAGCGCATGGACTGGAAGCTCGATCTGTACAAGAAGATCGCGCCGCACGTGGCCAAGCATTCGATCCTGGCCTCGAACACCTCGGGCCTGTCGATCACCAAACTGAGCGAAGCGCTGCCCGAAGCACTGAAGCCGCGCTTTTGCGGCATTCACTTCTTCAACCCGCCGCGCTACATGTTCCTGGTGGAGCTGATCAACACGCCCACCACGCAGCCGCAGGTGCTCGACGACCTCGAGGCCTTCGTCACCAGCACGCTCGGCAAGGGCGTGGTGCGCGCGCACGACACGCCTAACTTCATCGCCAATCGCGTCGGCATCGCCGGCATGCTGGCGACGCTGAAGGAAGTCGAGAAGTTCGGCTTGACGCCCGACGTGGTGGACGACCTCACCGGCAAGAAGCTGGGCCGCGCCAGCTCGGGCACTTTCCGCACCGCCGACGTGGTGGGCCTGGACACCATGGCCCACGTCGTGAAGACGCTGCAGGACAACCTGAACGCCGAGACCGATCCGTTCTACGCCAACTTCGCGACGCCGCCCGTGCTCGCCAAGCTGCTCGAACTCGGCAACCTGGGCCAGAAGACCAAGGCCGGCTTCTTCAAGAAGGTCGGCCGCGACATCCTGCGCTTCGACCTGAAGAGCGGCGACTACGTGCCCGCCGGTGCCAAGGCCGACGAGGTGTACGGCCGCATGCTGAAGAAGCCCGCGGGCGAACGCCTGAAGCTGCTGCGCGAAAGCGAAGGACCGCAGGGCCAGCTCCTCTGGGCGATCCTGCGCGACGGTTTCCATTACGCCGCCGTGCACCTGGCCGACATCGCCGAAAGCGCGCGCGACATCGACTTCGCGATGCGCTGGGGCTTCGGCATGAAGCAGGGCCCGTTCGAGCTGTGGCAAGAGGCCGGCTGGGCACAGGTCGCCAAGTGGATTCAGGAAGACATCAACGCCGGCAAGGCGCTGAGCACCGCGCCGCTGCCCAAGTGGGTGTTCGAAGGCCCGGTGGCGCAAGCGGGTGGCGTGCACACGCCCGAGGGCTCGTGGAGCGCCTCGCAGAACAAGTTCGTGCCGCAGCGCAGGCTGCCGGTGCACGACCGCCAGCTCTTCCCCGAGAGCGTGCTCGGCGCGAATGCTGCCGATGCCAACAAGGCCGGCACCACGATCAGCGACGAAGGCGATGTGCGCGTGTGGACGCTCGACGGTGAGGTGCTCATCGCGAGCATCCACTCGAAGATGCACGCCATCAGCCCTGACGTGGCCGAGGCACTCGGTGCGGCGGTCGACTTGGCCGAAGCCGAATACAAGGGCCTGGTGATCTGGTCGCCCGACGAGATGTTCTCGGTCGGCGCCGACCTGCAGGCGATGCTGCCGGCCTTCGTGGTCGCGGGCATCGGCGCGGTCGAAGGCGCGGAAGAAGAGCTGCAGAACGTGATGCTCAAGATCCGCTACGCCAGAGTGCCGGTGGTGTCGGCCGTGCGCGGCCTGGCACTGGGCGGTGGCTGCGAACTGGCCGTGTACTCGGCCAAGCGCGTGGCTGCGATGGAAAGCTACATCGGCCTGGTCGAAGTGGGCGTGGGCCTGATCCCCGGCGCGGGCGGCCTGACGTACATCGCGCGTCGCGCGGCCGAGAACGCATCGGCCTCGACGGGCACCGACCTGCTGCCGTTCCTCACCGAAGGCTTCACCGCCGCGGCGATGGCGAAGGTCGGCACCGGCGCGCTCGATTCGAAGAAGCTGGGCTACCTGCTCGACAGCGATGTGATCGTGCCGAACAAGGACGAGCTGCTGTACGTGGCGCTGCAGCAGGCGAAGGCGATGGCCGACGCGGGCTACCGCGCACCGCTGCGCCGCACCTTCCGCGTGGCCGGCCGCAGCGGCGCCGCGACGATCAAGGGCCAGCTCGTGAACATGCGCGACGGCGGCTTCATCAGCGCGCACGACTTCCACATCGCGAGCCTGATCGCGAACGTGGTGACCGGCGGCGATGTGGATGCCGGTTCGCTCGTGACCGAGGAATACCTGATGACGCTGGAACGCAAGGCGTTCTGCTCGCTCATCGTGCACCCCAAGACGCAGGAACGCATCATGGGGATGCTCAGCACCGGCAAGCCAGTGCGCAACTAAGGACAGATTTCATGAGCAAGCAAGTACAAGACGCCTACATCGTCTCCGCCACCCGCACGCCCATCGGCAAGTCGCACCGCGGCTACTTCCGCAACTACCGCCCCGATGACCTGCTCGCGACCACGCTGAAAGCAGCACTCGCTGCAGTCCCCGGCCTCGACCCCAAGGCCATCGAAGACATCATCTGCGGCTGCGCGATTCCCGAATCGCAGCAAGGCCTGAACGTCGCCCGCATCGGCGCCGTGCTCGCCGGCCTGCCCACCAGCATCGGCGGCATCACCGTCAACCGCTTCTGCGCATCGGGCCTGTCTGCCGTGCAGATGGCCGCTGACCGCATCCGCGTCGGCGAGGCCGACGTGATGATCGCGGCCGGTGTCGAAAGCATGAGCATGGTGCCGATGATGGGCAACTCGCCCTCGCTGTCGCCCTCCATCTTCGAGCGCGAAGGCGACGTGGGCATTGCCTACGGCATGGGCCTCACGGCCGAGAAGGTCGCGCAGCAATGGAAGGTGAGCCGTCAAGCGCAAGATGAATTCGCGCTCGCCTCGCACCAGAAGGCTCTGGCCGCGCAGAAGGCCGGCAAGTTCGCCGACGAGATCACACCCATCGAAGTGACCGACCGCACGCCGAACCTGGAGACCGGCGAGTCGATCGCGAAGACGCGCACCGTCAACCTCGACGAAGGCGCGCGCCCCGACACCAGCATCGAAGGCCTGGCCAAGCTGCGCACCGTGTTCGCCGCGCGCGGCACCGTCACCGCCGGCAACAGCTCGCAGACCTCCGACGGCGCGGGCGCGCTGATCCTGGCGAGCGAGAAGGCGGTCAAGCAATACGGCCTCACGCCGCTCGCGCGCTTCGTGAGCTTCGCGAGCAAGGGCGTGCCGCCGCACATCATGGGCATCGGCCCCATCGAGGCGATTCCTGCGGCGCTGCGCTATGCGGGCCTGAAGCACGAAGACATCGACTGGTTCGAGCTCAACGAAGCCTTCGCCGCGCAATCGCTGGCGGTCATCAACACGCTGGGGCTCGATCCGTCGAAGGTCAACCCGATGGGTGGCGCAATCGCGCTGGGCCATCCGCTCGGCGCGACGGGTGCGATCCGTGCAGCTACCGTAGTGCACGCGCTGCGTCGCGAGAACCTGAAGTACGGCATGGTCACGATGTGCGTGGGCATGGGCCAGGGCGCAGCAGGCATCTTCGAACGCGTCTGACCGATCGGCAGCGCGCAAGGCACCGCAACGAGTGTCGGCACAACGAAGGAGACAACTTCATGCAGACGCAGCAACAGCTCCCGGTCGACGGTGGCGCACAGCAACTGGCGGTGCGCCGCTACGAGCCCACCACCGCGCCGCGCGCCAGCATCGTCATCGGTGGCGCGATGGGCGTGCGCCAGTCGTTCTACGAACCCTTCGCGCAATGGCTGGCACAGCAGCAGGGCCTGCGCGTCTGGACCTTCGACTACCGGGGCTCGGGAGACTCGCGCGGCAACGCGCCGTTGCGCGGCTTCGAGGCCGACCTGTTCGACTGGGCACGCGACTACGAAGCGGTGATCGACACCGCCAAGGCCGCGCTGCCCGATGAACCGCTCTACCTGCTGGGCCACAGCCTCGGCGCGCAGCTGCCGGGCTTTCTGCAACGCCCGGAACAGGTCGCGGGCCTCGTCAGCATCGCGGCCGGCAGCGGCTACTGGCGCGAGAACGCGCCGAAGCTCAAGCGCAGCATTCTTTACTTCTGGTTCGTGGTCGTGCCGCTTGCCACCAGGCTCTGGGGCTACTTCCCCGGCCGCAAGCTCAAGAAGATCGGCGACCTGCCGCGCGGCGTGATCCTGCAATGGCGGCGCTGGTGCCTCAACCCGCGCTACAGCGTCGGCGCCGAAGGTGCACTGGCCTTGCAGAGCTACGGCCGCGTGCGCTTTCCGGTGCTCGCGCTGTCGATGACCGACGATGAACTCATGACGCTCGCCGGCACCGAAAGCCTCGTGAGCTTCTATGCGGGCGCGCCGAGCGCGGTGGAGCGCATCGCGCCGGCCGACGTGCAGGCGCGGCGCATCGGCCACTTCGGCTTTTTTCGCGAACAGTTCAGCCAGAGCCTGTGGCCGAGCACGGTCGACAAGCTGCATCGGCTTGCATCGCTTACCGCGGTGCAGCACGCCAACGTCCCGCACACGACTGCGTGACGCGGGCCACCGGAGGCACACTGCCGATCACCATGAGCATGACGCACCACCCCTTCGACAAAGCCCTGGCACTGCACCACAGCGACATCCGCGTGGGGCACTTCACAGGCACGACCAGCCCCGACTACTGGAACATGGTCGGCCCCTTCGGCGGCACCACCGCGGCGACGGCGCTGCAATCGGTGCTACAGCATCCCGACCTGCTCGGCACGCCGATTGCGCTGACCGTCAACTACGCGGCGGCGCTCGAAGCCGGCGCCTTCGACGTGCAGGCCACGGCCGTGCGCACCAACCGTTCGACACAACACTGGACCGTGCAGATCACGCAGCCCGGTGCCGGCGGCGCAACGAACATGACGACCACCGCCACGGTGGTGACGGCCGCGCGCCGCGACACCTGGGGCCAGAGCGACATGCCGATGCCCGAGGTGCCCCGGCCCGAGGCGGTCGAGCAGATGCGCATCGGCCCTTCGGGTGTGGCCTGGATCAACCAGTACGAGATGCGGCCCGTGAGCGGCGGCATTCCCTCGAAGTGGGACGACAGCCTGCACCACAGCGAGACCCGCATCTGGCTGCGCGACGCGCAAGAGCGGCCGCTCGACTTCGCCTCGCTCGCCGCGATGAGCGACATGTTCTACCCGCGTGTCTGGCTGCGCCGTGCCAAGCACGTGCCGGCGGGCACGGTGTCGATCACCACCTACTTCCATGCCGATGCGGCGCAACTGGCTGAGGTTGGCACGGGCTACCTGCTGGGCCGCGCGGCGGGGCAGCAGTTCTTCAACGGCTTCTTCGACCAGACGGCGCATCTGTGGAGCGAGAAGGGCGTGTTGCTCGCCACATCGAACCAGATCGTCTACTACAAGGAATAGCACCATGGCGCTCACAAAGACCGCTCTCATCGTCGGCGCAGGCGATGCCACCGGCGGCGCCATTGCCCGCCGCTTCGCCCGCGAGGGCTATGCCACCTGCGTCACGCGGCGCAGCCTCGACAAGCTGCAGCCGCTGGTCGCGCAGATCGAGGCCGACGGCGGCCACGCCCATGCCTTCGCCTGCGATGCACGCAAGGAAGAAGAAGTGGTCGCGCTGATCGAGCAGATCGAATCGACCATCGGCCCGATCGAGGTGATGGTGTTCAACATCGGCGCGAACGTGCCCGAGAGCATCCTCACGGAAAGCGCGCGCAAGTACTTCAAGGTGTGGGAGATGGCCTGCTTCTCGGGCTTTCTCAACGGGCGCGAGGTGGCCAAGCGGATGGTGGCGCGCGCGCTGCCGAAGGGTGGGCATCGCGGCACGATCATCTTCACCGGTGCGACGGCTTCGCTGCGCGGTGCGGCCAATTTCGGCGCCTTCTCGGGCGCGAAGATGGCGCTGCGCGCGCTGGCCCAGTCGATGGCGCGCGAGCTGGGGCCGCAAGGCATTCATGTGGCGCACGTCGTGGTCGACGGTGCCATCGACACCGAGTTCATCCGCAGCAATTTCCCCGAGCGCTATGCGCTGAAGGAAGACGACGGCATCCTCAACCCCGAGCACATCGCCGACAGCTACTGGATGCTGCACACGCAACCGCGCGATGCCTGGACGCACGAGCTCGACCTGCGTCCGTGGACCGAGAAGTTCTGAGATGACGGCGGCCTGCTGTTCGGGCAGGGCGACATTCGCGGAGGGCACCACCCGGTGCCATCCGCACGCACCCCGAACAGCGGCGCCCCGAATCTAGCCCCCCAAGGAGACACCCATGACAAAGACCGTCGACTTCTATTTCGACTTCGGCAGCCCCGCCGCCTACCTGGCCGCGACGCAACTGCCGCACGTGTGCGCCGACACCGGCGCCGAGCTGGTGTGGAAGCCCATGCTGCTCGGCGGCGTGTTCCAGGCCACCGGCAACCATTCGCCGGCCGAGATCAAGCCCAAGGGCCCCTACATGACGGCCGACCTGAAGCGCTTCGCCAAGCGCTACGGCGTGGCCTATGAGCACAACCCGTACTTCCCCATCAACACGCTGCTGCTGATGCGCGGCGCCACCGGCATCCAGATGAAGGAGCCGGCGCGCTTCGGCAAGTACGTCGATGCGATCTACCACGCGATGTGGGTCGAGCCGAAGAACCTCAACGACCCGGCGACGGTCGGCGCGGTGCTTCAGAATGCGGGCTTCGACGCCACGGCCTTGCTCGCGCTGGCCGGCGCGCAGGAGGTGAAAGACCGCCTGAAGGCCGTCACGCAGGAGGCGGTGGAGCGCGGTGTGTTCGGAGCCCCCACCATGTTCGTCGGCGACCAGATGTTCTGGGGCCAGGACCGCCTGGATTTCGTGCGCGAAGCACTCGACGCCTGAGCGTCGTCAACAACCGTTTTTATCCAAGGACCATTTCCATGAGCGACATCCTCGTCCACACCGAAGCCGGTGTGATGACCCTGACCTTCAACCGCCTCGACAAGAAGAACTCGATCACCAGCAGCATGTATGCCGAGCTGGCCGACGCACTGGCGCAAGCCGTCAGCGACACGGCCGTGCGCTGCGTGCTGATCCAGGGCGACCCGACGATCTTCAGCGCCGGCAACGACATCGGCGACTTCCTGAATGCGCCGCCCGCCAACCAGGAGTCGCCGGTGTTCCGCTTCCTGCGCGGCATCGCGACCTTTCCCAAGCCGATCGTCGCGGCCGTCTGCGGCCCGGCCGTGGGTATCGGCACCACGATGCTGTTCCATTGCGACCTGGTCTACGCGGGCGACAACGCGGCCTTCTCGCTGCCTTTCGTCAACCTGGGCCTGTGCCCCGAAGCCGCATCGAGCCTGCTCGTGCCGCAGATGCTGGGCTACCACCGCGCGGCCGAAGCGCTGCTGTTGGGCGAGCCCTTCATGGCCGAGGCCGCGCTCGAAGTGGGCCTGGTCAACCGCGTGGTGCCGCCGACCGAGGCGAACGCCATTGCACAGACGCAGGCCCGCAAGCTCGCGGCCAAGCCGCTGAGCGCGCTGATCGAAACCAAGCGGCTGCTGAAAAAAGCGCAGATGCCCGCCGTGATCGAGCGCATGGACGAAGAGGGCGCGAGCTTTGGCCGCATGCTGCGCGAACCGGCGGCCCGCGAGGCTTTCGGCGCCTTCATGGAGAAGCGCAAGCCCGACTTTTCGAAGCTCTGAGCGCCCGGCGTTTCTGCTTGCACGCGTACACTGTCCGCCGTGCAAGATGAAGAGATCAATACGGCTGTAGCCCCCGTCCAGCGGGCGCACGATGCTACTGAAAAAGTAGCAATGAAGCCGACCCGCAGGCGTACTTTGGGCCTGCTTGCAGGCACGTTGGCCGCGCCTTCGCTGGCCCTGGCGCGCGTGCGGCCGCTGCGCATCGGCGTCATCGGTTCGTGGTCCGGTCCTTATGCGGGCGGTGGCCGCCAGTTCGACGCCGGCATGGCGGTCTGGCTCGCGGCGCACAACCAGCACATCGCGGGGCGGCCGGTCGAACTGGTGCGGCGCGACGTGCCGGGCAGTGCGCCCGAGCAGGCGCGGCGCCATGCGCAGGACCTCGTGGAAAGCGAACGCGTCGACCTGCTCGCCGGGCTCGACTTCAGCTCCAACGCCTATGCCGTCGGCACCGTCGCCACACAGGCGAAGACCCCCATGGTGGTGATGAACGCGGCGTCGTCGGGCATCACGGCGCGCTGTCCGCTGGCGGTGCGGACGTCGTTCACCATCGCCCAGGTCACGCTGCCGATGGCGCGCTGGGCACTGCAGCAGGGCCTGCGCGACGTGTGCACCGTGGTGGCCGACTACGCCTCGGGTGTCGATGCCGAAAGCGCCTTCGTCTCGGGCATCACCGCGGGCGGTGGCCGGGTCGGCGCGATGCTGCGGGTGCCGCTGGCCACGCTCGACTACTCGGCCTACATGCTGCGCCTGCGCGAACTGAAGCCGCAGGCGGTGTTCTTCTTCTTGCCGTCGGGGCAGATGCCGGCGAGCTTTCTGAAGTTCTGGCGCGACCGCGGCATGGCCGACACCGGCATCCGCCTGCTGGCCACTGGCGATGCCACCGACGACAACTACCTGCAGGGCATCGGCGAGCTGGCCGATGGGCTCGTCACCAGCCATCACTATTCGTTCGCCCATGCCTCGCCGGCCAACCGCCGCTTCACGGGCGTCTTCGAGACGGAATACGGCAGCCACCTGCGGCCGGGCTACTTCGCGGTGGCGGCCTACGACGGGCTTGCGGCCATCGACGCCGCGATGAGCTCACCCGCCGCGCGGGGCGGTGCGAGCGGGGAACGGCTGGTCGATGCCTTCCGGGGCCTGAAGCTCGAGAGCCCGCGCGGCCCGGTCGAGATCGACGCCCACACGCGCGACATCGTGCAGACCGTGTACATCCGCCGCGTCGAGCGGCAGGACGGGCGTTGGATCAACCGCGAGTTCGAGCGCTTCGAGCGGGTGCGTGACCCGGGCGCCTGAGCGCGCCTTCCCTGTTCAGGGCTGTTGTTCGATGGGCCGGGGGCGGCCGTTGTCGTCGATGGCCACATAGGTGAAGGTGGCCTGCGTCACCTTGATGTACTCGCCCTGCGCGCGAAAGCGCTCGGCGAACACTTCGACCGTCACCGTGACCGAGGTGCGCCCGATGCGCACCAGCTTCGAATAGAACGAGAGGATGTCGCCCAGACGCACCGGCTGCTTGAAGATGAATTCGTTCACCGCCACCGTGGCCTGCCGGCCCTTGGCGTAGCGCGCCGGGATCACCGAGCCGGCCAGGTCGCATTGCGCCATGACCCAGCCGCCGAAGATGTCGCCGTTGGCATTGCAGTCGGCCGGCATCGGAATGACCTTGAGCACCAGCTCCATGTCGGTGGGCAGGCTCTTGAGGGTGGCGGCGGCAGCAGCGCTGGAAGTATCTGACATGGGCACAATCTGGAACAAACAAGCAACCACGATTGTCCTCCATGCGCCGCAGTGGCGAAGCCCCCTCCCCATCGTCCGTCCCCTCCCTCACCGTCTCCGGCCACCCGCCGGCGACCAGCGACCGTTCCGATTGGGCGACGCTGCGCCGGCTCTTTCCCTACCTGTGGCAGTACAAGTGGCGGGTGATCGCGGCGCTCGCGTTCATGGTGGGCGCCAAGGTGGCCAACGTGGGCGTGCCGGTGCTGCTGAAGAACCTCGTCGACACGATGACGCCCAAGCCCGACATGGCCCAAGCGCTGCTGATCGTGCCCATCGGGCTGCTGCTGGCCTACGGGCTGCTGCGCTTTTCGACCGCGCTCTTCGGCGAGTTGCGCGAGCTGATCTTCGCCAAGGCCACCGAAGGCACGGCGCGGCAGATCGCGCTGGAGGTGTTCGGCCACCTGCACGCGCTGAGCCTGCGCTTTCACCTGGAGCGCCAGACCGGCGGCATGACGCGCGACATCGAGCGCGGCACGCGCGGCGTGCATTCGCTCATCTCGATGTCGCTCTACAGCATCGTGCCGACCATCATCGAGCTGGTACTGGTGCTCACGATCCTGGGCGTGAAGTTCGACTGGCTCTTCGTCGTGATCACGCTGGTGGCGCTGGTGCTGTACATCACCTTCACGGTCACGGTGACCGAGTGGCGCACCCAGTTCCGCAAGACCATGAACGAGCTCGACTCGACGGCGCAAAGCCGCGCGGTCGATTCGCTGCTGAACTACGAAACCGTCAAGTACTTCAACAACGAGGAGTTCGAGGCCAGGCGCTACGACGCCAGCCTCGACCGCTACCGCAAGGCGGCCATCAAGAGCCAGCGCACGCTGAGCATGCTCAACACTGGCCAGCAGTTGCTGATCGCGATCAGCCTGGTGCTGATGCTGTGGCGCGCCACCTCGGGCGTGGTCGATGGGCGCATGACGCTGGGCGACCTGGTGATGGTCAACGCCTTCATGATCCAGCTCTACATTCCGCTCAACTTCCTGGGCGTGATCTACCGCGAGATCAAGCAGAGCCTGACCGACCTGGACAAGATGTTCGTGCTGATGGAGAAAGAGCGCGAGGTGCGCGATGCACCCGGCGCGCAGCCCTTGGCCTTGCCTCCTCTTCCGCCGGGGGAGGGCGGCGGCGTCAATTCCACCGTCCGTTTCGAAGGTGTCAGCTTTGCCTATGAGCCCGCGCGCCCCATCCTCAAGCACGTGAGCTTCGAGATTCCCGCCGGCAAGACGGTGGCCGTGGTCGGCCCTTCGGGTTCGGGCAAGTCGACGCTGGCGCGGCTGCTGTACCGCTTCTACGACGTGCAGCAGGGCCGCATCACCATCGGCGGCGAAGACATCCGCGAGGTCACGCAATCGAGCGTGCGCCGTGCCATCGGCATCGTGCCGCAGGACACGGTGCTGTTCAACGACACGGTCGAATACAACATTGCCTACGGCCGCCCCGGTGCGAGCCGCGAAGAGGTGGAAGGCGCTGCGCGTGCCGCGCGCATCCACGACTTCATCTCGGCCACGCCCAAGGGCTACGAGACGACGGTGGGCGAACGGGGCCTGAAGCTCTCGGGCGGCGAGAAGCAGCGCGTGGCCATCGCGCGCACGCTGCTGAAGAACCCGCCCATCGTGATCTTCGACGAGGCCACCTCGGCACTCGACTCTGCCAACGAGCGCGCGATCCAGTCCGAGCTGAAGAGCGCGGCGCAGGACAAGACCACGCTGGTCATCGCGCACCGCCTGTCGACCGTGGTCGATGCGCACGAGATCCTGGTGCTGGAGTCGGGCGTGGTCGTCGAGCGCGGCACGCATGCCGAGCTGCTCGCGGCACGCGGCCGCTATGCGCAGATGTGGGCTTTGCAGAAGAGCGAAGCGACACCGCTGATGTAGCGCGATCATCCAGACTTTTTTCAATCGATTCAGGAGTTCAGACGTGTCGACCAAGATTCCCCTGCTGGTGCTCAACAGCCTGTCGAGCGCCCACCAGGCCCAGATTGCCGAGGTCTATGACCTGACCTACGCCTTCGGCGCCGCCCAGCGCGCCGCCGCCATTGCCGAGCACGGCAAGAAATTCCGCGCGGTGCTGACCATCGGCGTCATCGGCATCACGCCCGAGGAAATCGCGGCCATGCCGGCCGTCGAGCTGATCTGCTGCCTGGGCGCGGGCTACGAAGGCGTGCCGCTCGAAGTGACGCGTGCGCGCGGCATCGCCACGGCCAACGGCGCGGGCACCAACGACGACTGCGTGGCCGACCACGCCTTCGGCCTGCTCATCGGCATCGTGCGCGAGTTCCGCAAGCTCGACCGCCTGTGCCGCGAAGGCGTGTGGCGCGAAGCCATTCCGCAGCCGGCCAATGTGTCGGGCAAGAAGCTGGGCATCCTCGGGCTGGGCACCATCGGCCAGAAGATCGCCAAGCGCGCCGCCGCATTCGACATGGAGGTCGGCTATCACAACCGCAAGCCGCGCGAAGGCGCGACGCAGCGCTACTTCGACGACCTGAAGTCGCTGGCGGCCTGGGCCGACTTTCTGGTGCTGGCCGCGCCGGGCGGTCCGGCGACCAAGCATCTGGTCAATGCCGAAGTGCTCGATGCGCTGGGGCCGCAGGGCTACCTGGTGAGCATCGGCCGCGGCAGCGTGGTCGACACCGAGGCGCTGGCCGCGGCGCTGCGCGAGAACCGCATCGCGGGCGCGGGCCTGGACGTGTACGAGAGCGAGCCGAAGCGGCCGGAGCCGCTCGTGGGCCTGAACAACGTACTGCTGACGCCGCACATGGCGGGCTGGTCACCCGAGGCGACGCAGAAGTCGGTCGATCATTTCCTGGCGAATGCTGAAGGGCACTTCGCGGGGCGCGGCGTCGTCACGCCGATCTGAGTGACTTGCTCCTTCCCCCTCTGGGGGAAGGTTGGGATGGGGGCGGGCAGAGCGCCCGAAATGAGCGCCGCTTGCCCCCACCCCTGCACTCCCCCAGCGGGGGAGGGAGTCAAACCAATACCGGAGGACGGTGGGATGCCCAGCCGCAGGCCTGGTCATACGCATGCCCCAGCCGCAGCACTTCGAGATCCGAGTGGATCGGCCCCGCAAGCTGCAAGCCCATCGGCAGGCCACCTTCCCCAAAGCCGGCACGCACATTCAGCGTCGGCAACCCCGCCAGCGTGAACGGCGTGACGATCTCCATCCAGCGGTGGTACGTATCGCTCCGCACGCCGGCCACTTCCGTCGGCCAGTGCAGTTCCGCATCGAACGGAAACACCTGCGCGGTCGGTGCCACCACGAAGTCGAAGCGCTCGAACAGCGCAAGAAATGCGCGGTACACGTTCGATCGATAGTGCGAGGCCTGGTACAGCGAGGCCGCATCCAGATGCCGGCTCTGCTCGATCTCCCATTGCGCCTCGGGCTTGAGCTGCGCGAACAGCTTCGGATCGCTCAGGTAGGCGCCGAGCTTGCCGCCCACCAGCAGTTGCCGCAAACGCAGCCAGGCGCTCCAGTTGTGCTCGCGCGGCACGTCGAGCGTGCAGGGCTCGACTTCGCAGCCAATGGCACGGAAGGTGTCGAGCGCCTTCTCGCCGAGCTCGCGCACGCCCGGCGCCAGCGGCAGGTCGGGCCAGACGCTGCCGAGCCAGCCGATGCGCAGGCCCTTGCCGTCGCCATCGAGCTGCAGCGCATCGGGCGAGGGCAGGGCGTGGGGCGACGACAGCGGCACGCGGCCGTCGAAGCCGGCCTGCACCGCGAGCAGCCGCGCCGTGTCTTCCACCGTGCGGGCCATCGGGCCTTCGCAGCCCAGTTGCTGGAAGAACAGCTCCTGCTCGGGGTCGCCGGGCACGCGCCCGCGCGAAGGCCGCATGCCGATCACGTTGTTGAAGGCGGCGGGGTTGCGCAGCGATCCCATCATGTCGCTGCCGTCGGCCACGGGCAGCATGCCCAGGGCCAGCGCCACGGCCGCACCGCCGCTGCTGCCGCCCGCGCTGCGGTCGTGCGCGTAAGCATTGCGGGTGGTGCCGAAGACGGTGTTGTAGGTGTGCGAGCCGAGGCCGAACTCGGGCGTGTTGGTCTTGCCGATGACGATGGCGCCGGCCGCGCGCATGCGGGCCACGTGCAGGCTGTCGGTGCGCGCCGGCGAGCGCGGCGACAGCGGCGAGCCCATCGAGGTCGGCAGGCCGGCGGCGTGGCTCAGGTCTTTCACCGCCAGCGGAAAGCCGTGCATCCAGCCGCGCCGTTCGCCGCGCGCCAGTTCGGCGTCGCGCTCGCCGGCCTCGGCCAGCAGCTGCGCCGGTTCGCGCAGGGAAACGATGGCGTTGAAGCGCGGGTTCAGCGCCCCGATGCGGGCCAGCGAGGCCTGCATCACTTCTTGGCAGGACACGTCGCGCGCGGCGATGCGGCGCGAAAGTTCGGTGGCGCTGAGTTCGAGCAGGTCGGCTGAAGGCATGGCGAGTGCGGGAAAAGGAGGGGCGCCCAGTATGGCGCGGCGCTCGCATAATCGCCGCGTATGGAAACAAAGTGGCTCGAAGACTTCATCAGTTTGGCGGAAACCCGCAGCTTCAGCCGCTCGGCCCAATTGAGGCATGTGACGCAGCCGGCGTTCTCGCGCCGCATCCAGGCGCTCGAAGGCTGGGCCGGCACCGACCTGGTCGATCGCAGCTCCTACCCCACGCGCCTGACGCCCGCGGGCCAGACGCTCTACAGCCAGGCCATCGAGATGCTGCAGTCGCTGCAGAGCACCCGGGCCATGCTGCGCGGCCATTCGGCCGCCGGGCAGGACGTGATCGAAATTGCCGTGCCGCACACGCTGGCCTTTACCTTCTTCCCCTCCTGGGTGACCAGCCTGCGTGAGCATTTCGGGCCGATCAAGAGCCGGCTCATTGCGCTCAACGTGCACGACGCGGTGCTGCGGCTGGTCGAAGGCAGCTGCGACCTGCTGATCGCCTACCACCACCCCTCGCAGCCGCTGCAGCTCGACGCCAACAAGTACGAGATGGTCAGCCTCGGCGAGGAAACCGTGGCGCCCTGGGTCAAGGCCGATGCCGAGGGCGCGCCGCGCTACCGGCTGCCGGGCCGTCCGGGCCAGCCGCTGCCTTACCTGGGTTATGCGCCCGGCGCCTACCTGGGCCGCGTGGTCGACCAGTTGCTGAAAGAGTCGGGCACCGCCATCCACCTCGACCGCGTCTATGAAACCGACATGGCCGAAGGCCTGAAGGTGATGGCGCTTGAAGGCCATGGCATTGCCTTCCTGCCGCAGAGCGCGGTGCGCAAGGAGATCAAGGCGCGCAAGCTGGTGAGCGCGCTGCCGCCCGAGATCGACAGCCTCGAAGCCACGATGGAAATCCGTGCCTACCGCGAGCGGCCCACCGCGCCCGCGCCGGTGAAGGCGGCCGGCGGGCGGTCTGCCAAGGTCGCGGCCTCCGACAGCCTGCAGCCCAAGCGCACCGCCGACGCCCTGTGGTCGTACCTTGTCGGCACCCAGCCGGCGCGCTGACCATAATTTGTGCACCGCACAATCTATAAATGCCGCGCATGAGCCTCCCCGCAAACGGCATTGGCGCCATGTGTCCGGCGCTACTACAGTCGCGGCAGTTTTTTTCTGCTGTCACTCGTCACACCCACCCCGCACGCGCCACACGCGTGCTTTTTTTTAAGCCGAGGAAACCGTATGAGCTCCAATTTCCGGACTGAGCACGACTTCCTCGGCGAGAAGCAGATCCCCGCCATCGCCTACTGGGGCGTGCACACGGCGCGTGCCGTCGAGAACTTCGCGATCTCGGGCACCCGCATCTCGGCCATGCCCGACCTCGTGCGCGCCCTGGCCTACGTGAAGAAGGCCGCCACGCGCGCCAATGCCGACCTGGGCGCCATCGACCGCGACCGCGCCGCCGCGATCATCCTGGCCTGCGAAGACATCGTCGATGGCAAGCTGCTCGGCGAATTCGTGGTCGACGTGATTCAGGGCGGCGCCGGCACCTCGACCAACATGAACGCCAACGAGGTCATCTGCAACCTCGCGCTCGAGAAGCTGGGCCACGAAAAGGGGCGCTACGACGTGTTGCACCCCAACGACCACGTCAACGCCTCGCAGAGCACCAACGACGTGTACCCCACGGCGGTGCGGCTGGCGCTGTGGTTCGCCATCGGCCGGCTGCTCGAAGCCATGGCCGCATTGCGCCGCAGCTTCGAGGCCAAGGCGCTCAAGTTCAAGGACATCCTCAAGATCGGCCGCACCCAGCTGCAGGACGCGGTGCCCATGACGCTGGGCCAGGAGTTCCTGACCTACGCCATCATGATCGGGGAAGACGAGGCCCGCCTCGGCGAGGCCCGCGCGCTCATCGAAGAAATCAACCTCGGCGCCACCGCCATCGGCACCGGCATCAACGCGCCGCACGGCTATGCCAACCTGGCCTGCCAGTACCTTGCCGAGCAGACCGGCGTGCCGCTCAAGCAGGCCGCCAACCTGATCGAGGCCACGCAGGACACCGGCGCCTTCGTGCAGCTGTCGGGCGTGCTCAAGCGCGTGGCGACCAAGCTGAGCAAGACCTGCAACGACCTGCGCCTGCTGTCCAGCGGCCCGCAGGCCGGTTTCGGCGAGATCCGGTTGCCGGCGCGGCAGGCCGGCTCGTCGATCATGCCGGGCAAGGTCAACCCCGTGATTCCGGAAGTCATGAACCAGGTGGCCTTCGAGGTCATCGGCAACGACATCACCGTCACGCTCGCGTCCGAGGCCGGGCAGCTGCAGCTCAACGCCTTCGAGCCGATCATGGGCTGGAGCCTGTTCAAGAGCATCCAGCACCTGGGCAACGCCTGCCACACGCTGCGCACGAACTGCGTCGACGGCATCGAGGCCAACCGCGAGTTCCTGGCCAAGCGGGTGCGCGAGTCGGTCACGCTGGTCACCGCGCTCAATCCGCTGATCGGCTACGAGAAGGCTGCGCTCATTGCCAAGACCGCGCTGGCCACCGGCGGGCCCGTCGACGTGGTGGCCGAATCGCTGGGCATCATGACCCGCGCCGAAATGGACGCGCTGCTCGTGCCCGAGAATCTGACCCAGCCGGTTCGCCTGTCTGCCGCACCGGTTCCCCCGGCCGCCGAGCCTTCGGGCACAAAGGCTGCTTAGTGAAAGTCGGACAATGCCAGGAGGCAGGATCGCACCAAGCTGGCGCCTGTGCGCGCCCAGGCGGTGCAGCGTGCGCCGTGTTGCACCGGGTTGGTCCGGGTATCACGCAAAATGCGAATGTCTAGAATTTAGTTGTATCTGTTTCAGTCACCCTCAGGAGTTTTCCGAATGAAAAAACAAGTATTGGCATTGGCAATCGCGGCGCTGGCCGCCGGCGGCGCGATGGCGCAAGCCAATGACACGCTGGCCAAGATCAAGGCTTCCGGCGTCATCACCGAAGGCGTGCGTGAATCCTCGGGCCTGTCGTATACGCTGGGCAATGGCCAGTACACCGGCTTCCACTTCGACGTCTGCGCCAACATCATCAAGGACATCGAGAAGCTCGCCGGCAAGAAGCTCGAAGTCAAGTACCAGCCCGTGACCTCGCAGAACCGCATTCCGCTCGTGCAGAACGGCACCGTGGACATCGAGTGCGGCTCGACCACCAACAACGCCACCCGCCAGAAGGACGTGGCTTTCGGCGACACCACCTACGTCGAAGAAACCAAGATCCTGGTCAAGGCCAACTCGGGCATCAACTCGCTGGCCGACCTGAAGGACAAGACGGTTGCCACCACCACCGGCACCACGCCGCTGCAGACCGTTCGCAAGCAAAAGCGCGCCGAGAACCTGACCTTCAAGGAGGTCTACGGCAAGGACCACTCCGACAGCTTCCTGCTGGTCGAAACCGGCCGTGCCGACGCCTTCGTGATGGACGGCTCGATCCTGGCTGCCCTGGCCGCCAAGTCGAAGTCGCCCAAGGACTACAAGATCCTGAACGACGTGCTGGCCGTCGAACCCATCGGCATCATGATCCGCAAGGACGACCCGGCCTTCAAGAAGGTCGTGGACGACAGCATCAAGGCACAAGCCAAGTCGGGCGAGCTGGCCAAGCTCTATGACAAGTGGTTCATGAAGCCGATCCCGCCGGCAAACGTGGTCATCAACCTGCCGCTGGGCGAAGCCACCAAGAACGCCTGGGCCAACCCGAACGACAAGCCCGCGGAAGACTACGTCACCAAGGAATAAGCGGCGCGTCGCTGCGTGAATGACGCCCACCTTTCGCGGTGGGCGTTTCTTTTCAGGGACTGGTTTTTCGAAGATGGTGAAGGAGTAAGAAAATGGGCAACTGGGATTGGCAGGTCTTCCTGCAAGACCCCGGGGGGGACTATCCGACCTACCTGCAGTGGATGCTGTCCGCCTGGGGCTGGACGGTGTCGGTGGCACTGCTGGCACTGATCGTCGCGTTGGTGCTGGGCTCGCTGGTCGGGATCATCCGTACGCTGCCCGACAACCCGTGGCTGGTGCGGCTGGGCAATGCCTGGGTCGAGTTGTTTCGCAACATCCCGCTGCTGGTGCAGATCTTCCTCTGGTACCACGTGATCCCGGCCATGATCCCCATCATGAAGGGTGTGCCCAGCTTCATCCTCGTGGTGCTGGCGCTGGGCTTCTTCACCTCGGCGCGTATCGCCGAGCAGGTGCGCTCGGGCATCCAGGCGCTGCCCAAGGGCCAGCGCTATGCGGGCATGGCGGTGGGCTTCACCACCACGCAGTACTACCGCTACGTGATCCTGCCGATGGCCTACCGCATCATCATCCCGCCGCTCACGAGCGAGACGATGAACATCTTCAAGAATTCGTCCGTCGCGTTTGCCGTGTCGGTCACCGAACTCACCATGTTCGCCATGCAGGCGCAGGAAGAAACCTCGCGCGGCATCGAGGTCTACCTGGCGGTGACGGCGTGCTACGTGGTGTCGGCCCTGGCCATCAATCGGCTCATGGCGTACATCGAGAAGAAGACCCGCGTGCCGGGCTTCATCGTCTCGGCCAGCGCTGGCGGCGGAGGACACTGACATGATGAATCTCGACCTGTCGTTCTACAACTGGGACGTCATCAGCAACTTCGTCGTCAAGGGCTTCTACTTCAGCATCATGCTGACGGTGGTGGCCACCATTGGCGGCGTGATCTTCGGCACCATCCTTGCGCTCATGCGCCTGTCGGGCAAGAAGTGGCTCGACGCGCCCGCGGCGCTCTACGTCAACGGCATGCGAAGCATCCCGCTGGTGATGGTGATCCTGTGGTTCTTCCTGCTCGTGCCGGCGTCGTTCTATTCGCTGTTCGGTTCGGTGGGCTCCAACTACCGCTCCGAAATCTCGGCCGTGATCACCTTCGTCGCGTTCGAGGCCGCCTACTTCTCCGAGATCATGCGCGCGGGCATCCAGTCGATTCCGCGCGGCCAGGTCAACGCCGGCCAGGCGGTCGGCATGACCTACGGCCAGAACATGCGCCTGGTGGTGCTGCCGCAGGCCTTCCGCAACATGCTGCCGGTGCTGCTCACGCAGACCATCATCCTGTTCCAGGATACGTCGCTGGTCTACGCCATCGGTGCCTACGACATGCTCAAGGGCTTCGAGACCGCCGGCAAGAACTTCGGCCGCCCGATCGAGGCCTACCTGCTCGCAGCCGTCGTGTACTTCGTCATGTGTTATGCCTTGTCCTGGCTCGTGAAGCGCCTGCACAAGAAGATCGCCATCATTCGCTGATTGAGTGGCTGAACCGGAGAGAAAGATATGTCCGAAAAAATGATCGAAATCAAGAACGTCTCCAAGTGGTACGGCCCCGTGCAGGTGCTCAACGACTGCTCGGTGAACATCTCCAAGGGTGACGTGGTGGTGGTGTGCGGGCCTTCGGGCTCGGGCAAGTCCACCCTCATCAAGACCGTGAACGCGCTCGAGCCCTTCCAGAAGGGCGAGATCACCGTCAACGGCATTCCGCTGCACGACCCCAAGACCAACCTGCCCAAGCTGCGCTCCAAGGTCGGCATGGTGTTCCAGCACTTCGAGCTGTTCCCGCACCTGTCGGTGACCGAGAACCTCACGATCGCGCAGATCAAGGTGCTGGGCCGCTCGCCCGACGAAGCCAAGACCCGGGGCCTGAAGATGCTCGACCGCGTGGGCCTGATGGCGCACAAGGACAAGTTCCCGGGCCAGCTCTCAGGTGGCCAGCAGCAGCGCGTGGCGATTGCCCGTGCGCTGTCGATGGACCCGATCGTGATGCTGTTCGACGAACCCACCTCGGCGCTCGACCCCGAAATGGTCGGCGAAGTGCTCGACGTGATGGTGAGCCTGGCCAAGGAAGGCATGACCATGATGGTCGTCACGCACGAAATGGCTTTCGCCCGCAAGGTCGCGAGCCGCGTGATCTTCATCGACGTGGGCGGCAAGATTCTGGAAGATTGCCCGAAGGACGAGTTCTTCGAGCACCCCGAGAATCGTCAGCCGCGCACCAAGGACTTCTTGAACAAGATCCTGCAGCACTGATTCGCTGCTGCGGCACAAGGACAAAAGCCACGCTGTTTCGCAGCGTGGCTTTTTTCATGGGCTGACCCAGGCTCAGGGCAACCGAGAAATCCTCTGCGTCAGCAGATCGAAGAACCCCTGCGCATCGCCCTCCGCGATCCAGTTCACGTTGGCCGGCTTCTTCAGCCCGCCGTACCAGTCGACCGCCGTCTGCCCGAAGCCGATGCCTTCGCGGCTGTCGACTTCCACGTTCACCTGCCGGCCCTTGAACAGCGAAGGCTGCAGCAGGTAGCCGATCACCGTGGCGTCATGTACAGGGCCGCCGGGCAGGCCGTAGTACTGCATGTCGTGCTGCACGTAGGCATCGAGGATGTCTGCGACGGTCTTGCCGGCCTGGTTGCCGATGCCGCGCAGTTTCGCGATGCGCTCGGGGCTGGTCAGCACCTTGTGCGTCACGTCCAGCGGCAGCATGGTGATCGGCACGCCGCTCTTGAGCACGATCTCGGCCGCATGCGGATCGGCGAAGACGTTGAACTCGGCCGTCGGCGTGATGTTGCCGCCGTTGAAATGCGCACCACCCATCAGCACCAGCTCGCGCAGGCCGCGCGTGATGTCGGGGGCTTGCGTCAGCGCTAACGCGAGGTTCGTTTCGGGCCCGAGCATCGCGAGCGTCACGCTCTTCTCGGGCGCCGCGCGCAGCGTGCGGATCAGGTAGTCGACCGCATTGCCATCGGCCAGTGGCTGGCTCGGCTCGTGCACCTTCACGCCGGTGATGCCTTCGCTGCCGTGGATGTCGGCCGCATAGATGGGCGTGCGCACCAGCGGGCGCGGCGCGCCGGCATAGACGGGAATGTCGGGCCGCTTCGCCCATTCGCGTGCGAGCCGCGCGTTGCGCGATGTCTTGGCCAGCGGCACGTTGCCCGCCACCGTGGTCAGCGCCTGGATCTTCAGTTCGTCGGGCGAGGCCATGGCAAAGAGCAGCGCGATCACGTCGTCGGCACCGGGGTCGGTGTCGATGATCAACGTGCGCGTCGCGGGCTTGCCGGGCGTGGCATCGGCGGCATGGGCATTCGAGGCGGCGAGGCTGAGGATCAAGATGACGAGTCCAAGAACAGGAAGGGCCAGAAGAAAAAACAGGCGGCGTGCCGTCGTCGTGGATGCAACGGCCGATGCGGTGGATTTCAGGGGCATGGGAGCGATTCCTTGCGGGCGCGGGAGTGCGCCGCAAGTCAGTCTGCCAGAGCATCGCGCGCCGCAACACGCGATGGCGGCTGCATTTTCGGCCATCGCGTGCAGGTGCGCGACACCGTGCAAACCAAGGGGTTAGCGCGCGAATTTGCCCACAGTGAAAAGTGTGCAGCCGCGCGGCTGCCGCCTGCTGCCTACTGTTGCGTGCGCCCCTCACCGAGCCGCCGCGCGAAGAACGACAGGATCTCGTCGCGCGCCGCCACGGTGGGCTGGCCCGCCTCGTCGATCAGATGCGCCGTCACCACGCTGTGCGGGCTGGCCACCACCTTGTCGAAGAAGGGCGGCGTGTTCGGGTTGGCCGCGCTGTCGGGCAGCACGCGCGCGACGAAGCGCGGCCCCAGCGCCTCGGCAAAGGCCGCGAAGCGCTCGGCCTTGCAATGCTTGTCGCCGTCGAAGCGGTAGGCCATCACCGTCAGGTCTTCGCGCTCCAGGCGCGCGCGCACGGCGGCCAGTTCGTCGGGCGCCATGTTCATGCCGGCGGGGTTGTCCATGGGCAGCGAGGGCTGGCACACCACGGGCGCCAGCATCGCGGGCTCCAGCATCATCGAGAGCGCGAAGTTGCCGGTGAAGCACATGCCGATCGCGCCCACGCCGGGGCCGCCGCACTCCTCGTGCGCGAGCCGCGCAAGCGCGCGGAGCCACTGCGTCACCGGGCTCGATTCGTTGGAGGCGAAGGCACGAAACTCCGCGCTGACACAGGCTCGCTTGAAGGTGGCGATGCCTTCCTCGACACCCGGCACGGCACCGTCGCGGCCGAACAGCGAGGGCATGTAGACCGTGAAGCCCGCGTCGCGCACCCAGCGGCTGAAGCGTGCGACATGCGGGCTGATGCCCGGCATCTCGGTCATCACGATCACTGCGGGCCCTGTGCCCGTCACGTGGACCACCTTGGTGATGCCGTCGAGCGTGATCGAACGGGGCTCGAAGTCGTTCAATGGATCGTCGTGGTTCATGCCGTGGCCTCCACCAGATGCTGCAAGTGTGCGTAGCCCGCGGCGGGAGCGAAATCGGGAAGCTTCCTGAGCGCGCCGCCCACGCCCCAGGTGCCGTTGGGCACATCGTGCAGGACGACCGAACTCAGCAACTGGCGCTTGTCGTGCGCAGGCATCGAAGCCTTGAAGGCTGCGTGCATCGACTGGGTGAATTCGGCGCGCGATGCTTCGTCCAGCACACCGGCAGGCAACTGCACGGTGGCCGCGCAAGGCAGAAACTTCGCCGTGACGTCGGCCCCGCCGCACGTCCAGTTGCCGGCCGCGATCTCTTCGATCAGCACCCAGCAAAGAAACTGCTTCGCCGGGTCGGCCGGAATCTGTTCGGCCGCCGATGCGGCTTCCCTGATCTTCTGGACGAGCGCTGCCCGGCTGTCGCCGGGAAAGGCGCCTTGTGGAATCTTGACGAGGATGTGGGGCATGGGTGGCCTGCTGATGTGAAGCTTGTATTGGAGCGATCCCGTTGCCAGAATGACAGTGTCTGTTTTGACTGTTTTAAGGCGCCATCCGACATGCACGATTTCACCGTCCTGGTTCTGGAGGACGCGTACGCCAGCAGCGTGGCGGTCACGCTCGACATCCTCGCCGCGGCAAGTGCGTTGGCGGCCAGGGCCGGCGTGGCCGCACCGCGCTGGCGCCTCTGCTCGGCCGAGGGCGGCACGGTGCGGCTGCAGGGCGGCATGACCATCGACACCGCCAGGCTGCCCGCAAGGCCCAGGGACGACCGTTCGACATGGGTGCTGCCGGGCCTGGGGTTGAACACATCGGCACAGGTCCGGCAACGCCTCGAAGACGCCGATACAGCCAAGGCCGTTGCCGGCCTTGCGCGGCATGCACGGGCGGGTGGGCCTGTGGCTGCATCGTGTTCGGCAGTGTTCCTTCTGCACGCGGCGGGCCTGCTCGAAGGCCGACGCGCGACCACATCATGGTGGCACGCACCGCTGCTTCAAAGAATGGCGCCCGGCTGCGCCGTCGATGCCGACCGCATGGTGTGTTCCGATGGCCCCGTGGTCACGGCCGGTGCCGCTTTCGCCCAGACCGATCTCATGCTGCACCTGCTGCGCGAACGCTTCGGTAACGCACTGGCCGATCTGGTTTCGCGCATGCTGCTGATCGATGGGCGTCAGGCCCAGGCCCCGTTCATCGTCCCCGAGGCGATGGCCAGCGGCAACGACCTCGTGGCCAAGGTCGCCGCGCGCATCGAGTCCGCATTGCCGGCACCGCCCACGGTGAGCGCGCTGGCGCGCGAGTTCTGCATGTCCGAACGCACGCTGTCGCGCCACATCCAGAAGGCCACCGGCAAGAGCACGCAGGCGCTGGTGCTGGGCGTCAGGCTGCGCCGCGCGCGGGCACTGCTCGAAACCAGCCGCATGACGGTCGAGCAGGTGGCCGGCGCCGTCGGCTATCAGGACGCCACCGCATTGCGGCGCCTGATGAAGAAGGTGACCGGCGCGAACCCGAGCCGGTACCGCTGCTGATTGAAGCGCGCTGCTTCCTATTACTTCTTGCGCGCCGCAATCGCCTTCTCGGCGTTGGCGACCAGCTCCACGCCCACGGTGGACTTCCACTTGTCGTACACCGGCCGCGTCGCCTTCACGAAGGCTTCGCGCTCTGCCGGCGTGAGGTTGGTCACCGTCACGCCCATGCCCGCGATGTCTTTCAGCACCGGCTTGTCGGCTTCCACCAGGCCCTTGCGCGCGATGGCGATTTCTTCCTTGCCGGCATCGATGGCCGCCTGGCGCACGATGGCCTGGTCGGCCGGCGTCCACGAGGCCCAGATTTCCTTGTTGACCACGAACACCAGCGGGTCGGCCACGTAGCCCCAGGTGGTCACGAACTTCTGGCCCACGGTCTGCATCTTGAGCACGGTGAACAGAAACAGCGGGTTCTCTTGCCCATCGACCGCGCCGCTCGCGAGCGCGGGCTGTGCATCGGCCCAGCTCATCTGCGTGGGGTTGGCGCCGAGCGCGGTGAACATGTCCGAATAGATCGGCGAGCCGACCACGCGGATCTTCATGCCCTTCATGTCGGCGGGCGACTTGATCGGCTTCTTCGAGTTGGTGATCTCGCGGTAGCCGTTCTCGCCCCAGGCGAGGGGCACGACGCCGGCCTTCTCTAGCGTCTTGAACATCTCCTTGCCGACGTCGCCTTGCGTGAGCGCGTCGATGGCCGCGTAGTCGGGCATCAGGAAGGGCATGGAGAACAGGTTGAGCTGCTTGACCTGCGGCGACCAGTTGATGGTCGAGCCCACGGCCATGTCGATGACGCCCTGGCGCAGCGCGCTGAACTCGCGGGTCTGGTCACCCTGGATGAGCGACACGCCGGGGTACAGCTTGATGTTGATGCGGCCCTGGGTGCGCTCCTTGACCATGTCGGCCCAGATCTTTCCGGCCTGGCCCCAGGGCGTCGGCGGGCCGAGCACGAGGGACATCTTGTATTCGGGCTTGTAGTTGCCTTGCGCGATGGCGGCGGTACTGGCAAAGCCGAATGCGGTCGCGGCCACGGCAAGGCCCAGCAGGGTGCGGCAGAATTTCATGAGACGTCTCCTTATTGTTTGAACACTGACTGGCACTGAAAACTTTTCAATGGAACGCGGGTGAGCGCTGTTCGGGTGTGTGCACAGGACACCGGGTACTCCCCTCCCTAGTACCCAAGCTTGCGCGGCAACCACAGCGCCAGTTCCGGAAAGATGATGACCAGCACCATCACCACGAACATCGAGAACAGCATCCAGCCCACCCATCGCACCGTCTCTTCCATGCGCACATTGGCGATGCGGCACGACACCATGAGATTGACCGCGAGCGGCGGCGTGAACTGGCCCAACGCCACCTTCAGCGTGAGGATCACGCCGAACCACACCGGGTCCCACTTGTAGTGCTGCACGATCGGCAGCAGCAGCGGCACGAAGATCAGGAAGATCGACACCCCATCGAGGAACATGCCCACCGTGATCAGCAGCAGGATCAGCAGCGCCAGGATGCCGTACTCGCCCAGCCCCGAATTCACGATGGCGCGCGTCACCGGATCGATCACGCCCAGCGTCGACAGCGAATACGCAAAAATGCCCGCCAGCGACACCACCAGCAGGATCACCGCCGACAGCTCGCCCGACTCGCGCAGGATCACGAACAGGTCGCGCACCTTGATCGTCCGGTGGATGCACATGCCCACGAACAGGCCGTAGAACACCGCCACCACCGCCGCTTCAGTCGGCGTGAACCAGCCCGCACGCATGCCGCCGAGGATGAGCACCGGCGCCGCAAGGCCCCAGGTCGCTTCGCGAAAGCTCTTCCAGAACGGCGGGCGCGGCAACGTCGATTCGAGCGCGCCCATCTTGTGCTTGCGGGCCAGCATCACGGCCGGGATCATCAACGCCAGGCCGGCCATCACGCCCGGGATCATGCCGGCCGCGAACAGCGCCGGCACCGACGCACCGGGCACCAGCACCGAGTACACGATGAACGCGACCGAAGGCGGAATCAGGATGTCGGTGGCCGCCGCCGCACCCACCACGCTGGCCGAGAAGGCCGGTGGGTAGCCCGCGCGCGACATGGCCGCGATCATCACCGCGCCCACGGCCGCCGCATTGGCCGGGCCCGAGCCCGAGATGCCGCCGAGGAACATCGCCACCGCAATCGCCACCAGCGGCAGCATGCCGGGGCCGCGGCCCACGATGGCAATCGCGAAGTTCACGAGCCGCAGCGCCACGCCCGAGCGGTCGAAGATGGAACCCACCAGCACGAACATCGGAATCGCCAGCAGCGGGTACTTGCCCAGGCCCGCATAGAAGTTCTGCGGCACGGCCAGCAGGCCGAACCATTGGGCGTCGCTGTTGGCCAGCGCGATGCAGGCGGCACCGGCCAGGCCCAACGCGGCGCCGATGGGCACGCCCACCAGCATCATCGCCACGAAGGCGACGAAGAGAAGCGTGGCGATCACTTGGCGTCGCCCTTGCTGCCGCTGCTGTTGTTGTTGCTGCTATTGCTGCTGCTTGTCTTCTTGCCGGCGGCGGGTGCGTCGGACTTGTAGTTCGTCTTGCGGCCGCGGCGCACCATGAGCCCGACCGCGCGCAGCGCGATGGCAAACGACACGATCGGCAGCCAGATCGAATACCACCAGGCCGGCAGGCCGATGCCCGGCGTGGTTTCCTCGAAGTGGTAGTCGTCCCACACCATGCGGATGCTGAGCGCGCCGATCAGGGTGAACAGGATCGCGATCGTCAGCGCGCCGAACTGCGCAAGCCGCTTGCGCCGTGCCATCGAACCGCTTTCCGAGAAGTACTCGATGCGGATGTGCCGGTCGCGCGCCACGGCCGCCGAGCCGGCCACCAGCGCCAACATGATCATGAGGAACACCGAGAACTCTTCGGTCCACGCGAACGACGAATCGGTGAAGTAGCGCACCAGCACGTTGGCGAAGGTGATGAGCGCCAGCGCGCCCATGATGATGACCGTGAGCCAGTCCTCGATGGCCAGCGGCACCTTGGTCGGCTCGTCGGCGGCTTCGATGTCGGGGGGGAGGGGGCTGGCGGCGTCCAGCGTGGGGCCGGACTCGGGTGGAGTTGTCATCGCAGGAAGGTCAGTGAGGCAAACGCCATGTCACCGGGCGGACGCCGGGATGCGATCCGTACACCTCGACAGGGAAACAACCTTCCATGCTAGGTCGTCGATGACCATGCATGTATCGGGGGTTTCCTTAGCTGTGGGGCCTGCGGGCGACTCCCAGGTGCGTGGGGCTGTGAAGTTGGCGGCTCGACCACGGCGGCGGGCTGTAGATGGACGTGTGGGCGCGTACCGCTGAGCTTTCGTGAGAGGCGGATGCTGGAGAGGCAGAAGTCCGAAGGGCTAGCGTCTGGTCGCGGTCGACTTTGGTATGACAGCGTTTATGTTCGCTTCAGACTGGCAGCGGTCTTAAAGAAACTGCTTGAAAAATTTTCCGCTTGGTAATCGACTATGTCTACATTGCGCCGGCAAGCATCAAAAGGTTGGATAGCAGGCTGCTACGGGACAAACAGTTCCCTTTGGCTGACGACCAATGAGGGGGATGTGCCAATACTCGCCGTCTAGGTGAATCAGGTGAGCCGCGCTTCCACGCGCCGGAGGAACGTTGTGTAAGTCATGATGTTGACGCTCGCGTCTGCAAGACGCAATTTGGCCGACAGCCATTGAAGGCGCTGCTGTTCATCTGGGGTCAAGTCAACATCCAGTCCTACGAGGACTAGCCCGAAACACTTGACGTTCGCGCCCCGTGGCAAGTTCATGGTGTTTGCTAGCGCAGCGGTGCCACTAAGGTCCTCGATGCACCGCATCCAGTCCACCACCTGGCCAAAACCTCGCAGAAGACCGTCGCCGAAGTCTCTGTTCGCTTTCTTGCCGTTTCTGCGCATAGCAGATTTTTCGCCAGACGCCTCGCATTCGATGAGGAGAACAGTACTTTCATCGCCTCGGTGGTCGCAAACTGCGAAGTCCGCGGCGAAGTTGCCGATCAAATCTAGTTCCTCCGCATAGTGGGAGGCCTCGAAGCTCAGCAGCTTCGTAGCGGCCATCGATACCTGTGGATTCGAGCGAAACAGCGGAAGAATTTGGGATCGCTCCTTCCGGATCGTGCCGGTAGCGAATTGCGCCTGGAGTGCAGCGACGGCCGTCTTGGCGACGGCAAGGTCAAACGCCAAAGGTTTAAGAGACTTCATGCGACGGTCAAGCCTTCTTGGCCGCCGTGGCCTTCTTGGCGGTCGGCTTTTTGGCAGAGGCAATCACATGAGTGGTATCTCGGCGTTTTCCTCGTGTCGACGAGCCGGTAACCGTTGGCTCGGCGACATTTTGGACTACTGAACTCGAACGCGATGGGGCCTTCTTTTCCGCTGTGATCGCGGAACCAACAGCCTTCTTTGCTGCCGGTGACGTGTTCACGAAGACATCATCCACCAACAAATGGCCACCTCCTCCATGCATGACAGTCAAACGAGTGCCTGAGTTGGCCCTGACTACATAGCCCTGCTTGGAAGGCAGACGAGTGACATTCAGCGAACTGGTTTGGATACCGTCGGTCTGCAGCTTCGAGATCGCTTCATTTACAGACCGTACCTGGGCGGGGGTCATCGACTTAATGTTCGCTATCGCGAACGCCGAGAGCTTGATGGATTTCATTGGCCTTTCCGTTGACTCAATATATCGACGAGGAGCTGTTAAGCGCCCTCCGTCACTCGTCGAATCCACGCACGTCGCTTGCACTGCTTCGGGCCTGCACTGGCTCGTCAAACCTAGACATGCGGAATATCATGATCGCAACTTACGTGCTCGATCAACCTCTAGATGTCGAGTTCCTTGTCAGCCGCAGTCGCCACCTTGTTCTCCAAGACCTCAAATCGCGAAAAGGCAATGCGTGACTGTGTCACCTTGACTTCGTCCTCGCCAGAAACCTTCTTGGCAAGGGCCCGGATTTCGGCAATCTTGTAGTTGCTGCGCGGACCCAGAACGATCTCGCGAAACTTGAGGTCATTGGAAAACGGCACGAAGTACATGCCGCCTTCGGCCTCTTTGGGGTCCAAGCTCACAAACATCCGACACTCTTTCTCATAACTCCAGTCGGCGAACTTCGTAGCGATGAGCATGTCCACAGTCCCTTGGACTGGCCTTTTTGTTTTCGGGTCAAGCTGCAGGTTGAACAGCCGGGTCGCGTAGTTCACATCCGTGAGGAGCTCAGAAGGAATGTCGAAGCCGAGAGCCATCCCCGCGTGCTTGTCTGCATAGTGTCCCCACATGAGCGGGCTCTTCCAGTCCTGGGTGAAGCAGATCAGTCCCTTGGTTTTGTTCAACTCGTCCCGTGTCGCTCTAAACGCCTTCCGAGTTATCGAGTCATTTACGTTCACTCCCATGAGTTCGAATGGATCGTTGAGGTCAACGAATCGCGACACTTTGAGCCGCTGCATGGCGATGCATGCGATGCCCGTCATTACCCCGGTCAAGTAGTACAGCCGCCTAACTTTCTCCATCTTCTTCTCCTATTGATGAGCCTGTCTTCGTTGCCTCGTATAGCGCTCGGCCAAGTTGCAGGTGTTGCACATGCCCGAGAACCGTGTGCCAGTACAGCTGATCCTTCCCATCAAGAGCCATGATGTCGTAAGTGAAGAACAGCTCGATGTTTCCCAGTTCGTCTTTGTCGTCTTGCGTGAGGGTGTACAGGCCATGGTCGGCAAGAAGGACCTTAACGATGCGGCTCATGAGCCAGCTTATGAATAACAGATGATTCCAGAGCGACCAGACGGGATCAGGGAATTTCTTGGCCGCGGCCTTACCGTGCGCACCTTCGTTTCGCCAATGGCAGAAGTCTGCGAGCCACGCCGAGAAAGGTCGCTCCTCGTTGTTCCACCGGTCTTGCCATGTCTTGGGCGAAATGTGAACGTCATGCCAATCGACAGGCCCAAGGTGCGGAGACATGAGATTCAGAAGCTTGATCTTCAGGTCCGCGGTCAAGTGGCTGGCACCAAGCAGCGTTTCTAGCGCGGCCCGCATGAACACGATCTCGGCCGAGGGGGGGACTTCGTTCGCATCCGTGTTGGCTTTGTTGAACAGAGTGAGGCAATCCAACAGCTGGTCTCGCAGCGGCCCGTCGGGCACGTTTAGCAGCGCAAGCGCAAAGTTGCCATCCATGCTGAGCGCGTACCTGTCCGAAACGTGCATGGGTCGTAGAAAGAGCGGCTTTCCTGTCCCGCCCGCCATGTAGCTCAGGCCGCTCCCGTCACGCCGGCGAGTCGTAATCGCGGTTGCTGCCGGGTTATCTTCAGAGAAATGCTGTGCCGTGGCAATCAAGCCGTCAGCGTTGCAGTAATTCCAGTGCGTTCCAAATCGCCGATCTGAAAGCGCGGCAAAGGTCAGCAGCTGCATCTGCTTCAAGCGCTCTTGAATCTCGGTATCGGTGAGCAAGCTCTCGCGCTCATCGTCTCCGGGCCATTGCAGGATGAGCGCCTCGCGCACTGGTACCGTCGAGTCTGTGTTCTGGATGAAGGCACGGTCCGCGTAGTTCCCAATGATGGCATCAAGGGTTTTTTGGGTGGTTTTTCCCAAAGAGCCAGGCGAGATACCGCGCTTGTAAGGCACGAGCGAAATTGGGCCAGCACGTCCTGCTGCTTTAACGTGCGTCCACGGCATGAAAAACAGGGTAGGCATGTTTCTCCTCCGATTAACGACCTGTTGGTTATCGATTAAATTCCGCTGGCCGGACTATAGCGACTCATCCCGAACTCCACCCAATCCAACGGACCATGTCGAAGGTCCGCTCTTGGTCGCATTCTCCCGTCGCGCCTGAGCGATACCTCAGCGCAAATATCCACCTAGAAATCTCCCGGCGAGGTAAAGCACGGCGAGAGTCGGTATTCCAAGCACGAGATATGCGGCTTCCCACGACAGGTGCTCGAGGATCCACCCGAAGCCGAGCGCATCCAAAGACGCGGCTTGAAGCGCAATGGGGAGTTGAAGGAATACGAATCGGCCCTTCGGGTCGCCGCTGCTTGTGATGGCCAAGGCAGCGCACACGCCCGTAATAGCTCCGTACAGAGTGCAAAACGCGAGGCCGAGCCGACTCATTGTTTTGTTTGATCCGTAGGTTTCATGGGGTGCCAGAGCCTCTCCTCTTAGCTGGACTCGGAGGTCTAGCCGTGGGCAGCGACAGCCCGCCGCCGCCCAGCAATGCGGATACTCGCATTGTGTGTCGACGATCAGCATGGAGCATCTAGCTGCCATTGAGAGCTACCTCACAAGCAACCTCAACCAAACCGAATACCTGCCATCGCGAAGGCTTCAGCAGTTGTCCCCAAGAGAGAGCCCGTCCGCCAGAGCGGGCCGCGAAACGCAGCCCGCAGACCAGCTCCTACCCGCCAGTCTCAGACGCCCCACGTCGCGCCTTCTCGCTCACCTGAAACAACTCCCCAGCCTTGCGCGCCAGTTCAGCCGCAAGCCAAAGCAGGTTGTCCAGTTGACGAGGCCCTTCCCCGCTGCACCAGTCGATGTCTTTCCCGTGGCAGGCCCACAGGAGAGCTTCGAGTTGAGAGAGGGTGTTTTCGAGAAGATCCGCCGGGTCTTGGGCGTTGTCTTCGGGAGCTACCGGCGTGCGAGGCCGGGCTATAGTCTTGGTAGCCATCTATGTGCGCTCCTTAGAGGTGATTGCACGTTTTTGGTTAGACGGCTGGGGTGCTCGTAACACCCTGGCCGTCGCCTTTTGATACCTCGCATCTGCATCGCTGCTTTCGCACCGACAACCTGCCGCGAGGCAAGCAGCCTTCAAACATCTCGGTGGTGGTTGGGTGGTGTGTTGCGCTTTCTTCTCCCCTTGGTGGGGTGTCGAGTGACAGGGGCATTCACTCTAGAGAAGAACCCGGCGAAGTAGCCGGCTCATGCGGCACGAAGTCTTGGCAACCGCCAATAAATGCAGCTTCCGCAGTGGCTCTGAACGATCACGCTGGTGGGGTGCCTTGCGCAGCGAAATCAAGGAGGAGGCCGAAGGCCGGGGGACATTCGCGGAGCAACAAGGTACCCCGTCGGCGTGAACGCCCCCGAAGGCGAACAGAAAGACTCAGTCCATCCAGGACCGTGCCCGGTCCAGGTGCTCGCGGCACTCGCGCACCATGCGTTCGAGCAACTCGGCGCAGGTCGGAATGTCGTCGATCAGGCCGATGCACTGGCCGGCCGAAACCACACCGTTGTTCACCTCGCCCGACTCCAGCGCCGCACGACCGCGCGCACCGGCGACCAGCGGGCGCACTTCCTCGAACTCGCAGCCGCCGGGGCGGTTCTCCGTCGCCACCACCTCTTCGGAGATCGCGTTGCGGAACACTCGCGCGGTGTTGCGCATGGTGCGAAACATCAGCTTGGTGTCGCGCTCGGTCGCATCGACCAGCGCCTGCTTGATGTTGTCGTGGATCGGCGCTTCCTTCGTCACGCAGAAGCGCGTGCCCATGTTCACGCCCTCGGCACCCAGCGCGAGCGCTGCAGCCATGCCGCGCCCGTCGGCGATGCCGCCCGACGCGATGATCGGAATGCGCAGCTTGCGCGCGGCGATGGGCAGCAGCACGAGGCCGGGCACGTCGTCTTCGCCCGGATGGCCCGCGCACTCGAAGCCGTCGACCGACACCGCATCGACGCCATTGCGTTCCGCCGACAGCGCATGGCGCACCGAGGTGCACTTGTGCACGATCTTCACGTCGTGCCGCTTCAGCGCCTCGATGAAGTCCTTCGGGCTGTTGCCCGCGGTCTCCACGATTTTGATGCCGCTGTCGATGATGGCCTGCACGTACTCGGCATACGGCGGCGGCTTCACCGCCGGCAGGATCGTGAGGTTCACGCCGAAGGGCTTGTCGGTGAGCGTGCGGGTGCGTGCGATTTCATTGCGCAGGTCGTCGGGCGTGGGCTGCGTGAGCGCGGTCACGATGCCCAGGCCGCCGGCGTTCGACACGGCCGCCGCCAGCTCGGCGCGGCCCACCCATTGCATGCCGCCCTGGATGATGGGGTAGCGAATGCCGAGCAGTTCGGTGATGCGGGTCTTCATCTGTCGCGCGTCCTCTTACAGCGCCTTGACCAGCTCGGGCACAGCCACGAACAGGTCGGCCACGAGGCCATAGTCGGCCACCGAGAAGATCGGCGCTTCTTCGTCCTTGTTGATCGCCACGATCACCTTGGAGTCCTTCATGCCGGCCAAGTGCTGGATCGCGCCAGAGATGCCGGCTGCGATGTACAGCTGCGGCGCAACGATCTTGCCGGTCTGGCCCACTTGCCAGTCGTTGGGGGCGTAGCCCGCATCGACGGCTGCGCGGCTGGCGCCCAGGCCCGCGTTCAGCTTGTCGGCCAGCGGGGCCATCACTTCGGTGAACTTCTCGGCGCTGCCGAGAGCCCGGCCACCGGAGACGATGATCTTGGCTGCCGTCAGTTCAGGGCGTTCGCTCTTGGTGACTTCGCGGCCCACGAAGCTGCTCTTGCCGCTGTCTGCGACGCCTTCGGCGGTTTCGACGGTGGCGCTGCCACCGGTGGCAGCTGCGGCATCGAAGCCGGTCGTGCGGACCGTGATCACCTTGGTGGCGTCGCTGCTCTGCACCGTGGCAATCGCGTTGCCGGCGTAGATCGGGCGCTCGAAGGTGTCTGGGCTGTCGACCTTGGTGATGTCGCTGATCTGCGCCACGTCAAGCTTGGCAGCCACGCGCGGCGCGACGTTCTTGCCGTTGGCGGTCGAGGGGAACAGGATGTGGCTGTAGTTGCCGGCAATCGCCAGCACTTGCGCTGCAACGTTCTCGGCGAGGTTTTCAGCAAGGCTCGGGCTGTCTGCTGCAATGACCTTGGAAACGCCCACGATCTGCGCGGCCGCCTTGGCGGCTTCTGCCGCATTGGCACCAGCCACGAGCACATGGACGTCGCCGCCGCAGGCAATGGCTGCAGTCACGGTGTTGAGGGTGGCCGGCTTGATGCTGGCGTGGTCGTGTTCGGCAATAACAAGTGCGGTCATGTTCAGATCACCTTCGCTTCATTCTTCAGTTTGTCCACCAGCGTCGCCACGTCAGGCACCTTGATGCCGGCGCCACGCTTCGGGGGCTCGCTGACCTTCAGGGTCTTCAGGCGGGGCTTGACGTCCACGCCCAGGTCTTCGGGCTTGAAGGTGTCCAGCTGCTTCTTCTTGGCCTTCATGATGTTGGGCAAGGTGACGTAGCGCGGCTCGTTCAGGCGCAGGTCGGTCGTGATGACGGCCGGCAGGCTGAGAGCAACGGTTTCCAGGCCGCCGTCGACTTCACGCGTCACAGTGGCTTTGTCGCCTGCGACTTCGACCTTGGAGGCGAAGGTGGCTTGCGGCAGGTCAGCCAGGGCAGCCAGCATCTGGCCGGTCTGGTTGGCGTCGTCGTCGATGGCTTGCTTGCCAAGAATGATGAGAGACGGCTGCTCCTTGTCCACCAGCGCCTTCAGCAGCTTGGCGACAGCCAGGGGCTGCAGCTCTTCGGTGGTTTCAACGAGGATGCCGCGATCGGCACCGATGGCCATGGCTGTGCGCAGGGTTTCCTGGCACTTGGCATCGCCGCACGACACGGCGATCACTTCGGTGACCACGCCCTTTTCCTTCAGGCGCACCGCTTCTTCCACTGCGATCTCGTCGAAGGGGTTCATGCTCATCTTGACGTTGGCAATGTCCACCCCGGTGCCGTCGCTCTTCACGCGCACCTTCACGTTGTAATCGACGACCCGTTTGACAGGTACCAGAACCTTCATGGCTGTTCCTTTGAATGACTGAAGAATGAGTTACTCGAGCTTGGCGCCCGACTGCTTGATGAGGCGCTCCCACACCGGGCGCTCGGCCTTCCATGCGGCGGCGAAGAGTTCGGGCGAGCTGTCCTTGATCTCGAAGCCCATGGCGGCCACGCGCTGCTGCACGTCGGGCTGCTGCGTGGCCTTGCGCACTTCCTGCGCGAGGCGGTCCACGATGGGCTTGGGTGTCTTGGCGGGCACCGCGATGGCGAGCCAGCCGGTCACGCGGTAGGCCTCGTCCTTCAGGCCTTGCTCGGCCAGCGTGGGCACGTCGGGCAGGGTGCTCATGCGGCGCTCGCCGCTCACGCCGATGGCGCGGATTTTTCCGGAATCGATGTGCGGCTTGGCCACCAGCGCGCTGGCATAGGCCATCTGGATCTGGCCGCCGATCAGGTCCTGCATCATCGGCGCCTCGCCCTTGTAGGCGACGTGGTTCATGTCGGACTGCGTCGCCAGGCTCATGTGCGCGCCGGCCAGGTGCGGGTACGCGCCGATGCCGTACGAGCCGTAGGCCACCTTGCCCTTGTTGGCGACGACGTACTTCAGCAGCTCGGGGGCGGTCTTCACGGGCACGCTGGGGTGCACCACCAGCACCAGCGGCGCCATCGCGATCTGGTAGACCAGCGTGAGGTCGCGTGCCGTGTCGTAGGGCAGCTTCTCGTAGAGAAACTCGTTGGTCATCAGCGAGTTGCTCAGGCCCAGCACGATGGTGTAGCCATCGGGCGCGGCCTTGGCGACCGCGTCGGTGCCGATGATGCCGGCCGCGCCGGGCCTGTTGTCGATGATGACGGGCTGGCCGAGGCCTGCCGACAGCTTCTGGCCGATCACGCGCGCGAGCACGTCGGTGGCACCGCCGGCGGCGAAGGGCACGACCAGGCGGACCGGCTTGTTCGGGTAGGGCGCCTGCGCATGGGCCGGGGCCAGCGCGCACAGCGTGGTGACGGCGGCGGTTGCGCACAGCAGGGCACGGCGGTTCGGGATGATGCTGAACTTCATGGTTGTCCTCTCTGTTTCTCCGTTTTGAAAATTCTTGTCGTCACTGCAGCGCGATGCGCGTCTTGAAGGGCAGCGGCTCCAGCGCCTTCTGCAGCCGTTCCTGCAGCGGTGCGGCCAGCGTGCCTGCTGCCGTTGCATCGATCCGCACGCGCACGAGGCTCTCGCCTTCGGTCGTCACTTCGGGGCTTGCGGCGGCGCTCACGCCGAGTGCCGCGCACACCTCGGCGACCGTTGCGGCCACCACCTGCCGCGCGGCCATGGCGCGCAGCTCGGGCTTGTAGATCTTTCCGACGTTGGTCATCGGCATGGTCGCGATCACCGACACCCACTTGGGCCGCGCGGGTGCCTCGTCCACGCGCGCGGCGGTGAAGGCCAGCAGTTCTTCTTCGGTGGCCGACGCGCCGGGCACCAGCGTCGCGAAGATCACCGGCAGCTCGCCCGCGTAGGCATCGGGCGCGCCGACCGCTGCGCACAACTGCACGGCGGGGTGCGCGCCCAGTGCGTCCTCGATGGTCTTGGGGTCGATGTTGTGGCCGCTGCGGATGATCAGGTCCTTCGAGCGGCCTGTGAGGTTCAGGCGTTGCTCGCTGTCGATCCAGCCCAGGTCGCCGGTGGCGAGCCAGCCGTCGGCCGTGAAGGCCTTGGCGTTGTCCGCAGGGTCCACGAAACCCGAGAACACATTGGGCGACTTGAACAGCACCATGCCCTGCTCGCCTTGCGGCATCTCGCGGTCGCTCGCGTTGCCGTTCTCGTCGAGCGCCACCACGCGCATCTGCATGTAGGGCAGGCGAAAGCCGACGCAGCCCGCGGGCCCGCTCACGCCCGGCGGCGTGATGGTCGAGATGCCGGCCATCTCGGTCATGCCCAGGCTCTCGTGCACATGCAGCCCGAACAGGCGCTCGAAGCGCGCGGCCAGCTCGGGCGCGAGCACCGCGGCGCCGGTGCGGCAGTAGGTGATGGAGGAAATGTCCGCGCCGTCGAGCGGCACGTTGGCCAGCGCCGCCAGCACGGTGGGCACGGCCGACAGCGAGGTCGGGCGGTACTTCGCCACCAGCTTCCAGTAGTTGGCCAGCACCTCCTTGTTGCGCAGCAGCGAGGTGGTGGGAATGATCACTTCCACGCCGGCCGACAGCGACGACAGCGAAGCCGGCAGCACGCCCGCCACATGGAACAGCGGGTAGCCGTTGATGGAGATGCCGTTCTCGTTCATGCCCGCGACCTGCACGCTGGCCCAGGCGGTGAACACCTGCGCGCCGTGGCTGTGGCGCGCGAGCTTCGGCGCACCGGTGGTGCCGCCGGTGTGGAAGTAGGCGGCGATGTCGGTGGGTGCGATGTCGCGGCCGCTCACGAGGCGGTCGCTCGGTTGCGCGGCGCGCAGCACATCGAACTCGGCCACGCCGTCGGGCAACGCACCGGCTGCACCGGGCGCTTCGTCGTGCGGCGCCACGCGCAGCACGGTGGTGAGCGTGGGCACCTGCCCGCGCAGGCGCATGGCCTTCGACCACATGCCCGATTCGCTGTCCGAGCCATAGGCGATCAGTACCTTGGCGCGGCCGGCGGTCATCAGCGCCACCAGCTTCTCGTCGGTCAGCAGCGGGTTGAGCGGCTGCACGATGCCGGCCGCCTCGCCGCCCCAGAGTGCGAGGTGGTATTCGAGGCAACCGGGCAGCAGCACGGCCACCGCATCGTCCGGCCTCACGCCCAGCGAGTGCAGCAGATTGGCGGTCTGGTGGATGCGCGCAAGCAGCTCGGCATACGACCAACGGATGGGCTCGTCCGCCGGGTTGCCGGTGCGCAGGAAGGTCAGCGCGGTCTTGTTGCCGAAGGCCGCGCCGGCGTTGCGAAAGATCTCGTAGGTGCTGCGCACCGTGAGCGCCTGCGCCAGCGGCGTCTCTTCGAGCTTGTGGATGTCCGCGAGGCTGCGAACGGGAAACGCGGGGCGGAACGGCGCGCCGACCGGGGTCTTGTAGTTGTTGTTGTTCTTGTCTTTGTCTGTCATGTCTGTCTCCTTGATGGTGTCGCCCTGTCGGCAGCCGGTTGTTTTACTGGTTCGTGATGTGGTTGTCGCGAATGACCTTGCCCCAGCGCTCGAAGTCCTGCTTCATGCGCACGCCGGTCTGCTCGGGCGTGCGGTAGGCCGCGAAGGAGCCCACGCTCTGCAGCTTGTCCTGCACTTCCTTGTCGGCCAGCGCGTTCTTCAGCGCGGCGCTCATGCGGTCGATCACGTCCTTGGGCGTGCCGGCCGGTGCCAGCAGGCCGCCCCACGAGGTGGCGTCGAAGCCGGGGAAGCCTTGTTCGGCCACGGTCTTCACGTCGGGCAGCAGGCTCACGCGCTGGCCCGAGCCCACGGCGATGGCGCGCAGCTTGCCGGCCTTGATGTGCGGCAGCACGCCCACGAGGTCGGAGAACATGGCGGGCACCTGGCCACCGATCAGGTCGGTCACGGCCGGTGCGCTGCCGCGGTAGGGCACGTGCTGCATGTCGAACTTGCCGATGGTCTTGAGCTGTTCGGTCGTCAGGTGGCCGAAGCTGCCGGCGCCGGCCGTCGTGTAGTTGAGCTTGCCGCCCTCGGCCTTGGCCTTGGCGATCAGGTCCTGCACGCCGTTCACGTCGGGCAGCGACTTGGGGTTGACCACCAGCACGATCGGCAGGTCATACACCGAACCCACGGGCGTGAAGTTCTTGAAGATGTCGTAGCCGGTCGGGCCGTACAGGTGCGAGGCCAGCAGCGTCGGCGTGGCCAGCATCACGAAGGTGTAGCCATCGGGCGTGGCGCGGGCCGCGGCGGCCGCGCCCACGGTGCCCGAGGCGCCGCTGCGGTTGTCGATCACGATGCTCTGCTTGAGCGCGACCGACATCTTCTGCGCCACGATGCGCGAGGCCACGTCGGTCGGGCCGCCGGGCGGGAAGGGCACGATCAGCGTGATCGGCTTGGTGGGCCAGGCTTGTGCGAAGGCAGTGCCGGCCACGAGCGGGAGGGCCAGGGCAAGGAGTGCACGGCGAAGGGGACTGCGAAGGGAACGGAAAGCGAGGGAGGCCATGGACTTCTTCAATTCAGGGAGCAGGGGAACGCGGGGACAGGGGATCGGAAATGCGCGGCGTCTTCGTCAGACGACGCCGCTCGTTTTGAGCGCGGCCAGCTTTTCATCCGACAGGCCGAGCAGGGACTTCAGCACGTCGTGCGTGCCTTCGCCCAAGGTGGGCGGCGCGCTGCGCACGGGCAGGCGCTCGCCATCGAAACGGTAGGGCGGAGCCAGCACGTTGACGGTGCCCGCCACAGGGTGCGGCTGCGTGGTCACGAGGCCGGCATCGGTCGCGCGCTTCGATTGCAGCGCTTCGAGCAGGCCCAGCACTTCGCCGCACGGAATGCCCGAGGCGGTGAGTTTGGCGAGCAGGTCGGCACGCTGGCGCTTGGCCAGTTCGGCGTGCAGCTCGGGCAGCAGCACCGCGCGGTTGGCCGAGCGCAGGATGTTGGTCTTGAAGCGCTCGTCGGCCGCGAGGTCGGGCCGCTCGATCACGTCGGTGCAGAAGCGCGCGAACTGCGCGTTGTTGCCCACGGTGATGACCAGCGGGCCATCGGCCGCATCGAACACGCCATAAGGCACGATCGACGGATGCGAGTTGCCGTAGCGCGGCGGGTCTTCGCCCATCAGCAGCGCTTCGAGGCCGTAGTAGGCGGTGATCATCAGGCCGCAGTCGAACAGCGCCATCTCCACATGCCGGCCCTTGCCGGTCTTCTCGCGCTGGTAGAGCGCGGCCAGGATCGCCTGCGCCGAGTACATGCCGGTGAACAGGTCGACAGCCGCCACGCCGAACTTCAGCGGCGGCTGGTTGGCTTCGCCGTTGAGTGCCATCAGGCCCGCTTCGCCCTGCACCACGAGGTCGTAGCCGGGGCGCGCGGCCTCGGGGCCGGTGCGGTCGTATCCCGAGATCGAGCAGTAGATGAGGCCCGGCTGTTCCTTGCTCAACTGCTCGTAACCCAGGCCCAGCTTGTCGATGCCGCCGAACTTGAAGTTCTGGATCACCACGTCGCACTGCTTGGCGAGGTCGCGCGCGAGCTGCTGGCCTTCGGGCGTCTGCAGGTCGAGCGTGACCGAGCGCTTGTTGCGGTTCACGCTGTTGAAGTAGGCGGTCTCGGTCTTGCCGACGCGCAGGCCCCAGTCGCGCGTGTCGTCGCCACGGCCCGGGTGCTCCACCTTGATGACCTCGGCGCCCATGTCGGCCAGCACCATGCCGCACCAGGGGCCCGCGAGGATGCGGGACAGATCGAGGACGCGCACGCCGGCAAGCGGCAGCGAAGAATTCAATGAGGACATGACGGCAACTCCAGAAAGACGAAAAACCTCCGCACCCGCGTGCAAGAGGTTGGAGGGGTGAGCGCAGCGCGTGTCAGGACGCGCCCTGCTTCTGGCGGCGCAGCGCGACGAAGTCGGCCTTGCGCTTGCCGAGGAACGCACCGATGCCCTCGGCCGCTTCGGCATCGGCCTGCGACTCGACCATGTACACGGCTTCGGCCTCGAGCTGTTCTTCGAGCGATGCGTGGTGCGCCTGGCGGCACAGCGTCTTGATGCGCGCGCTCGCGCGCAGCGGGCCGTTCGCGACCTTGGCCGCGAGCGCGATGGCTTCGGCCAGTGCCGCGCCCTTGTCGGTCAGTCGATTGACCGCGCCCAGCGCGTGCAGGCGCTCGGCCGGCATGCGGTCGCCGGTCAGGCACATCTCGGTCAGCACCTGGCGCGAGACGAACTCCGCGAGGAAGGCCGTCGCGCCGCCATCCGGCGTGAGGCCGACCTTGATGTAGGCGACTGTGTAGAAGGCATCGCGTGCCGAAACCAGCATGTCGCAAGCCAGCGCCATCGACAGGCCCGCGCCGGCAGCGCCGCCTTCGACCGCCGCGATGACCGGCTTGCCGCAATCGCGGATCGCGCGGATCAGGTTGTTCAGGCCTTCGAGCTTTTCTCGGCGCTCCGATGCGGGCAGCTCGCGGCGCTTGGCCAGCAGGTTGAGATCGCCGCCGGAGCAGAAGAAATCGCCGGCGCCGGTGAAGACGATGGCGCCCACTTCGGGGTCGTTCTGCGCGTCGGCGAGGGCGGCCGACAGCTCGGCGTACAGCGTCGGCGTGATCGCGTTGCGCGCGGCCGGGTTGCTGTTGGTGAGGATGCGCACGGCACCCTCTTGCGAGATCAGAACGGTCTTGTTGTCGCTCATGCCGCCACCTCTTTGCCGAGCGTGATGTAGCGCTGCAGGTGGTGGTCTTCGTCACCGAGCTGGTGGTCGATCATCACGAGGCGCTTGGCGTAGTGGGGCAGCGGCAGTTCCCACGTCATGCCGATGCCGCCGTGCATCTGGATGCTTTCTTCCGCCACCAGCGCGCCGATGCGGCCGATGCTGAACTTGGCGGCCGACAGCGCGCGCTCGCGCGCCACGCGGTCGGTGCCGTCGATGGCGGCTGCGGCGTTGATGACGGCCGAGCGGGCCTGTTCGATCTCGAGCAGCAGGTCGGCCATGCGGTGCTGCAGCGCCTGGAAGCTGCCGATCAGCGTGCCGAACTGCTTGCGCGTGCGCAGGTACTCCAGCGTGGCGGTCTTGGCGGCTTCCATCGCGCCGAGCGCTTCGGCGCACAGCGCGAGCACGCCGCGGCCGATGGCGCGTTCCAGCGTGGCGTGGCCCTGGCCTTCAACACCGAGCAATGCATCGGCGCCGAGCTTCACGCCGTCGAGCGTGAGTTCGGCGACGCGGCCTCCGTCGATGGCGGGGCACCCGCGCACCGAGAGGCCGGCAGTCTTCGCGGGCACGAGAAACAGCGAGATGCCGGCTTCGTCGTCCACGTTGCCCGAGGTGCGGGCCGAGACCAGGAACAGGTCGGCCTGCTCGCCCTGCGGCACGACGGCCTTGGCGCCCTTCAGCACCCAGCCATCGCCGCTGCGTTCGGCGCGGGTTGAAACGCGCGTGCGTTCGTAGTGCGTGTCGGCTTCGTCGTGCGCAAAGGCCGCGACGGTGGCGCCGTTGATGATGTCGCCGATCTTTTCCTTCTGCGCGGCATTGCCGGCAACGCTGATCGCTTCGCCGACCATCACGGCGCCCAGCAGTGGCTCGACCACGAGGCCGCGGCCCAGTGCCTCGAAGACCACGGCGATGTCGAAGCCGCCGCCGCCGAAGCCGCCATCGGCCTCGCTGAACAGCGCGCCGATCACGCCGAGTTCGGCGAACTGCTGGAAGATCTCCTTGCTGAAACCGTTCGCCGACTTCGCGATGCGGTCGCGCGCATCGAAGGCGTACTGCTCGGCGATGAAGCGGTTCAGGCTGTCGGCGAGCATGCGCCGGTCTTCGGTGTGTTCGAAGTTCATTGCATGTCTCCTTTACAGGCCCAGGATCATCTTGCTGATGATGTTCTTCTGGATTTCATTCGAGCCGCCGAAGATCGACAGCTTGCGGTTGTTGAAGTAGCGCGCGGCGGCGGCCTTTGCATAGGCCGGGCCGAAGGTTTCGCCTGCAAAGCCTTCCTGCAGCGCTTCGGCGACGAAGGGCCGGCCGTAGACGCCCATTGCGCGGCGGGCCAGCGACGAGATTTCCTGGCGGATCTCGGTGCCGCGAATCTTCAGCATCGAGCTTTCCGCGCCGGGCACGCCGCCACCGGCCACTGCGGCGATCACGCGCAGGTTGGTGGTCTTCATGTTCTCCAGGTCGATCTCGACACGCGCCATGCGCGCGGCGAACGACGGGTCTTCGGCCAGCGGCTTGCCGTTCTTCACCTGCTTCGCGGCAATGCCCTTGAGCTGTTCCAGCGCGGCCACCGAGAAGCCCACGCCCGCGATGTTGGTGCGTTCGTAGGTCAGCAGGTACTTGGCGCAGGTCCAGCCTTTGTTCTCTTCGCCCACGAGGTTCTCGGCGGGCACGCGCACGTCGGAGAAGAACACCTCGTTGACTTCATGCTCGCCGTCGAGCGTGATGATCGGGCGCACTTCGACGCCGGGCGAGGTCATGTCGATCAGCAGGAAGCTGATGCCTTCCTGCTTCTTCGCTTCGCGGTTGGTGCGCACCAGGCAGAAGATCATGTTGGCGTGCTGGCCCAGCGTGGTCCAGGTCTTCTGGCCGTTCACGATGTAGTGGTCGCCCTGCGCGTCGATGCCGCGCACGGCCGAGGTCTTCACCGCTGCCAGGTCGGAACCCGCGCCGGGTTCCGAATAGCCCTGGCACCACCAGTCGGCGCCGTTCAGGATGCGCGGCAGCCAGCGCTGCTTCTGTGCCTCGTTGCCGTACTTGATGAGCACCGGGCCGAGCATGTTCACGCCGAAGGGCACGATGCGCGGCGCGAAGGCCAGGGCGCATTCGTTCTCGAAGATGAACTTCTCGACCGCCGTCCAGCCGGGTCCGCCGTACTGCTCGGGCCAATGGTTGGCGAGCCAGCCGCGCGTGTTCAGGATGGTGTGCCATTCCTGCATGTCGGCCTTGGTGAGGATCTGGCCGCCGCTGACCTTGGCCGAGAGGCGCGCGGGCAGCTTGTCGGCGAGGAAGGCGCGCACTTCGGCGCGGAAGGCTTCTTCTTCGGGAGTGAAGTTCAGGTCCATCGCAGTTCCTCAATAGATTTCGAAGAGGCCCGCCGCGCCCATGCCGCCGGCGATGCACATCGTGACCACGGCGTACTTCGCGCCACGGCGCTTGCCTTCGATCAGCACGTGGCCCGTCAGGCGCGCGCCGGTCATGCCGAAGGGGTGGCCGATGGAGATGGCGCCGCCGTTCACGTTCAGGCGTTCGGACGGAATGCCCAGCTTGTCCTGGCAGTAGATCGACTGCGAGGCGAAGGCTTCGTTGAGCTCCCACAGGTCGATGTCCTGCACCTTCAGGCCATGGCGCGCGAGCAGCTTGGGCACGGCGAAGACCGGGCCGATGCCCATTTCGTCGGGCTCGCAGCCGGCCAGCGCGAGGCCGCGGAAGGCGCCCAGCGGCTGGATATTGGCGCGCTCGGCGTCCTTGGCTTCCATCAGCACGCAGGCCGATGCGCCGTCGGACAGCTGCGAGGCGTTGCCGGCGGTGATGAACTTGTCGTCGCCCATCACGGGCTTGAGCTTGGCGAGCGCCTCGTAGGTGGTGCCGCGGCGGTTGCAGTTGTCCTCAGTCGCGGTGACTTCGCGGTGGGTGACTTCCTTGGTCTCCTTGTCGGTCACGGCCATCGTGGTGGTGCAGGCGACGATCTCGTCCTTGTAGCGGCCGGCGATCTGCGCTTCTTCGGTCTTGCGCTGGCTCTCGGCGGAGAAGCGGTCCTGCGCCTCGCGGCTGATGTTGTAGCGCTTGGCCACGATGTCGGCCGTGTCGATCATCGCCATGTACAGCTCGGGCTTGTGCTCGACGATCCACGGGTCCAGGCTGAGGTCGCCGCCATCGCCGGGGCTGCGGCCACGGATCTGCGAGATGCTTTCGACGCCGCCCGCGATCATGGCCGGCGCGCCGTCCACCACGATGCGGCCCGCGGCCATGGCAATCGCCTGCAGGCCCGAGGCACAGAAGCGGTTGACCGTGGTGCCGGCAATGCCGATCGGCAGGCCCGAACGGATGATGGACTGGCGCGCGATGTTGCGGCCCGTGGTGCCTTCGGGGTAGCCGCAGCCGAGGATCGCGTCCTCGATCAGTGCCGGGTCGAGGCCCGAGCGCTCGACCGCGGCCTTGACCGCGAAGGACGCCAGCGTGGCGCCGGGGGTGATGTTGAACTCGCCGCGGTGCGCCTTGGTGAGCGGGGTGCGGGCGGTGGAAACGATGACGGCTTCACGCATGGGATGACTCCTTGGTCGACAGACTCGGATGAATTACTCGGATTGGTTCAGGCTCGCGAAATCGGCACCGCGCTCGACCAGCTCGACCAGCAGCGGCGAAGGCTTCCAGAAGATCGGGTCTTCCTTGGCGAACTCGCGGATGTCGGCCAGCACCTTCGGCAGGCCCACGGTGTCGGCGTACTTCATCGGGCCGCCGCGATGGCGCGGGAAGCCGTAGCCGTAGAGGAAGGTCACGTCCACGTCGAGCGGGCGCAGCGCGATGCGCTGCAGCACGACGTTGGCGCCTTCGTTGATCATCGCGGCCATGTAGCGGCGCATGATTTCTTCTTCGGTGAAGCTGCGCGGCGTGATGCCGGCGCGCACGCGCTCGGCGTCGATGATCGCCAGCACCTCGGGGTCGGGCACGCCGGTGCGCGCGCCTTCGGGGTACAGGTAGTAGCCGCGCTGCGTCTTCTGGCCGAACCAGCCGCGTTCGCAGATGCGGTCGGCCACCTGCACATAACGCGCTTGCGGGTCGCGCGTGGCGGCCTTGCGCTTGCGCGTGGCCCAGCCGATGTCGCCGCCGGCCAGGTCGGACACCTGGAACGGGCCCATCGGGTAGCCGAAGTTGCGCACGGCCGCGTCGATGTCGTAGGGCGAGGCGCCGTCTTCCATCATGTGGTCGGCGGCCTGGCGGTACACGGCCAGGATGCGGTTGCCGATGAAGCCGTCGCACACGCCGGCGCGCACCGGCACCTTCTTCAACTTCTTCGCGAGCTCGAAGCCGGTGGCGACCACGTCGGCGCTGACCTTGGCGGGCACCACGATCTCGAGCAGCTTCATGATGTTGGCCGGCGAGAAGAAGTGCAGGCCCACCACGTCCTGCGGGCGCGAGATGCTGGCGGCGATCTCGTCGATGTCCAGGTACGAGGTGTTGGTGGCGAGCACCGCGCCGCGCTTGCACACGCGGTCGAGTTCGGCGAACACGGCCTTCTTGACCGTCATGTCCTCGAACACGGCCTCGACCACGATATCGACCTGCGCGAGCGCGTCGTAGCTGGTGGAGCCCGAGAAGCGCGCCATGACCGCGGCCTTGGCCTCGGGCGTCATGCGGTCCTTCTTGATGAGGCCGTCGTACACCTTCTCGACATTGGCGCGGCCGCGCGTGAGCTGCGTGTCGTCGCGCTCGATCATGGTCACGGGCATGCCCGCGTCGAGCATGGCCACCGCGATGCCCGCGCCCATGGTGCCTCCGCCGACGATGCCGGCGGAGGCCAGCGCGCGCGGCTTCGCGCTCTTGGTCTCGGGCGCCTTCAGCACTTCGCGTTCGGCGAAGAAGGCGTGGATCAGGCCTGCGCGCTGCGGGCTGTCGATGCACTGCAGGAACAGCTTGCGCTCCAGCGCCATGCCTTCGTCGAAGGGCAGCGTGAGCGCGCCTTCGACGGCTTCGATGATCTTCATCGGCGAGAACAGGCCGCGGCTCTTCTTGGCGGTGTCGGCGCGCGCGGCTTCGAGCGCGGCGCGGCTGGCTTCCTTGTCGGCCAGCGCGCCGGCTTCGCGCGTGCGGCGCACGGGCACCTTGGCGGCGATCAGCTCTTGCGCATAGGCGATGCCTTCGGCGCGTGCATCGGCTTCGGTGCCCAGGCGGTCGATGAGGCCGAGCGACAGCGCTTCCTTCGCGCCTGCATGGCGGCCGCTGAGCATCAGGTCGAGTGCGGGCTTCACACCGATGAGGCGCGGCGCGCGCTGCGTGCCGCCCGAGCCGGGCAGGAGGCCCAGCGCCACTTCGGGCAGGCCCAGCTTGGCGGTGGGCGAGGCGATGCGGTAGTGCGCCGACAGCGCCACTTCGAGCCCGCCGCCGAGCGCGGCGCCGTGGATCGCGGCGACGACCGGCTTGGCGCAGTTCTCGATCTTCAGGCACACCTCGGGCAGCGAGGGCGGCTGCGGCGTCTTGCCGAATTCGCGGATGTCGGCACCCGCGATGAAGTTGCGGCCCGCGCCGACGATCAGCACCGCCCTGGCGTTGCTGTCGGCCTCGGCCGCCTCGATGGCGGCCACGAGGCCGCGGCGCACATCCACGCCCAGGGCGTTGACGGGCGGGTTGTCGATGGTCACCACGAACACGTCGCCCGGAAAGCGGGACGGCTCGAAGGTCACGGGACCGGAAGACGTGGTGGGGCTGGGAGTTGTGGTGGCCATGTGCTTGTCTCTTGCGTTGGCGGGCCCTGCGGATGCGGATGCAAGGCGAGGGGCCCGAGGCTCTGGGGGGTGAACCCAGCATTCTTTGCCCGGCCCGGCGCTTTGACAATTGCATAGCCGGTTGACAGACTGTCAAAGGATTTTTGACACAATCGGGCCCATGGACCTGCAATCGCTGACCCTGCTGGTCGAAATCCTTGACGCTGGCAACCTGAGCGCGGCGGCGCGCCGGCTCAAGATGAGCCGTGCCAACGTGAGCTACCACCTGAACCAGCTCGAGCGCTCGGTGGGCGCGCAGCTGGTGCGGCGCACCACCCGGCGCGCCGAGCCCACCGAGATCGGCCTGCGCCTGTACCAGCACGGCGTGGCCATCCAGACCGAGCTGCTGGCCGCGCGCGAGTCGGTCACCACGCTGGGGCAGGGCCTGCAGGGCCGCGTGCGCCTGAGCGTGCCCAGCGGCTACGGGCAACTGGTCATGGCCGACTGGCTGATCGACTTCAAGCGCCAGTACCCGGGCATCGTGCTCGACGTGGTGTTCGAGAACCGCATCGAAGACCTGCTGCGCGACGAGGTCGACATCGCCATCCGCGTGGTGCCCGAGCCGCCGCAGAACCTGGTCGCGCGCGACCTCGGGCCGGTGCGCTACGTGGCGTGTGCTTCAACCGACTACGCAAAAAAGAACCCGCTGCCCGTGCAGCTCGACGAGTTGCAGGGCGCGCCGGTGGTCACGGCCGCCGTCATCGGCCGGCAGCTGCGCGTGTCGGCCTACCAAGGCGAGACCCGGCGCGAGGTGATCCTGGAGCCGACGCTGATCTCGGAAAACTTCCTGTTCCTGCGGCAGGCCATCCTGGCGGGCCTGGGCATCGGCCTCGTGCCCGACTATGTGGTGCAGGAAGACGTGCGCCGCGGCGACGTGGTGACCACGCTCGACGACTGGCGCCTGTCGATCTTCGGCACGCAGATGTTCATGCTCTACATGCCGAACCGCCAGCACACGCGGGCGATCCGGACTTTCATCGACTTCATCCTGGAGCGGGTGCGGGCGCCGGAGTGAACAGGCCTTATGCGAGCCGGCGCTCCTGCGCCGTCGCCTCGTAGTGGTTCGCCTTGTCCACATACATCGCCCGGTCGGCCCGCAGCAGCGCCGCCTCCAGCGGCTCGCCGGCGTGGCAGGTCGCCAGGCCGATGGCCAGGCTCAGGGCGTGGCCGCTCTGGCCCGCGTGGAACTGGTTGTTCATGTCGAGCAGCGTCAGGATGCGCTCGCGCATGGCTTCGGCGCCGCGCTCGTCGGTCATGGGCAGCAGCACCGCGAACTCGTCGCCGCCGATGCGCGCGGGCCACGACGGCGGATCGACCGCCTTGCCCAGCACCTCGCCCATGCGGCGCAGCAACGAGTCGCCGGCGGCGTGGCCTTCCTGGTCGTTGAGCTGCTTCAGGCCGTTGAGGTCGATCGCCACGATCGACACCGGCCATGGCCCCTTGCGCGACAGCCGGTTGAGCTCTTCGGTGTAGTAGGTGCGGTTGCACAGCTGCGTGAGCACGTCGTGCTTGCCGAGGTACTCGAGGTACGCCTCGGCCTTCTTGCGCGCGGTGATATCGACCAGCGAGACCAGCACCAGGTCCCAGGTGTCCTGCCGGTCTTCCTGCACCGCGAACTGCATGTGGATGTTGAGCACCTCGCCCGACAGCGAATAGTTGATCACCTCGCGCAGCTGCACGGTCTTGTGGTTCCACAGGTCCTGCAGCTGCTCGGCGAAAGACTCGCGCATCTCGTCGCGGAAGATGCGCGGGATGTTGCCCAGCAGCGTGGCCAGATCGGGCGCGCCGAACATGCGCAGCGTTTCGTGGTTCACGTCGATGACGCGGATCTCCTGCATGCAGCGCGTGACGAACTCCGGGTGCACCTTGATGAAGGTCGCAAAGTCGGTGATGCCGCGCGCGCGGATGCTTTCGAGCAGGCTGCGCACCGCGCTGAAGTCTTCGACCCACAGCGAGACCGGCGAGCGGTCGAACAGGCTGCGCGCGTACTGCTCGCTTTCGTCGCGCCGGCGCTGCGCGGCCACGCGCTCGGTGACGTCGTCGAGCGACACCAGCACGCGGTTCCAGGTGGCCTCGTGGCCGGGCAGCACCCGGGCGCGCACGCGCACGTCGAGCCGCCGCCCGTCGAGGGCGTAGTTGACGGTTTCGCTCTCGAAGCTGAGCTGGCCGCACCAGAGCTGGTCGAGCTCGTGGACCACGGTGGCCGACATGTCGCCGCGGAACACGCTGTCGAGCGCGCCGAGCAGGGTCTCCTGGCTGTCGGCGGCGAAAAGCTGCAGCGTGTATTGGTTGACGCGCAGCACCTTGAGCCGGGCCATGCAGTCGCGCACGCGCTGCGGGTCTTCGGCCAGGTGGGCGACCAGGTCGGTCACGCCCTGCGCGCGCCAGCCGTCGAGCATGCGCCGCAGCTCGCTGTAGTCCTCCAGCCAGAGGGAGACGGGCGCGAGGTCGAACATCGCGTCGAGGTCGGTTGACGGAGAAACGTCGGACGCGGCGGCGGACAGGGCCATCGAAGAAGCTTTCGGAAAAGCGGCGGCAGCCACTGTGGACAGGCGCCTGCAAACGGGGGCTCGATTATCGACCGCGGGCATGTCGATGCCACGCGCAAACGCGGCTTCAGCGGCTGTAAAGGCCGACCACGCTCTGCCCGCCCAGCGCATGGCCCTTGAGCGCGGCCAGCAGCGCATCGCGCGCGAGCCCGGCCGGCAGGCTGCCGGGTGCGAGTTCGGTGGCGATCACGGTCAGCACGTAGTGGTGCGGCCGGTCGCCTACCGGCGGGCACATGCCGCGGTAGGCCGGTGCGCCGGCCACGTTCGGGCCCATGGTGAAGTTGAAGTTCGAGCCCGCGAGGCCTTCGCCCGCCTTCAGCTCGCCGCGCTCGGCCGCGATGTTGTAGGCCACCCAGTGCGACACGCCGAGGCCGGCCGCGCCGTCCGGATCGAACACCAGCACGGCGACCGACCGGGTCTTGGCCGGCAGATTGCTCCACGCCACGGGCAGCGAGACGTTCTTGCCGCCGCAGTCGCCCGCGCCGGCGTGGTCGGCCGGGATCACGCCGTTGTCGCCGAAGGCGCTGGACGTGACCTTCATGCCCGTGAAGGCCTTGCCGGTGCCGGGCGACATGCCGGTGCAGCCCGCCATGAGGCCCGCGAAGGCAAGAGCCGCGACCGACACGGTGAGGGGATGAAACCTGCTGTTATTGCGCATACCGTTTCTCCTGGAAGGGGTTGTCTTCATTCGGCGGGGCCGAGCCACACGCTGCCGTCGGCTTTCTCGTGCACGGCCAGCGCCGTGAGCCTGGCGCCGCGGCAGGGGCCGCCCACGCACTTTCCGGTGTCGGGCTCGAAGATGGCGCCGTGCCGCGCACACATCAGGAAGCGGCCCGAGCTTTCCAGCACCTGGCCCTCGAAGTCGAGCGGGCCGCCCGCGTGCGGGCACTGGTTCAGGTAGCCGTACACGCCGCCGTTCCAGCGCACCGCAAAGGCCGGTGCGCCATCGGGCGCGCTGAACTTCGCGACCAGGCCGCCTTCGGCAAGTTCGCTGGAAATCGGATGAGGCGGCGTGGGTGCGAGTTCGGTAGAGAGTGTCATCGGTGGCAGAGCGTAGCCAAGCTTCAGGGGGCGCGCAAACCGGCGGCCCTATGCCGGGCCGCGGGCGGCGCATGGTGCGCAGCCCCCCATCCTGGCTACACCGTCCGGCGGATAGACGCGGCAGCGCCCGTTTTTCACAATGCAGCCGCTCGCGTTCCAGAGTCCGCGCTTCCATGCGCCCGAAAAGGGGCACGCCGATGATCACGTTGAAACAGGGTTGGCGCGGTGCCGATGTCCGCCGACTGCAGGAGGCATTGAACCGCAAACTGCTGCCCAGCCCCGGCCTGGCCACCGATGGCGACTACGGCCCGCTCACCCGTGCGGCCGTGCTGCGCCTGCAGGCCGCGCACTGGCTGGTGGAAGACGGCGAAGCCGGCCCCTGCACGCAGAACGTCGCGTTCGATGGCGAGGTCGATGCGCCGATCCTGCATCCGGTCGCGCTGGTGTCGCCGCCGGCCGCCGTGCTGTGCTGGGCCGCGGGCGTCGCGATGATGACCCGCTCCAACGTGCAGGCGGTGGTGGCGCGCACGCCGGCCGAGCTGCTCGCGGCCGACGGCGGGCTGCACGATTTCGTCGACACCCACGACGCACGCATGGCGGACGGCCATCGGTTCGCGGCCGCGCACGGCCTGGCGGTGCGGCCGCCGTCGCCCTGGTCGCCGAGGGCACTTCGTGCCGCGCTGCACCACGGGCCGCTGATGTTCGACATGCTCTGGACGGCCAAGGGCCGCGCGGACGGCATCGGCCGACCGGGCCACATGGTCGTCATGGTGGGCATTCGCGGCGACGGCGACCCAAGCGGGCGGGGCACCACGCTGCGCATCCTCGACCCCTGGCCGCCGAACAAGGGCGCGCGCTGCTCGGTCAACTTCTGCAAGTGGCTGCAGGGCGCCAGCTCGCGTGCCTGCCGGGTGTTCCAGAAATAACCAGAAAATTTGCGGATTCCCGCGAACCGTTCGGCGGGTTCGACGCCTCCTTGTGTCCGAGGGTCTTCCTCATGCACCCAAGGATCGAAGGAATCGCCATGTTCTACGCCAAGAATCTTCCCGGTTGGGAGCGCGCACTGCGCATCGTCATGGGCCTTGCCGCCCTTGTTTACGCGGCCATCGGCTGGGGCACGGCCGGCTTCGGGCTCGCCGTGGCCATTGGCCTCATGGGCGCGATGTTCGCGCTGACGGGCCTGTTCGGCTTCTGCCCGATGTGCGCGATGGTCGGGCGCAAGCCCGTCAAGGGGCGCTGAGCCGTGGCCGCCGGGATCGACCGCACCGATCTGATCCACGCCGCGCAGACCGGCGATCCCGTGGCCATCGCAGGGCTGCTGGCGGTGTGCCAGGCCGATGCGCGCCGCTATGCCCACCGGCACTGCCAGGCCAGCGACGTCGACGACGCCGTGCAGGAATCGCTGCTGGTGATCGCGCGCAAGGTGCGCGGCCTGAAGGCGGCCGCGGCTTTTTCGTCGTGGCTGTTCACCGTCATCAAGCGCGAATGCCTGCGGCTGCAGCGCGCGATGTTCCGGCACGACCCGCTGGACGACGACGTGGCCGAGCGGCAACTGGCCAGCCGCACCGACGACGCGTTGCGGCTGGATCTGACCCACGCGCTGGAGTCGCTGCCCGCGCACTACCTGGAGGTGGTGCTGCTGCGCGATTTCGAGGAACTCACCATCGCCGAGATTGCCGGGCGCCTGGGCGAGCCGAGCGGCGCTATCAAGAGCCGGCTGCACCGTGCGCGCACGCTGGTGCGCGAGTACTTGCTGGGGGGCGATGCGACAATCGCCCCGCCATGACAGACACCCTCACGATCACCCGCCCCGACGACTGGCATTTGCATGTGCGCGATGGCGCCGCGCTCGAAGCCGTCGTGCCCCACAGCGCGCGCCAGTTCGGTCGCGCGCTGATCATGCCGAACCTGCGTCCCCCCGTGACCACGGCCGCGCAGGCCATCGGGTACCGCGACCGCATCCGCGCCGCCGTGCCTGAAGGCGTCGCCTTCGAGCCGGTCATGTCGCTCTACCTGACCGACAAGCTGCCGCCCGAAGAAATCGCACTCGCCGCCGGAGCCGGCGTGCGCGCGCTCAAGCTCTACCCGGCCGGCGCTACCACCAACAGCGATGCCGGCGTGACCGACATCCGCCACACCTACAAGACGCTCGAGGCCATGCAGAAGCACGGCCTGCTGCTGCTGGTGCATGGCGAGGTGACCGACCCGGCCATCGACCTGTTCGACCGCGAAGCCGTGTTCGTCGACCGCGTGATGATTCCGCTGCGCCGCGACTTCCCCGAGCTGAAGGTGGTGTTCGAGCACCTGACCACCAAAGAGGGCGCGCATTACGTGCGCGATGCCGACCGCTTCACGGCAGCCACCATCACCGCGCATCACCTGCTCTACAACCGCAACGCGATCTTCACGGGCGGCATCCGTCCGCACTACTACTGCCTGCCGGTGCTCAAGCGCGAGACGCATCGCGTGGCGCTGGTCGAGGCGGCCACCAGCGGCAGCGACCGTTTCTTCCTGGGCACCGACAGCGCACCGCACCCCGCGCACCTGAAGGAACACGCACTCGGCTGCGCCGGCTGCTACACCGCGCTGACGGCCATCGAGCTGTATGCCGAGGCCTTCGACAGCGTGAATGCGCTCGACAAGCTCGAAGGCTTCGCGAGCTTCCACGGCCCCGACTTCTACGACCTGCCGCGCCACACCGACACCGTCACGCTCAAGCGCGAAAGCTGGACCGTGCCCGAGACCGTGCCTTACGGCGACGCCACGCTCAAGCCTTTGCGCGGCGGCGAAACCATCAACTGGAAGCTCGCATGACCCCGACGCTGCGCGTGATGCTGCTGATCGATGCCGACAACGTCTCGGCCGACGTGATCGAGCAGGCCGTGCAGCGCACGATGGACGACTACGGCGCCATCCATGTGCGCCGCGCGTACTGCAACGCCGAGATGGCGGTCAACCGGCAGGCGCTGTTCAAGCGGCTGTCGGTGCGGCCGATGGTCAACCTCTCGGCCGGCAAGAACAGCACCGACATCGCGCTCGCGGTCGATGCCATCGACCTCGTGATCGCCGAGCGGCCCGACGTGGTGGTGCTGGTGTCTTCCGACTCCGACTTCGCGCCGCTCGTGGTGCGGCTGCGCGAGAAGGGCTGCCGCGTCTGCGGCATCGGCCAGCAGGGCAAGACGGGTGAAGAGACCGTCGGCGTTTATGACGCGTTCGTGGACCTCGCGCATCACGGCGTGAAGCCTGCCGCGCGCACCGCGCCAGCGAAGAAGGCGACGGCCAAGTCGGCGCCCGCGAAGACCTCGCGCGCAAGGAGCAGCGCCGCGGCGTCCGCGCCTGCGGCGGTTGCACCTGCATCCGCACCCGCGGCAAAGAAGGCCGCGACCAAGACCGCCGCCCGGAAGACCACGAGGGCTGCCAAGCCCGCGCAGCAGCCGCCCGCGAAGCCGCAGATTTCCGAAGCCGCCGAGTTCATCCTGCAGGCTGTTCCCGCCCTGCGCAGCGGCAACGACGTGCCGCTCAACGACGTGGCGCAGGCGCTGCGCGCGGCCGGCCTGCTCGGCAAGCACGGCAGTTCGCTCAAGCTGTTCGACAAGCTCACGGCGGAGTTCGCGGTGCTGCAGCATCCCGACCGTATCCGCTGGACGGGGGCGTTCGCGCCTTGACCCTGCCGGCGGTCGATTGGGCGCAGCCCTGGCTTGCGCCCTATCGCGCCCCTGGCGAAGCGGTGGCGCAGGCCGTTGCGCAACACACATCGGTGGCCGCCGCGCTGCAGGCCCTCAAGCCCGAGGGCACGCCGGACTTCGTGCACCAGGACGCACTGCCCGCGGGGCAAGCCTACGAGGCGCACATCTTCCAGACCCGCACGGTGCCCACGCGCGACAACCTGCACGACTTCTTCAACGGCCTCGTGTGGCTTGCCTTTCCGCAGGCCAAGCGCGGGCTCAATGAGTTGCAGGCCGCGGAAATCGCGCGCATGGGTGTCGCCGCTGTGCGCGGGCCACTACGCGATGCGCTCACCTTGTTCGACGAAAACGGCGCGGTGCTCGATGCGCCGCCCGCGCTGTGGCGTGCGCTGGTGGATCGCGACTGGCACACGCTGTTCGTGACACAGCGCGAACTGTGGGCCGAAGCCCGCCTGCTGCTGTTCGGCCATGCGCTGCTCGAAAAGCTCACCGCGCCACGCAAGCCGATCACCGCGCATGTGCTGCTGACGCACACCGCCACAGGGTCGATGGCGTTCGACGACGCCACGCTGGCGCGAAATTTCGATGCGAAACGGCTCGAACTGAAGCCTTTCGTTCCCTTGCCGGTGCTGGGCGTGCCGGGCTGGTGCGCCGAAAATACGTCGGCGTCTTTCTACGCCGATCCGCAGGTCTTTCGGCCCTTGTCGCGCTGAACTTCGCAGGTTCGCGAACGCGTTGCCGATGCCGCGCAGCCGCATCGCGTGCCGCACGCTGTTTCATCCTGGAGGAAATTCAATAACAACATGGACACCGTCATCATCGTTCTCAAGGTCGGGCTGATCCTCTACGCGATCTACAGCCTCATCGTCTATGCGACGCGGCGCTCGGGCAACCGCAGCGCCTTCAAGGACTTCCAGTCCGCGCCGGTGTTGCGCCGCATCACCGACGAAGAAAAATCCGCGCTGCAGCCCTTCCTGATCGGCCAGGGCCTCACGGCCGACGACGACGTGCGCGAACTCACCGGCGCCTTCGTGCGCCACGGTCTCGCGACGCAGGGCTCGTCGACCGAGCACGACACCATCGGCGACGTCGACGTGCTGCTGCCGTATGACGCCATCGATTACGTCGAGCCGCACAACGAGGCGCTGGTGGTGCTTGGCAAGAAGTGCGCGGTGGTCATCCGCCTCAACGGCTTCGACCTGCTCGAAGGCCGCCAGCGCGCGCAGCGCCAGCAGGCGCAAGACAAGCAATGGAAGCGTGGCGAGATCGGTGCGCTGCCGAACATCGAAGCGCCCGCAGGCGACATCGATCCGCACGCGCCCGTGGCGGCTTCCGAAGCCGCGTTCGTCGCGCCGGACCCGAATGCGCGCTTCCAACGCGGCGAGGTCGACATCCTGAGCCAGCGCACCGAGACGCCCGAAGAAGTCGCCAGCCGCGTGGGGCGCGGCGGTGGCTGGGCTTCGGCCCTTGTCTGGCTGCTGGCCTTCGTCCTGCTGTGGCTCGCCACCTGGGACGCCACGCGCGGTGTGCACGCCTACCTGCTGGGCGCGGGGCTGCTCGCCGGCCTGTGCGCGGCGTGGCTCTTCGTGCGCAAGCCGTCGGACACGGCCCCGGTGCGCCAGCCGCAGCCGGTCAATCGCGTGCGCGGCATGCTCAACCAGATCGCGGTGGTCAACGCCAGCAACGTGACGATCAAGCGGGTGGGGCTCTTCATCGGCGACAAGCTCAGCTTCGTGCTGCCCTCGGCCTGGCGCAGCGCGAAAGACATGCCGTACGGCGAAGTGATCGAGGCCGAGCTGCGTACCAGCGACTACAGCGCGGTGAGCTTCGGCGACAGGTGGTCGGTGGCCGACGAATGGCGGCGCTTCCGGCCCGTGTACTGGGGGCGCCATCTGCTGCACCTGCTGATCGGCCTGCTGGCGGCGGTCGCGCTGGGCCTCTCGGCGCCCGACCTGCGCGGCCAGATGGCGCTGGTCGCGCAGTGGTTCTCGCACGGCAAGAGCCCTGCGTACACCGACGCGCGGCAACTGGCCGACAACCCGCCCCAGTGGGCCAGCTACGCCAGCGTGAAAGGCGAAGGGCGCTGCGAGATCGACCTGGCCCACAAGGGCGACGACAACCGCGCGCTGCCCATGGTCGACTGCACGACGGTTCGCTGGAACGGCAGCGCGCCCGTCATTCCCGAGCTGAAGATTCCCGAGAGCATCCAGGCGCTGGCCAGCCCCGACTTCATTCGTGCGTCGGAGAACGGCATGGCCGCCAGCCTGATCGAAATGCTGCGCATGCAGATGGGGCAGGCACCCGATCCGCTGTCGGCCTACCGGGCGCGCGAGAACATGCCGATGATCGTGCGCCACTTCGACCGCTCGGTCGCCACCATCGAGGCGGCCTGCAAGGAGGGCGAGGGCCTTGCGCCCGGCGACTGCAGCGCGTTGCAGCGTGCCGTGCTGAACGCGGCCGAGGCGACCGTGGAAAAAGACGGCACGGACACGGCGATCCACAACTGGAAGGAGCTTGCCGCGAGCGCGCAGCCCGGCAAGGAAAACGCCGACCTCGTGGTCTCGCGCAAGCAGCTCGCATCGATGCAGCAGGCGGCGCGCCAGGCGGCCGACAGCTTTGTCGCGACGCGCATCGAGGCTGCGCTGCCCACCATCGTGCCCGCCAAGGGCGGGGTGGTGCTGGCGTCCACCGTGCCGATCGATGCGGTGCAGCGCAAGCCGGGCGAAGACGCCAGCACCGAAGCTGCCGAAGCGAGCGATGTCGATGCGGCCTCGGCCCTGGCCGATGACGACAACGATGCCTCGTTGCTCGGCCGTTGGGCCCGCCTGCAGCGCAATGCCGCGCCCGAAGGCGTGAAGCCCTTCGTGCTCGAGGGGCTCGTCACGGCGCGGGGCTCGGACGAAGGGCGCGCGCCGGTCCTGCGTATCGATCCCGGCCTCGATCCGGCACAGGCCGCCTCCGCGGGTGCGTACACGCTCTGGTGGCTGTTCGCGGTGGGCCTGCTGCTGGTGAACGGCGTGCTGTTCGCGCTGCGACTCGCGCAGAGCATGCGCCGGGGCGCCCGGCTGCGGGCCGACATCCAGGGCCGCCCGGCACCGGGCGCGACAGGCCTCTTCTGAAACGGGGAATACGGCGGCGCTAGAACTTTTGCTCCTATCATGGCTCTACCGGATGCCGCCGTCCGGCTGCGCCCCATCAGAACGCACAACAACACACGGGCCGCCAGACCACCGGCCGGGCGTGGCTTGAAGTAGGCCCCCCGGCCCTCATCTGGGCGGCAGTGTTCCCCACGGAGAATTCAACTTGAAACGTATCCTTCTGTTCGTCTTGACCAACGTGATGGTCGTTGCAGTGCTCGGCGTTGTCGCCAGCCTGCTCGGCGTCAACCGCTTTCTGACGGGCAGCGGCCTGAACCTAGGCGCGCTGCTCGGCTTTGCGCTGGTCATGGGTTTCGGCGGCGCGATCATCTCGCTGCTCATCAGCAAGCCGATGGCCAAGTGGACCGCCGGCCTGCGCATGATCGACAACCCCCAGTCGCCCGACGAGGCCTGGATCGTCGGTACCGTGCGCAAGTTCGCCGACAAGGCCGGCATCGGCATGCCCGAGGTCGGCATCTTCGAGGGCGAGCCCAATGCCTTCGCCACCGGCGCCTTCAAGAACTCGTCGCTGGTGGCGGTGTCCACCGGCCTGCTGCAGAACATGACGCGCGAAGAAGTCGAGGCCGTGATCGGCCACGAGGTGGCCCACATCGCCAACGGCGACATGGTCACGATGACGCTCATCCAAGGTGTGATGAACACCTTCGTCGTGTTCCTCTCGCGCGTGATCGGCTATGCGGTCGACAGCTTCCTGCGCCGCGGCGACGACCGCTCGTCGGGCCCCGGCATCGGCTACTACGTGAGCACCATCGTGCTCGACATCGTGCTGGGCTTTGCCGCGGCGATGGTGGTGGCCTGGTTCTCGCGCCACCGCGAGTTCCGCGCCGACGCCGGTGCGGCCGCGCTGATGGGCCAGAAGCAGCCGATGATCAACGCGCTCGCCCGCCTGGGTGGCCTGCCGGCCGGCGAACTGCCGAAGGCAGTGGAAGCCATGGGCATCACGGGCAGCATCGGCAAGCTGTTTGCCACGCACCCGCCGATCGAAGAGCGCATTGCGGCGCTGCAGAACGCGCAGCGCTGACCGACAACCACCGCTCTCGGGCGGGCATGAAAAAAGCCGGCGCATGCGCCGGCTTTTTTGTGGGTGATGCCTTCGCCCGCTTCGCCCGATGTGGTTGTGTCGTCGTCAGGACGCGGCTGCGTCGCCGCCTGCGCCTGCTTCTTCGCTGGCTGGGGCTGCCGCCGCCGCTGCTGCAGCAGCAACTGCCGCCGCTTCGGCCGCGGCCTGGTCGCGTCGCACGCGCTCCAGCGTGCGCGCCACTTCCACCGGGTCCATGCCGTACATCTCCGCGAACTCGGCTTCGCTGCGGCCGCTGGCCGTGAAGGCGCGGAACAGCGCTTCGCGCTTGGCGGCCTGGCGGCCCAGCTCGGCCACGGCTTCGTCGAGCAGGGCGTTGTTGGTTTCGTCCTGCGTGCGCACGCGTTCGGCATAGGCGTCGCGGCCCAGGCCCGAGGCCTCGATGGCCGCGATGATGCGCGTCACCACGTGGGGGCGCAGGTCTTCGTTCGAGCGGGCCTGGCGGCGCTTGAACACTTCGAGGATGGCGTGGTGCACGTGCTCGGGTGCCACCGGCTCCACGGGCACGCCCTGCAGGTCATGGCGCTGGTGGCCGGCGGCCACGGCTTCGAGGTAGCGCGTGGAGCGGGCATGCAGGCCCAGTGCGACCTTCAGGTCTTCCTTCTTGAACTCGTCGGGGTGTTGCGCCAGCAGGTCCTGGTAGACGCCCAGCTTGAGCGGCAGGAAGTGCGCGCCGAACATCTTCGGGTACAGCGTGAACAGCTTTTCGAGTGCGGGATGCACCTTGCGCGCGGGGCGTTGCTGTTGTTGCTGTTGCGGCTGTGCCTGCTTCGCATCTTGCTGCGGGCGCTGCTGGCCGTTGCGTGGCGCGCGGCCCTTGCCGCCGCGCGGCCGTCGCTGTTGCTGCTGTTGTTGTTGGGGTGCGGTGTTGCCCGTGTCTTCCGTGACTTCGCGGACTTCCTGGATTTCTTGGGGCGTGGCGGTATCGGTCATCGATCGGGGTGTGTCAGGTTGGCAGCAAGCAAAAAGGGAATGGGTCCGGCGCTCATCAGCGCGGGCGGAACATCTTGAACATATTGTCGGGGCTGATCTCGAAGTAGTCGGCCGGGCCGCCGCCGCGCAGGATGGGTTGCGCAGCGGCAGTGTCGTAGATGCCGTCTTTCAGCAGGTGGCGCGCGATGTGCACGCCCACCACTTCACCGAGGATCAGCCAGGTTTGCACGGGCGCGCCGTCGAGGCCTTCGAGCTGGATGAGCTGTGTCAGCCGGCATTCGAGGGACACCGGGCTCTCGGCCACGCGCGGCACCGCGATGCGCCGCGAGGCCACGGGCGTGAGGCCCGCAAGCTCGAACTCGTTCACCTCGGGCGGCACGGCCGCGCACGACCGGTTCATCTGCTCGGCCAATGGGCGCGTGGCCAGGTTCCAGCCGAACTCCCGCGTCTGGCGGATGTTGTGCAGGCTGTCCTTGGCGCCGATGCTGGCGAAGCCGATGATCGGCGGCGTGTAGTTGAAGGCGTTGAAAAAGCTGTAGGGCGCCAGGTTGAGCACGCCGTGCGCGTCCTGCGACGAGATCCAGCCGATCGGCCGCGGCCCGACCATCGCATTGAACGGGTCGTGCGGCAGGCCGTGGCCCTTGGCGGGCTCGTAGAAGTGGAAGTCGGTGGTGTCGTCGGACATGGGGTGGCGGGCATGCGCCTTCGCGTCAGTGCTTGTCGTCCTGTTTCACCGCTTCGCGATGGGTGCTGGTTTTCCAGCGGCCGTTCACGAGCCGGCCTTCGGTGATGTCCAGGTGCTCGCCATCGGTCGCCATCGCTTCCTCGCGGGTGTAGACCTTCTGCAGGCCGACCTTGGGAACCACCGCGTACTGGGTGGTCAGGTGCCAGCAGCAGCCCGACTTCTCGAGGGTTTCGAGGCGCTTGCGCTGGTGGTCGACCTGGAACATGCCCAGTGTCGACGTTGCCAGCTCGGTCAGGTCCGCGCTCGGCACGAAGGCCTTGCGCGTGCGGTTGTAGACGTACACGTCGTACGAGGGGCCGCCGTAGCTGCTGTTGTTGCCGTTGCGGATCGCCAGGTCGTCCTGGCCGTCGAAGTTGAAGTCGTCGACGATCAGCGCGCTCTGGTCGCTGTAGAGCTGCGTGGCGTTGACGGCGGGCCGGTGCCTTTTGTCCAGCAGGATGCTCATGTCCTGGCTCTCGAAGCGCTGGACCGTGGCATGCGTCTTCGCGTCGATCAGCTCGATGGTGGCCGGGCCCGAACACTGGGTGTCGTCGCAGTGGGCAACGACGATGCGCGCGGCATACGCGGCCGACAGCTTCGGTATGACGAACTCGGCCGCCATGGCAAGGCCCGGGCCGAGCAGCGCCGCGAGCAGGAGCGCGTGGCGCGTCTTCATCCGGCGTTGGCGGCGATGCGCGCGGCCTGCCGTCCGATCAGCAGCCGGAACGGCAGCAGCATCAGCACGCCGACGCCCAGCTTCACGCCGAGATCGCCCAGCGCCCAGGTGAGCCACGGGCCGTCGGTGCCTGCGAAGGCGATGCCCCAGAACACGATGCTGTCGAGCACGGCCGCGATCACGGTGGCGACCAGCGGCGCGCGCCACCAGAGGCCGCGGCGCAGGCGGTCGAACACGCCGATGTCGAGCAGTTGCGAAGCGATGAAGGCCAGCCCGGACGCGGCCGCGATGCGCGCCGGCGCGAGCAGCAGCGACACCACCACCGCCACCGCGAAGCCCACCCACGCCACGCGCCGCGCCATGCCGGGGCCGAAGCGCCGGTTGACGAGATCGCTCACGAGGTAGGCCACCGGGTAGGTGAAGGCGCCCCAGGTCAGCCAGTCGTTGATGGCGAACTGCACCAGGATGTTGGAGGCCAGCACCACCGCAGCCATGGCCAGCGTGGCGACGCCGAGCTGGCCGGCGGTGGGGCGCGCGAAATGCAGGGGCGAAGAAGTCGTCATGGTCTGCATCAGGCGGTGCGTGCCTGTTCGGCTTCGGCCAGCACGCCGTGCGCCACGGCCTCGGCCACCTTGATGCCATCGACGCCGGCCGAGAGGATGCCGCCCGCGTAGCTCGCGCCTTCGCCGGCGGGGTAGAGGCCGCGCACGTTGAGGCTCTGGAAGTCGTCGCCGCGCGCGATGCGGATGGGCGACGAGGTGCGCGTTTCAACGCCGGTGAGCACCGCGTCGTGCAGGTCGAAGCCCTTGATCTTGCGGCCGAAGGCGGGGAAGGCCTCGCGCATGGCCTCGATGGCATAGGCGGGCAGGGCCTGGTGCAGGTCGGTCGGCGTCACGCCGGGCTTGTACGAAGGCGTCACGCTGCCGAGCGCGGTCGATGGCTTGCCGGCGATGAAGTCGCCGACGAGCTGGCCGGGCGCGTGGTAGTTGCTGCCGCCTAGCACGTAGGCGTTGGATTCGAGCTGGCGCTGAAGGACGATGCCCGCGAGCGCGTCGCCCGCGGCATTGGGGCTCCAGCCTGGAAAGTCTTTCGGATCGATCCCCACCACGATGCCCGCGTTGGCGTTGCGCTCGTTGCGCGAGTACTGGCTCATGCCGTTGGTGACCACGCGGCCCGGCTCGCTGGTGGCGGCCACCACGGTGCCGCCGGGACACATGCAGAAGCTGTAGACCGAGCGGCCATTGCTGGCGTGGTGCACCAGCTTGTAGTCGGCAGCGCCGAGCAGCGGATGGCCCGCATGGCGGCCCCAGCGCGCGCGGTCGATGAGGCCCTGCGGATGCTCGACGCGAAAGCCGATGGAGAAGGGCTTGGCCTCGATGTGCACGCCGCGCGCATGCAGCATCTCGAAGGTGTCGCGCGAGCTGTGGCCCAGCGCCATCACGACGTGGTCGGCGCGCAGCTCGCTGCTGGTGCCGGTGGCCTGGTCGAGCACGGTCAGGCCGCGCAAGTGCCTGCCGGTGGGGCCTTCTTCGATGTGCACGTCGGTCACGCGCTGCTCGAAGCGGATCTCGCCGCCGAGCGCCACGATCTGCTCGCGGATGTTCTCGACCACCTTCACCAGCTTGAAGGTGCCGATGTGCGGATGCGCGACGTACAAGATTTCAGGCGGTGCGCCGGCCTTGACGAACTCTTCCATCACCTTGCGGCCGAGGAAGCGCGGGTCCTTGATCTGGCTGTAGAGCTTGCCGTCCGAAAAAGTGCCGGCGCCGCCTTCGCCGAACTGCACGTTCGACTCGGGGTCGAGCACGCTCTTGCGCCACAGGCCCCAGGTGTCGCGGGTGCGCTGGCGCACGGTCTTGCCGCGTTCGAGCACGATGGGCCTGAAGCCCATCTTCGCGAGCATCAGCGCCGCGAAGATGCCGCAGGGGCCGAAGCCGATCACCACCGGCCGCGCCGTGCCTTCGGCCGCATTGGCCGGCGGCGTGTAGACCATGTTGGGCGCGGGCTGGATGTGCGGATGGCCGGCGTGCTTGGCCAGCAGCGCGGCTTCGAGCTTGGCATCGGCCAGCTGCACGTCGCAGATGTAGACCGTGAGCAGGTCGACCTTGCGCGCGTCGAAGCTGCGTTTGTAGACGGTGTGGGAGGCGATCGCTTCAGGTGGGACGTCGAGCGTCCAGGCGATCAGTGTGGCCAGCGCCTCGGGCGCGTGGTCGAGCGGGAGTTTGAGTTCGGATATTCGCAGCATGTCGGTGGCTTGTGGTTATCAAGCAGACCGCGCATTTTAAGCGCCGGGGGCGCTATGAAAGCGATAGCTGGCCGATGGCCCGGTCAGGCTGGCAGGAATCCCTCGACCGACAGATAGCGCTCGCCGGTGTCGTAGTTGAAGCCCAGCACCACCGCATCGGGTGCCAGCGAAGGCAGCTTCTGCGCGATGGCCGCAAGCGTGGCGCCCGACGAGATGCCGACCAGCAGGCCTTCTTCGAGCGCGCAGCGGCGGGCCATTTCGCGGGCCGGTTCGGCATCGACCTGCAGCACGCCGTCGAGCAGCGAGGTGTCGAGGTTCTTCGGGATGAAGCCCGCGCCGATGCCCTGGATCGGGTGCGGTGCCGGCGCGCCGCCCGAGATCACCGGCGATGCCACGGGCTCGACCGCGAACACCTGCAGCTTGGGCCACTTCTTCTTGAGCACACGCGCCACGCCCGTGATGTGGCCACCCGTGCCCACGCCGGTGATGATCACGTCGATGCCATCGGGAAAGTCGGCCGCGATTTCCTCGGCCGTGGTGCGCACGTGCACGTCGATGTTGGCGGGGTTGTTGAACTGCTGCGGCATCCATGCACCGGGCGTGCCGGCCACGATTTCTTCGGCACGGGCAATGGAGGCCTTCATGCCGCCAGCGCGCGGCGTGAGGTCGAAGGTGGCGCCGTAGGCCAGCATCAGGCGGCGGCGCTCGACGGACATGCTGTCGGGCATCACCAGGATCAGCTTGTAGCCCTTGACGGCGGCCACCATCGCCAGGCCGATGCCGGTGTTGCCGGAGGTGGGTTCGACGATGGTGCCGCCGGGCTTGAGCGCGCCGCTTTTTTCGGCGTCTTCCACCATCGACAGCGCGATGCGGTCCTTGATCGAGCCGCCCGGGTTGGCGCGCTCGGACTTGACCCAGACCTGCTGCTTCGCATTGCCGAACAGGCGGTTGATGCGGATGTGGGGCGTGTTGCCGATGGTCTGGAGGATGTTCTGGGCCTTCATGGAATCTCCTTGGATCAATGCATTTGTCGGACGGACAGCGCGCATTGTGGCGCCCCACCGAGGGGGAGCAAGTCGAGCCGGGCGGCAAAGCCACACCGATGCGAGAGCCCCGCCCGCGCCCGCCTCAGCGCGAGGGTGTCGCCACAGGCAGCAGGCGCCCGTTCAGCAGCAGCGCGATCGTCCTGAGAGCCAGGAATCCGATGATCGCGTTGGCCGCCGTGAAGGCCACCGGCGCGACCCATTCGACGGGCCCGGTGGCTCCGGCTGCGACCAGGCGCATGGCCAGGGTCGGCAGCGCGGCCACGCCGAAGGTGAAGGCCCAGTACGACGGTGCGAAAGGCTGCCTTGCGATCCACGGCAAGAGGCGCAGGAGCAGCAGCGCCTGGAACAGGCCGTAGCCGAGCAGCACCTGCGCGAAGAGATCGGGCACGCCGTGGTTCAGGCTCAGGTACGTGATGCCGCCCACCACCGGCGGTGCGAGCTGGATGCCCAGCACGGGGCGCAGCGCTTCGGGCAGCGGCTCGCGTGTTGCTGCGCGGCCGAGGATCAGCGATTCAATCGCCAGCCAGGAGAAGAGCCCCGCGCCGAAAAACCACATGCCCAGTTGCGGCCAGCCGAAGGCCGCCGCGGCCGTGCCGGCCACGAAGTTCTGCCCGACCGCCGGCAGATAGAAAGCCGGCGTGACGAGTTCGGGTGCGAGCCCGCCCTGCCAGCTGCGCCCGTAGAGCCAGAGGCCGAGCACGAGCGATGCGGCGATCGACACGGCGAACACGGCCAGTGCCACGGCCCGTGCGTAGGGCAGCAGCGCCATCGCCGCGAGCATGCTGGACAGCGGGACCAGCGATGCGAAGGCCGACTGCACCGGGTGGTTCATCTCGGCGCGCGCGGCGTCGCCGTGGCGCAGCCACTTGTGGGCGTAGAGCGCCAGCAGCGCGAGCCACACCGCGATGCCGCTCCAGGTCACGAAAGTTGCGATGTCCTGCGGCAAATGCCAGAGCGGCACCGCGACGCGCCAGGCGTTGCCCAGTGCCAGCACACCGACGGCAATGCCGAAGTAGGAAACGGGAATGGGAGTGCGCTCGGAAGTCATTCTGTTCACCTGCAAGAAGGATCGGTGAATGAATTCTGGGCGCCAGGGGTAAGATTTTGAATGCTCAAAGCATTCTGAAAATTGTTCTATCGTCTCAAATGAACTCGCACCCCGATCCCCTGAGCGAACTCGTCGACTGGCTCGGCCTGCGCGGCCGCATGGACCTGCGCTGCCTGTTCGGCGAAGACTGGGCTGCGCCGCACGAGGCCATCGGCCCGTGGCGCGCGCCCTTTCACATCGTGCTGCGCGGGCGCTGCGAACTCTGGCTGCCCGCGAGCCGCACGCTGGTGCCGCTGGAGGAGGGCAGCTTCGTGATCCTGCCGCGCGGGCCGGCGCATGTGCTGCGCGCCGCGGGCCTGCAAGGCGAGGGCCGTGCGATCCGGCGGCGCACGGGCGAGCTGTTCGATCTCAAGACCAACCTCCGGCGCCCCGAGAAAGCGGACACCGACATCCTCTGCGGCGAGTTCGAATTCCCCGGCCGCCGGCGCAGCGTGCTGCTCGAGGCGCTGCCCGAACCCATGGTGATCGCCTTCGCCGACCACCCCGAGTTCGCCTGGCTCGAAGGGCTGGTGCGGCTCATGGCGGAAGAGATCGCTCAGCAGCGCGCCGGCGCCGCGGCCATCGTGGCGCAGCTGTCGGGCACGCTTTTCACGCTGGCGGTGCGCGGGCACCTGGAGACGCGGCCCGAGCTCACCGGCGTGCTCGGCCTCATGGCCAGCCCGCGCCTGGCGCCCGGCCTGCAGGCGATGCTGGCGCAGCCGGAGGCGTCGTGGACGGTGGCATCGCTGGCCGCGCGCTGCCACCTCTCGCGCGCCACCTTCGCACGCGAATTCACGCGGCGGGTGGGCACGGGGCCGCTCGAATTCCTGACGACGCTGCGCATGGAGCTGGCCTCGCGCCTGCTCGTGCAGGGTGGGCGGGGTGGACAGGACACGGCCAGCGTCGGGGAGGCGGTCGGCTACCGGTCGGAGGCTGCGTTCAACCGCGCGTTCACGCGGCATGCGGGGATCACGCCGGGGCGGTTCCGGCGTGCTTCGGCCAGCGACGCGGCGGTTGCCTGATCAGGCCGCGCCCGGCGTGAACTTCATCGCCACGCCGTTCATGCAGTAGCGCAGCCCTGTGGGCTTGGGGCCGTCGTCGAACACGTGGCCCAGGTGGCCGCCGCAGCGGCGGCAGTGCACTTCGGTGCGGGTCATGCCGAAGGTCTTGTCTTCGTGCTCGCCCACCGAGTTGTCCAGGGGCTGCCAGAAGCTGGGCCAGCCGGTCCTGCTGTCGAACTTGGTCTTCGAGGAGAACAGGTCGAGCGCGCAGCCCGCGCAACTGAAGCGGCCGGCGCGGTGCTCGTCGTTCAGCGGGCTCGTGTAGGGCCGCTCGGTGCCTTCCTGCCGCAGCACCGCGAACTGGTTGGCGTCGAGCAGCTTGCGCCACTCAGCCTCGGTGTGCATGACCTCGAATTTCGCGCCCTCCGCGGCTTGTGCCGGCCGCATGCCCCAGCCGAAGGCGTGGGCGATGGCCAGCCCGAGGGTCGAGGTTCCGGCCGCGATGGCAAGGCGGCGTCGAGTGTCGTGCGTCATGGTGGTTCTCCGGCTGGCGTGGGGCGGAATATCGCTTTCGATATGTTCAAATGAATACAACGATGTACATTCGCCCGTTGATTGCAAGAGGGCATTCAAGGGCCGACGGCGACGTTGCCTCCCTTAATTCGGACGAACAAGGCGCCGGGTTACAGCGGAAGGCACGGCATTCGCTGTGTCGGAAAAAATACATCGAAGACGGAGACTTGAGATATGCGTTGGTCCAGAGGACTTGTGTCGGGCGTGGCTGCGCTCGTGCTCGCGGGTTGTGGTGGTGGCGGCGATGGCGGTGGTGTTTTCTTTCCCATCGTTCCACCGCCTCCGCCGCCCACGGCGCCACCTCCTGCGCCACCGCCACCCCCAGCGCCGCCTGCACCGGCGCCGGCCCCGACATTGCAGTTGGGCGGCGCCGTCGACCTTCCAGGGGCGCTGACCGCGGCCGACCTGGCGGCGCGCACCGCCATCACCCAGACCGTCAGTTTTTCCAGCGGCAGCGGGCCCCAGACGCACACCTACACCGGCACCAGCCTCTGGTCATTGCTGAACGATGCGGGCATCCAGGTCGACAGCGCGCGCAAGAACGATGTGCTGAGCCGCTATCTGCTGGCGACGGGCGCCGATGGCTACAAGGTCGTCTTCGCGCTGGGCGAGCTGAGTCCCGACTTCGGCAACAAGCCGAGCGCGATCGCCTATGCCGAGACGACGGCGGGCGTTTCCGCGCCGCTGGGCACGACCGACGGGCCGTTCCGCGTGACGGCGCCGGGCGATGTGAAGGGCGGGCGCTATGTGTCGAACCTGACGCGGCTCGACGTGGTGGCGGCACCCGCGACGGCAGCCGGCATCGGCGGCGGTGCGTCGACCTCGTTCGCCATCTCGGGCAAAGTCGCCACGCCGCTGAGCTTCGACCTGAATGCGCTGAAGGCCCTGACGCCGACGTCCAGCCTGACCGTCGGCGGCAACACCTACACGGGCGTCAGCCTCTGGACGCTGCTCAACAGCCGGGGCCTGCCCACGACGCCCAAGAACGTCACGCTCGGCATGTACGCCGTGGCGACCGGCAGCGACGGCTACCGGGCCACGCTGTCACTGGGCGAGATCGATCCGAACTTCGGCGCCAAGGGCGCGCTGGTGGCGTACCAGATGAACGGCGCGGACCTGACCGGCAACGGCTTTGCGCGCCTCGTGGTGCCGGACGAGGTGAAGCAGGGCCGCTCGGTGTCGAATCTCATCGCGATCGAGGTGTTCGCGGCGGGCACGCCGTAGTTCAGGAGCCGGCCATGGCGCGGCTGCCTCGCAGCGGCGCCTTCCACAGCTCGGCCAGCAGCACGCCGGCCACCGTCAGCACGCCGCCGACCGCGTGGTACGCCGCGAGCGATTCGCCGATGACGAAGGCGGCGATCAGCGCGGTGAACAGCGGGATCAGGTTGAAGAACATGCTCGCGCGGCTCGGGCCGATGTGCGCCACCGTGTGCATCCACACCAGCGGCGCGAGCATCGAGGCGCCGAGGCCGGCAAAGCCGATCAGCGGCAGGTTGGCGGCCGACAGGCCCATCCTCGGCGTGAGCAAGTACAGCGGCAGCAGCGCCACCACGGCCACCACGATCTGCAGGTAGAGCAACTGCAGCGCCGGCACGTCCTTCATGCGCCAGCGCTTGAGCAGGATGACGTAGATCGCATAGGCCAGCATGGCCAGCAGCATCAGGCCGTCGCCCATGTTGGCGCCGCTCTTGAGCAGCGTTCCGAGGTCGCCCGAGGACACCACCACCAGCACGCCCACGATCGACACCAGCGAGCCCGCCACCGCACCGGCCGTGAGCCGCTGGCCCAGCAGCAGGATCGACAGCGCCAGCACCATCATCGGCGTGAGCGAGCCGATGATGCCCATGTGCGTGGCCGTGGTCAGGTAGGCCGCGTAGTACGCCAGGCTCTGGTAGACCACCATGCCCAGCAGGCCGAGCACCGCGATGCGGCCCATCTGCGGGCGGATGGCGGTCCAGTTGCGCAGCACCGGCCGCAGCGCCAGCGGCGCGAAGAGCAGGGCCGCCAGCAGCCAGCGGTAGAAGCTGATCTCGGCCGGCGCGATGGTGCCGGCCGCCATCTTGCTGACGACGGTGTTGCCCGACCAGATGACGACGGCGAGCAGAGGGAAGGCGTAGGGCCACATGAGGGAGCTTTCTTGGGAGTGGGGGCTATCATCGGTGCGTCCGTCCTGAGGCATATAGCTCGATCAGGACATATCGTCCGGAATTACGGACCTTCTTCTTCGTCCGGGGTTTTGAATGGCCACGCCCGCACCGCGCTTCGTACCGATCCAGAACGTCGAGGGGAAGGCGGGGCCTTTCTACTTTCGCTACGACGAGTTCGGCGCCGACGTGCGGGCCGCGCCGCACAGCCACACCTGGGGCCACCTGAACTACGCCGCGCACGGCACGATGCAGATGGAAACCGAGGGCCTGCGCTTCCTGTCGCCGCCGCAGTACGCGGTGTGGATCCCGCCGAAGGTGGTGCACAGCTGCACGTTGCGGCATGCGGTCGTCTACCGCTCGATCTACATCACGCGCGACCTGTGCGAGCGCCTGCCGGCCGAGCCCTGCACCGTGCGCATCAGCCCGATCATCAAGAGCGTGCTGGCCGACTTCGCCGCGCGCGACGTGCACGAGCCGACCACGCCGGCCGATTTGCGCCTGGCGCATGTGGTGGTCGACCAGCTCGAAGTGGCCGAGGTGCAGCGTTGCTACCTGCCGGCCGCCGCGTCCTCGGCGTTGGTGACGGTGCTCGAAGCGCTGCAGGCCAACCCCGGCGACCACCGCTCGCTGGCCGAATGGGCCGACAGCGTGCACATGACCGAGCGCACGCTGGCGCGCCAGTGCCAGCGCGAACTGGGCATGTCTTTCGGCGACTGGCGCCAGCGGCTGCGCTTCCTGCGCGCCATCGATGCGTTGGAGGCCGGCCGCACGGTGCAGGAGATCGCCTTCGACCTCGGCTACAGCACCGCGTCGGCCTTCATCGCGATGTTCCAGCGCGAGGCCGGGACGACGCCAGAGCAATATCGGCGCGAGTTCTGCGGCATCGCCTGAAAAGCCGCTTTCGCGCGTGAGGCGATAATCCGCCCCGTGAAGCCCGCCAGACCGCCGCTGGTGCAAGTCTCGAAAGAGCGCACTGGAGGAACGTCCGGACTGCACAGGACAGCGCAGGAGTTAACGACTCTCCACCGTGAGGTGAGGATCAGAGCAACAGAGACGAGCCGATTGAGTTCGGGTGAAACGGGCAATCTCTGCGCGCAGCAACACCAAGTAGGCCAGTATTGAGGTGGTTCCGCTGAGCTGGCGGGTAGGTGGCATCGAGCCGTTTGGCGACAAACGGCCCAGAGTAATGGCGGTCACGCCGAAGGCTTCGCAAGAGGCTTTCGGTGCACAGAATCCGGCTTATCGGCGGGCTTCACACTTTTCCTTTTCTTTCCGATTTCCCACGGGTTCGCCCGCGGCATGGCGCTGCGGCGTGCTTGCGCATGTTCCGGGTTTACCCGTAGAATAGATAGCAAGCTAACTAATTGGAAGTCTCATGTCCGACCCGACACCCTCCGCGCAAGCGGCAGAAAGGCGCGAATCCGCGCTGATCGCGTTCGGCATGACCTTGTCGACGCTGCAGCGCGGCTACCGCGCTGCGGCCGACAAGGCGGTGGCGCACGTCGGTGTGTCGCAGACGCTGGCCTGGCCGATCGTGATGCTGGGCCGCATGGACGGCGAGGTGCGCCAGGGCGTGCTGGCCGAGGCCCTGGGCATCGAAGGGCCGTCGCTGGTGCGTTCGCTCGACCAGCTGGTCGAAGCCGGCTTCATCGAGCGCCGCGAAGACCCGGCCGACCGCCGCGCCAAGACCCTGCACCTCACGCCCGCCGGCGTGGCTGCCCGCGCACCCCTGGAGGCCTCGCTGAGCCTGATGCGTGCATCGCTCTTCGAAGGCGTGTCCGACGACGACATCGCCGCCTGCCAGCGCGTCTTTGCCACGCTCGAGGAGCGCCTCGGCCGCAATGCCCCGGCCTCGCAGGAAGGGCGCAAGTAAATGGCCGCGCTCCGTCTGCCGCGCTTCAGCCGCGCGGAGCTTCTCTTTTCCGGCAAGAGCTTCGCCGCCGCCATGCTGGCGATGTACCTGGCCAGCCGTGCCGGCCTGCCGCGCCCGTTCTGGGCGCTGATGACCACCTACATCGTGGCCCATCCGCTGGCCGGTGCGGTGCGCTCCAAGGCGGTGTACCGTTTCTGCGGCACGCTGATCGGCTGCATGGCGACCGTGCTGCTGGTGCCCGCGCTGTCCAATGCGCCCGAGTTGCTGACCCTGGTGCTCGCGCTGTGGGTCGGCCTGTGCCTGTGCATCTCGCTGTTCGACCGCACGCCGCGCTCGTACGTCTTCATGCTCGCGGGCTACACCGCCGCGCTGATCGGTTTTCCGTCGGTGCAGACGCCGCTGGTGCTGTTCGACACCGCCGTGGCGCGCGTCGAGGAAATCGGCCTGGGCATCTTCTGCGCCACGCTGATCCACAGCCTCGTGCTGCCCGTCGGGCTCGCACCCACGGTGCTGGGCCTGCTCGACCGCACGCTGCAAGACGCGCGCAAGTGGCTCGGCGACCTGCTCCAGCCCGCGAGCCGCAGCGGCGGCAAGGACGCCGAGCCGAAGCGCCTCGACGACGACCGCCGCCGCCTCGCCGGCGACATCACGCAACTGCGGCTGCTCTCGACCCACGTGCCCTTCGACACCACGCACCTGCGTTGGACTGCCGGCGCGATCCGCGCGATGCAGGACCGCGTGGCCGCGCTCACGCCCGCGCTCTCGGCCGTCGAAGACCGCCTGCAGGCGCTCGAACAGGCCGAAGGCGCGCTCGCACCCGATGTGGCCGCCGTGCTCGCACAAGCCGCGCAATGGCTGCGCGAAGAAACGGCGCCCGCGAGCGGCGACCCGGCCCGCGCCGAACGCCTGCAAGCGCTTCGCCGCGCCATCCAGGCACTGAGCACCGCGCCTTCTTCCAGCGGTGCGACGCAGCAGACACCTTGGGGCCGTGCCCTGCGCATCGGCCTCGCCGGCCGCCTCGAAGAGCTGGTCGATGGCTGGACCGCCTGCGCCCAGTTGCGCCTGGACATCGACGAAGGCCTCAAGGGCGCTGCACCCCTGCGCCGCACGGCCGCGCTCGGCAACCGCGCGCTGCATCGCGACTACGGCATGGCGTTGCTGTCGGCGCTCGCGGCCGTCATCGCCATCTGCCTGTGCGGCGCGTTCTGGATCATCACCGGCTGGCCCATGGGCTCGGCCGCCACCATGATGGCCGCCGTCTTCTGCTGCTTCTTCGCGACCATGGACGACCCGGTGCCGGCGATCCACGGCTTCCTGAAATGGACGCTGATCTCGATTCCGATCTCGGCCCTGTATGTGCTGGTGCTCATGCCCATGGTGCAGGACTTCGGCATGCTCGTCGTGATCTGCGCGCCGCTGTTCCTGGTGCTCGGCGTCTACCTGGCGCGGCCGACCCACTTCATGCCCGCGATGGCGCTGGTCTTCGGCGTGGCCGGCACGCTCGCGCTGCACGACACCGCCAGTTCCGATCTCGTGAGCTTCATCAATGGCATGGTCGGCCAGATCGTCGGCGTGCTGGTCGCGGCACGCGTCACGCGACTCGTGCGTTCGGTCGGTGCCGACTGGAGCGCGCGCCGCATCCAGCGCGCCACCTGGCGCGAGCTGGGCGAAATGGCGGCCTCGTCGCAGCCGCAGTACGCGCAGAGCGATGCCTATGCCGTGCGCATGCTCGACCGCATCGGCCTGCTCGCGCCACGCATCGCGCAGGCCGGCGGTACGGTCGAAGGCGTGGTTGCCAACGACGCGCTGCGCGACCTGCGCATGGGCGCCGACATCGCCGTGCTGCAGCGTGTGCGCGGCCAGTTGCCGCTCGCCACGTCGGCGGCGCTGCTGGGCGGCATCTCGCGGTTTTTCCGCCAGCGCGGCGAAGGCCGCATGAACCCGCGCCCGGCCGACCTGCTGCCGCAGATCGACGAGGCACTCGGTGCCGTGCTTGCCACGCGCGACGCGTCGTCTTCCGCCGCATCGCGTTCGGCCGTCACCGCGCTGGTCGGCCTGCGCCGCAATCTTTTTCCCGAAGCGCCGCCGATGCTGGCCGCGCCCAACCCAGGAGCTTCCGCATGATCGGCGAAGCCAGTTTCTACGGCCTCTACGTGCCCTGGATCATGGTGCTGGCCCTTGCCGCACTGTTGGCCCTGTGGGGCGTTCGCCGGCTGCTCGCGGCCACCGGCGCCTACCGCTGGGTGTGGCATCCGGCGCTGTTCGACATGGCGCTCTACCTGCTGCTGCTCTACGCGCTGAGCCGCGTCACCTCTTATCTGCAATGACGAGATTCCCATGAAAACCAGTCCTTCTGCCGACAACCCCTGGGCACAGCGCATCGGGCGGGTCGCCCTTACCGTGGTCGTGGTGGCCGCGGCCGTCTGGGCCGGCTTCAGGCTCTGGGACCACTACGAACTCGCACCGTGGACGCGCGACGGCCGCGTGCGCGCCAACGTGGTCCAGATCGCGCCCGATGTCTCGGGCCTCGTCACCGCCGTGCCGATCCAGGACAACCAGCCGGTCGCGGCCGGCACGCTGCTGTTCGAGGTCGATCGCGCGCGCTACGACCTCGCCGTGCGCCAGGCCCAGGCCGCGCTGGCGGCCCAGCGCGCCATGAGCGCGCAGGTGCAGCGCGAGAACGCCCGCAACGCCGGCCTGGACGACCTGGTCTCCAAAGAGTCGCGCGAACAGACGCGCTCGCGCGTCGAGCAGATGCAGGCCGCCGTCGCGCAGGCCGAAGTGGCGCTCGATTCAGCCCGCCTCAACCTGCAGCGCGCCCAGGTGCGCGCGCCGGCCGACGGCCTCGTCACCAACCTCGACCTGCGCCAGGGCAGCTACGCCGCCGCCGGGCATCCGGTGCTCGCGCTGGTCGATGCCAAGTCGTTCTACGTCGAAGGCTATTTCGAAGAAACCAAGCTGCCGCGCATCCACCTCGGCGACCGCGTGCGCGTGACGCCGATGGGCGGCGGCGCGGTCATCGAAGGCGCGGTCGACAGCGTGGCCGCCGGCATTGCCGACCGCGACCGCTCCACCAGCGCCAACCTGCTGCCCAGCGTGAATCCGACCTTCAACTGGGTGCGGCTTGCGCAGCGCATTCCGGTGCGCATCAAGCTCGACCCGCTGCCGCAAGGCGCGCGGCTGGTCGCGGGCCAGACCGTGACCGTGCAGGTGCTGGAGAACAAGGCCGCACGCAGCGCGTCGGCTCCCACGCCCGCACCCGCGGCCGAACCGCAGAAGGGATGAACGCCATGCCCCGCTTCGCTTTCCGAATCGCGTCGCTGGCCGTCGCGGCCGGCCTCGCGGCCTGCGCGGCGGTCGGCCCCGACTATCGCCAGCCGCCCGAGGCGCTGGCCAGCCAGAGCGCCGCCGCACGGCCCTTTGCCGAAGGCCCCGTGAACGCCGCGCCGCTGCCCGCGCACTGGTGGCGCCTGTACCACGACCCGCTGCTCGACCGGCTGGTGGCACAGGCCCTCGCGCACAACACCGACCTGCGGCAGGCCGTCGCGAACCTCGAGCGCGAACGCGCCATCGACGACGAAGTGGCCGGTGCCAAGTACCCCACGCTGGGCGTGAACGGCGGTCCGTCCTATGGCCATGTGTCCGGCCTGTCGCTGGTCAAGCCGGGCTACGAGCCGCCCAACACCTTCAACTACGGCGTCGCGGCCTCGCTGTCGTACCAGGTCGATCTGTTCGGCCAGATCCGCCGTGCCATCGAGGCATCCGCTGCCAGCACCGAGGCAGCCGAAGCCGCGCTCGACCTCGTGCGCGTGAACGTGGCCGCCGGCACTGCGCGCGCCTACGCCGAAGCCTGCTCGACTGGCCTGCGTCTGCAGATCGCGCAGAAGTCCGTGGCGCTGCAACAAGACGCTGTGAACGTCACCGACCGCCTGCAGCGCGCGGGCCGCGCCGGCGCCATCGACGGTGGTCGCGCACGTGCGCAGTTGCAGCAACTGAATGCTGCCCTGCCGCCGCTGAAGGCCCAGCGGCAGGGCGCGCTCTACCGCCTTGCCACGCTGACCGGTGCACTGCCGCAAGACTTTCCGCGCGAGGTGGCCGACTGCACCGTGCCGCCGCGCGTGGCCGGCACGCTCCCGGTGGGCGATGGCGCGGCGCTGCTGCGTCGCCGCCCCGACATCCGCCAGGCCGAGCGCAGCCTTGCCGCATCCACCGCGCGCATCGGCGTGGCCACGGCCGACCTCTATCCGAAGGTGACGCTGGGGCTCTCGGGTTCTTCCGTCGGCCATGCCAACGACTTCGGTGGCAAGGACGCCTTCGCATGGAGCCTGGGCCCGCTGATCTCCTGGACCATTCCCAACACCGGCGTCGTCCAGTCGCACATCGCGCAGGCCGAGGCCGGCACGCGCGCCGCCCTCGCCAAGTTCGACGGCACCGTGCTGACCGCATTGCGCGAAACCGAAACCGCGCTCGGCACCTACGCCCGCGAACTCGACCGCCGCGCCGCGCTGCAGGCCTCGCGCGACGAAAGCGCCAAGGTGGCCGCGCAGGCCCGCCAGCTCTACAAGAATGGTCGCACCGCCTACCTCGATGCGCTCGATGCCGAACGCTCGCTGGCCGCCAGCGACGCCGCCCTCGCTGCCAGCGAGGCGCAACTGGCCGACGACCAGGTCGTGCTGTTCATGGCGCTCGGCGGCGGCTGGGAGCCCGAGGAGGGCAAGGCCCGCCTCGCGCAAGACGCCGGATCGACGACCACGAAGCAATGACCGGGACCGCCGCGCCTGCACGCAGGCCGCACGCGCCGCTGTGGCTGCTCGCGCTGGTCACCTTCAGCGGCACGCTGGCCATGCACATCTTCGTGCCGGCCCTGCCCATTGCCGCGAAGAACCTGGGCGCCGGCATGGGCGCCATGCAGATGACGGTGAGCCTCTACATCTTCGGCCTCGCGGTGGGGCAACTGGTGTACGGACCGCTGGCCGATCGCTTCGGGCGGCGGCCCGTGCTGCTGTGCGGCTTGGGCCTGTACTGCGTTGCGGGGCTTGTCGCGGCGCTCGCGCCCGACGTGCATGCGCTCATCACCGCGCGGCTGTTCCAGGCGATGGGCGGCTGCGCCGGCCTCGTGCTGGGCCGCAGCATCGTGCGCGACACCGCAGAGCCGCAAGAGGCCACGCGGCGCCTTGCGCTGATGAACCTGATGGTGACCATCGGCCCCAGCCTCGCACCGTTGATCGGTGGCGCGCTCGCCACCGCGCTCGGGTGGCGTTCGATCTTCTATGCGCTGTTCGCGCTCGGTGCCATCGGCTTTCTCTTCACGTGGCGCCTGCTGCCCGAAACCGGCGCGCCCGGCACGGCCGTCAAGGCCAGGGACCTGGCACGCAACTACGGCAAGCTGCTGGCCTCGCCGGCCTTTCTCGGCTTCTCGGTGGGCGGCGGTTGCGCCACCACGTCGATGTACGCCTTCATCGCTTCCGCACCCTTCATCTTCGTCGACCAGCTGCACCGCCCCGCGCACGAAGCCGGCATCTACCTCGCCATTCTTGTGTCGGGCGTGTGGCTCGGCAGCTTTCTCACCAGCCACCTGATCTCGCGCGTGCGCGTCGACCGGCTGATGGTCCGCTCGAACGCGCTGAGCGTGGCCGCGGCCTTCGTGCTGCTCGGCGCGGCACTGGCGGACCATCTCTCGGTGCCGCTGATCGTCGGCTGCATGTTCCTCTTCACCGTCGGCGCGGGCATGGCCTCGCCGGCCGCGCTGACGCAGGCGATCAGCGTCAATCCGCAGGTCATCGGCTCGGCCTCGGGCCTTTACGGCTTCACGCAGATGGCGGTGGGCGCGCTCTGCACGGCGCTCGCCGGCATGGGCCACCGCAACCCCGCGCTGGCGTCGGCCATCGTGCTGGCCGGGGCCGGCATCGTGGCGCAGTTGTCGTTTGCCGTGGCGCTGCGCACGCAGCGGCGCGAGGCGGCCGCGAGACTCAGCGCGTAAAGAGCCAGCCGCCCTTGGGCTGGCGCATCAGCTCGTGCCGCTTGATGGCGCGTTCTTCGCCGTCGTCGCCCACGTAGACCACATCGAAGCGCAGCAGCTTCGGCGAGACCATCTTCCAGTTCTGGATGCGTTTGACGGTCACGCAGGCCGTCTTGTCGTGGTATTGCATCTCCGACATCGGCCCGCCCTGGAAGCCCGTGCCGTCGAACAGGCGGCCGGGCGCCGCGAAGGGGTTGAGCACCGCGCCGTTGCGCGCGGTGATGCAGCCCTCGGCCCGCACGAAGGACTCGATGGTCGGCGACGCGCTGCGCACCACCTTGCCCACGGCCGGGCTGGGCGCCTTGCCGGAGATGGCTTCGCGGATGCGTTCCACCTGTTCGTCGGTGATGGGCGCCAGCCCGTCCTTCGAGACCACGGGCGGTGGCGGCGGTGCGGGCGGCGCATCCACTGGCGCCGCGGGCGAGAGGTAGGCGCAGCCCGCCACCAGTGCCAGGGGCACGGTGCAGGCAAGGGCAGCGCTCGGTGTTCCGAACTTCATGGCTCAGTCTCCCTGTCGGCGGCACGAGGCCGCTGGCTGAAAATTGCAGGCCGCGAACATGCGGTGCATCGTCGTGTGTCGTCCTCGTTCTCTTCCTGTCGTTGTCTTGTTTTTGCCTGGCGTCAGAAGCGCTCGTGCGGCGCCAGGTAGCGCCACTGGCCCGGCTGCAGCCCGGCCAGCGGCACGCGACCGATGCGGATGCGCCGCATCGCGAGGATGCGCAGGTCCACGGTGTCGCAGATGTTGGCGATCTGCCCGGGCCGCGCACCCTTGAGCGCAAAGCGCAGGCCGGTCTGGTCGTCGGCCTGGCGGCCGATGCTCACGCGCGCGGGCGAACGCTCCAGCCGCGCCAGCACCTCGGGGCTGACGGCGCCGGCCACGTCGACCATCACTTCGTGTTCGAGGATGCCCGCGTCTTCCTGCAGCTTGCGTTCGATGCGGAACTCTTGCGTGTAGACCACCAGCCCGCTCGCGCCGGTTTCCAGCGGCGTCATGCAGTGCTGCCCCTTGGCGTGCACCGGCAGAAAACGCTGGCCGGCGCGTTCGGGCTCGTGGTGGTTCGCGGCCACCAGCAGGCGGTGCGCCACATCGGTTGCCATGCCCGCCGGCTTGTACAGCAGCAGCGTGACGGGAACGATCGGCTCGGGCTTGGCACCGGCTTCGATCTCTACTTTCTGGTGCGGCTGCACGCGCGACTGCGGCAGCAGGGCGGGCACGCCGTCCACGCGCACCGTGCCGTTCTCGATCAGCAGTTCGGCTTCGCGCCGCGACACGCCGGCCATCGCGGCCACGCGCTTGGCGAGGCGGATGCCTTCGTCTTCGGGAGAGGGGTTGTCGTTGCTTCTGTTGTTCATCGGGGCGCAGTCAGTTGCCGGATGCGCGCTACGTGCGCGGCCAGCGAGCGGGCCGCCACCGGCCACATGCGCTCGGGCACGTCGTCGTAGGCGAGCGGCAACCACTCTTCGGGCGTGCCCTCGGGCAGTTTCTGCATGGCGGCGGCGATCTTGGCTTCGCGCTTGAGGCGGTGCGCCTTCAGCATCGCGATGGCGGTGCGGGCAAAGCCGATCACGTAGCCGTGCGCGGGCAGGATGAATTCGATGCCACCCGCTTCGCAGGCCGCGTCGAGCGCGTCGAGCGAGCCCAGGTACGCGTTCATGTCGCCGTCCGGCGGATCGACCACGGTGGTGCTGCCGTTCAGGATGTGGTCGCCGGAGAACAGCAGGCCGTCTTCTTCGAGCACCAGGCACAGGTGGTTGGCCGCATGGCCGGGCGTGTGAATCACGCGCAGCGTGTGCGTGACGGCTTCGCCGTCGGCGGTGCTGCCCGACAGCACGAGGCGCTCGCCGTCCTTCAGTTCGCGCTCGGCGGTGAAGCGTGCGGACGAGCGCGCGGTCGGTGCGGACGACAGCCCCAGGATCGGCGGCTTCGCGCCCTTGCACAGCGCCTGCAGCGGCGCGGCGCCCGGCGAGTGGTCGGCATGCGAATGCGTGCACACGATCATGCGGATGTCGCCATGCGTGGCGCGCCACAGCCGGCCGATGTGGTCGAAGTCGTTCGGACCCGGATCGATGACGATGTAGCCCGTGGCCGCGTCGCCGACGATGTAGCTGTTGGTGCCCGGGCCGGTCATGGCGCTCGGGTTGGGCGCGGTCAGGCGCATCACGTTCTTGAGCAGCGGCACGGGGTGCTCGCTCTGCCAGTCGAGCGCATGCGCGATCTGGCCGTCGGGGCACACCAGCGCGAGTTCGCCGTAGGGCGAGTCGCTTTCCATGTAGCGCGCGTCCTCGCCCTTGAGCAGGCCGGCGCGCGGGCAACTGGTCCACAGCGGGCCTTCGCCCGCGCCACCCGGGCCGCCGCTCGCGCAGGCCGCGAGCACCGCGTCGACGGTGGCATATGCGGCCATGCGCTGCAGCGTGCGCACGGTCGGGAAGATCATGAAGAACGTGCCCGCGTCGTGGCGCGCGAGCGCATCGGCCGGACGCACCCAGCAGGGCTCGAACTGCTCGCTCTCGTCGGCCGTGGGCGTCTGGCCTTCGGGCATGCGCGCGACGAGGAAGGGCACGTCGAAGCGCTTGGGCAGGTCGCGGTCGGTGATCCAGTGCGCGAAGGTGAACACCTTGTCGGAGTCGAGCACCAGGCCGTGGGCCGCGCACTGGTCGGCAAAGGCGGTGCCCGCGGTGTCGGTGCGGTCCATCGCGGCGATGTCGTCGGCGCTCACCGGGCGGCCGTCGGCATGGTGCGCGAGCAGGATGCCGAGTTCTTCAAAAGCCTCGCGGATCGCTGCAATGGCTTGCGTGCGCTGCACGCGGCTCTGGGTGGGGCGGCGCGTGGCGATGCGCTTGGCAGCCTCGTCGGCTTCATCGATGTGACCGCCGGGAAATACGTATGCGCCCGGCGCAAAGCTGGCGGTGGCCGAGCGGCGCGTCATCAGCACTTCGATGCCGGCGGGGGTGTCGCGCAGCAGCAGGATGGTGGCTGCCGCGCGCACGGGCGCGGGCTCGCGTGCGGGGTGGAGTTGTTGGGTGGAACGGACCATGGGGTGATTATGGAGAGCGGTGGCCACGCCCGTGTGTCGGGCATAAGCTCAGAGTGATTCGGGCATGAGCCGCGCGCCACAATTCGCGCTCGCATTGCTCGCCTCGAAGAAAGACAGACATGGCCCATTCTCCCTTTTCGCTCCGTGCCCTGTGGCTGGCAGGTGTCGCGTTGTGTGTCGCCACATCGCCCGCCGCCTTTGCCCAGCCCGAGTGGCCGCAACAACCCGTCACATTGATCATGGGTTTCCCCGCCGGTTCGGGCGTCGACGTGGTCGCACGCACCATCCAGGAACCGCTGTCCAAGCAGCTGGGGCGGCCGGTCATCATCGACTACAAGTCGGGTGCCGCCGGCAACATCGCCAGCGAGTACGTGGCGCACGCCAGGCCCGACGGCTACACGCTGTCGTTCGGCACCGCGGCCACGCACGGCAGCAACGCCGCGCTCTATAAAAAGCTGCCCTTCGATGTCGAAGCCGACTTCGTTCCCGTGGCGCCGGTGCTCGACGTGTCGAACGTGCTCACCATCAATCCGGACGTCATCAACGTCAAGACATTGAAGGAGTTCGTGGCGCTGGTCAAGGCCCATCCGGGCAAGTACAACTATGCGTCTACAGGCAACGGCGCGGGCACGCACATGGCCTTTGCCGAGTTCAATTCGCGCCTGGGGCTGGACATGGTCCACGTGCCCTACAAGGGCGGCCCCGAGGCCATCACCTCGGTGGTTCGCGGCGAGACCTGTTGCATCATGAACCAGGTGCAGACGGTGCTGCCGCACTACAAGGCCGGCAAGGTGCGCCTGCTGGGCGTGACCACCGCCACGCCGGTGCCGGCCGTGAAAGAGGTGCCCACCATCGCATCGAGCGGGCTGCCCGGCACCAAGGGTTTCGACAGCTCGATCTGGTTCGGCATCTTCGCGCCCAAGGGCACCGACCCGCAGATCGTCGACAAACTCAACGCCGCCGTGAAGGCGGTGCTGGAGCAGCCCGAGATCCGCGAGCGCTTCGAGAGCCAGGGCAACACCGTGCGCATCGAGTCGCCCGCGCAGTTCAAGAAGACCGTGCACGCCAACCGCGTGAAGTGGGCCGAGGTGGCGAAGGCCGCGAACATCAGCATCGACTGACGGCCACCGATGCCGGCCTCCGCGGGCCAGAGCGCTACAGCGCCTTGGTCAGCGTGAGGATGAAGCGCGCCTTGTTCGGCGAGTAGGTCTGCTTGCCGAAGGTGCCGAAGCCCAGGTCGTAGCCTGGGTTGGACACGGCCGCATACGCGTTCTGCTTGTTCGCGCCCTGCACCGAACCGGCCAGCGACAGGCCATTGCCGAAGTCGTACGAAGCGCCGATGTTGTAGTCGACATAGCTCTTGTAGCCCAGGCGGCGGATGTCGCTCGACATGTTCGTGTAGCCCACCGCCGCCTTCAGCGTGACCTTGGGAAAGATCTCCTTGCTGTAGGCCAGGTTCAGGTAGCCGGTGTTGGTGCCCTTCAGGCCCGAGCCGCCCTTGTTGCCCGCAAGATTGAAGTAGTCCTTCGAGACCGTGTGCGAGTACTTCAGTGTGAACGAGCCGATCGTCTCGTCGGTGTAGCTCGCGCTGCCGTACAGCTCCGTCGTGTTGCCCGCCGAGTTGCCCGGATAGAGGTACGTGAGCGCGCCCACGTCCATGTCGAGCGGGCCGGCCTTGAACTTGTAGCCGCCGTAGATGTCGCTCTCGAGGCTGTTGCCCTTGAGCCAGTTGACGCTCGAATTCCAGTTGCCCACGTAGAAGCCGCTCTCGCCGAAGGCGTAGTCGAAGCCGCCCTGGATGGCGGGCTTGAAGCCCCGGGTCTTGGCGTAGTCGTTCTTGCCCAGCATGTCCTGGTCCTGGCCGCGAAACTTGTAGTCGGTGGTCAGCGCCACGTTGCCCGTGAGCTGTGCGTTCGCCAGCATCGGCAGGGCGGCGAGGGTGGGGAGAACGAGCACCGGCAAGGCGATGCGAAGGAGGTGTTTCATTGAAAGAAATCGCTAACGGATAGAGGAGCCGGCAGCGTAGAAGGACGGGTCTAAAAGCCGCGTAAAAAATGAAGGTACGGGCGCAAAATTTCTGATCGGCGCTGTCGATCCGGGCATGCGCCGTTCGACTACCAGGCATGAACACCTCCATCGCCTCACCCTCCGCCGCGCGCCCGACCACCACCACGCTGGTCCACGACGCGCCCGATCCACGCCGCTGGAAAGCACTGGCCGTGCTGTGCGCGGCCTACTTCATGGTCATCCTCGATTCGCAGATCGTCATCCTGGCGCTGCCGTCCATCGAGCGGGCGCTGGGCTTCTCGCCGGGCCATGTGCAGTGGGTCATGAGCGTCTACCTGCTGAGCTTCGGCGGCCTGCTGCTGCTCGGCGGCCGCATGGCCGACCTGCTGGGGCGGCGGCGCATGTTCATGCTCGGTACCGGCCTGTTCCTGGTGGCCTCGCTGGGCTGCGGGCTTGCTGCCTCGCCACGGGCGCTCATCGTGGCGCGCGTGCTGCAGGGCGCGGCGGCGGCGGTGATGTCGCCTTCGGCGCTGTCGATCCTCATGACCACTTTCACCGAAGGCTCGGAGCGCAACAAGGCGCTGGGCATCTGGTCGGGCATGGGCGGCGTGGGCGCCACGTCGGCGCTGCTGGTCGGCGGGCCGCTGGCCGATGTGCTGGGCTGGCCGTGGATCTTCTACATCAACGTGCCGGTGGCGGGCGCGGTGATCTTGCTGTGTCCGATGTTGCTGCGCGAAAGCCGCGCCGACGAGCGGACCCATCCGCGCCGCTACGACCCGGCCGGCGCGCTCACCATCACGGCCGGCCTGATGCTGCTGGTGTACGCATTCGTCGAGGCACCGACGGCCGGCTGGCTCGGTGCACAAACGCTGGGCGTGTTCGCGGGTGCCGTGGCGTTGATTGCGCTGTTCGTGCTGATCGAGGCGCGCTCCGCCGCGCCGCTGGTGCCCTTGTCGATCTTCCGGTCGCGCACGCTGGTGGGCGGCAACCTGCTGATGCTCGTGCTCGGCATGACCGCGTGGGGCGTGGGCACCACGGTGTCGCTCTATGCACAAAAGGTGCTGGGCTATTCGGCGCTGCAGTTCGGCCTGGGCACGGCGGTGCTCACGGTGATGGCGGTGGTCGGCTCGACCTTCGGACAGGGTTTTGTCACGCGCGTGGGCTTTCGCCGCGTGGCCATGGCCGCGATGCTGCTGCTTGGCGCGGCGAGCCTGCTGCTCAGCCGCATCCGCCTGAACGGCACCTACTTCGGCGACATCTTCCTCGGCCTGTTCATCTTCGGCGCGGGGCTCGGTGCGTGCGCCGTGGCGGGGTCGATCGCGGCGCTGTCGGGCGTGGGCAAGGGCGAGGCGGGGCTCGCCTCGGGCATCAACACGGCCGCGTTCCAGCTGGGTGGTGCGTTCGGTGCCGCGGCCGTGGCGACCGTGGCCGTGTCGTTCGCCGCGGCGCAGTCGGTGCCCGCGCTCCATCGCGGCTACCAGGCGTCGTTCATCGCCTGTGCCGTGTTCGCGATGGCCGGGCTGCTCGTGGCATGGCGGCTGCTGCGACGGCCACCGATGCCACCTGCCTAGACGCCGCCTAGGCGCTGCCAGGGTCGGCAGGCGAAGGCGCGAAAGGAGAGGGCAGCGTCTCAGTGGGAATATCCGTTGCGGGGTACTGCCACAGCGGATGAATGTCGAAGTACGAATCGAAGAGGGTGCTGTTCTTCAGGGTAGCGACCGCGGTCTGAGGGATCGGCACGTTGAAGGGCCTGACAGTGAAATCAGGCTTGCCGGTTTCCGGCGCGGCGAGTTTGTAGATTTCGCAGGAGCCAGGGTCCATGCCATCGTTCCTCACGATGTACTGGACCGAAGGCAGGTACTTGTGCGTGGGAGAAACGGTCATTCCGCACGCGATCAAGAAGTCGATGAGGTAGTTGGTGTCTTCGATCTGCGACATCCGAAGGTACTCGTTGTCGGTGTATGCGGACGCGTAGTCGAGGCACACGTCCACGCCGAACGGCACGCCGCCGAGCGGGTCGTTGTCGAAGCCCTTGAACTCCTTCCCGTCCGCGTAGTACGCGGCGGTCGTTGTCGATTTCTGCTGAACAAGGATGTTGAAAGCCGGCAGGACTTTCGCAGGACTCAGCCGGACTTTCCAGTAAGCGCGCCCGGCCTTGCTGACGGAGGTTCTGTTGTACGTGTCGAAGTCGATCCCCGACACATTGCGCTTGGGCCACATCGCGATCGGTCGGCTGCCATCGGGGTTGGGCTTGCTGAAGTTGTCGATCACCAGCACGTAGTTGAGTGCCTCGTAGCCCGGCAGGTCCTTGTCGGCAACGGGCGCACCGGCCGGTGCAGTGGCCGGCGTGGTGCCATCGATCTGCTTCATCAGCACTTGCGCGGTGCCCGGCAGCAACGCCAGCTTGCCGTACTGCTCCTGCGGAAAGAGCGCGATCAGTGCGCGCACGTGCTTCTGCACTTCGGTGACGCAGGTGTTCGAGAAGACCTTGATGTCGGCTTCGTTCTTCACCGCGTCCCAGTTCACATTCCAGAAAAACTCTGGCACCACGAAGTAGCAGAGATCGGACTCGGCGCTCTTCTTTGGGAGGCCCGCGGTCAGTGCATCGCGAAGCAGATCGAACTTCTCCTTCAAGGCGCGCTGCGTGTAGGTCTTGATGTCTTCGTTCGCCGCCCGTTGATTAAGAGGTGGCCTGTACGTCGGGGTTTGCAGGTTGAGAACGCGCACGTTCTTCACTGCCTTTTCCACCGGCTTGGGCGGTGGTGCATCGACGGGCGGTGCTTGCACCGCGACAGGTGCGGGCGCGGGCACAGGGGCTGGCGGTGCCGCCTCCATCGCGGCCTCTGGCGCGGGCTGTGGCACGGTGGCTGCGGGGGCGAGGGGTGCCTGGAAGCCACCGCCATTGCCACCACCGCCGCACGCCGTCAGAAGGGCGGTGGACCCCAGCGGCAGGGCCAGCCCGGCCCTCAAGAGTGAACGGCGCCGCGTTCCTTGCGCAGGCGATTTCCCCGAATCGGATTCGTGTTGATGAGCCATGTAGGCGAACTCCCTGATAGTTGGACAAGTGCATCGAGTGCAAGCCGCTTGCGCAACATCTGTGCCACATGACACGGGAGGGACATGCAACGAGGTTGCATTGGGGCCGAAGCCCGGTCAGCGGCGCGCCGGCATCGTCATCGCAACCACGCCCGCCACGATGCACGCCAGCCCCAGCCACGCGGTGGGCGCCAGCACTTCGCCGAGGAACACCACGCCGATCATCACGCCGATGGGCACGCGCAGGTACGCCTGCGCGGCGGTCGACATCGGCCCCAGCGTCTTGATGAGCCGGAAGTAGATGGTGAAGGCGAGCGCGGTCGACAACACCGCGAGCGCCAGCACCGCGCCCATCGACGCGGCCGAAGGCGCCAGCGTCCAGGGCCTGTCGATGGCGATGCTCGCGGGCAGCAGCATCGCGGCACCGCTCAGCAACGAGCCGGCGGCCGGCACCATCGGGTCCAGCCCCTTGAACACGCGCCCGAACATCGCGGCGCAGCCGTAGCAGACCGCCGCCGCCACCAGCCCGAGCTGCGCCAGCAGCGAATGCCCCAGCCCGTTCAGCGCCTCGACGCCGACGATCAGGCAGATGCCCGCCAGGCCCGCGCCGACGCCGAACAGCCGGCGCAGCGTCGGCTTTTCCGCGCCGCCCATCCCCAGGCCCAGCAGGAAGATGAAGATCGGCGAGGTCGAGTTGAGGATGGTCGCCAGGCCCGCGTCCACGCTGCGCTCGGCCCACGCGATGAGCGTGAACGGCAACACGCTGTTCAGGCACGCCTGCAGCATGAAGCGGCCCCACATCGCGGGCTCGGCCGGCAGCTTCACGCCGCGCATGCGCAGCACCGCGAGCAGCAGCGTGCCGGCGATCAGCGTGCGCGCCGCGATCAGCGTGACCGGCGGAATGGTCGCGACGCCGATCTTGATGAAGGTGTACGAGGCGCCCCAGCAGGTGGCGAGCACCGCGAGCAGGGCCCATTCGAAGGCGGGTTGAAAAGAGGTCGGACCTGGCGTTGCGCGAAGGGGTGTGTGCATGGTGCACCGATCATCGCGAGGCCGTGCGGGCGACACTTCGGCCCGGAGCGAAGCGTGGATGCAGTCAGTGGCCGTGCGAGTGATCGTGCGCGCGCAGGCCGTTGGCGCCGCCATTCAGCAGGCTCGCCAGGTCCACCTCCTGCTCGGCCGCCGCACCGGCGATCACGCGCTGTTCCAGTTCGTCGAGGTGCTCCAGCGCCACCGCGAGCGCGGCATCGAGCGACTTGCCCATCAGCGCCTCGATGATCTGCTCATGCTCGCGCGGCGCGCAGCTCGCGGCTTCGGCCGAGTCGTAGAGCGCCTTGTACAGCTCGGTGTTCGAGATCAGCCGCTGGATGTACGAGAGCAGTTCGTCGCTGCCCGCCATCTGCGCCAGCAGCAGATGAAAGTCGCCGGCCAGCCGTATCGCGTCTTCGCGCCGGCCTTCCTTGAAGGCCTTCTGCTCGGCTTGCACATGTTTGCGCAGCGCGGCGACCTGGTCGCGCGCGAGCTGGCCGAACAGCGTGGTGATGAGGCCCGCCTCCACGATGCGGCGCGCGCGGTAGATGCCGCGCATGTCGTCGATCGAGGGGTTCGGCACGAAGGCGCCGCGGTTGTGCTCCAGCACCAGCCGCTTTTCGGAACCCAGGCGCGCCAGCACCTTGCGCACCGCGCCGCGCGTGCAGCCCAGCGCCTCGGCCAGCGCGCGCTCGCGCAGCGGCGTGCCGGGGCGCAGCTTGCCGCTCAGCAGCGCCTTCGACACCGCCGCGTAGACGCGCTCGTCGACGTTGGCGTCGTCTTCTGCTTCGACGTTCGCATCGGGCTTGGCGGCAGGGGCGGTGGCGGGGGGGCGGCGGGTGGCGGAGGGCATGGGCAGGCGGGGCGAACAGGGCGTTGGGGCGCTTTCGGGCCGTGGGGCGTCCGGATTATTGCCTGCGGCCCGTCGCCTAAGGGAAAGCCCCCGGATTGACGCGGCCCGCCCGGCTCCGTACCATTCGCGCCGTTTGGTTAACCAAAATAAATGTATATGGTTAACCAAAATAGAGCGAATTTCAAACATGAATTTCAAACCAACCCCCAATCGAGGCTCCCGATGAAATCCGTCAAATGGCTGGCCGCACTGCCGGTCGCCGCCTTCTTCAGCGGCGGGTGGCTCTCGGCCATCGCGCCCACCTTCGTGCTCGGCATGCCCTTCCTGATGGTGTGGAACGTCAGCTGGCTGGTGCTGACCTCGCTGATCATGGTGCTCATCGACCGCGCCGAAGGCGACCTCGATGCCCCCACCGCCACCGGAGACGCGCGATGAACGCCGCACTGGGCGTGATCGCGCTCTTCGTCGTCGGCGCGCTGGGCCTGGCGGTGCTCGCGCGCCGCGGCCGCACCATGAGCCTGGAGCAATGGGCGCTGGGCGGGCGCGGGCTGGGCGCCATCATGGTGTTCCTGCTGATGGCGGGCGAATCGTTCTCCACCTTCACCTTTTTGGGCGCGAGCGGCTGGTCGTACAGCAAGGGCTCGCCGGCTTTCTACATCCTGGCCTACGGCGGGCTGGCCTACCTCATGGCCTTCTGGATGCTGCCGGCCATCTGGCGCTACGCCACTGCGCACAAGCTGGTGTCGTTCTCGGACTTCTTCGCGCACAAGTACAACAGCCGCCCGCTCGGCGTGCTGGTGTCGATCGTCGCGCTCATGGGCATGGTGGCGCTGCTTACCATCCAGCTGCGCGGGCTCGGCATCATCGTGTCGGAGGCCTCGTACGGCTCCATCGCGCCGCAGGTGGCGATCTGGATCGGCACCGTCGTCATGGTGTCGTACATCCTGTTCTCGGGCATCCACGGCTCGGCCAGCATCGCCATCGTGAAGGACGTGCTGATCCTGGCGCTCGCGGTGTTCCTCGGCATCTACCTGCCCTGGCACTACTACGGCGGCGTTGCGCCGATGTTCACGGCCATCCATGCGGCCAACCCCACCTTCTTCGATTTTCCGAAGGAAGGGCTCAACCTCACCTGGTACAACTCGACCATCCTGCTGACCGCGCTGGGCTACTACCTGTACCCGTTCAACCTGACCTCGGTGTATGCGGCCAAGAGCGCCAGCGCCGTGCGGCGCAACACCATCCTGATGCCGCTGTACCAGGTGGTCATCGCCTTCCTGTTCCTGGTCGGCTTCGCGGCCATCCTGCAGGTGCCGGGCCTCAAGGGCGCCGAGGTCGACCTCGCGCTGTTCGGCCTCGTCAAGCACACCTTCGATCCGTGGTTCGTCGGCGTGATCGGCGGCACGGGCGTGCTCACCGCGCTGGTGCCGGGCTCGATGATCCTGCTGACCGCTTCGACGGTGATCGGCAAGAACGTCTACAAGGAAGGCTTTGCCCACAACGCGACCGACAAGCAGGTGTCGCGCGTGGCGCGCGGCGTGCTGCCGGTGTTTGCGCTGGTGGCCGTGTACTTCGTGCTGCGCGGCGGCGCCACCATCGTGTCGGTCGCCATCTTCGCGTCGAGCCTGCTCACGCAGCTCTTGCCCTCGCTGCTGTTCAGCCTGATGAAGAAGCCCTTCGGCAACAAGCATTCGGCCTTCGCGGGCATCCTCGCGGGCGGCGCGGTGCTGGCCTTCATGATGACCACCAGCTCCAACCTGGGCACGCTGTTCCCGGCCGCGCCGGTGGTCTTCAAGTCGCTCAACATCGGGCTCGTGGCACTGGCGACCAATGCGCTGGTGTTCGTGATCGTGGCGCTGTTCACGCGGCGCGCCGTGTCGCCAGCCACCGCGGCACAACCGGCCTGATGCCCTTCAACGAACGGACTCTTTCTTCATGCCTTCGCTCCTGATTCGCAACGTGCGCCCCCTGGGCGCTTCCCCGGTCGACGTGCTGGTGCAAGACGGGCGCATCGCGGCCATCGGTGCCGCGCTGCCCGCGCCCGCCGATGCCGCCGTGGAAGACGGCGCCGGCGCCTTGCTGCTGCCCGGCCTGGTCGAAGGCCACACCCACCTCGACAAGACGATGTGGGGCATGGACTGGTACCGCAACGAAGTCGGCGCGAACCTCATCGACAAGATCGAGAACGAACGCGCCTTCCGCCATGCGAGCGGGCACGACGCCGCCGCGCAATCGCTGGTGCTGGCCAAGGCCTTTCTTGCGCTCGGCACCACGCGGCTGCGCACGCACGTTGACGTCGACACGCAAGCCGGCCTGCGCCACCTCGAAGGCACCCTGCGCACGCGCGAGACGCTGCGCGATGTGCAGCAGATCCAGATCGTCGCGTTCCCGCAGTCGGGCCTGCTCACGCGGCCGGGCACCTTCGAGCTGCTCGACCAGGCCATGGCGCAGGGCGCCGATGTGCTGGGCGGGCTCGACCCCTGCGCCATCGACGGCGACCCGGTGCGCTCGCTCGACATGCTGTTCGCCATCGCCGGCAAGCACCGCTGCCCCGTCGACATCCACCTGCACGAGCCCGGCGCCATGGGCGCGTTCTCGCTCGACCTGATCCTGCAGCGCACCGAAGCGCTGGGCATGCATGGCCAGGTGGCCATCAGCCACGGCTTCTGCCTGGGCGACGTGAGCGAACGCGAGCGCGAAGTGCTGCTCGCGCGCATGGCCAAGCTCGGCGTGGTGCTCATCACCAGCGCGCCGCCTTCGCGCACGGTGCCGCCGCTCATGGCGTGCCGGCAGGCCGGCGTGACCGTGCTCGGCGGCAACGACGGCATTCGCGATACGTGGTCGCCGTACGGCAACCCCGACATGCTCGAGCGCGCCATGATCATCGGCATGCGCTACAACCTGCGCCGCGACGATGAGATCGAAGTGGCGCTCGACACCGTCACGCACGCCGGCGCGCGCGGCTGCGGCTTCGATGCCTACGGACTTGAAGTGGGTTGCCGGGCCGACCTCGTGCTGGTCGATGCGCAGACGCCCGCGCAGGCCGTGGTCTCGCGGCCCGTTCGGCAACTGGTGGTGGCGGGTGGCCGCATCGCGGCGCGCCAGGGCGTGCTGCAGGCCGACGTGGCCGCCTTGTGACGACAGTGCGCAGCCGCCATCAAGGCGGCGTGGCCTTCGCCTTCGTGATCGTGCTGGTCGCGCTGAACCTGCGCGCCTTTCTCACGTCGAGCAGCCCCTTGCTCGAACCCATCCGCCTCGCAACGGGCATCGGCTTTCATGCGGTGGCGCTGCTCACCGTGCTGCCGATGTTCGCGATGGGCGCGATGTCTCTGTTCGGCGCGGCCGTGGGGCAGCGCATCGGCGCGCGCGGCGGCATCGCGCTCGGCCTTGGTGCCATCGCCTTCGCCTGCGCGAGCCGCTACGTGGCGGGCGGCGCGGCGGCCCTGCTGTGGAGCGCGGCGCTTGCGGGCGCCGGCGTCGGGCTCGTGCAGGCGCTGATGCCGGGCGTGGTCAAGCAGGCGTACCCGGCACGCATCGGCGTGATGACGGGGCTGTACTCGGCCGCCATCATGGGCGGCGGCGGGCTGGGTGCCATGGCCAGCCCGTGGGTCGCGCATGTGCTCGGCGGCGCGCAGGCCGACTGGCATGCGGGGCTGGCGATGTGGGCCGTGCTGGCCGCGGTGGCGCTGCTGTCGTGGCTGGGCATGCGGCGCGTGGTGCCGGGCATGGCAACGACAACTTCAACAACGGCGACGCCACGCCAGAACCTCTCGTGGCAACGCTGCTTTCGCAGCCCGCGCGCATGGCTGCTCGCGCTGTGCTTCGGTCTCATCAATGGCGGCTACACCAGCCTCGTCGCGTGGCTGCCGCACTTCTACGCACAACGCGGATGGACCGCGCAAGAGGGCGGCTCGGTGCTCGCGCTGATGACGGCGGCGCAGGTCGTCGCCGCGCTCGCCATGCCCGCGCTGGCACGCAGTCGAGGGCGCGACCTGCGGCCCTGGCTCGTGCTCACGCTGGTGGCGCAGTTCGCGGGCTTCGTGGCGCTGATGCTCGACTTGCCCGTGCCGGCGGCGGGCGTGGCGGTCACGCTCGGCTTCGGCCTTGGTGGCGCCTTCGCGCTGTGCATGGTGCTGGCGCTCGACCACCTGCCCGACCCGGCGCAGGCCGGCGCGCTGGCGGGCTTCATGCAGGGCGTGGGCTTCATGATCGCGGCGCTCGCGCCCTTCGTCACCGGCTGGGTGCGCGAGCAGACCGGCGGCTTTACCCATGCATGGGCGTATCTCGCGGCCGTGGTCGTCGTGCTGCTGCCGTTGATGCTGCGCTTCGATCCACGGCGCTACACCGCGTCTACCGCCGGGCTGTTCGACTCGCAGCCTGCATCGTCCGCAGTTGCCGCCACCGCCGTGCGCCCCGTGCTCGACAACGCAAGAAAGGTCTGACCCCATGTACCAACAGGAATTCATGCAACGCGCGCTCGCGCTGTCCGCCCAGGCGCTGCAGGTGCACGGCACGGAGCCCTTCGGTGCCGTCGTCGTGAAAGACGGCGCGATCGTCGGCGAAGGCTTCAACCATTCGGTGGCGCATCACGACCCCACCTCGCACGGCGAGGTCGAGGCCATCCGCGATGCCTGCCGCAAGCTCGGCACCGTCGACCTGTCGGGCTGCGAGCTGTACACCTCGTGCGAACCCTGTGCCATGTGCGTGGCCGCCATGCACATCGCGGGCATCGGCAAGCTCTACTACGCGGCCACGCTCGCGCAGTCTGGCGAGGCATTCGAGGGCGTGAGCGTCGCGGCGCGACATCCGATCGATGTCGAGGCGCTGCGGCTCGAAGCGGGCGCGACGCTCGAAAAACGCAAGCAGCCCGCAGAACAGAAGCTGGCCAGCGAGGCCGTGCAGATTCTTTCGGACTGGGCCGCGCCGCGCCGGGCCGCGTAAGAAGTCAATTACGTCGGTGTCTTGAGCGCCTTCCTGCCGCCACGGCAGGTGACGAGCCTGCCGGCGTGGTTGCCGCATCCACCGGCCGTGTCACCAAGCGATGCGTGCTGCCTACCTCGGATTGCAGAAAGACTTGATGTCGTTCTGCGCGACTTCGCGGTCGTAGGTGTCGGTCGGCTTGCCGTTGCGGTGCCGCACGGCGCCACTCAGAACATCGCGCGCGAGTGCGCATCGCGACGCATCCGTGCCGTGGTCCCTGCCGTCGGACAGTGCCCTGGGTGGCCTGTTGGCTGACAGCGGTTGCGGCCGGGTCACCTGCGGCCGCGTGTTGCGCCAAAGCTCGGTGGAGGGCGGCGATGCCGGTGGCGCATCCGGCGGCGGAGGCACCTTCAACTCCACCGTTCGGGCATCCCCCGCATCGGCCTTGCGCTGCGAGTAGTGCGTCTGGCCGTTGGCGTCGACCCACTTGTAGATGTCCGCATGGCCCATCGATGGAAAAAGCGCGGCCGCAAGCATGCTGCCGAACACCTGCCAACCGGAATTTGAACGTTGCATGCTTGAAGGCTGTTTGAATATCAACCGCTGCGAAGACGAAGAGGTCCGCCCGGCCGCATCCTGCCACATGCCCGACCGCTCGCACCACATGGCGGCTTGCCCTTGCAGCAGGCCGAAGAAGGGCCGATGCGGCATACTTCCACCCCCCTCAAACTCGCTAGAAATCCCAAGGAATGGACAAGGAAGTCGACCCCCACGTGCTCGCTGTGATCGATGAGATGCGACTGTCAGGCCCGCGCCTCACGCCAGTCGAAATCGTCGCCAAGATGGGGGTGTTCGACGCGCGCGACAAACCGTTCGACCACGCCTGGCTCGCCACCGGCGACAACGTCATCGCCACCATCTGGGCCGAGCATGTGAACCTGGGTGCCGGCCGGCGCTGGTTCTGCCTCGAATCGCTCGACACGCAACACCGCGCAGGCGGCGGCACCCGCGCGCCCAACCAGGTCCAGCGCGCCAAGGACCGCCTGGCGCTGCTCAAGCGCACCTTCGACGCAGGGCAGGGCTTTCGCGCCGTGCTGCAGACCAACCGCGTCGCCATCGCCGAGCTTGAGATCAACAAGGGCGCCAAGGTGTCCACGCGCGTGCGCGACGACGACGAATGGCACGTGGCCACCTGGGAGCCCGAACAGAAGCTCGCGGTGCTCGTTCGCGGCCCGCGCGGCTGGGTGCCAGACGAGGCGGAAGTGCAGGCCGCCAAGGCACGCGGTGGCGTTCCGCAGGCAGAAGAACCGGCCGCCGCGGTGCCCGTGCAGTCTTCGCCCGAAGAAGTGCAGGCCGCTGCGATGGACTACGTGCTGCGCCACTTCCGGGGCTATGGCTACAAGGCCGAAGACCTGACCGGCCAGAACATCGGCTACGACATCGAGGTGTCGAACGCCAAGGGCGCGACGCTGCTCAAGATCACCGTGAAGGGCACGTCCAACGCAACGCCCGGCTTTCAGCTCTCGAGCGAAGAAAGCGCGTGCTCGGCGCGCGAGCCGCTGTGGCGCTTGCTGGTGGTCAGCGATGCGGGCGGCCCCACGGCGCAGCACAAGATCTACAAGCCTTCGGAGATGTCCCAGGCGCCTGGCTTCCAGTCGCTGGGGTAAGTAGCAGGTACGTGGGCGGACGGCATTGCCTGCCGGCAATGCCCGTCGGTTTCAGCGCCGCACGTTCACGATGGTCGCCTGCATCATCGCGACCACCTTGTAGTCGGCTCCGCTTCCAGAAAACGCCCGCACCTCGCCCGTGCAGACCGAGAGCAGCTTGCCCGAACTCTGCACGCGCCCGACGGCCAGGAAGCGCTCGCCCAGGGCGGGCCGCATGAAGTTGATCTTGAACTCCGCTGTCACCACGTCGAACTCCGCGGGCGCCTTCGTCAGCGCTGCATAGCCGCAGGCGCTGTCGACCACGCTCGTCACCGCGCCCGCATGCACGAATCCGTTCTGCTGCGAAAGGCCGCGGGCGTACGGCAGTTCGATGTGGACCTCGCCATCAGCCACCAGCGCGAGCCTGGCGCCGAGGGTGGCCATCAGCCCTTGTGAATTGAAGCTGTCCGAGATTCGTTGGTGCATGTCGCTCATGAGGGGCGTGTGGGGCGTGAAGTAGATGGGGAAGTGCGTACCGCAGACCTATGCTTCTACCATCGCGCGCGCCGCATGAAAACCGTGGCACTCATGGTGGTCCTGCGTCTGCTTGCCACTTTCCCAGCGGTCATTAACAAGCCTCGTTTTCTGCGGGAAAACTACCTCTGCTGCGCTCGGTAAATCGCATCGCCGAACGTACACTGCGGCCATGGAAAGCAATGGGCAAGCCCAACAACGCAGCCTGCAGCCCGTCGTGGAGCTTCGGGCAGAAGGCGTGTCGTTCGCCTACGCCGTGCGCGCGCCGCGCTCGAAGGGCGTGATACCGCCCAGCTCTTACCAGGACAGCGGCTTTGCCACACTCACTGATTGCCTGCGCGACGTAGCGAAGGCGCTCGGCGGCAACTTCAAACGCATCTACGTGCGCCTCGATGGCCACTGCGTCGGCGAGCGTGATATTGCGGAGTTGAAAGAGGCGCCGGAGAAGGTCGCAGTCGAGTTGCAGTTGGAGTGCGATGCGCTGAATACGCTGCTGAAGCCCGCCGCGATCACCGTGCCGAAGAAGGCCGGGCCGGTGGTTGCTGAATAGGAAAAAGCAAAGAACAAGCAAGGGGCAGAAGGGGCACGTAAGCCACGAGCGCCCCAGCAACTGTCCCCTCTCCCCTCGGGGAGAGGGCTAGGGTGAGGGCCGGCGGCACCAACAGACGCACCGCTCCTTATCAACGCCGCCGACCCTGACCCCAACTCTCTCCCCAAGGGGAGAGGGAGCAAGGCAGAGCCGCATCGCGCGACTCGCATTGCCAGCCGATCAGATCAGTCCCAAGCCGGCGACAGGCCTTCCGGGTCCGTCAGCCGCTCATTGCGGTCGAGCGCCGCCATCTGCGCCATCTCCGCATCCGTCAGCTTCAGTTGCTGCGCCTTCAGATTGCCTTCAAGGTTCGCGCGCTTCGTCGAAGAAGGAATCACTGCGTAGCCCAACTGCATCGCCCACGCCAGCGTGACTTGCGCGGTCGTGGCGTTGTGCGCCTTCGCAATCGCCTCAATCACCGGGTCGGCAATCACTTTGCCGTAGGCCAGCGTCATGTACGAGGTGATGTGGATGCCCTGGCTCTTCGCAAACTCGGCAACCTTGCGGTTCTGCAGGTACGGGTGCAGCTCGATCTGGTTGGTCGCGATCTCTTTCGCGCCCACCGCCGCAATGGCTTCCTTCATCAGCGCGATGTTGAAGTTCGACACGCCGATCTGCTTCGTGAGCCCCAGCGCCTTGGCCTCGGCCAGTGCGCCCATGAACTCGGCCACCGGCACCGCGTTGCCGGGCGAAGGCCAATGGATCAGCGTCAGGTCGACATGGTCTGTGCGCAGCTTCGCGAGGCTGTCTTTCAGGCTCGGCACCAGCTTGGCTTTGGCGTAGTTGTCCGTCCAGATCTTGGTGGTGATGAAGAGGTTGTCGCGGGCCACGCCGCTTTCGGCAATCGCCTGGCCCACCTCGGCTTCGTTGCCGTAGATCTGCGCCGTGTCGATCGCGCGGTAGCCCACGTCGAGGCCGTTCTTGACCGAGTCGATCACCACCTGGCCCTTCAGGCGAAAGGTGCCGAGGCCGAAGGCGGGAATGGTTTTGTTGTTCGTGTTCATGGTGTGCGTTGTCCTTGTGCGTTCAGAGAAGAAGAAAAAATAAGATGAATGAAGGGGAGGGGAAGAGGCCCGCAGCGAAACCCGCTCAGTGCCCCACAGGCACCGGCCCCGAAGCGCGCACCGGAATGCCCGCACGCCGGTCGAGCGTGCCGCTCCACTGCGTGAGCGCCAGCGACACCAGCACTACCAGTGCGCCAATCCACGGCGTGTGCATCAGGCCAAGGTGCGTCACGATCAGCCCACCGGCCCAGGCCGCGCCGGCAATGCCCAGGTTGAACGCCGCGATGTTCAGGCCCGAGGCCACGTCCACCGCCTGCGGCGTGAAGCGTTCGGCCTGCTTCACCACATACACCTGCAGCCCCGGCACGTTGCCGAACGCCACCGCGCCCCATATCAGCACCGCCAGCAGCGCCAGCCACTTGTGCGGCGCCGCGAAGTTGAACACCAGCAGCACCGCAGCCAGCAACGCGAAGATGATCTTCAGCGCCGGAATCGGGCCCATGCGGTCGGCCAGCTTACCGCCCCAGATGTTGCCCACCGCCACCGACACGCCGTACACCAGCATCACCCAGCCCACCGCGCCGGCGCTGAAGCCCGACACGTCGGTGAGGATCGGCGCAAGAAACGTGAACGGAATGAACGAGCCGCCATAGCCGATGGCCGTCTTCGCATACACCAGCAACAGGCGCGGCTCGGCCAGTACCTTGGCTTGCTGCGCCAGCGAGGCCGGCGGCGTGTGGCGGATGTTGCCGGGCACAAAGATCCAGCTGCCGATGAAGGCGACGACGCCCAGCGCCGACACAGCCAGGAAAGTCTCGCGCCAGCCGAAATGCTGCCCGATGAACGTGCCCAGCGGCACGCCCGTGACCAGCGCCACCGTGAGCCCGGTGAACATGATCGCGATGGCGCTCGCGGCCTTTTCCTTCGGCACGAGGCCAGTGGCGATGGTCGAGCCGATCGAGAAGAACACGCCGTGCGCCAGCCCCGTGAGGATGCGCGCCGCTACCAGCGATTCATAGCTCGGCGCCTTCCACGCCAGCAGATTGCCGACCGTGAAGAGGGCCATGAGCCCGAGCAGCAGCGCCTTGCGCGGCAGCTTGCCCGTGAGGGCGGTGAGCACCGGCGCGCCGATGGCGACGCCCAGCGCGTAGAGGCTGACGAGAAGGCCCGCCGAGGGCAGGCCGATGCCCAGGTCAGCAGCGACCGTGGGGATGAGGCCAACGATGACGAACTCGGTCGTCCCGATGGCGAAGGCGCTGAGGGTCAGCGCGAGCAAGGCGATTGGCATGAGAGCACTCCTTCTTGGATGTAGAGGAGTGTCTTGCGGATACCTTTGCGAATAAATGGGGGTTGGGGCAGAAGATAGTTGCTATGAAGTCAATAACGTTCAATCCCGGATCGGGCATTTCGGGCGTGCCATGAGGTTCGCATGGATCATCGTTTGGCATCCAACGAATCGCTTGCAGGAACTCGTTTCTCGACGCAGCTCTGCCGGGCGTTGCGGCTACTGAGGACGTCCGACACGCCTTGCAGCAACACTGAAATCTCGCCATGTAAGTCATTCGAATTCATTGCCTCGCAAGCGCGCTGATTCAACGCTTTGGAACAGGTCATTCATGTGAGCCGAATCCGCCCGGACAGACGCAACCTCTTCGAGTCGCGGTTTAAGATCCTTGCGCCCTGCACACTCGTTGTCAGCGACGCTCGCCCCGGACAGTTCTCCATGGTCTTCCCACAAGGATCGGCGAGTCGCTCCGAGGCGGAGCCCTTCAGATTTCACGATGGTGCCTGGTTCGCAAGCTTCTCAATCATCATCGGAGGAATTACCAGTGGTCCAGAAGGTCAGCGTTGGCATCTTGGGTGGTACGGGAATGGTGGGGCGCCGATTGGCCCAGTTGCTCATCGGGCATCCATGGTTTGAACTCAAGGCCGTGATCGGGCAAGGCTCCATCGGCGAGCCTTATCGCGATGTATGGAATCGCAAGGAGCGCGCGGTATCCACGCATTACGGGAGCGACTTCTGGCGAGAGGTGCCGTTTCCCGCGGAGCTCGATCATTGCCACGTCCTCTCGCTGGCCGAAGGACTGGAAGACAAGGGCATCGAGGTGCTTTTTGCCGCGGTGTCGGCAGAGGGGCAAGCAGCGGAGCAGCAGGCGCTCGACCGGGGCCGCCGCGTTTTCTCCAACAGCCCGTACGGGCGCTTCGACGACGAGAACCCGCTCGTGATCACGGAGGTGAACGGCGAAAGGATCGCCGAGGCGCGCTTCGTGAAGAACCCGAACTGCGTGACCTCCGGCGCGGTGATGATTCTTGACGCCCTCGCACCGCTCGGGCTCGAGGGCGTGGCGGTCACCACGTTCCAGTCGCTATCGGGCCGCGGCGATGCCAAGTACCCGGTGGACCTGGTCTCCGGCAACGTCTATCCGCTGCACGGTTCCGAAGAACGAACCGAGGAGTACATCGCACGGGAAATCCACAAGATCCTGGACTCGGATGTTCCGGTGTCCGTGAGCTGCAATCGCGTCTTCGTCCAGGAAGGCCATTTCGTCGACCTGCGAATCAAGACCTCGCGCAGGCCCGACGTGGCGGAACTGGCAGCGCTGCTGGAAGGCTACAACCCCTTGAAGAACGTGCCCCTGCCGTCGAAGCCCGCAAGGCCGCTGGTGGTGTGCGCCGAGGCGGGGCGCCCTCGTCCGAATCAGGATTGCTTTCATGAGCGAGGCTTCTCGGTGGCCGTCGGCAACCTGTGCACGACGGACGCAATGTTCGAGGTGCGCCTGCAGTACGTCGTCAACAACCTCATCCGCGGAGCGGCAGGCAGCGCGCTGCTGAATGCGGAGTACAGCTACCTGCTGACGCACTGAGCGCCCACGCCCCGCGCGTCATGCGCATGACGCGCGAGGTCCAGGCAGGGCCTAGGGTCGCAGTGCTGTGAGCGCTTCGTCCAGTATCCGCAGGCCCTGCTGCACTTCCGTGGGCGTCACGACGCAAGGTGGCACGACGTGCACGCGGTTCTCGACCACGAATCCAAGCAGCCCGCGCTGCAGCAGTTCGGATTTGAGCCTGGACATGAAGCCCGCCTCCATGGGCGCGCGCGTGCGCCGGTCCGATACCAGTTCCAGCGCCCAGAAAACACCCGCGCCTCGCACGTCGCCGATGACTTCGTGCTGTCGCGCAAGTGCATGCAAGCCGGGGCCGAGGTAGTCGGCGCCGATCTGGTGTGCGTTCTCGACAATGCTTTCGCTTTCCATCGCATCGATGGCCGCAACGATCGATGCTGCCGCCAGAGGATGACCGGAATAGGTGAGGCCGCCAGGGAACACGGTCGACTGGAAGTTCTGGGCGATCTCCCTGGAGATGACTACCCCGCCCACGGGCACGTAGCCCGAGTTGACACCCTTTGCAAAGGTGATGAGGTCTGGTGTCATGTGATGAGGCTGATGCGCGAACCACTCGCCCGTTCGGCCGAATCCGCACATCACTTCATCGGCGATCAGCACGATGCCATGGCGGGTGCACAACTCCCTCACGCCCGCGAGATAGCCCGGGGGCGGAACGATGATGCCTGCCGTACCGGGGACCGGCTCCAGCATGATGGCGGCGATCCGGCTGGGCCCTTCGCCCTGAATGACGCGTTCGAGGTGCTGGAGTGCACGGGTACTCTCCTGGGCTGGCGAGTCCGACCAGAACTCGCTGCGATAGGGAAACGGACCGAAGAAGTGAACGTGGCCGCGCGCGTATTCGTTGGGCAGCCTTCGCCAGTCGCCCGTTGCGGCGATGGCCGAGCCCGTATTGCCGTGGTAGGAGCGGTAGGTGGTCAGCACCTTGTCGCGGCCTGTGCACAGCCTTGCGAGGCGCATTGCGTTTTCGTTGGCGTCCGCACCACCGGAGGTGAAGAACACGCCACCGTACATATCGCCCGCCTTCCGCAGGATTCGCTGCGCCGCCTGTCCGCGAGCCAGGTTGGCATGGGTGGGCGCCACCGTGGCGAGCTGGTCGGCCTGCTGCTTGATCGCCTCGATCACCTTGGGGTGCTGGTGCCCGATGTTCACGTTCACCAACTGACTGGAGAAGTCGAGGTACTCCTTGCCCTCGTAGTCCCAGACGACACAACCGCGTCCACCGGCAATGGCGAGCGGCGCCAGGTTGCCCTGCGCAGACCAGGAGTGAAAGACGTGCTGCAAATCGAGTGCGATGACTTCGCTGTTGGTGTAAGCGTCGTGGCGGGACATTGCTTCGTTCATCAGGTCGTGCGTCGTTGGTTGAGGAAGACTGCGCCAGGCCAGCTGGGCGACTGCAGCCGATCAGCTGGCGCAGTATGCCTTCCCAGGCACTGAAAAATCTTTTGCATCCCCTGCATCCAAACGCAGCCCTGCCGTGTAGACCCTTCAGCAGCGAGGAGCTGCTGACCTTCTACAACCCAGGAGAAATTTCATGCACACCTCCCGTCCCACCCGTCCCACCCGTCCCACCCGTTCACTCGCCGTTCCTGGCGTCGTCTCCGCTGCAGTGTTCCTGAGCGCCTGCGGCTCGATGTCGATGACCCCCGCCTTCAACCAGTCCAACCTGCCTCCGACGATCCAGGTGCCGGCCGGCCACAAGGTCGCGATGGAAACCGTGGGCAAGGGCGACATCACCTATGAATGCCGCGACAAGGCCAATGCCGCCGGTCAGACCGAGTGGGTGTTCGTCGGCCCCGACGCCAAGCTGTGGGACCGCAGCGGCAAGCAGGTCGGCAAGTACTACGGCCCGCCGGCCACGTGGGAGTCGAACGACGGCTCCAAGCTCACGGCCACGCAACTGGCTGTTGCGCCGTCGGGCCCGACCAGCCTGCCGTTCCAGCTCGTGAAGGCGAACCCGGCCACGGGCTCGGGCGCGATGACGGGCGTGACCTACATCCAGCGCGTGGCGCTGCAAGGCGGCGTGGCACCGGCTGCCGTGCCATGCACGCCTGCCAGCAAGGGCCAGAAGCAGGTCGTGCAATACCAGGCCGACTACATCTTCTGGAAGGCATCCTGATCGGGGGGCGATTCGGCTGCGGAGCCACCCGCCCCACTACCATCGGCCGGTGCAAAACCCGCCGCCCACCGTCGCGCCCTTCGACTACGACGCCGCTCTCATGGCTTGCGCCCGCGGCGATCGTCTGGCCCTGCAGCAGCTGTACCAGCGCGAGGGGCGCTATCTGATGGGCGTGGCGCTGCGCATCGTGCGCCAGCGCCAGCAGGCCGAAGACGTATTGCACGACGCTTTCATCAGCATCTGGCAGCGCGCGGAAACTTTCAATCCGGCGCGCGGCGAAGGCCGGGGCTGGGTCTACAGCGTGGTGCGCAATGCCGCGTTGAACATGGTGCGCAGCGGCGCGCGCCAGGTGGACGTGAGCGAAGACGCCGCCGAAGCCATTGACGACCAGGCCGCACTGGCGGCATACGCCGCGGCTGGCGATTCGTTCGAATTGCGTGCCGATCTGGGCAGGCTCGAGAACTGCCTGAACGGGCTGGCGCCGGCGCGGCGCGACTGCATCCTCTTCGCGTATGTCGAAGGCTGCTCGCATGGCGAGATCGCCGAGCGGCTGCAGACGCCGCTGGGCACGGTGAAAGCCTGGATCCTGCGCGGCATGCGCACGCTGCGGGAGTGCATGGCATGAACGGCAACAACCCGACCGACAACGGCGACATCGACGACATCGACGCATTGGCCGGCGAGTACGTGCTTGGCACGCTGTCGGCCGGCGCACGTGCGGCGGTCGAAGCCCGCATGCACAGCGAGCCGACCCTGCGCGAAGCCGTGCAGGCATGGGAGGCCCGACTGCTGCCGCTCGCGGTGCTTGCGCTGCCGCAGGAGCCGTCGCCGGCGCTCTGGCCGCGCATCGAGCGCAGCATCGGCAACGTGGCGGAGCCAGGGAAGAAGGCCACGCCTGTGCTGCCATCGGCTGTCTCGGGCTGGTGGAACAACCTGAGGTTGTGGCGTGGCCTGGCTGCGGGCGGGTTTGCCGCGGCCGCGTTGATGGTGGCTGTGCTCGTGATGCGTCCGCCGCCGACGCCGCAATACATGGTGGTGCTGGTTGCCCCGCAGGACAAGTCGCCGGGCTGGGTGATCCAGACCACCTCATCGCGTCAGTTGAGCCTGGTGCCGCTGGGCACGTTTGAAGTGCCGCCGCAGAAGACGCTGCAGTTCTGGACCAAGGCCGACCAGTGGCGTGGGCCTGTATCGCTGGGCCTCGTCAAGCAGGGGCAGGCGCTGCGCATTCCCATCGACAAACTGCCGCCGCTGGAGCCGAACCAGTTGTTCGAGCTGACGCTGGAGCCCGAGAACGGCTCGCCCATCGACCGCCCGACGGGGCCGATTCAGTTCATCGGGCGTGCCGTCAAGGTGATGTAGCGGCGGCTTTTCTGCTGGCCACGGCAGCGGCAACACCGATCCCCGCCACCATCAAGCACACCGCAAAGATCACCCCTCGCGTCTGCGTCGCATCGGCAAACGCGCCGACGATCAGCCCCGCGAGCGGCTGCGTCAGATTGTTCAGCAGCACGATCACTCCGGTTGTCTTGCCGTAGTCCTTCGCTGGAATGATCCGCTGCCGGTGGATGCGGATGTAGATGCCGAACATCTTGTCGAACCCGATCACCAGCAGGAAGCCGGCCGCATAACCCCAGTGGCTGGTGCTCGCAGCCGTGAGCAGGCCGCCAGCCAGTATCAGCAGGTAAGCGGTGGCGCCCATGCGCTTGAGCGCGATCGATCCGCGAATGATCGCCAGCAGGATCACGATGGTGGCGACGGCACCCAGCGTCTGCAGCCCCGCGTAGTAGGTGGCCGAGCGCTGGTGCAGCCCGGTGACCATCGCGGCGGAAGAGGCGAGCGTGGTGCCGAGCATCAGGTTCACGCCGGACGTGAGCATGGTCAGGCGCAACAGGCCGGGCAGGCGCAGCACATGGCCAAGGGCCGTGGCGATGGGTTTCAGCAGATGGCCCGGCTCGCCCTGCGGCTGGTGCAGTTGCACGGGGTTGCCGCGCCGCCAGTACGTGGTGGCGACGTCGGCCAGCAAGAACAGCGCGGCCGCCGCGCCCACCACGGCCTGCCACGGCCACAGCGCAAAGAGCGCCGCCGCGATCAGCGGGCCGAGCACCATGCCGGTCTGCTCGGCGGTCTGCGCATAGGCCAGCACCTTGTCGAAGCCGGTGTTGCCGGCAATCTGCGGCAGCATCACTTCGCGGGCCATCACGCCTTGCGTGGTGAGCACGCCGCACACGGCAGACAAGCCCACCAGCCAGCCGATGCCACCCATCGCCTCGTTGGCCAGCACGCCGAGCACGCAGGCCAGTGCGCGAAAGACCTGGCTGGCGCGCAGCAGCTTCAGTGGCGAGACACGGTCGCACAGCGCGCCGCAGACCGGAAAAGAAAGAAAGCGCGGCAGCGTCTCCGCCGCAAAGGCGTAGCCCGACCACGCGACGTCTTGCGTCACCTGGAACACCACCAGCGGCACCAGGAACAGCAGGATCTGGTCGGCCAGCCGGGAGAGGAAGAGCGAGAAAAGAAAGGCCGGAAACTTCATCGCGCCGTCATCGTGGCGGCGTGGCCCGCGCTGACCCCGAGGGGAGAAGGGTGGTGAGTGCGATGGCGACAGGCATGCGCTGAAGATAATCGAAACATGATCGCGCTCGACTGCTACTACAGCCTCTCTTCTCCCTGGGCCTACCTCGGTGGCCCGCAGCTTCAGGACATCGTGCGCCGCCATCACGTGCGGCTCACGTTCAAGCCCTACGACTTCCAGGCGGTGGTGCCGCAAACCGGCGGCATTCCGTTGAAGACGCGGCCCGAGCCGCGCCGTACGTACCACGCGCTGGAGCTTGCCCGCTGGAGCGACTACCTCGGCATGCCGCTGAACCTTCAGCCCGCGCACTACCCCAAGGGCGCGCCCAGCGATCCGAACTGGAACAAGTACGCCGGCTGGATGGTGATTGCCGCGCAACTGCAAGGGCTCGATGCGCAGCCGCTGTCGCACGCGCTGCTGCGCGCCCTGTGGGCCGAAGAGCGCGACACCTCGCAGGCCGAGGTGCGCATCGCGGTGGCCAACGAGAACGGCTACGACGGCGCCTCGCTGCAGGCACTGGAACAGTCGGCCGAGACGCTGGCCGTGTATCGCGCCAATAGCGCCGAGGCGGTGGAAGCGGGCGTGTTCGGTGCGCCGACCTTCATCTTGAACGGCGAGCGTTTCTGGGGACAAGACCGGTTGGCGTTTCTCGACCGGGCGCTGGATAAGTTGCGCGCTGCGGGCTGAACGCCGTTGCCGGGGCCGGCACCGAAAGGGTTCTATTCGCCTTGGGTGTCGCCGGCCTCGCCCAGTGCGTCGACGCAATCCCGCGCGGCTTCGCGCACCATCTCATCGGCATCGTGCAAGGCCGCGCGCTGCGCCACCGCATGCCAGGGCAGGGCAGCGCGCTTCCAGGCGGCGAGGCTGCGAGCGGCCTGCCATCGCACGTCGGCATCATCGTCATGCGCGAGGCGATCCGCGAGCGCCGGCAGGATGCGTTCGCCAGCGGCTGCGCCCAGGCCCCGGTCGTCGGCCACGCTGGCCGCGTGCCGGCGCACGAAGGCATGCGGCGACGCCATGCCGCGCAAGGCCTCGCCGATTTCGCCGGGGCGCAGGGTGCAATAGCTGCTGCCGGGCTTGAGCTTTTCGTGCACGACTTCGGCGATGGCAGCAGAGTCCGACGACAGCAGTGTTTCGAGGGGCCGGTAGTCGAGCGCCACGGGCGTCGGGTCGCGAAAGGCAGAGTAGGGCGCACAAAGGCCACGCACGGCGACGGCGGCGCGCTCCGGATCGCCGCGCCACGCGGCGAGCTGCTCGAAGAGCCAATCGCTGTCACCCAGATAGGCCAGCGTTGCGGCGCACCACGCGTGCGTGGATGGCTCGGCGGGTGCGTGAAGCTTCTTGCGCAGCGCGGCAAGCACCTCGGGCGTCGCAAGGCCGATGTGCCCGAGCATCCGGGCGGCCTCCCAGCCGAACTTGCCACGCGGGCGGGCGAGCAAGTCGAGCAGTGCGGGCACGGCGGGCGCGCCGATGTCGACCAGCCATTTCTGCGCGTCCTCGCTGTCGACCGGCTGGCCGTCGAAGCGGCCAAGGCGCCCGATGAGCCAGCCCACCCGTTCTTCGACGGGCAGGGCCGTGACGCGCAGGCGCTCCTGCTCGGCCACCGCCTCTTTGGGAAAGAGCGCCCCGAAAGCGGCATCGCCGATGCAGCGGCGCGCCAGTTCGAGGCCGTTCTCTTCGTCATGCAGGAAGACCACGAAATCCGGCGTGAGCTGCGGCGCGTTGCCCAGCGCGGCCCGGATCTTCCGTGCCGCTGAAACAAGCATGTCGATGCACTCGCGCTCGGCCAGCAGCCAGGCCTCGCGGGTGTCGTTCCGGGTGATCTCGCATGCGGCGTCGGCCGCCGCATTCAGTGCGGCACCGGCGAACTGGATGTCGCCCCAACGCCAGTCGGGCGGGTTCCACTCGGCCGTCCAGAAGTCACCCGAAGGCTCGTCTTCGCGGGCGTCCACGCTGTTGGCGGAAAGGGCGGGCAGGTAGATCGGGCCGTCGAGTTCGCGGTACATGCCCTGGAAGGCGACGGCGTAGAACTGTTCGTCGGGGTTGTCGTCGAGCAGCTCGCGCAATGCCCGAAGGGCGTCTTCGACGATCAGCGGTTCCAGCGCTTTCCAATGGCTCATGCGGGCAATCTTGCCTTGAGGGGCGAAATCGTAAGAGGCGGTCTTGCTTCAGCTGGATCGCGGCAGCAGCGCGGGCACCAGCGTGCGGTTCATCCGCTCGCGCCACCAGCGCAGCGCCTGCCCTTGCGCGCCGGTCTTCCACGCGAGCCAGAACGCCTCTGGCGCGCGCGGCTCTTCGGTGGGCAGCTCGACCAGCGTGCCGCGCTTGAGCTCATTCACGATGCAGGCGCGCGGCAGAAAGCCGTGGCCCAGGCCCGCCACCTGGCAGGCGATCTTCGCGGGCATCGATGGCACGGTGATGCGCGGCTGGCCGGCCAGCAGGCCGACGGTGCGCTCCGACAGCGTGCGCGCGCTGTCGCCCACCACGATGGCGTTGCACTCGAGCAGGTCGCCGCGCTGCAGCGGTCGGCCCAGGCGCGTGAGCGGGTGCGTGGGCGCGACGCAGAACGCGAAGTCGAGGCTGCCCACGGTCACCGCCTGGTAGCCGCCGCCGGCCGGGCCTTCGCCGGCGGCAATGACGATGTCGGCGCGGCCCTCGCGCAGGGCCTCCCAGCTGCCGGTGAGCGCCTCGCAGCCGATGCGCAGGCGGGTGCCGCAGCGCAGGTCTTCGAAGGCGCGGATGTCGTCGATGAGCGCCTGCGTGGGAATGAGCGAGTCGTGCACGAGGCGCAGCTCCGACTCATAGCCGGTGGCGATGAGCCGCATGCGCGATTCGAGGTCGCTCGCGGCATTGAGCAGCCAGCGGCCCTCCTTGAGCATTTCTTCGCCGGCGGCGGTGAGGGTCACGCGCGGGCCGTTGCGCTCGAACAGCAGCATGCCCAGCTGTTCTTCCAGCTTGCCCACGGCGTACGAGATGGTGGAGGGCACCTTGTTCAGGCGCGCGGCCGCGGCGGCGAAGGAGCCGTGGCGGGCGATGGCATCGACGACCTCGATGGCTTCCAGGCTGAGTTTGAGCACGCTGCGGGTTCCTTGAAAACGAAAGGATTTGAGGGGAAAGGGAATCATCGAAAACTTCGATGATTGATGGTGAAAAGTTTCGTCGATGAGCGCTTGAAGGAACCCGATGATTCATCCCGTGCCAAGGAGATTCCCTCCGAAAGCAATTGTGAATCGAATCGAATATCCAATCAACCGCAAGGAGCTTTCCATGTCCATCAAAGCCACCCCCACCGCCGGCGCCAAGCTGCTCACCCCCACCGACCACACGCTGGTGATGATCGACTTCCAGTCGCAGATGGCCTTTGCCACGCACTCCATCGACGCCGTGAACCTGCGCAACAACGCGGCGCTGGTGGCGCAGGCCGCAGCCGGCTTCGGCGTGTCGACCATCCTCACGACGGTGGCCGAGAAGAGTTTTTCGGGCCCGATGTTCAGCGAGATCACCGAGGCCTTTCCGGGCCAGAAGATGCTCGACCGCACCTCGATGAACACCTGGGAAGACGCCGCCGTGATCGAGCGCGTGAACCAGATCGGCAAGCCGCGCATCGTGCTGGCGGGCCTGTGGACCAGCGTGTGCATCGTGGGCCCGGCGCTTTCGGCGCTGGACCAGGGCTTCGAGGTGTACGTCATCGCCGACGCTTGCGGCGACGTGTCGGCCGAGGCGCACAACCGCGCGATGGAACGCATGGTGCAGGCCGGCGCGCAGCCGATGACCTCGCTGCAATACCTGCTCGAGCTGCAGCGCGATTGGGCACGCGGCGACACCTATGAGCTGACCACCGGCATTGCGAAGAAGGTCGGCGGCGCCTACGGTCTGGGCGTGACCTACGCCCAAACCATGTTCGGCGCGCACGAAGGCTGATCGCCGAAGGTGAACAAGATGAAGCCCTACGTCCTGTCGCTTGCGCTCGGCCTGCTGGTCGGCGTGATCTACGCACTGTTCCAGGTGCGCTCGCCGGCACCGCCGGTTATCGCCCTGGTGGGGCTTCTGGGAATTTTGCTCGGCGAGCAGATCCCGCCGCTCATCAAGAGCGTGATCAAGCCCGATGCCGTGGCCACCTCTTGGCTGCAGCACCAGGTCAAGCCGCATGTGTTCGGCGAGCTGCCGAAGTGCGCGCAGCCCACGGCGGCAAACACCGCCGAGGCCGCCGCCTCTGGCAGGCGCGACGCGTGAAACCGTTCGCAGACCCCAGCCGCCGCCGTCTCCTCGGAGCGCTCGGCGCCACCCTCGCAGCCCCCGGCCTCGCGGTCGCTTCTTTCTCCGACACCATGACCCACACCGAAACCCCCGACCTGATCCTGCATCGCGGGCTGTTCACCACCCTCGACCGCTCCAACCCCACCGCCGATGCCGTGGCCATCAAGGACGGCCGCTTCACTCACGTCGGCCGCTCGCACGACATCCTGCCGCTGGCCGGCAGCGGCACCCGTGTGATCGACCTGCACGGCAAGCGCGTGCTGCCGGGTCTGATCGACAACCACCTGCACATCATTCGCGGTGGCCTCAACTTCAACCTGGAGCTGCGCTGGGACGGCGTGCGCAGCCTGGCCGATGCCATGGGCATGCTCAAGCGGCAGGTGGCCAACACGCCCGCGCCGCAATGGGTGCGCGTGGTGGGTGGTTTCACCGAGCATCAGTTCGTGGAAAAGCGCCTGCCGACCATCGAAGAGCTGAACGCCGTCGCGCCCGACACGCCGGTCTTCATCCTGCACCTGTACGACCGCGCACTGCTCAACGGCGCGGCGCTGCGCGCGGTGGGCTACACGAAAGACACACCCGCGCCACCCGGCGGCGAGATCGTGCGCGACAGCGCCGGCAACCCGACCGGCCTGCTGCTGGCCAAGCCGAACGCGGCCATCCTCTATGCCACGCTGGCCAAGGGCCCGAAGCTGCCCTTCGACTACCAGCTCAATTCCACGCGCCACTTCATGCGCGAGCTCAACCGCCTGGGCGTGACCGGCGCCATCGACGCGGGCGGTGGCAACCAGAACTACCCCGACGACTACCAGGTGATCCAGAAGCTGGCCGACGACGGGCAACTGACGATCCGCCTGGCCTACAACCTGTTCACGCAGAAGCCCAAGCAAGAGAAGCAGGACTTCCTGAACTGGACCGCTTCGTCGAAGTACAAGCAGGGCGACGACTACTTCCGCCACAACGGCGCGGGCGAAATGCTGGTGTTCTCCGCCGCCGACTTCGAAGACTTCCGCCAGCCGCGCCCGGACATGGCGCCCGAAATGGAAGGCGAGCTGGAAGAAGTGGTGCGCGTGCTGGTGCAGAACCGCTGGCCCTGGCGCATGCACGCCACCTACGACGAGACCATCAGCCGCTCGCTCGACGTGTTCGAGCGCGTCAATCAAGACACGCCGCTGGCCGGGCTGAACTGGTTCTTCGACCATGCCGAGACCATCTCCGACCAGTCGATCGACCGCATCGCGGCGCTGGGCGGCGGCATCGCGGTGCAGCACCGCATGGCCTACCAGGGCGAGTACTTCGTCGAGCGCTACGGCTACGGCGCGGCCGAGGCAACGCCGCCCGTGAAGCGCATGCTCGAAAAGGGCGTGAAGGTCTCGGCCGGCACCGACGCGACGCGCGTGGCTTCGTACAACCCGTGGGTGTCGCTGTCGTGGCTGGTCACGGGCAAGACGGTAGGCGGCATGCAGCTCACGCCGCAGCGCAACCTGATCGACCGTGAACAGGCGCTGCGCATGTGGACCGAGAACGTCACCTGGTTCTCGAACGAAGAGGGCAAGAAGGGCCGCATTCAGGCCGGCCAGCTCGCCGACCTCGTGGTGCCCGACCGCGACTTCTTCGCCTGCGCCGAATCGGAAATCGCCGACACCACGGCGCTGCTCACGATGGTGGGCGGCAAGGTGGTCTACGGCGCCGGCCCCTTCGCCGCGCACGACGAAGGCGCACCACCGCCGGCCATGCCCGACTGGTCGCCCGCGCGCACCTTCGGCGGCTATGCCGGCTGGGCCGACACCGCCGAAGGCGCGCCGATGCAGAAGGTGTTGCGCAATGCCGCCGCGGCCTGCGCCTGCGCCAACAACTGCAACGTGCACGGCCATAGCCACGCGACGGCCTGGAGCAGCAAGCTGCCCATCGCCGACCTGAAGAGCTTCTGGGGCGCGCTCGGCTGCGCCTGCTGGGCGGTGTGATGACGACGCGCTGGACTACTTCACCCGCAGTGCGCTGGGTTGCGTTGCTCCTGCTGTGCGCCGCCTACCTGCAAGGCGGGCTGAACAAGGCGATGGACTTCGACGCGGCCCTGGCCGAAATGAACCACTTCGGCATGTCGCCGGCCGGCCCGCTGGCCGTGGCGGTCATCGTGCTGGAGCTGGGCGCTTCGGCGCTGATCCTCACCGGCCGCCTGCGCTGGCTTGGCGCGCTGGCGCTGGCCGGCTTCACGCTGATGGCGACCTTCGTGGCGCTGCGCTTCTGGCAGATGCCAGTCGGGCCCGAGCGCTTCATGGCGGCCAACTCGTTCTTCGAGCATCTCGGGCTGGTCGGCGGCTTTCTGCTGGTCGCCTGGCATGACCTGAAGGAGCGTGCCCATGTCTGACACCTCACACGGCGCAACCGCGCCGGCGACACCGCAACCCGGCGCCTTCGCGCCGCTGCGCCAGCCGGTCTTCGCGGTGCTCTGGGCCGCCACCGTGCTCGGCAACATCGGCAGCTTCATGCGCGACGTGGCCAGCTCATGGTTGGTGACGGACCTGTCCGCCAACCCGACGGCGGTGGCGCTGATCCAGACGGCGGCCACGCTGCCGGTGTTCCTGCTGGCGATCCCGGCGGGGGTGCTGTCGGACATCCTCGACCGGCGGCGCTTTCTGATCTTCGTGCAACTGGTGCTCGCGGCGGTGAGCGGCTCGCTGCTGCTGCTCTCGCACACCGGCGCGCTCACGGTCGAATACCTGATCGCGCTGACCTTCGTGGGCGGCATCGGCGCGGCGCTGATGGGGCCGACCTGGCAGGCGATCGTGCCCGAGCTGGTGCCGCGCGCCGACCTCAAGGGCGCCGTGGCGCTGAACTCGCTGGGCATCAACATCGCGCGCTCCATCGGGCCGGCGGCGGGCGGGCTGATCCTCGCGAGCTTCGGCGCGGCCGCCACCTATGGTGTGGACGTGCTGAGCTATGTGTTCGTGATCGCGGCGCTGCTGTGGTGGAAGCGCCCGGCACCGGCGGACAGCGGCCTGTCGGAGAACTTCTTCGGCGCCTTCCGTGCCGGCCTGCGCTACACGCGGGCCAGCAAGGAGCTGCACGTGGTGCTGCTGCGCGCGGCGGTGTTCTTCCTGTTCGCCAGTTCGGTGTGGGCGCTGCTGCCGCTGGTGGCGCGCCAGATGCTCGGCGGCAGCGCGGGCTTCTATGGCGTGCTGCTCGGTGCCGTGGGCGCGGGCGCCATCGGTGGTGCGCTGGTGATGCCGCGCCTGCGCGCCCGGCTCGGTGCGGACGGCATGCTGCTGCTGGCGGCGTTGCTCACGGCCGCCGTCATGGGCAGCCTGGTCTTTGCGCCGCCGCAATGGCTGGCGGTGATGCTGCTGTTGCTGCTGGGCCTGGGCTGGATCGTGGCGCTGACCACGCTCAACGGCGTGGCCCAGTCGATCCTGCCGAACTGGGTGCGCGGGCGTGGGCTGGCCGTGTACCTCACCGTGTTCAACGGCGCGATGGCGGCCGGCAGCCTGGGCTGGGGCCTGGTGGCGCAGCAGATCGGCGTGCCGGCCACGCTGGTGGCGGGGGCGGTGGGGCTTGTGGTGGCTGGGCTGGTTTTCCACCGCGTGCGGCTGCCGGCCGGCGAGGCCGACCTGCAGGCGTCGAACCACTGGCCCGAACCCCTGCTCGCCGAGCCCGTGGCGCATGACCGCGGGCCGGTGATGATCCAGGTCGAATACCGCATCCGCAGGGACGACCGCCCGGCCTTCCTGCAGGCGATGAAGCGCCTGTCGCAAGAGCGCCGCCGCGACGGTGCCTACGCCTGGGGCCTGCACGAGCACACGGCCGACGGGGAGCGCGTGATGGAGTGGTTCCTCGTCGAATCGTGGGCGGAGCATCTGCGCCAGCACCATCGCGTGTCGCAGGCCGACGCCGACCTGCAGGGCGAGGCGCTGCGTTTCCACATCGGGCCGGACAAGCCCGAGGTGCATCACTTCCTGGCGCTCTGACTTTTTCCTGTCTCCCTTCTTGCCTACCTTTCTTCTCTCACACCACTGGAAAACCATGACCACACTCACACTGCGCGACGGCACCGAGCTCTACTACAAGGACTGGGGCTCGGGTCAGCCGATTCTCTTCAGCCACGGTTGGCCGCTCAGCGCCGACATGTGGGACGCCCAGATGCTGTTCTTCGCCGAGCGCGGCTACCGCGTGATCGCATTCGACCGCCGCGGCTTCGGCCGTTCGAGCCAGCCATGGACGGGCTATGACTACGACACCTTCGCCGACGACATCGCCGAGCTGATCGAAAAGCTCGACCTGAAGAACGTGATCCTTGCGGGCTTCTCGATGGGCGGCGGCGACGTGACACGCTACATCGCGCGCAAGGGCAGCGCGCGGGTGGCCAAGCTGGCGCTCATCAGCGCGGTGACGCCGCTCTTCATGAAAACGGCCGATCACCCGGTGGGCCCCGACGCTTCGGTGTTCGCAGGCATCCGCGCCGGGCTGGCCGCCGATCGCCCGCAGTTCCTCGACGACTTCAGCACGATCTTCTACGGCACCAACCGCCCCGGCGCCAAGATATCGCAGGGCGTCTTCAAGCAGACGCTGCAGATCGCGCTGCAGGCCTCGATCAAGGCCACCATCGACTGCGTGACCGCGTTCTCTGAAACCGACTTCCGCCCCGACATGGCCAAGATCGACGTGCCCACGCTGGTGATCCACGGCGACGACGACCAGGTCGTGCCCTTCGAGGCCACCGGCAAGCTGGCGGCCGAGATGATCAAGGGCAGCCAGCTCAAGGTCTACGCCGGTGCGCCGCACGCCACCTGCACCACCCACAAGGACCAGGTGAACGCCGACCTGCTGGCGTTCATCCAGGGCTGATCGCCGGCTGGCCACGGGCGGGCTTGGGCCCGCCGTCGTCAGGGGCAGTGCCGGTGGCGATAATCCTGCGATGCGAATTCGCTTTACCAAAATGCAGGGGGCCGGCAACGATTTCGTCGTGCTCGACGAAACGCGCGGCACGCTGGGCCTGACCGCGGCGCAGTACCGCTTTCTGGCCGACCGCCATTTCGGCGTCGGCGCCGACCAGATCCTCACCGTGCGGCCCTCGCCGGCCGAGGGCATCGACTTTCAATACGTGATCCACAACGCCGACGGCGGCGAGGTGGAGCAGTGCGGCAACGGCGCGCGCTGCTTCATGCGCTTCGTGAGCGAACACAAGCTGACCGACAAGACCGAAGTGCGCGTGCAGACGCTGGCCGGCGTGATCGCACCGCGCATGGGCGCCGACGGCCGCGTGACGGTCGACATGGGCGCGCCGGTCTTCGCGCCGGAACGCGTGCCCTTCGACACCGCCGGGCTCGACCCACAGCCCGAGGGTTCGTGGCAGAAGTGGCACCTTGCCCTTGGCACGCGTGCGGGCAGCGCTATTGTTTCGGTAGCGGTGCTGTCGATGGGCAACCCGCACGCGGTGCAGGTGGTCGACAACGTCGACACGGCGCCAGTGGCCGAGCAGGGCCCGCAGATCGAGCACCACCCGCGCTTTCCGCAGCGGGTGAATGCGGGTTTCATGCAGGTGGTCGACCGCACGCACGTCAGGCTGCGAGTGTTCGAGCGCGGCGCCGGCGAAACGCTGGCCTGCGGCACGGGCGCCTGCGCGGCGGTGGTGGCGGGCATCCGGCTCGGGCTGCTGGAGCGCCGGGTCGATGTGCAGACGCACGGCGGCATCCTCACGATCGAGTGGCACGGCGAAGGCCAGCCCGTGCTGATGACGGGCCCGGCCACCACGGTCTTCGAAGGCGACATCGAGGTGCCAGAACTGCCATGACTTCCTTCACGAACAACAACGACGCCAACAACGCCATGAACCCGATCACCGAAGACGACATCGCGAACTACCTGGCGAACACGCCCGACTTCTTCGAGCGCCATGCCCAGCTGCTGGCGCAGGTGCAACTGACCAGCCCGCACGGCAACCGCGCCGTGAGCCTGCAGGAGCGCCAGGCCGAGATGCTGCGCGAGAAGATCAAGGCGCTGGAGCATCGCCTGATGGACATGGTGCGCCACGGCACTGAAAACGTCGTCATCGCCGACCGCCTGCAGCGCTGGACCAGCGGCCTCTTGACCACGCGCGACCCGCGCAGCCTGCCGTACCGCATCGCGGTCGACCTGCAGTCGCTGTTCCTGGTGCCGCAGACGGCCATCAAGGTGTGGGACTGCGGCAGCGAATACCTCAACGAAGCCTATGCCCAGTGGGTGAGCGACGACGTGAAGGCGCTGGCCACCTCGCTGACCTCGCCGTACTGCGGCCTCAATTCGGGCTTCGAGGCGGCCAACTGGCTGCCCGAGCCGGCCGCCGCGATGTCGATCGCGCTGATTCCGCTGCGGCCTGATGCCGAATCGCCGGCCTTCGGCCTGCTGGTGCTGGCATCGCCCGACGCGCAGCGCTTCAACGCCGAGATGGGCACCGACTTTCTCGAGCGCATTGCCGAGCTGGCCTCGGGCGGGCTCTCGCGGCTGCGTCCTTGAGCCGCCCGCGCTGGTTGCGCCGGCCCTGGCAGGTCGTGCTGTTCGGCGGGCTGCTGGCCGGGGTGGCCGTGTACGCGGCCATCGCGGCGGTGGTCTGGCAGCGCGCCGAAGCGGTGCTCGGCAACCCGCCGCAACGGGCCGCCGACGCGGCGCTGATTCTGGGCAACCGCGCCTACCTCGACGGCAAGCCGAATCCCTGCCTGACGGGGCGTGTCGACACGGGCATCGCCCTGGCGCAGGCCGGGCTGGTCAGGCAACTGGCCTTCTCGGGCGGCGTCGATACCGAAGACGGCCGTATCGAGGCCGAGGTGATGCAGCAGCATGCGAATGCCGTGGGCTACACCGGGCCGAGGCTGCTGGAGCCGGTGTCGTCGTCCACGCGGCTGAACCTCGCGCTGTCGACGCCGCTCCTGCAGGCTGCCGGCGTGCGCAGCGTGATCGTGGTGTCGGAGCCCTATCACCTGTGGCGCATCGAACGGTTGGTGCGCATGAGCGGCTTCGACAAGACCTTCGACGTGCAGTACGCCGCCGCGCCCACCTCGTGCTGGCGCACCTGGGGCATGCTGTTCAAGGGCGCATTGCGCGAGCCGGCCGCCATCATCAACAATGCCGGCCATGGCTACCTCTTCTGAGCCTGCCGCGCCGGCTTCATCGGGCTGGATCGACAAGTACCTTGAGCATGTGCGCGTCGAGCGCCGTCTCGCGGCGCGCACGGTCGAGCTGTATGCCTTTCACCTGCAGTCGCTGACGGCTCACGCGGCCGAAGCCAACCTGCCGCTCGACCGCGTGCAGACCGCCCACATCCGCCGCTGGATGGCGCAGCTGCACAGCGCCGGCCGCGAGCCGCGCGGCATTGCGCTGGTGCTGTCGTGCTGGCGCAGCTTTTACCGCTGGCTCGGCAACGAAGGGCTGATCGGCTTCAACCCGGTGCAGGACGTGCACGCACCCAAGGCCGGCCGCCCGCTGCCGAAGGCGCTGGGCGTGGACGACGCGGTGCGCCTGGCCGAGCTGTACGACCCCGAAGCCGATCCGTGGACCGAGGCGCGCGACAGCGCCATCGTCGAAGTGCTGTACGGCTGCGGCCTGCGCGTGAGCGAACTCACCGGCCTCGATGCGCAGGCGAGCAACACCGCGCGCGGCTGGGTCGACCTCGACGCGCTCGAAGCCAACGTGCTGGGCAAGGGCAGCAAGCGCCGCATCGTGCCGATGGGCGGCAAGGCGGCCGAGGCGGTGCGCGACTGGCTCGCGGTGCGCGACGAGTGCGCGGGTCTGACGACGGCCCGGCTGCACGACGCGAACGCGGCCGCCGCGCTCTTCATCAGCGCCAAGGGGCTGCGCATGTCTTCGCAGGCGGTGTGGAAGCTGCTGCGCGAGCGCAGCTTCAAGGCCGGCCTGACCGCGCCGGTGCATCCGCACATGCTGCGCCATTCCTTCGCCAGCCACGTGCTGCAGTCGAGCAGCGACCTGCGCGCGGTGCAGGAGCTGCTGGGCCACGCCAACATCGCGACCACGCAGGTCTACACGCGGCTGGACTTCCAGCACCTGGCCAAGGTCTACGACGCGGCGCATCCGCGCGCACAGGCGCGCCCGGAAGCGGTACGCCCGAAGGCCGAACCGAAAACGACTCACAAGAACACGAGCAAAGAATGAAAACCCTCCGACTCAAACCCGGCAAAGAGCGCTCGATGCAGCGCCGCCACCCTTGGGTTTTCGAATCCGCCATCGCACGCGGCGGCGCCGATTCCGGCGAGACGGTGCGGGTGGAATCCCACGACGGCACCTTCCTGGCATGGGCTGCCTTCAGCCCGCTTTCCAAGATCCGTGCGCGGGCCTGGAGCTTTGTCGAAACGCAGCGCATCGATGCGGCGTTTTTCGTGGCGGCTTGCGCGCGCGCCGTTGCCGCCCGCGGCCTGTTCGATCTGCAGAGCGATGGCGTGCGCCTGGTGCACGGCGAGGCCGATGGCCTGCCGGGCCTGATCGTCGACCGCTATGGCGACACGCTGGTGGCGCAGTTCCTGTCGGCCGGCGTCGAGCGCTGGAAAGACGTGCTGGCCGATGCGCTGCTCCGAGCCACGGGCCTGACCAAGCTGTATGAGCGCTCCGATGCCAGCGGCCGCGAGCGCGAAGGCCTGAAGCCCGTCACGGGCTGGCTGCGTGGCGAAGGCCCCACCGAAATCACGATCCGCGAACACGACTGGAAGCTGTCGCTCGACATCGCGACCGGCCACAAGACCGGCTTCTATCTCGACCAGCGCGACAGCCGCCAGCGCTTTGCCGAGCTGGCGAAGCACCGGCGCTTCAAGCGCGTGCTCAATTGCTTCTGCTACACGGGCGGCTTCACGGTGGCGGCGCTGGCGGGCCTGAAGGCCGCGGGCGCGCTCGAAGGCGCGGAGCTGGTGTCGGTCGATTCGTCGCAGCCGGCGCTCGACCGTGCGCGCGGGCACCTGGCGCTCAACGGTTTCGGCGGTGAGGGCATCAAGGCGGAATTTCTCGATGCCAACGTCAACACCGTGCTGCGCGAGTTCATCGACCAGGGCCGCACCTTCGATGCCATCGTGCTCGACCCGCCCAAGTTCGCGCCCACGGTGGCGCATGCCGAGCGCGCCGCGCGGGCCTACAAGGACATCAACCGCCTGGCGCTGAAGCTGCTGGAGCCGGGCGGCGTGCTGCTGACTTTTTCGTGTTCGGGGGGCATCAGCGCCGATCTGTTCCACAAGATCGTGGCTTCGGCCGGGCTCGATGCCGGCGTGGACGGCTACATCGCCGAACGCCTGGGCGCCGCGCCCGACCATCCCATGACCATCGAATTCCCCGAAGGGGAGTACCTGAAGGGGCTGGTGGTGGTCAGGAAGCCCGCCTGACCGCCGCTTGGCGCCCTTAACCCCATCACCAACGCAACTCAGTGGCATTGGCTAAACTGCCCGGCCACGCCTTTCCGCCCCTTTTTCCCGTTTTCCGCTTCCGGAGCACCTCTTCATGGCCCTCATTCCCGCGACCATCCTCACCGGCTTTCTCGGCTCGGGCAAAACCACCTTGCTCAAGCGCATCCTGACCGAGGCCCATGGCCAGAAGATCGCGGTCATCGAGAACGAGTTCGGCGAAGAGAACATCGACAGCGACATCCTCGTGACCGAGTCGAAAGAGCAGATCGTGCAGATGAGCAACGGCTGCGTGTGCTGCACCATCCGTGAAGACCTGCGCGAAGCGCTGCAGCTGCTGGCCGCCAAGAAGCGCCAGGGCCTGCTGGACTTCGACCGCGTGGTGATCGAGACCACCGGCCTGGCCGACCCCGGCCCGGTGGCGCAGACCTTCTTCATGGACGACGAGATCGCCGAGAGCTACCTGCTCGACTCGATCCTCACGCTGGTGGATGCCAAGCATGCGCCGCAGCAACTGAACGACCGCCAGGAAGCACGCCGCCAGGTGGGTTTTGCCGACCAGATCTTCATCAGCAAGAGCGAGCTGGTGTCGGCGGAAGAGACCGAAGCGCTGATCCATCGCCTCAAGCACATGAACCCGCGCGCGCCGCAGCAGAAGGCGCATTTCGGCGACGTACCGCTCAAGGACATCTTCGACCTGCGCGGCTTCAACCTGAACGCCAAGCTGGACATCGACCCCGACTTCCTGAAGGAAGACGACCACGACCATCACGACCATGACCACGCGCATGGCGAGCATTGCGACCACCCCTCGCACAAGCACGAAGGCCACGGCCACCATCACCACACCGACGATGACGTGAAGAGCTTCGTCTACAAGGCCGACCGCGCCTTCGACCCGGCCAAGCTCGAAGACTTTCTGGGCGCCATCGTCAACATCTACGGCCCGCGCATGCTGCGCTACAAGGGCGTGCTGAACATGAAGGGCACCGAGCGCAAGGTGATCTTCCAGGGCGTGCACCAGCTCATGGGCAGCGACCTGGGCCCGGAGTGGGGCAAGGACGAGGCGCGCCAGAGCCGCATGGTGTTCATCGGCATCGAGCTGCCGCGTGAAATTCTCGAGCAGGGGCTGGAGCAGTGCCTGGTCTGACGGACTGCTTGCGCTGATAGGAATGAAAAAGGGCGCTGACCGCGAGGTCAGCGCCCTTTTCTATTCAGGGGAAGCCTGGGCTCAGTTGCCCGCGCCCGGCGCGCCCAGCGGCTTGCCGTTGACCTTCAGGCTGCCTGCGCTGAACTCGACCTGCGCGGTGACGTCGTCGCCATCGCGCTTGACGAAGCCCTTCTGTTCGCCTTGCTCGACCAGGCCCGCCACCATTTCGGGCGGCGGCGTCTGGCCGCTTTCGGCGCCGGTCTCGGCCAGCTTCTCGAGCCACTTCATCGGCAGCCGTGCGTTGGCCTTGAACACGCCGCGCTTCATCATCAGCGCGGTGCCGGGGGCTTGCAGGTCTTCGTCGGTCACACCGGTCAGGCCGGCGGTGTAGCTGATCTCGGCGCGCTTGCCGTCGATCTCGACCAGCATCTTGTCGAGACCGAATTCGGGGCTGTACTTGGCCATGGCCTTGATGTCGGGGGCCAGCTGGTCGGTCAGCGCCTTGATGGCTTCCTGCGAGGCCTTGCTGCCGCCCTTGCCGCAGCCGTTGGCGGCACCGGACTGCATCCAGGCGTCGGCCAGCTTCTTGTAGCCGGCGGCGTGGATGTTGCGGGCGCTGCTGCCCACCTCGAACTTGTCGATCTTGGTCTCGCCGATCTTGCCGCTGCCCTTGAGGGTGCCGCCCGATGCATACAGGCCGTCCTTGATGCTGGCCTCGCCGATCAGGTCGATGCCTTGCAGCAGCACGGTCGGCAGCGCCTTGTGCTCGCCGCCGGGGGCAGTGCCCAGGCCCTTGGGGGCCGCGAATTCGAGCGAATCGAGCCGGCCTTCGGTCTTGCCGGTGGCCAGGATCCAGCCGGCGCTGCTGTCCATGTCGGCCTTGACGGCGAGCTTGCCCATCTTCATGGTCACGCCGCTGCGGGTGTCGCTGAAGTCCAGGCCCGGCATCGTGAGGTCGTAGCGCACCTGGGTGCGTGCCGCGTTCACTTCCATGCGGGCCTGCGCGCCTTGCCAGGTGAACTGGCCCTTGCCGTCTTCGGCCAGCTTGGCGGGCGCGACCGTCATGTCGGTCGTGAAGGCGCCGCTGAAGCCGACCTTGGTGTGGGCCGTCAGGGGCTTGGCCTTGCCGAAGAATTTCTCGACATTGGCTTGCGTCTGGGCGTCGAGCACCAGTTCGCTGTCGATGGTGGCGGCAGCCAGCGAGCCGCCGGCCAGCGGGCCGTGGTGGATGGTGTCGCGCAGGGTGATGCGGAAGGGCTTGAGCGGGGCGGTGTCGGCTTCGGCGTCCTTGTCTTCGTCGGTGTCGGCGTCGGCTTCTTCGCCTTCCGCGGACTTGGCGACGGGGGCCGGCGCGGCGGCAGCGGGCTCGGGGGCGCAGCCGATTTCCAGGGTCACGGTGCTGACGGCACCGAGGAAGCCGCGGTCGTAGTTGCGCTCGACCACGCGCACCATCGCCGTCTGCTTCGGCAGCTCGTCGAAGGCGGTGTCGTAACGCGACTTGATCTGCGAGGCGGCCCACCAGGTGCTGCCGCCATAGGCGACGGCGATGGCCGCTGCCAGGACTCCCAATACTGCTTTCTTGCTCAAGACTTGCTTTCTTTTGTCGAATGATCGGATGGGCCCGCGCCGCGAATGGGCATGGGCATGCCTGCGTTGCCCTCTCCGACAACGCGGGGCGATGCTAACGGACTCGGTCGTCGTGGCCATGGCGTGCCCGCGTGTCCGAGTTCTCTATACAATCGCGCGCCTGTTCCGGCAGCCATGTTCCGTCCCGATGGACAAGATGTGACTTCCGGCACGGGGCGCCGCACGTTTCTGGTGGGCTTTCGGGGGTATAACCCCGGGGTTCGCCACTGGCGAGCACCCCGACAACGTGGAGCCCGCACGGCCTGAAAGCCGCAGTGGCTCTCATGGGAGGAGACACCCAGTGAAAGCGCGTTCCAGTTCGTTCAAGGAGCCAGTCACCGTGAAGAAACCCGCCGCAAAGGCCACGCCAGCAACCAAGCCCGCCGCAAAGAAGGCGCCGGCTGCGAAGGCTGTACCCGCGGCGAAAAAGGTTTCCGCCACTGCACATGGTCCTGCCGCGAAGGAGAAAAGCGCGCCATCCAAAAAGCCCGCAGCACCACCGGCCAAGGCCGCGACTGCTGCAAAGAAGCCCGTCAAGCCTGCGGCCAAGACCGCAGCAGGTGCGGGTCCATCGTCATCCAAACCCGTCGGCCGCCCTGCTGCCGTTCCTTCTGCCCCCCCGATCCCCATGAAAAAAACGGCTGCCGCCTCCTCTTCCGCCCCGGCGACACCCTCGATGCCCGCTCAAACCGCCACGCCCGCACCCGCTGCACGTGGTGGCCGCGTGTCCCGGCTGTCGCAACTGACCGTCCCTTCGATGCCGCAATCGGTGGCGTCGACCGCCGCCAAGTCCAGCTTCTCGCAAGCGCCTTCCACCGCGCTGGTGCCGCCACCGCCGCTGGCCGTCAAGAAAGACCCGAAGCTGGCCAACAACTGGAAGGCCAAGTCCGCCGCCGAGCTGAGCGATGCCGAAGTCATCGCCATGCCCGACGACGAGTACATGAATGAAAAGCAGATGGCGTTCTTCCGCCTGAAGCTGGTGGAACTCAAGCGCGGCATCCTCGAGAACGCCGGTGAAACCACCGAGCACCTGCGCGAAGACACCGTGGTCGTGCCCGACCCGGCCGACCGCGCCACCATCGAGGAAGAGCACGCGCTCGAGCTGCGCACGCGCGACCGCGAGCGCAAGCTGCTCAAGAAGATCGAGCAATCGATCCAGCGCATCGACGCCGGCGACTACGGCTACTGCGACGAGACCGGCGAGCCCATCGGTGTCGGCCGCCTGCTGGCCCGCCCGACGGCCACGCTGTCGCTCGAAGCGCAGCAACGCCGCGAACTCAAGCAGAAGATGTTCGGGGACTGATCGACAGGAAGGTAGAAAGAATCCTGCCCGTTCGATAGTCTTCACCGCATGGCAAAGGAAGAATCGGGCCGCCTTTTTTCCAAGGTGGCCAAATTTGTTCGCAATCCGCTCAAGGATTGGTCGGAGCTGGATGCGCCTTCCTCGGATTCCTCGCTGCCCGAGCAGACCTACAGCCGGGAGATGCTCAAGGAGATGATCGAGCGGCGCCAGCGCAACGACTTCGTGCGCCGGCGCGAGTTCGACATGCTGCGCAAGCTGCGTCAGCGCGAAGCCGCCGCCCATGCCTTCGAAGCGACGGTCACGCCGTCGTCCTTCAACATCAACAGCTCTTCCGAAAAATCGGAAGGCCGCGCGCTCACGCTCAAGAAGATCGACGAGATCGAAGAGCAGATGTCGCAGCAGTGGTGGAAGGGGCGAGGCCCCAACGGCGAAACGTTGGTCAATCCACCGCCCGAGGCCGGCGCCGAGACGCTGCCGCCCGTGCATACCGACGATTTGCTCGAAGGGCAGGCCGAGCGCGCGCCGGCACCGCCGGCAGTTGCCGCTTCGGTGGCAGCGGGCAGCCCCCCGGCCGTTGCCGGCAGCGGCGACGTGCCACTGATGTCGTCGCGGCTCGCCCACGATGGCGCGCTCGAAGAGGCGGTGATCCGCTTCGCGCATGGCGACGATGCCGGCGCCGAGGCCATCCTGCTGCAGGCCCTGGCCTCCGAGAGCGCCCCGGCTTCCAGCGGCGAGAACGACCCCGCGGCCGAGCGCGACGACAGCCGTTGGCGCGCCCTGTTCGACCTGTACCGCGCGACGGGCGATGCCGCCAAGTTCGCGGCCGCCCGCATGCGCTACGCGCAGCGCATGAAGCGCATGGGCCCCGACTGGGTATCGCTCGAAGAACTGGCCCGCAGCGTGAAGGCCGTCACCGCCAGCGAAGACGCTGGCGCGGCCGGCGAGGGTGGTAGTGCCGATTGGGTCAGCCCCGCGCGCTTGGCGCGTGAAGGCTTGATGGCGCTCACGCGGGCGCTGTCGAAGGCCGGGTCGGTCTGGACGCTCGACTGGCGTGGCCTCACCGGCATCGAGCCCGATGCGGCCGCGCCGCTGCGCGTGCTGTTCACGCACTGGGCCGATTCGCCGGTGCAATTGCGCTTCATGGGCACCGCGCAGCTGCTGGCGGTATTGTCCGAGGCTGCGCCCAACAACGAGCGCGGCACCGACGACATCTGGTGGCAGCTGCACCTGGCGGCGCTGCGCATGATGCACCTGCCCGACGATTTCGAGCTGGTGGCGCTCAATTACTGCATCACCTACGAGGTGTCGCCGCCTTCGTGGCAGGACCCCCGGGGCGAGTGCACCTCGCTGGCGGCACCGCCGGCCAGCCGGCCCAGTTCGGTGTGGTCGCTGCTGTCGGTCGGCGGCGATTCCGAAAGCTTTCCGTCCACTGACAGCGGTTTTGCCGCGCTGGCGGGCGATCTGCGCGGTGATTCGCTCTCGTGCTGGCAGCGGCTGGACAGCGACCTGCGCCACACCACGGCGCCGGTCATTTCCTGTGCGGCGCTGGTGCGCATGGACCTCACCGCCGCGGGCACGCTGCTGAGCTGGGTGCGCGCGCGCGATGCCAATGGCGAGCGGGTGCAGTTCGTCGACGCGCACCGCCTGATGGCCGCGCTGTTCAACCTCATCGGCATCGCCGACCACGCCACCGTGGCGGTGAGGAAGAACTAGCCTTCAGGCTTCCTTGCCCCCTGTTGCGCAGGGGCGGCGCGAGCGGCCTAGCAGGGCTCCTGGAATGGATTCCGGGCGTAACAAAGGGGTTGCATTGATCGGCGCCATCCCCAGATGGCTTCGATGGAACAGTTTCACGGCACCACCATCGTGAGCGTGCGCCGCAAGACCCCCCAAGGCGATCAGGTCGCCATTGGCGGGGACGGGCAGGTCACTCTCGGCAATATCGTCATCAAAGGCACGGCGCGCAAAGTGCGCCGGCTCTATCACGGCAAGGTGCTGGCCGGCTTTGCCGGCGCCACGGCCGACGCCTTCACGCTCTTCGAGCGCTTCGAGGCCAAGCTCGAAAAGCACCAGGGGCACCTGACCCGCGCTGCCGTCGAACTCACGAAAGACTGGCGCACCGACCGCGTGCTGCGCAAGCTCGAGGCGATGCTGGCCGTGGCCGACGCCACCACCTCGCTCATCATCACCGGCAACGGCGACGTGCTGGAGCCCGAAGACGGCGTGATCGCCATCGGTTCGGGCGGTGCCTACGCGCAGTCGGCGGCCAAGGCGCTGATCGAGAACACCGACCTTTCGGCCGAGCAGATCGTGCGCAAATCGCTGGCGATCGCCGGAGAAATCTGCATTTACACGAACATGAACCACACGGTGGAAGCGCTCTGACCATGCCCATGACCCCTCAGGAAATCGTCTCCGAGCTTGACAACCACATCGTCGGCCAGCCCGCCGCCAAGCGCGCCGTGGCCATTGCCCTGCGCAACCGCTGGCGCCGCCAGCAGGTCGAGGACAAGCTGCGCGGCGAGATCACGCCGAAGAACATTCTCATGATCGGCCCCACGGGCGTGGGCAAGACCGAGATCGCCCGCCGCCTCGCGCGCCTGGCCGATGCGCCTTTCATCAAGGTCGAGGCGACCAAGTTCACCGAGGTGGGCTACGTCGGCAAGGATGTCGATTCGATCATTCGCGACCTCGCCGAGATCGCCGTCAAGCAGACCCGCGAAGCCGAGAGCGTGAAGGTGCGCGCCCGCGCCGAAGACGCGGCCGAAGAGCGCATCCTCGACGTGCTGCTGCCGCCCGCGCGCGGTGCGGACGGCAGCACCACCACCGCGCTGGAAGGCCCCAACCCCACGCGCCAGGCGTTCCGCAAGAAGCTGCGCGAGCACCAGCTCGACGACAAGGAAATCGAACTCGACCTCGCCGAGACCCGCACGCCGCTCGAGATCATGGGCCCGGCCGGCATGGAGGAAATGACCGAGCAGCTGCGCGGCATGTTCGGCCAGCTGGGGCAGGGCAAGCGCAAGACCCGCAAGCTCAAGATCGCCGAGGCGCTGCGCCTGCTGACCGACGAAGAGGCGGCCAAGCTGGTCAATGAGGACGAGATCCGCACGCAGGCCATCACCAACGCCGAGCAGAACGGCATCGTCTTCATCGACGAGATCGACAAGGTCGCCACGCGCAGCGAAGCGCAGGGCTCCGACGTGTCGCGCCAGGGCGTGCAGCGCGACCTGCTGCCGCTGGTCGAGGGTACGGCCGTGACGACCAAGTACGGCGTGGTGCGCACCGACCACATGCTGTTCATCGCGAGCGGCGCCTTCCACCTGAGCAAGCCGAGCGACCTGATTCCCGAGCTGCAGGGGCGCTTTCCGATTCGTGTCGAGCTGCAGTCGCTCTCGGTGGCGGACTTCGAAAGCATCCTCACGCAGACCCGCGCTTCGCTCGTGAAGCAGTACCAGGCGCTGCTGGCCACCGAAGGCGTGACGCTCGATTTCACGCCCGACGGCGTGACCCGGCTGGCCAGCATCGCCTTCGAGGTCAACGAGCGCACCGAGAACATCGGCGCACGCCGTTTGTCGACCGTGATGGAGCGTTTGCTGGATGAGGTAAGCTTCGACGCGACCCGCCTTGAAGGCCAATCGATCCGCATCGATGCCGCCTACGTCGACCAGCGCCTTGCGGCACTAAGTCACGACGAAGACCTTTCGCGCTTCATCCTCTGAAGCCGCTTCTTCTTCCCCCTGTAACGGGGGAATCCTTCACGCATCACTTTCACTGCGTGAGCTAAGTACTTCATTTTCAACGAAATTCGCCGATTCCCAGGTTTGGGAGTCGGCGCTAAGTCGTTGATTCCATTACAAAAAATACCACCTACGGCCAGTTGCGTCCCAAGTGTTTCCTGCTACAGTGCAAAAAAGTGCAGTTAAGTGGGAAAAAGTGCGGGTAGTGCCCCTTCCGGGTACCGCAGCACCTCCCAACACAGGGGTTTCGTGGTCGTGTTTCAAGGCGCTTCATCGCTCAGTCTGGATGCCAAGGGGCGGCTCTCCGTGCCGACCCGGCACCGCGACGTCCTGAGCGCCACGGCAGGCGGCCAGCTCACGATCACCAAGCATCCGCACGGATGCCTGATGGTGTTCCCCCGTCCTGAATGGGAGAAATTCCGCGAGCGCATCGCCGCGCTGCCGATGTCGGCGCAGTGGTGGAAGCGCGTCTTCCTGGGCAACGCCATGGACGTGGAAATGGACGGCACGGGCCGCATCCTGGTGTCGCCCGAGCTGCGCGCCGCCACCGGCATCAACCGCGACACGCTGCTGCTGGGCATGGGCAACCATTTCGAACTCTGGGACAAGGCCACCTACGAGGCCAAGGAGGCCGAGGCCACCCAGGGCGAGATGCCCGATGTGTTTCAGGACTTCGCGTTCTGAGGATCCACGTGAACACCCCATGGACCCATACGACCGTCTTGCTGAACGAAGCGGTGGAAGCCCTTCTTTCCGGCAACGCGGCGGCCGCCGGCACCTACGTGGATGCGACCTTCGGGCGCGGAGGGCACGCGCGCGCGATCCTCGCGCGGCTGGCGCCGGAAGGCAGGCTGATCGCATTCGACAAGGATGCGGAAGCAGTGGCCGAAGCAGCGCGCATCTCGGATGCGCGTTTTTCTATCCGCCACCAGGGATTCCGCTCGCTGGGCGAACTGCCCGACGCGAGCGTGGCGGGCGTGCTGATGGACCTGGGCGTGAGTTCGCCGCAGATCGACAACCCGGTGCGCGGTTTCAGTTTTCGTTTCGACGGCCCGCTCGACATGCGCATGGACACCACGCGCGGCGAGAGCGTGGCCGAGTGGCTGGCAACGGCCGAACTTCAGCAGATTGCAGAGGTGATCCGTGACTATGGCGAAGAACGGTTTGCTGTTCAGATTGCAAAGGCGATTGTTGCTCGCCGACAAGAACGGGGCCCAATTTCAACCACCACCGAACTGGCCGAGCTCGTGGCTGGCACGGTCAAAACCCGCGAGCAGGGCCAGAACCCTGCAACGCGCACATTTCAGGCTTTTCGGATTTTCATCAACGCCGAGCTTGAAGAGCTGCAACAGGCGCTAGAGGCGAGTCTTTCCGTGCTCCAGCCCGGCGGCCGGCTTGCGGTGATCAGCTTCCATTCGCTGGAAGACCGCATCGTCAAGCAGTTCATCGCCAAGCACTCGAAGGAGGTCTACGACCGCCGCGCGCCCTTTGCCGCACCCAAGGTGATGAAGCTCAACGCGCTCGAACGCATCAAGCCGTCGCAAGCCGAGGTGAGCGGCAACCCGCGCTCGCGCAGCGCCATCCTGCGCGTCGCCGAACGCACCGAGGCCAACTGACCATGGCCCGCATCAACATCCTGCTGCTGCTGGCCGTCATTGCGACGGCGCTGTACCTTGTGCACACGCAGTACCTGTCGCGCCAGCTCTACACCGAGCTCGATCGCGTGCAGCAGGAAGCGCGCCGCCTCGAAACCGACCGCGACCGCCTGCAGGTCGAAAAGCGCGCCCAGGCCACGCCGTTGCGCGTCGAGAAGCTCGCCAAGGAGCAGCTGCAGATGCGCACGACCACGCCGGCCATCACGCAGTACGTGCGTCCCGATGGCTCGGTGATCCCGGCCGTGGCGCCGGTGGCGCCTGTGACGCCGCCCAAGCCCGCCACGGGGAGGGCCGCACGATGAGCCGCGGCAACCGCAGCGTGCGCTACACCACCAGCCCCTTGCTCGCGAGCAAGACGCCGGTCTGGCGCAGCAAGTTCATCGTCGCCGGCATTGCGCTGGGCTTCGTCATGCTGGCGGGGCGGGCCGCATACGTGCAGGTCTTCAACAACGGCTTCTTCCAGCGGCAGGGCGAAGTGCGCTTTGCACGCACGCTCGAGCTGCCGGCCAACCGCGGCCGCATCCTCGACCGCAACGGGCTCATCCTCGCGTCCAGCGTGGTGGCGCCCAGCATCTGGGCCATTCCCGAAGACATCGAGCGCGACGACCCCGAGGTGCGGGCCAAGCTCAAGCAGGTGGCCAAGCTGCTTGAGATGTCGCAAAAGGATTTCGACAAGAAGCTCGAGGACGAAGACAAGACCTTCGTCTGGATCAAGCGCCAGGTCGACGAGCCCATCGCCAAGCAGATTGCCGCGATGAACCTCAAGGGCATCTACCAGCGCAAGGAATACAAGCGCCAGTACCCCGAGGGCGAGGCCGCCGCGCACGTGGTGGGCTTCACCAACGTGGAAGACAACGGCCAGGAAGGCATCGAGCTGGCGTTCAACAAGGACCTGGGCGGCAAGGCCGGGTCGCGCCGCGTCATCAAGGACCGGCTGGGCCGCGTGGTCGAAGGCGTGGGCGACATCGTTCCGCCGCTCGACGGCAAGGACATCCAGCTGAGCGTCGACAGCAAGGTGCAGTTCTTCGCCTACCAGAAGCTGCGCGATGCGGTCACCGCGCGCAAGGCCAAGGCCGGCAGCGTGGTGGTGCTCGACGCCGTCACCGGCGAGGTGCTGGCGCTGGCCAACTACCCGAGCTACGTGCCCGACAAGCGCCAGAACCTGACCGGCGAGCAGCTGCGCAACCGCGCGCTCACCGACACCTTCGAGCCTGGCTCGACCATGAAGCCGATCACCGTCGGCATGGCACTCGAGGCCGGCCGCGTGAAGCCGACGACGCTGATCGAAACCGGCCCCGGCCGCTTCCAGATCGGTGGCTTCACCATCAGCGACACGCACAACTACGGCACGCTGACGGTCGAGGGCGTGATCCAGAAGTCGAGCAACGTCGGCGCGCTCAAGATCGCCCAGAAGATGACCCCGCACGAGATGTGGGACACCTACACCGCGCTCGGCTACGGCCAGAAGCCGCAGATCCAGTTTCCGGGCGCCGTCACCGGCCGGCTGCGTCCGTGGAAGACCTGGAAGCCGGTCGAGCAGGCCACCATGGCCTACGGCTACGGCCTGTCGGCTTCGCTGTTCCAGATGGCGCACTCGTACACCTCGTTCGCGCACGACGGCTCGATCATTCCGGTCACCATCCTCAAAAACACCGAGCCGCCGGTCGGCGTGCGCGTGTTCTCGCCCTCCAACGCGCTGGCCGTGCGCAAGATGCTGCAGATGGCCGCCGGCCCCGGCGGCACCGGCACGCGCGCGCAGACGGTCGGCTACTCGGTCGGCGGCAAGTCGGGCACGGCCCACAAGCAGGTCGGCAAGGGCTACGCCAGCAACAAGTACCGTGCCTGGTTCACCGGCATGGCGCCCATCGAGAAGCCGCGCATCATCGTCGCGGTGATGATCGACGAGCCCACCGACGGTCAGTATTTCGGCGGCCTTGCGGCCGCGCCGGTGTTCAGCGAGGTCGTGCAGCAGACCCTGCGCATGATGAACGTTCCGCCCGACCTGGCGGTCAAACCGCTTGTGATGACGCAGGGCGTCGACGAGAGCTTCTGACCATGCTGACATTCACTTCTCCCCAACTGGCGGCGTTCTGGCTCAAGGAGCGCGTGCAGGGTGCGCTGCATGCTGACAGCCGCGCCGTGCGCGCGGGCGACGCCTTCATTGCGTGGCCCGGTGCCGCGACCGATGGGCGCAAACACGTGGCCGCCGCGCTGGCACAAGGTGCCGTGGCTTGCCTGGTCGAGCACGAAGGCGTCGAGGCCTTCGGCTTCGACGGCGATGAACGCATCGTGAGCTACCCCGGCCTCAAGGCCTCGACCGGCCCGATCGCATCGGCCTTCTACGACAACCCCTCGGCCCTGCTCGACGTGCTGGCCGTGACCGGCACCAACGGCAAGACCTCCACCGCGTGGTGGCTGGCCGAATCGCTCGGCACGCTGCGTGCGGCCGGTGGCGTTCGCGCGATGCGGCCCGACGGCACCGTGGAGCGCTGCGCACCGTCGCCCTGCGGCGTGATGGGCACGCTGGGCATCGGCGTGCCGCCCGAGTTGACCTACACCGGCCTCACCACGCCCGACCCCGTGATGATGCAGCGTGAGTTGCGCGCGATGGTCACGAACGGCTTCGGCGCCTGCGCCATCGAGGCCTCGTCGATCGGCATCGCCGAACGCCGGCTCGACGGCACGCGCGTGGCGGTGGCCGTGTTCACCAATTTCACGCAGGACCATCTCGACTACCACGGCAGCATGGACGCCTACTGGCAGGCCAAGGCCGAGCTGTTCCGCTGGCCCGGCCTGCGCGCGGCAGTCATCAACATCGACGACGTGCATGGCGCCAGCCTGTGCGCGAACCTGGTCGACGGCGGCATCGGTGCGCTCGACGTCTGGACCGTGTCGGCCGAAGGCCATGCGGCGCGGCTGATGGCGCGCGACGTCGGCTATGACGAGCAGGGCCTGCAGTTCTCGGTGGCCGAGCATGGCGCGGCCGCGGTGGAGCGGCTCTCGACCGGGTTGATCGGACAATACAACGTGGCCAACCTGCTGGGCGTGCTCGGCACGCTGCGCGCGCTGGGCCTGACGCTGGCGCAAGCCGTCACGGCCTGCACCGGCCTGACCAGCGTGCCGGGCCGCATGGAGCGCGTGGCCCTGGCCGACGTCGCCAGTGCACCGCTCGCGGTGGTCGACTACGCCCACACGCCCGATGCGCTCGACAAGGCCCTCATCGGCCTGCGCCCGCTCGCCAGGCAGCGCGGTGGCGCGCTCTGGTGCCTGTTCGGCTGCGGCGGCGACCGCGACCCGATCAAGCGCCCGATGATGGCTGCCGTGGCCGAGCGCCAGGCCGACCGCGTGGTCGTGACCAGCGACAACCCGCGCAGCGAGAAGCCCGACGCGATCATTGCCCAGGTGCTGCGCGGCCTCTCGCGCCCCGAGGCCGCCCAGGTGCAGCCCGACCGCGCGGCGGCCATTGCCGACGTGCTCGCACAAGCTGCACCGCAAGACGTGGTGCTGATCGCCGGCAAGGGCCACGAGGCCTGGCAGGAAATCGCCGGCCAGCGCATCGAGTTTTCAGACAAGACCCATGCGCAGCAGGCGCTGGCAAAGCGGGGTGCCGCGGCATGACCGACACGACACCTCTCGACCTCACGCTGGCGCAGGCCCAGCAATGGATTCCCGGCTCGCGGCTGGTGGGTGACCCTTCGACGGTCATCGCCCGCGTGCACACCGACACGCGCACGCTGGCGGCGGGCGACCTGTTCGTCGCGCTCAAGGGCGAGCGCTTCGACGCCAACGACTTCCTTGCCGATGCGAAGAAGCAGGGCGCCGTTGCGGCCATTGCCCATCACGGCCTCGAAGCCGCAGGCCTTGCGGGCCTCGAAGTGCCCGACTCGCTGGCCGCGCTCGGTGCGCTCGGCGCGGGCTGGCGCGCGCAGTTCGAGCTGCCGCTCATTGCCGTCACCGGCAGCAACGGCAAGACCACCGTCACGCAGATGATCGCGGCGATCCTGTTCGCCTTCCGCGCCGAACGCGCGCTGGCGACGGCCGGCAACTTCAACAACGAGATCGGCGTGCCGCTCACGCTGCTGCGCCTGCGCGCGTCGCATCAACGCGCCGTGCTCGAACTCGGCATGAACCATCCGGGCGAGATCGCACGGTTGGCCGCCATCTCGCGCCCGACCATCGCGTTGGTCAACAACGCCCAGCGCGAACACCAGGAATTCATGGCCACCGTCGAGGCCGTGGCCGTCGAAAACGCTGCCGTGTTCGCGGTGCTGCCCGATGACGGCACGGCCGTGTTCCCGTACGGCGACACCTTCACCGCGCTGTGGACCGACATGGCCCGCGAAGGCGGCAACCGGCGCTGCATGACCTTCGGCGAAGACGAGGCCGCCGACGTCTCGCTCGACAGCGCCGAGTGGAAGCAGGGCGCCTGGGCCGTGCGCGTGCGCACGCCGCTCGGCGCCTTCGACGCGCGCCTGCACATCGCGGGCCGCCACAACGTGGGCAACGCGCTGGCCGCCACGGCGTGCGCGCTCGCGGCCGGAGTTTCCATCGAGACCATCGCAGTGGGCCTGTCGGCGTTCGAGCCGGTCAAGGGCCGCTCCAAGGCCAGCGAGGTCGTGCTGTCCAACAAGCACACGCTCACGCTGGTCGACGACAGCTACAACGCCAACCCCGATTCGGTGATCGCCGCCATCGACGTGCTCGCCGGCCTGCCGGGTCCGCGCCTGCTGGTGCTCGGCGACATGGGCGAGGTCGGCGACCGCGCCCCCGAATTCCACGCCGAGGTCGGCGCCTGGGCAAAGCAGCGCGGCATCGAGGCCGTCTACACGCTCGGTGCCGAGACCGCGCACACCGTCTCGGCCTTTGCGGATGCCGACAACGGCCGTCATTTCGGTGACTACGACGCGCTGCTCGCCGCCGTGCTCGCCCGCCTGCCGCTGGTCGGCAGCGTGCTCGTGAAAGGCTCGCGCTTCATGAAGATGGAACGCGTGGTGCAGGCCATCGGCGATCTCGCTCAGTCACATCCCAAAACAACAAAAGGAGGCCGGTCATGACGCATGAACCGAGCAAGACAACATGCTGATGAGCCTGGCCCAATGGCTGCAAACGCTGTCGCCCGAGTTCGGGTTTTTGCGCGTTTTCCAGTACCTCACATTCCGCGCGCTGATGGCGGCGCTGACGGCGCTCGTGGTCGGCCTCGTGGCCGGCCCGTATGTGATCCGTCGCCTGGCCGCACTCAAGATCGGCCAGCCGGTGCGCGGCTACGGCATGGAAACGCACCTGACCAAGAGCGGCACGCCCACCATGGGCGGCGTGCTGGTGCTGTTCGCCATCGCCTTCGCCACGCTGCTGTGGTTCGACATCTCGAACCGCTTCGTGTGGATCGTGCTGTGGGTCACGATGGGCTTCGGTGCCATCGGCTGGGTCGACGACTGGCGCAAGGTGGTGCGCAAGGACCCGGAAGGCATGCGCTCGCGCGAGAAGTATTTCTGGCAGTCGGTGGTCGGCCTGATGGCCGGTTTCTATTTGCTCTTCAGCATCTCCGAAAGCTCCAACTGGCGCGTGCTGCAGCTGTTCTTCGCGTGGGTGCAGTCGGGCTTCGATCTCGACTTTCCGCCCAAGATCAACCTGCTGGTGCCCTTCTTCAAGGAAGTGAGCTACCCGCTGGGCGGCATCGGTTTCGTGATCCTCACGTACCTCGTGATCGTGGGTGCGAGCAACGCCGTGAACCTCACCGACGGGCTCGATGGCCTGGCGATCATGCCGGTGGTGATGGTGGGCTCGGCGCTGGGCGTGTTCGCGTATGTCACGGGCAGCGCGGTGTATTCCAAGTACCTGCTGTTCCCCAACATCCCGGGCTCGGGCGAACTGCTGGTGTTCTGCTCGGCCATGGCCGGCGCGGGGCTGGCCTTCCTCTGGTTCAACACCCATCCGGCGCAGGTATTCATGGGCGACGTGGGCGCGCTGGCGCTCGGCGGCGCGCTGGGCACCATCGCGGTCATCGTGCGCCAGGAGATCGTGTTCTTCATCATGGGTGGCATCTTCGTGGTCGAGGCGATCTCGGTGATGGCGCAGGTCATGTACTTCAAGTACACGAAGAAGCGTTATGGCGAAGGCCGTCGCGTGCTCAAGATGGCGCCGCTGCACCACCACTTCGAGAAGAGCGGCTGGCGCGAGACGCAGGTCGTGGTGCGCTTCTGGATCATCACGATGCTGCTGTGCCTCGTGGGTCTTTCCACGCTGAAGCTGCGCTGAAAAGAAAAAGCACATGCGGCATCTGAAAGACCTCCCCGTTCTCATCCTGGGCCTTGGTGCGTCCGGGCTGGCGATGGCGCGCTGGTGCGCGCGCCACGGTGCGGTCGTGACCGTGGCCGACACGCGCGAGGCGCCCGCGCTGCTCGCGACGCTGAAGGCGGAGTGGCCCGATGTCGCTTTCGTCGGCGGGCCGTTCTCGGCCGGGCTGATCGAAGGCACGCCGATTCGCGCGGTGTACCGCTCGCCCGGCCTCTCGCCCGCCACCATCGCGCCGGTGGCCGATGCGGCACGTGCGGTGGGGCTGCCGGTGGGTGGCGAACTGGATCTGTTCGCGCGCGCGCTGCTGGACCTGCGAACGGTCGAAGTGCCGGTCGTGGAGGTTGAACCCGAGCCTGAAGTGGTGGCCGAGCCCGAGGCGCAGGCAACAACTGAAGTGCCGCAGGAGGCTGTGGAAACGGAAGCCCAGGCTGAATTGCCGTTGGGTGAACCGTCGCTGCACGTCGATACGCCGGAAGCAACGCCGGCACCTGAAGCGCCTGCACTGCCCGAAGCCGTGCAGGGTGAAGCCGCCGTGTCGGCACAGGTCAGCGAAGTGGCACCGTCCAGCGAAACGCCGGAAGCGACCCACGAAGCTGTGCAGGCTCATGCCGCCGAAGCCGTGGTTGTGGCCGAGCCGGCTGCGCCCGTCGAACCGACGAAATCGGTCGAACCCGCGCCAGCAGCCGAAACACCCGAAGCTGTCGAAGCCACCCCCGAGCCAGTCGCTCCCGCCATGGCCGAGGCCATGCCGCGCGATCCATCGATGAGCGTTGCCGTGCCGGTGCCGGCAGAAGCGCCGAACGCCGAAGCGCCCGAAGCAACGCCCGAGTCCGCACCTGAAGCGGCCGATGCACCCGCGACGCCGGAAGCACCTTCGACCCCGCCGGCCCCCGCCACGCTTTCCCGCCTGCCAACCCCAGGCAAGCCTTACGTCCCCACGGCCGCCAAGGAAGCCGCCGAATTCGTCGCCAAGATCGCCGAGTTCGCCGCGACCAACCCAGCCTCGGCCGCTGCCGAAGAAGAATCGCCCCAGCTCGAACTGGCGCCCCCGGTCGAGCCCGAAGCGCCCAGGGGCTACACGCCCGCCGTGCTCGCGATTACCGGCACCAATGGCAAGACCACCGTCACCGCGCTCACCGGCCAACTGGTCGAGCGCGCGGGCAAGACCGTGGCCGTGGCCGGCAACATCGGCCCCACGCTGCTCGACACCCTGTCCGCGCACATCGACGCCGACACGCTGCCGGATGTCTGGGTGCTCGAACTCTCCAGCTTCCAGCTCGACGGCGTGCAGGATTTCGAGCCGACCGCCGCCACCGTGCTCAACCTCACGCAGGACCACCTCGACTGGCACGGCGACATGCCGGCCTACGCGGCGGCCAAGGCGCGCATCTTCGGCGCGCGCGGCCTCATGATCCTGAACCGCGACGACGCCGGCGTGATGGCGATGCTGCCTGCGCCCGTCAAGGTGAAGCTGCAGCGCCCGCAGATCCGTACGCACGTCACCTTCGGCACCGCGATGCCGCTGCGCCCGGGCGACTACGGCATCGAGCGCGTCAACGGCATGACCTGGCTGGTGCGCGCACTGGAAGCCGACGAAACGCAAAAGCGCAAGCGCGGCGCGGTGGTCGAAGAAGAAATCTTCCTGCAGCGCCTGATGCCCGCCGATGCGCTGCGCATCCGTGGTCGCCACAACGCCATGAACGCCCTGGCCGCGCTCGCGCTCGCCAATGCGGCCGACTGCGCGCTCGGCCCGATGCTGTATGGCCTGCGCGAATACCGCGGCGAGCCGCACCGCGTGGAGCCGATCGCGCTGATCGACGATGTCGAGTACTTCGACGACAGCAAGGGCACCAACGTCGGTGCCACCGTGGCCGCGCTGACCGGGCTTGGCGAAGACCGCCGCGTGGTCGTGATCCTTGGCGGCGAAGGCAAGGGACAGGACTTCGATCCGCTCGCCGCGCCCGTGCGCCAGTACGCGCGCGCCGTGGTGCTCATCGGTCGCGACGCGCCGATCATCGAAGCCGCGCTGGCCGGCACCGGCGTTTCGCTGATGCATGCCGGCTCGATGGAAGAGGCCGTGAAGCTGGCCGCTGCGCGCGCCAACCCCGGCGATGCCGTGCTGCTGTCACCGGCCTGTGCGAGCTTCGACATGTTCAAGGACTACGAGCACCGCGCGGAAGTGTTCCGCGAGGTCGTGCAGTCCTACGCGGACAGCCCGCGCGAGCTTCTTGGACAAGACGCCCCGGAGGCCGGCACGCCGTCGTCTTCCGCCTCGGGGTCGATGGAGGAACAGCTTTGAACTCCGCTGCCGCAGGCGCCACGCCGGAAACCCGCACCAGCCGCTTCGGTGGCTGGTTCAGGCGCGCCCGCAGCGGCATCGACGCCTTGCCGATGCACCTGCCGGTGCGGCTGGGCGGCGCCGGCATCGCGCAGACCAAGGCCACGCCGATGCGCGTGCTGGGTTTCGACCAGGCGCTGGTCTGGGTCACGGTCGCGCTGCTGACCTGGGGCCTGATCATGGTGTATTCGGCCTCCATCGCGCTGCCCGACAACCCGCGCTTTGCGCGCGCCGGCTACAGCGCCTCGTACTTCCTCACGCGGCATGCGGCCTCGGTGGTGTTCGCCTTCATTGCCGCGCTGCTGACCTTCCAGGTGCCGATGAAGACCTGGGAGCGCGCCGCGCCCTGGCTCTTCGTGGCTTCGCTGCTGCTGCTGGTGGCGGTGCTCATTCCGCACATCGGCATCAACGTCAACGGCGCGCGCCGCTGGCTGCCGATGGGGTTCATGCGCTTCCAGCCTTCGGAGCTGGCCAAGCTCGCGATGGTGCTCTATGCCGCCAGCTACATGGTGCGCAAGATGGAGATCAAGGAGCGGTTCTTCCGCGCCGTGCTGCCGATGGGCGTCGCGGTGGTGGTGGTCGGCATGCTGGTCATGGCCGAGCCCGACATGGGCGCCTTCATGGTGATCGCCGTGATCGCCATGGGCATCCTGTTCCTGGGCGGCGTGAACGCGCGCATGTTCTTCGTGATCGCCGCGCTGGTGGTGGTGGCCTTCGGCACCATCGTCGCGACCAGTCCGTGGCGCCGCGAGCGCATCTTTGCCTACCTCGATCCGTGGAGCGAAGAGCACGCGCTGGGCAAGGGCTACCAGCTGTCGCACTCGCTGATCGCCATCGGGCGCGGCGAAGTCTTCGGCGTGGGCCTGGGTGGCAGCGTCGAGAAGCTGCACTGGCTGCCCGAGGCGCACACCGACTTCTTGCTGGCCGTGATCGGCGAAGAATTCGGCCTGGTCGGCGTGCTGCTGATCATCGGCCTGTTCCTGTGGCTCACGCGCCGCATCATGCACATCGGCCGCCAGGCGATTGCGCTCGACCGCGTGTTCTCGGGCCTCGTCGCCCAGGGCGTGGGCGTGTGGATCGGCTTCCAGGCCTTCATCAACATGGGCGTGAATCTGGGCGCACTGCCCACCAAGGGCCTGACGCTGCCGCTGATGAGCTTCGGTGGTTCGGCCATTCTGATGAACCTGGTGGCGCTGGCCGTTGTGCTGCGCATCGACTACGAGAACCGCGTGCTGATGAGAGGGGGCCGCGTATGACCGGCCGTACCGCACTCGTCATGGCCGGCGGCACCGGCGGCCACATTTTCCCGGGCTTGGCCGTGGCCGAGGCCCTGCGCGATCGCGGCTGGCGCGTGCACTGGCTGGGCGCGCCCGGCAGCATGGAAGAAAAGCTCGTGCCCCCGCGCGGCTTCGCCTTCGAGCCCGTGCAGTTCGGCGGCGTGCGTGGCAAGGGCCCGCTCACGCTGGCGCTGCTGCCGCTGAAGCTGTTGCGCGCCTTCTGGCAGAGCTTTCGCGTGGTGCGCCGCGTCAAGCCCGACGTGCTGGTGGGCCTGGGCGGCTACATCACCTTTCCGGGCGGAATGATGGGCGTGCTGCTCAACAAGCCGCTGGTGCTGCACGAGCAGAACTCGGTGGCGGGCCTTGCCAACAAGGTGCTGGCGGGCGTGGCCGACCGCGTGTTCACGGCTTTCCCGAATGTGCTGAAGAAGGCGCAGTGGGTGGGCAATCCGCTGCGCGCCGCGTTCACCTCGCAGCCCGATCCGGCCACACGTTTTGCAGGCCGCTCGGGTCCGCTCAAATTGCTGGTGGTCGGCGGTAGCCTCGGCGCGCGCGGCCTCAACACGGTGGTGCCGCAGGCACTGGCGCGCATCGAGCCGGCCGTGCGCCCGCAGGTGTTGCACCAGAGCGGCGCCAAGCAGATCGACGAACTGCGCGCCAACTACACGGCCGCCGGCGTCGAAGGCGAACTCACGCCCTTCATCGAAGACACGGCCAAGGCCTACGCCGACGCCGACTTCATCGTCGCGCGCGCCGGTGCCAGCACCGTCACAGAAATCGCGGCCGTCGGCGCAGCAGCGCTGTTCGTGCCTTTCCCTTCGGCGGTCGACGACCACCAGACCACCAACGCGCGCTTCCTCGTGGACGCGGGTGGCGGATGGCTGGTGCAACAGGCCGACCTCACTCCTGAATTGCTGGCTGACTTGCTACAGAAAACCGAGCGCACCGCGCTGATCGACAAGGCCGCCAAGGCCAAGACCATGCAGAAGACCGAAGCCGTCGAGGCCGTCGTCCGCGCCTGCGAGGAGCTTGCCAAATGAAGCATGCGATCCACCACATCCACTTCGTAGGCGTCGGCGGTTCCGGCATGAGCGGCATCGCCGAGGTGCTGCTGAACCTGGGCTACAAGATCACCGGCTCCGACCTGTCCGACAGCGCCACGCTGCGCCGGCTCGCGGGCCTGGGCATCGGCACCTTCGTCGGCCACGCGGCCGCCCACATCGACGGCGCGGATGCGGTAGTCACGTCCACCGCCGTGCAGTCGGACAACCCCGAGGTGCTGGCCGCGCGCGAGAAGCGCATTCCGGTCGTGCCGCGCGCGCTGATGCTGGCCGAACTGATGCGCCTGAAGCAGGGCATCGCGATTGCCGGCACGCACGGCAAGACCACCACCACCAGCCTGGTGGCGAGCGTGCTCGCCGCCGCCGGGCTCGATCCGACCTTCGTGATTGGCGGGCGCCTGAACAGCGCCGGTGCCAACGCGCAGCTCGGCAGCGGCGACTACATCGTGGTCGAGGCTGACGAATCAGACGCCTCGTTCCTGAATCTGCTGCCCGTCATGGCGGTGGTCACGAACATCGACGCCGACCACATGGAGACCTACGGGCACGACTTCGCGAAGCTCAAGAAGGCTTTTGTCGATTTTCTGCACCGCATGCCGTTCTATGGTGTGGCCATTCTCTGCACCGACGATCCGGCCGTGCGCGACATCGTGGCCAGCGTCACCTGCCCCGTCACCAGCTACGGTTTCGGCGAAGACGCCCAGGTGCGCGCGATCGACGTGCGCGCCGTCGGCGGCCAGATGCACTTCACCGCGCAGCGCCGCAACGGCGTGACGCTGCCCGACCTGCCCGTCGTGCTGAACCTGCCGGGCGAGCACAACGTGCGCAACGCGCTGTCGGTGATCGCGGTGGCGGTCGAGCTCGGCATTCCCGACGAGGCCGTGCAGCGCGGCCTGGCGGGCTTCAAGGGCGTGGGCCGCCGCTTCCAGAGCTACGGCGACGTGAGCGTGCCGGGCGATGCCGCCGCGGGCAGCTTCACCGTGATCGACGACTACGGCCATCACCCGGTCGAGATGGCGGCCACCATCGCCGCCGCGCGCGGTGCGTTCCCGGGGCGCCGGCTGGTGCTGGCCTTCCAGCCGCATCGCTACACCCGCACGCGCGACTGCTTCGAAGATTTCGTCAAGGTCATCGGCACGGCCGATTCGGTGCTGCTGGGCGAGGTCTATGCTGCCGGCGAAGCGCCCATCGTGGCCGCCGACGGCCGCACGCTGGCGCGTGCACTGCGCGTGGCCGGCAAGGTGGAGCCGGTGTTCGTCGACGACATCGGCGCCATGCCGCAAGCCATCCTGGACAACGCCCGTGCCGGCGACGTGGTGCTCTGCATGGGCGCCGGATCCATCGGCGCGGTGCCGGCCAAGGTGGTCGAACTCGGTGCGGCTGCCGCCGCGGCGCCGTCCTCATCAACATCGGAGCGCGGTGCGCGCAAGGGGAGGGCCTCGTGAGCCTTCAGGATCCAAAACTCTTCGGCAAGGTGGCCGTGCTGTTCGGCGGAAGCTCCGCCGAACGCGAAATCTCGCTGATGTCCGGCACCGGCGTGCTCGAAGCCCTGCGTTCGCGCGGCGTCGACGCACATGCCTTCGACCCGTCGCAGCGCGAGCTGTTCGAGCTCAAGCGCGACGGCTTCGCGCGCTGCTTCGTCGCGCTGCATGGCCGTCATGGCGAAGACGGCACCGTGCAGGGCGCGCTCGAACTGCTGGGCATTCCGTACACCGGCTCGGGCGTGATGGCCTCGAGCGTGGCCATGGACAAGGTCATGACCAAGCGCATCTGGCAAGCCGACGGCCTGCCGACGCCCAAGTACGTGCGCCTGGCCTTCGACCAGCAAAGCCGCGAACAGATCATGGCCGTGCCCGACGTGCTCGGCCTGCCCGTGATCGTGAAGCCGCCGCGTGAAGGCTCGTCCATCGGCGTGACCAAGGTCGAGGGCTACTCGCAGATGCAGGACGCTGTGACGCTGTCGGCGAAGTACGACGCCGACGTGCTGTGCGAAGAGTTCATCGAAGGCGAGGAGGTGACCTGCGCCGTGCTCGGCCACGGGCTCGACGCGCGCGCGCTGCCGGTGGTGCGCATCGCCGCGCCCGAAGGCGCCTACGACTACCAGAACAAGTACTTCACCGACGACGTGAAGTACCACTGCCCGAGCGGCCTGCCCGAAGCCGAGGAACGCGAGATACAGCGCATCACGCTGGCCGCCTACCGCACGCTCGGCTGCCGTGGCTGGGGCCGCGCCGACGTGATGATCCGCGCCAGCGACCGCAAGCCCTTCCTGCTCGAGATGAACACCTCGCCCGGCATGACCAGCCATTCGCTGGTGCCGATGTCGGCACGCGCCGCGGGCATCGCCTATGAAGAGCTGTGCCTGCGTGTACTGGCTTCGGCCACGCTCGACGCCACCGGAGGTTCGCAATAGCCATGGCCGACAGCATCCCCGCGCCCTTCGACGTCAAGCTCATGAACATCGTCGCGAATCTGGCATTCGCGGCGGTGGCGCTCATGCTGCTTGCGGCGGGCGCATGGTGGGTGCTGCGCCAGCCTTTCTTCCCGTTGGGCGGCATCAAGGTCGATGGCGAGGTCACGCACAACAACGCGGTGACCTTGCGCGCCAACGTGGCGCCGCAGCTCAGCGGCAACTTCTTCACCATCGACCTGGCGCGTGCGCGCGCCGCGTTCGAGTCGGTGCCCTGGGTGCGCAGCGCGGTGGTGCGGCGCGAATTCCCGAACAAGCTGCGCGTGACGCTCACCGAGCAGGTGCCGGTGGCCAACTGGGGCGACGAGGCGAGCTCGAAGCTCATCAACGGATTCGGCGACGTGTTCGAGGCCAACGTGGCCGAGGTGGACGACAACCTGCCGCGCCTGGACGGGCCGATCGAGCAGGCCGGGCAGGTGCTCGGCATGTACCGCGTGCTGCAGCCGCAGTTCCAGCCCTACGACTTCAGCATCGACGAGCTGTCGCTGTCGAGCCGGGGCAGCTGGAAGGTGGTGCTCGACAGCGGTGCCGAGATCGAACTGGGCCGTGGCCAGGCGGAGGAGGTGTCGGCGCGCCTGCAGCGGTTCCTGAAGACCGTGACGCAGGTCGCGGGCCAGTACCACCGCACGGTCGCGGACGTCGAGGGCGCCGACCTGCGCCACAACGACGCGTATGCATTGCGGCTGCGCGGTGTCACCACGGTCTCGCCCGAGACCCCAAGAAGAATCAAGTAGCGCTCATCGAGAAATCGAGGACATATCTCAATGCCTAAAGAATACAAAGACCTGGTCGTAGGACTCGACATCGGCACCGCCAAAGTCATGGTGGTGGTGGCCGAAGTGCTGCCCGGTGGCGAACTCAAGCTGGCGGGGCTCGGCGTTGCACCGAGCAATGGTCTGAAGCGCGGCGTGGTGGTGAACATCGACGCCACCGTGCAGAGCATCCAGCAGGCGCTGAAAGAAGCCGAGCTGATGGCCGACTGCAAGATCAGCCGCGTGTACACCGGCATCACCGGCAGCCACATCCGCGGCATCAATTCGAGCGGCATGGTGGCCGTGAAAGACAAGGAAGTGACGCCGGCGGATGTCGCACGCGTGGTCGAAACCGCGCGCGCCATCAACATCTCGAGCGACCAGCGCCTGCTGCTGGTGGAGCCGCAGGAGTTCGTGATCGACGGCCAGGACGTGAAGGAGCCGATCGGCATGAGCGGCATGCGGCTTGAAGCCAAGGTGCACATCGTGACCGGTGCGCAGAGCGCGGCCGAGAACATCATCAAGTGCGTGCGCCGTTGCGGCCTCGAGGTCGACCAGCTGATGCTGAACCCGCTGGCCTCCAGCCAGGCGGTGCTGACGGAAGACGAACGCGAACTGGGCGTGGTGCTGGTCGACATCGGTGCGGGCACCACCGACGTGGCGATCTTCACCAACGGCGCGATCCGCCACACGGCCGTGATTCCGATCGCAGGCGACCTCATCACGAGCGACATCGCGATGGCGCTGCGCACGCCCACGAAGGACGCGGAAGACATCAAGGTCGAGAACGGCTTTGCCAAGCAGCTGCTGGCCGACCCCGACACGCAGGTCGAAGTGCCGGGCCTTGGCGACCGCGGGCCGCGCATGCTGAGCAAGCAGGCACTGGCCGGCGTGATCGAGCCGCGCATCGAAGAAATCTTCTCGCTGGTGCAGCAGGTGGTGCGCGAGTCGGGCTATGAAGAGGTGCTGTCTTCGGGCGTGGTGCTCACCGGCGGCAGCGCGGTGATGCCCGGCATGGTCGAGCTCGGCGAAGACATCTTCCTCAAGCCGGTGCGCCGGGGCATTCCGAAATATTCGAGCGCGTTGTCCGACATGGTCGCGCAGCCTCGCGCCGCTACAGTCATGGGCCTTCTCGAAGAGGCCCGCTTCGCACGCATGCGTGGCTTCAAGGTGGCACAGAAGAATGGGTCGGTAAAGACTGCATTCGGACGTTTCAAAGACTTCATCGTGGGGAATTTCTAGCCATGATCAAGTCTCCACTCTGGCTTGCGCGCGGCAGCCCTCCATTGCATTTCAACGAGCGATGGCGACGCACAGGTCCACCGCGACGACGACCCCATCGTTGATCTCGTCACGGCACAAGAAATATTCATAGATACATAACGGCAACTGCAAGATTCAAGGAGTTAAAAATGACCATCGAAATGATCGAAGTCGAAGAGTTCAATCAGGGCACGCAGATCAAGGTGATCGGTGTGGGCGGTGGCGGCGGCAATGCGGTCGCCCACATGATGGAGCGCGGTGTGCAGGGCGTTCAGTTCGTCTGCGCGAACACCGACGCACAGGCGCTCACGCGCAGCAATGCGAACAAGATCATCCAGCTGGGCACCAGCGGACTGGGCGCGGGCAGCAAGCCCGACAAGGGCCGCGACGCTGCCGAAGCCGCAGTGGATGAAATCCGCGCGGCCATCGACGGCGCGCACATGCTGTTCATCACGGCCGGCATGGGCGGCGGCACGGGCACCGGTGCCGCACCGGTGATCGCGCGCATCGCGAAGGAAATGGGCATCCTCACCGTGGGTGTGGTGACCAAGCCCTTCGACTGGGAAGGCGGCCGCCGCATGAAGAACGCGGACGACGGCCTGGCCGAGCTCGAAGCCAATGTCGATTCGCTGATCGTGGTGCTCAACGAGAAGCTGCTCGACGTGCTGGGCGACGACATCACCCAGGACGAAGCCTTCGCGCACGCCAACGACGTGCTGAAGAACGCCGTGGGCGGTATCTCGGAAATCATCAACGAGTACGGCGGCGTGAACGTCGACTTCGAAGACGTGCGCACCGTGATGGGTGAGCCCGGCAAGGCCATGATGGGCACCGCTGCCGCAGCCGGTCCGGACCGCGCGCGCATCGCTGCCGAACAGGCCGTGGCCTGCCCGCTGCTCGAAGGCATCGACCTGTCGGGCGCCAAGGGCGTGCTGGTGCTGGTGACGGCATCGAAGGGTTCGCTGAAGCTGAACGAGTCGAAGCTCGCGATGAACACCATCCGTGCCTACGCATCGCCCGATGCGCACGTGATCTACGGCGCGGCCTACGACGAGAGCCTCGGCGACGAGATGCGCGTGACCGTGGTGGCCACCGGCCTCTCGCGTGCCGACGCTCGCCGTCAGGCCCCGACGCTGGAAGTGATCCGCACCGGCACCGACAACATCGCCTTCACCGTGCCCACGCTCGGCGGCACCGGCCACGCCAGCAGCGGCGGCGGCAGCCAGCCGAACTACGACGGCATGGCGGTTCCCAGCGTGTGGCGTACCAACCGCACGATGGCTGCTGCCAAGGTGGATGCGCTGTCGTCGGGCGGCATGGACGACTTCGAGATCCCGGCGTTCCTGCGCCGCCAGGCCGACTGAACCCGAGCTCGCCCCAGGCTGCGCGCATTTCGTGTCGCTTCGCCAAGCCCCCTTGCGGGGGCAACACCCGAGGCCCGGCCAAGCCGGTGCCCTGGTGGTGTTGTGCGAGGCGACCAGCCAGACGCAGAGGGCACGAGGGTTCGCAATGGGTACAGGGGAGACCTGAAAGGGACTCCTGCTGGCTCTAGGCGCTGCGTTCATCTCGTGCCCTTTGCGTCCATCGCGGGGCCTGCCGGGTCTTTTGCCAGTCCATGTCTATCGGTGCCATAGCGAGGGGAATGGGGCGCCATGCCCGTCACGCGCCTAAAATCGCCGGCGTGCTGCAACAACGAACCCTCAAGTCGATCAGCCGCGCCGTGGGCGTGGGGCTCCATAGCGGGCAACGCGTGGAGCTGACCCTGCGGCCGGCTCCGGCCGACACGGGGATCGTGTTCCGCCGCGTCGACCTGCCCGAGCCGGTCGAGATCCGCATGACCGCCGAGGCGGTCACCGACACGCGCCTTGCCTCCACCGTTTCCACGGGTGGCGCCAAGGTGCAGACCGTCGAACACATCATGTCCGCCTGCGCGGGCCTGGGCATCGACAACCTCTACATCGACATCACGGCCGACGAAGTGCCCATCCTCGACGGATCGGCTTCGTCCTTCGTGTTTCTGCTGCAAAGCGCGGGCATCGAGCTGCAGAAAGCCCCGCGCCGCTTCATCCGCGTGACCCGCAAGGTCGAGGTGCGCGAAGGCGAGGGCGCCAACGAGAAGTGGGCGAGCCTGGAGCCGTACCACGGCTTCAAGCTGAGCTTCGAGATCGACTTCGACCACCGCGTCGTCAACTCGACCGGCCAGCGCGTGGAGTTCGACCTGGGCGCCGATTCGTACAGCCGCGACATCGCGCGCGCGCGCACCTTCGGCTTTACCAAAGAGCTCGAGTACATGCTCAGCAAGGGGCTGGCACGCGGAGGCGGCCTCGACAACGCCATCGTGATGGACGACACCAAGGTGCTCAATGCGGGCGGCCTGCGCTACGACGACGAGTTCGTGAAGCACAAGATCCTCGATGCAATGGGCGACCTGTACATCATCGGCAAGCCGCTGCTTGCCGCCTACACCGCATTCCGCTCGGGCCATGCGCTCAACAACAAGCTGCTGCGCGAGCTGCTGTCGAACAGCGATGCCTACGAAGTCGTGACCTTCGAGGACGAGAAGAGCGCGCCGCGCGGCTTCGGCGAAGTGGCACGGGCCTGGTAGGCCGCTGCTTCCAACGCACACCTCATAACAAACACATGCTTCTCTTTCGCTGGGCCATCCTGCTGCTTCTGCTGGTGGCCGGCGTATCTTTCGCGTTCTATGCCGGCACGGGACGGGTCAAGTTCCGGCGCTTCGGCTGGATCGTGCTCAAGTGGACGTTGCTGGCTGCCTTCGGTTTCTTCGCGGTGCTGATCGCGGAGCGCGTGGCGTAGCCTTCCCGGCGTGCGTCCGCATGTCCGGAAGCGGCATGCGGCGACGGACAGAGCACCGTTCTCAATCCGCAGCCAGCGCCTGCAAGGCCTGCACCTGCTGCGCCAGCAGCGGCCCCTTGCGGTGCGCGGGCACCAGCAGCATGACCGTGTCTCCCAGTGCCTTCGGCCGTCCCCAGGGTGCATGCAGTTTGCCCTGCATCAGCAGCGGCGCCACGAGTTGCTCGCGCCCCATCAACACGCCTTCGCCATCGAGCGCGGCCTGCAGCGCGAGGCTGTAGAGCGAGAAGTGCGGGCCGGCGGCCCAGGCGTCGGCTTCATTCGCCGTGGTGCCGGGGCGCACGGCCTGCAGCCAGCGCGACCAGTCGTCGTGCCACACCGTGTCGTGCAGGCCACCGCAGCGCACCAGCACCTCGGCCAGATCGTCGAGCGAACGAGGCCGCCCGCTGGCCAGCTGATCGCGAAGACGCGGGCTGCAAACCGGCACGAGGCGGTCGCGAGCCAGCGGCAGTGCCTGCGCGCCGACCGTTGTTTCGATCTGCTCGCCGGCGCGTGCATAGAACAAGCCGAGATCGAAAGGCTCGCGCCTGAAATTCGGCGGCTGCTCCAGTGCCGTCACCGACACCTGCACGCCCGGCAGCGCCACCTTCAACCGCGAGAGTCGGGGCGACAGCCACAACTGCGCGACGGCCGGCAGGGCCGCCACCTGCAGCGTGCTGCGGCGCGCTGCCGTCTGCGTTTCATGCCGCAGCGCCTGCACCGCAAGGCCGAGTTGATCGACCGCCGCACTCAGCGCCGGCAGCGCGCGCCGGCCATGGGCACTCAGTCGGATGCCCTGGCTGTGCCGCTCGAACAGCGCACCGCCGGCCCAGGTCTCCAGTGTCTTGATCTGCTGCGCGACCGCAGCCGGCGTGACGAACAACTCTTCGGCAGCCCGCGCGAAGCTGCCGTGGCGCGCGGCCGCCTCAAAGGCGCGAACGGCGGTGTGCGGCGGCAGGCGGGGGCGGGGCGGTGCGAGCGGCATATGGCGGCATCCCAGGGCAAGATTTTCTAGGGCTCAGGCCCAGATTATCCGGTTTGCCCCAGGGCGCCGGGCGCGCGACGATGCGGCTCACTCCCCACTTCCAGCGAGATACGCCGCATGTCCACCGCCCTCCAACGCCGCGCCTGGGTGCCCGCCGCCAGCGAAGACCATGTGCTGTCCATCGCGGGCGATGCGGCGGCACGCGACGCCGCGGGTGTCGCCGCCGAGATCGAAAGGCTGGTCGCCGACAACCACCGCATCCACGACGTCGAGGGCCTGAACCTCAACCCCGCCACCAACGTGATGAACCCGGCCGCCGAGGCGCTGCTGTCGCGCGGCCTGGGCTCGCGCCCTTCGCTCGGCTACCCCGGCGACAAGTACGAGATGGGGCTGGACGCCATCGAGCGCATCGAGGTCATCGCGGCCGAACTCGCCGCCGAAGTCTTCGGCGCGAAGTTCGCCGAGGTGCGCGTGAGTTCGGGCGCGCTGTCGAACCTCTACGTGTTCATGGCGACCTGCAAGCCGGGCGACACGATCATCGTGCCGCCGCCCAGCATCGGCGGTCACGTCACGCACCATGCGGCGGGCGCGGCCGGGCTGTATGGCCTGAAGCCGGTGTCCGCGCCGGTCGATGCCGACGGCTACACGGTCGACGTGGTGGCGCTGGCCAAGCTCGCGCGCGAGCTGAAGCCCAGGCTCATCACCATCGGCGGCAGCCTCAACCTGTTTCCGCACCCGGTGCCCGCCATCCGCGAGATCGCCGACAGCGTGGGCGCGAAGCTGCTGTTCGATGCCGCGCACCTCTCGGGCATGGTGGCCGGCAAGGCGTGGCCGCAGCCGCTGGAAGAGGGCGCGCACGCCATCACCATGAGCACCTACAAGAGCCTGGGTGGCCCCGCGGGCGGGCTGATCGTGTCGAACGACGCGGCGTTGATGGAGCGCATCGACGCGATCGCCTACCCCGGCCTCACGGCCAATTCGGATGCGGGCCGCACGGCGGCGCTGGCGCGTGGCCTGCTCGACTGGAAGGTGCATGGCAAGGCCTATGCGGCGGCGATGCGCGAGACGGCCCAGGCGCTCGCGCGTGCACTCGATGCCGAAGGCCTGCCGGTGTTCGCGAAGGCGCGCGGCTTCACGCAATCGCATCAGTTCGCGGTCGAGGCGGCGCGTTGGGGCGGTGGGCAGCGGGCCGCGAAGAAGCTGGCCGAAGGCGGCCTGCTGGCCTGCGGCATCGGCCTGCCGATCACGCCGGTCGAAGGCGACATCAACGGACTGCGGCTCGGCGTGCCCGAAATCGTGCGGCTCGGCTTCACGCCGGAAGACATGCCGCAGCTCGCGTCGTGGATCGCCCGCGCGCTGAGCGGCGATGCCGCATCCGTCGCCAGCGAAGTGCGCGAGCGCCGCACCAGGCTCGGCGGCCTGCGCTACATCGTGCGCTGAATCAGCGCGAGCGGCCCTGCCGGTAAGTGCCGGCGTGGGTCTTCGACAGCTCGGCCGCTTCGGCCAGCCGGGCCATCGAACGGCCGACCTGCGCGTGCGTGATGGCAATGCCCAGCGCGTCTGCCGCGTCGGCGCCCGGCAGGCCGGGCAGGTCGAGCAGGCGCTTGACCATCTCCTGCACCTGCGCCTTGGCCGCCTGCCCGTGGCCGGCCACCGCCTTCTTCATCTGCAGCGCGGTGTACTCGGCCACCGAGAGATTGCAGTTCACCAGCGAGGTCACGCAGGCACCGCGCGCCTGCCCCAGCAGCAGCGTCGATTGCGGATTGACATTGACGAAGATGATTTCGACCGCCGACGCATCGGGCTGGTAGCGCGCGTTGACTTCGGCGATGCCGTCGAACAGCACCTTCAGGCGCGCCGGCAGGTTGCCGGTGCCCAGGTGCCGCGTGCTGATGGTGCCGCTGGCCACGTAGCGCAGCGCGTGGCCGTCCGCGTCGACCACGCCGAAGCCGGTGGTCGTCAAGCCGGGGTCGATGCCGAGAATGCGCATGTCAGGCGTTGAAGTACCAGCGGATCGAGTGAAAGAAGATGGGCGCTGCGAAGCACAGCGCATCGACGCGATCGAGCAGGCCGTTGGCGCCGGTCACGCCCACGCCCTTCTTGCCCCAGTTGGGAATGCCCCGGTCGCGCTTGAGCGCCTTCATCACCAGGTGGCCCATCGAGCCCGCGATGCAGGCGATGACCGACACCGCAAGCGCCTGCCCGAACTTGAAGGGCGTGATGAACGAGAACAGCGCGCCCACCAGGCTGGCCACCACGATGCCGATGCCCCAACTGGTCCAGTTGAAGCTGCGGCTCACGTTGGGCGCGAAGGGCGTGCGCTGCGTGCGGCGCGAGATCAGGTGCTGCACCAGCACCGAGGTCTGCACCACGAACACCAGGAAGAACACGAGGAAGGCGCTCTTGCCTTCGTAGCCGGGGAAGCTCAGCAACAGCAGCGCCGGCACATGGCTCATGCCGTAGACGCAGACCATGATGCCCCACTGCAGCTTGGCGTTGCGCTCGAGGAACTGGCTGGGGTCATTGGCCAGCGCACTCGCCACCGGTATCGCGAGGAACACGTAGACCGGAATGAACACCGTGAAGAGGTCGAAGCGCGCCGTGGCCACCAGCCAGAACTGGATCGGCAGCACCACGAAGAAGGCCAGGATCAGGCTGCGGTGATCGCCGCGCCGCGTGGGCGAGAGCGTGATGAACTCGCGCAGCGCAAAGAACGAGATCAGCGCGAACAGCACGGTGGCGACCGTTTCGCCGAGCGCCCAGCCGATCCAGAAGATCACCACCATGAACCAGGTGGTGCCCAGCAGTGCGCGAAAGTGCGCCAGCTCGGCTTGCCACGCGGCGTCGTGCACCGGGTTGCGGCGCTCTCTGAAGGTCAGGAAGAAAGCGGTGGCGCTCACGATCGCGAGCACGCCGAAGACGATGAGGAAAAGCGCCGCGACCTGCTGGGTCGGGCTGAGGTTGCGCAGGAACTGGTTCATGTCAGACGTCGCGCAGGGCGATCACGGCGGCACGTGCGCGGTCGAGGAAGGGGCGGCGCTCTTCGCCTTCTTCGACGCGGATCGGCGCGCCGAAGGTCACCGAGCAGAGGATGGGCACGGGCACGATCTCGCCCTTGGGCATGACGCGCTGCACGTTGTCGATCCATGCTGGCACCAGCACCACCTCGGGGAACATCGTCGCCAGTGCGTAGAGGCCCGACTTGAACTTCTGCGGCTCGCCGGTGTGGCCGCGCGTGCCTTCGGGAAAGATGATGATCGAGTCGCCGCTGCGCAGGGCTTCGATGAGCGGGGCCAAGGGGTCGGCGGCAGGGGGCGCTTCGGCCACCGGCGGCTCCGGCTCGGCTGCCACGGGGGGCGGTGGCTCGGGCGCGGGCGGAGGTGGCGGCGGCGCAGGAAGATCGAGCTGTCCCTGCACTTCGTTCATGACTTCGACCGAGGTGTCGGCGAAGGGCAGCGACATCGGAAGCAGCGGCTCCATCGAAGGCTCGATGCGCTCGGCCGGCGGTGTCACCGCAGCGCGCGGTGCGGGCGGTGGCGGGGCTTCGGCCTCAACCGGTGCGGCGGCGGGTGCCGCCGGCGCTGCTGGCGTCGCCGGGGCGGTCGCCGCACGCTCCACATACACCGCGTTGAACACCTCGGTCGTGATCCAGCGCTTGACCGGCGTGTTGGCCCAGTAGTCGCGTGCCGCAATCGGCCGCGTGATGCTGCGCAATTCCTCGGGCAGGGCCGCCCAGATCATCACGAGGTCGGCGTGGCTCTGGTGGTTGGCGAAATAGATGCGTTGCTCGGCCTTCGGCGGACAACCGTACCAGCGCGCCTGAGCGCCTGTCAGCAACCGGACGATTCCCAACAACAACCAACCTGTGAGCTTTGCCAGCATATGGGCGCGATGATACGGGCCATGCGATGGCGTTTCGATCCTCTTTCTCTGGTGTGGGCGGTGGCCCTGTTTCTCGTGCTCGTGCTGCTGGCCACCGTCGGCGCACGCTGGGGCTGGGTGCGCAGCTTCTTCGGCGACGTGCTGGCCGTGGTGTGGGTGTACTTCGTCTTCAAGACGGTCATCGGCACACGCGTGCTACCGCTGGCGCTGGCCGCGCTGGGCGTGGGCCTGGCGGTCGAGCTGGGGCAGTACCTGGCGTCGGCGTGGCACCTGCACATTCCGAACCGCGCCTTGCGCATCGTGCTCGGAAGCACCGCCGACTGGTGGGACGTGCTCGCGTATGTGATCGGCTTTGCCGGCGTGCTGGCCATCGAAGGCCTGCGCGGTGCCTTCAGGGCAGCTCGGCCGCGGGCATCCGCGCCATGACCGTCGACGCCCGGTTGCTGAGGTAGGGCGAGCCGGGCCGGCGCTCGAAGAACTTGGGGCTTGGCAGCATCACCGCGAGGCGCGCGGCCTCGTTGGCGCTCAGGCGCGATGCCGGCTTCTTGAAGTAGTACTGCGACGCCGCCTCGGCGCCGAACACCCCTTCGCCCCATTCGACGTTGTTGAGGTACAGCTCGAGGATGCGCCGCTTGTCCAGCAGCACTTCGAGCAGCGTGGCGAGCACCAGCTCCTGGCCCTTGCGCAGCATGGTGCGCTCGCCCGACAGCAGCAGGTTCTTGGCGAGCTGCTGCGTGATGGTCGAGCCGCCGCGCAGCCGCACGGGCTGCACCGGCTTGCCGCGTGCCACGGCCCGCGCCGTGCGCTTGGCGGCCAGCTCCTCGGCCTTGGCGTTGCGCTGGCGCGCGCGTTCGATGGCTTCCCACTCCACGCCGTTGTGGTCGACGAAGCCGGCGTCCTCGCTCGCGATGACGGCGCGCTTGAGCGTGTCGTTGATCTGCCCGTACGGCACCCACTGCTGCCGCCATCCACCATCCGTGCCTTGGTGAACGGCGATCTGCCAAGCCTCGGAGCGCTGGAAGGCCGTGCTCGTCGGATCGATCACCGCCATCGTCGCGATGCGGACCGCGAAGAACAACTCGAGTGCCACGCCCGCCACCACGAGGCAGGCGATCAGGCGCAGCACGGTTTTCATTTCAGTTCGGTGCGCAGTTCGGCCAGCACTTGCGCGGACGGCGGACGCACGCCACGCCAGATCGCGAACGACTCGGCCGCCTGCTCGACCAGCATGCCGAGCCCGTCGCGCGCGATGGCGCCATGCGCTTCGGCCCAGGCCATGAAGCCGGCGGCGGCGGGGCCATACATCATGTCGACCGCGAGCCCGCCGGCACGCAGCACCGACGCGCTCACCGGCACCGCGTCGCCCGCGAGGCTGGAGGCGGTGGCGTTGACCACGACGTCGAAAGCGCCCGGCACTTCGTCGAGCGCCCAGGCTTCGAGCGAGGCGCCGTGGCGCAGTGCGAGCGCCGCGTGGCGGCGGACCACGGCCACCGCCTTGTCGACGGTGCGGTTGGCCACCACGATGCGCGCGGCACCCGCATCGAGCAACGGGCCGAGCACGCCGGCAGCAGCGCCACCCGCGCCGATGAGCAGCAGTTCCTTGCCGGCCAGCGGCACGCCCGCGTTTCGCACGATGTCGTTGACCAGGCCGATGCCGTCGGTGTTGTCGGCGTGGATGCTGCCGTCGGCATCGAAGCGCAGCGTGTTGACCGCCTGCGCGAGCAAGGCGCGATCGCTCGTGTGCTGCGCCAGTGCGGCGGCTTCGAACTTGAAAGGCACGGTGATGTTGCAGCCGCGTGCCGCGTCGCCGCGTTCGGCGGCCTCGCGCCGGAAGCTCGCGATGCCCTCGGCAAAGGCGCCGAGCGGAATCAGGCGCCGGCCGTAGTCCATCTGCTGGCCGCTCAGCTCGGCAAAGCGGGCGTGGATGCGGGGCGAGCGGCTGTGCTCGACGGGGTTGCCCATTACGCAGTACAGGTCCATGGCGCCTTGCTTTCTTGGCTGCTGGCTACTTGCTTGCTACTGCGACGAGAGTTCGATGGTCTCGTCGCGCGTGAACTTGAAGCGCGACTGCAGCACGATCTGGTCGGTCTGCTTGCGCATCGCATCGGTGAACTTGCCGAAGCTGCCGATGCTGCGGACGATGGCCTGCGCGCGGCGGTCGAGCGTCACGTCGCCCGAGCTTTCGTCGACGACGGTGTCGAGCACCTTGCCGTCGTTGTTGATGGTGATGGTCATCTTCAGCTCGCCATAGAGCTTCTTGCCGGCCGCGGTCGGGAAGTTCTCGGTGCCGCGCACCTCGATGCGACGGCGCAGCGTGTCGACGTAGATCGCGTAGGCGGCTTCGCGCGTTGAAGGGCTCAGGTAGCGCTTCTTGGGGCGCGCGTTTTCTTCGTTCACGCGGCGTTCGATCTCGGCCAGCAGCTCGACCATCTGGCGGCGCTTTTCTTCGCGTGCGACGGCTTCGGTCGGGTCGCCCGCGACGCGCGGATCGGGCACGGGCATCGCGGCCAGGTCGCGCTTGAGCTGCGCGAGCATCTGCATCTGCTGGGCCTGCAGGGCCTCGACCTGGCGGCGCGAGTCTTCGAACGAATCGCCGACGGAGGTGAAGCTCGACGGCGGCAGCGGGCTGGTGGCGCGGCCCTTGTCGAGGTCGCCGCCGCCCGCGAGCGAGGTCTGCGCCATCACCTTCGTGCCGGGGTCCGGCTTGTCGTGGGTCTTGCTGTTGACCAGGATCACTTCGAGCGGGGTTTCGCTGAAGACCCGGTTGAACGACTCGGGATCGACGAAGCGCACCGCCAGCAACGCGGCGTGCGCAATGACCGACACGCCCAGTGCAATCTGCAGCGTGCTGAGGTCCTTGAAGTTCATTCTCGAAACTCCTCCAGGGGCCGCATTTCTCCGGACGATTCGCCGAAGTTCATGCAGGTGTGTTTTCCGGCGCGGCCTCGCTGTCGGTCAGGTCGACGGCAATGGCGATGGGGCCTGCCACCACTTCTTCTTCGTCTTCACCGCTGTCGTCTGCGGCAGCACCATCCGCATCGGTCTTCGGCGTGTCGAGGCGTTCGAGCACGGTGCCGCTCACGTCGAGCGCGATCTCGTCGATCTCGCCGAGCTTCACGCGCAGCCGCGCGCCGCGTTCCTGCTGGCCGGCCACCGGGAACACCAGCGGCAGCGTGTCGGCACGCACCAGCGCGCCGTTGGGAATGTCCTTGATGACCGTGGCCTCGAGCTCGGTGATGCCCTGCTGCTGCAGGTACTTGAGCGTCCAGAAGCGTTCCATGCCGCCCTGGTAGCCGTTGTACGTCGCGTAGGCGGCGTCGAAGCCCGAGAGGATCGAGAACAGGTCGGCGTCCTTCGGCTTGAAGGGCGCGGCCAGCGCGGCGGTCTTGCCGTGGCGCGCGGCCGCGATGATCTGCCACTGGTTCACCAGGTCGGTGTAGCGGCGCAGCGGCGAGGTGCTCCACGCATAGCTCTTCACGCCCAGGCCCGCGTGCGGCAGCGCGCGCGTGCCCATGCGCACCTTGATGCCGGGCGCCAGGCTCGCCTGACTGCGGTAGAGCCCGGGCACGCCGAGTTCGCCGAGCCAGCCGCCCCAACTGCTGTTGGCCAGGATCATCGCTTCCGAGACGATCAGGTCGAGCGGTGCGCCGCGCTGGCGCGTGCTGATCTGCACCTGTTCGTTGCCGGTGGGTTCGTTGCCGTCGTTGCCGACGAGGCGGAAGTTGTAGTCGGGCCGGTTGAAGTTCTCGGGCTTGCCGCGCACCACCTCGCGCTGCGCCTTCAGCTGCTTGGCGAGGCGGAACAGGAAGGAGAGCGGGGCGCGCAAGTTCGCGGCGGCCTCGGGTGTGTTGTCGCTGGTGACCGAAGCGTCTTCGAGCCAGGGCTGCGTGACGACGGCGTCGAGCTGGTCGTGCCGCAGGTTGGCGACGATGGGCACGCGTTCGAGCTTGGTTTCGGTGCCTTGCAGTTCCAGCGTGGCTTCGTCGAAGCGCGCGTAGAGCGACACGGCCGGGCGGTCGGCGCCTTCGAGCAGCGTGTAGGTGTTGACCACTTCGTCGGGCAGCATCGTGATCTTGTAGCCCGGCATGTAGACCGTCGACATGCGCGCACGCGCCACGTTGTCGATGGCGCTGCCCGGCGTGAGCGCCAGGGCCGGTGCCGCGATGTGGATGCCGACGGTGACGGTACCGCTGCCCAGGCCCTGCACCGACAACGCATCATCGATTTCGGTGGTCTGCGAATCGTCGATCGAGAAGGCCTCGACGCCGGTGGCCACGGGCAGGTCGTCGGCAATGGCTGGTGCCGCGAGCGCGGGGAAACCGGTGCCCTTGGGGAAGTTCTCGAACAGGAAGCGCCGCCAGTGGAACTGGTAGGGCGAATCGATGGCGCCGGCGCGTTCCAGCAGGTCGAGCGGCGGGCGCTGCGTGGCGCGCGCGGCGTCGACCACGGCCTTGTATTCGGGTGCGTTCTTGTCGGGCTTGAACAGGATCTTGTAGAGCTGTTCGCGGATCGGCGGCGGGCACACGCCCTCGGCCAGTTGCCCGGCCCATTCGACGATTTGCGCCTGGATGACTTTCTTCTTCTCGATGGCGGCCAGCGCCTGTTGCACGATCTCGGCCGGCGCCTTCTTGAAGCGCCCCTTGCCCGCGCGGCGGAAGTAGTGCGGGGCCTCGAATAGCGCGAACAGCGCGGCGGCCTGCTGCGCCAGCGAGGGCTTGTCGCTGAAATAGTCGGCGGCCAGATCGGCAAAGCCGAACTCGCCCTCGGCAGCGAACTCCCAGGCGAGGTCCAGGTCCATGGCGGCGGCGAGCGTGCGCGCCTCGGCGATCAACTCGGCGGGCGACGGTTTCTCGAAACGCAGAACGATGTTGGCGCCCTTGACCTTGACGCGCTTTCCGGTGTCGAGCTCGACCTGTGCCGATGCTTCGGCCTCCGACAGCACGCGGCCGCCGAGGTACTTGCCGGCTTCTTCAAACAATACAAACATGGGCCGGATTGTCCCATGCTGAACCCGCCGGACTTCCGCGCCGGGCGTTCCCGGCGAGGGTGGGGCTATACCGGGTTGATGAAGGCCATCACGTCGTCGAGATGCGCCTTCTCGAAATCGGACAGCGCGTGGTCGCTGCCTTCGAGCAGCTTGATGTTGCTGTCGGGGTAGCGCGCCGACATCTCGTGCCAGTCGAGTGCCTCGTCGCCCTTGGCGATGATGGCGAAGACGCGCTCGGGCCGCGTGAGCTGGCCGACTTCCATGGCGCGCAGCTCATGGATGTACTCGGGGCGGAAATAGAAATGCTCGGCCGGGTCGTGCCAGACGGTCTGGTCGCCGATGTAGCGCGTGAGGTCGCGCGCGGGGTAGACGGCCGGGTTGAGAAGTACCGCGCGGCAACGCGTCATGCCGGCCACGTAGGTGGCATAGAAGCCGCCCAGCGACGAGCCGACCACGGCCATCGATTTGCGCGGCCAGTCCGCGATGCCCTTCATCACCATGTCGATGGCGTCGTGCGGCGAAGGCGGCAGTTGCGGACACCACCACTGCAGGTTCGGGTGGCGCCGCGCCACCCGGTCCGCGACGAGCCGTGCCTTGGTCGAACGAGGCGAAGAGCGAAAGCCGTGCAGGTACAACAGGTGGGTGGTTTGCGGATCCATGCGGGAGGAAAACTGAGGGTGCGGACGTTGCACCCCGCTTGCCGGGACCAGGTAATTTTGCATGAGGTCTGTGCGCGCGAGGCTGTTTCCAACGTACAAAACCCCGCAGTGCGGGGTCTCTCGGGAAGCCGATAGCTTACCGAGACTTGGGGGGCGGAGGGCACCTTGTTGGCCTCGATCCGGGGCAGGCCGCATGCCTTGTGCCCGAAAGTATTCAAGGTGCAATTTCCGCGATGTAAATGGCCTACGTTCAGGTTACTGAAGCCCGCGTCGGCGCTGGCGCCTTGCGAGGGCAGGGGCAGCGTGGAGGTCGACACGCCGTCGCACCGGGGGAATCCATGTTCATTCAGAAAGGCGGCGCAAGTGTCGCGGTGCGCCATGCCGGGCGCATCCCATGAACTGGGTAGGCGCCGGGAGGGGTTTGGCCGTGCGTCGCGGCTTATGCTCCGGACCATGAATATCGAGGCCCAGAACGACGACGGAATGCCACGCCAGTGGGGCGTGCTCGTCGTCGAAGACGACAGTCGCGCACGCGCCTTTTTCGAGGCCAGCGTGCAGCGCAGCCCGCGCCTGTTCTGGCTCGGCAGCGCGGGCACGGTGCAGGAGGCGCTGGCCTGGCTGGCCAACACCGTCACGATTCCCGATGTGCTGCTGGTCGACCTCGGCATGCCCGACGGCACGGGGCTCGACGTGATCCGCGACGCGGTCGCCCGCTTTCCGGGTTGCGAGCCGCTGGTGGTGTCGGTCTTCGGCGACGAAGAGAACGTGCTCGCCAGCATCGAGGCCGGTGCCGTGGGCTACATCCACAAGGACGCCGCGCCCGAAGACATCGCGCAGACCATCGTCGAGATGAAAGCCGGCGCCTCGCCGATCTCGCCCATGATCGCGCGGCGGGTGCTGGCGAAGTACCGCAGCCTGCAATCGGCGGCGATGCCAGGAGGCGTTGCCGCCGCACCGGGCGCAGCACCCGAGGCCGCAGCGGAGGAAGCCGATCGCGGCCTGCTGTCGGCACGCGAGCACGAGGTGCTGACGTTGATCGCCCGGGGCTTCTCGTATGCGGAAATCGCGCGGCTCAAGGGCCTGAGCGTGCACACGGTGCAGACCCACATCAAGAACCTCTACGGGAAACTCGCCGTGCATTCCAAGAGCGAGGCGGTTTTCGAGGCGACGCGTCTCGGCCTGCTGTCTCATCCGGGCTGAGCACGGATGCTGCCGAGGCTGGTGTCGCTGCTTTCGCTGTGGCTGGTGCTGCTCCTTGCGGGCGCCGGTGGTGCCGCGAACGCGGCTGCGTCCACACCCGAGAGCCCGATCGAGCTGCGCCAGGGCACGGTGACGACCACCATCGACGGCGTCACGCGGACCGGGCCGGTCGCGCTTTCCTACCACTGGGACCGGCTGCACGGCGGCCGCCCCGGTTTCGCGGATTTCGACCTGCCGTTCACGCTCGACGCCACGCCCGAAGCGCCCTGGGGCATCTTCATCCCGCGTGCCGGCAGCGTCTTCGAGATCCAGCTCAACGATGCGCTGCTGCAGGTCTACGGCGACCTGGGGCGCGGCAACCAGGCCGACTACGCCAAGGCGCCGATCTACGTGCCGGTGCCGGGGCGCCTGCTGAAGCAGGGCGACAACCACCTGCAGATCCGCCTGCGCGCCGACAGCGCCAGGCGCGCGGGCCTGTCTCGCGTGGTCATCGGGCCGGCCACGCCGGTGCGCACCGAACTCTTCGAGAGCGCCTATGCCTGGCGCTTCACCGGCTCCGTGCTGCTGACGGCCTTCAGCCTGATCGTCGGCGGCATCGCGCTGGCGCTCTGGCTGACGCAGGTCGAGGTCGATGCCCAGGGGCGGTCGCGGCGCGAAGGCATTTATTTCTGGGCGGCGCTGGCCGAGTTCTGCTGGGCGATCCGGGTGGCGGACGGGGTGATTCCCGAACCGCCGCTGTCCTGGGGCCTGTGGGGCGTGCTGATGGCGGCCTGCTACGCGGGCTGGGCGGTCTCGGTCATGATGTTCGGCTTCCACATCACGGGCTGGGGGCAGAACCCCCGCTACCGGTGGGTGCGCTGGCCGATGGCCGCCATCGTGATCGGCACCGTGACGTTCACTGCGCTGGCGCTGCGCCGCGACGAGCCGTTGTGGTTGACCGGCTGGCTGGCCGTCGAGATCGTGCTCATCGTTGCGTTCGTCTCCGCCTTCGCCGTCGCCACCGTTCGAAGGCCGAACACCGAGCAGCTGCTGGTGGCCGGCGCCGCGCTGGTGAGCGTGGGGTTCGGCGTGCGCGACTGGCTGGTGATCCGGCTCAGCGATGCCTACGGCGAAACCACCTGGGTCCGCTATTCGTCGGTGTTCTTCGGCATCGCGCTGCTGCTGATCGTGCTGCGGCGCTTTCATGCGGCGAGCATCCAGGCGCGCGGATCGGTTGCGGCGCTGGCCGAGCGCGTGGCGCAGCGCGAGCGCGAACTGGCAGCCACCTATGCGGAACTCGAAGCGGCGGCGCGCGACCAGGCGCGCACCCACGAGCGCGAACGCATCCTGCGCGACATGCACGACGGCGTGGGCTCGCACATCAGCTCGGCGATCCGGCAACTGCAATCAGGTCAGACCAGTTCGGGCGACCTGCTGCGCACGCTGCGCGATTCGCTCGACCAGCTCAAGCTGTCGATCGACTCGATCCACCTGCCGCCCGGCGACATCGGCGCCTTGCTGGCTGCGCTGCGTTACCGGCTGGAGCCCCGGCTGGCCGCGGCGGGCATCGAATTCGAGTGGGCCGTGGACGAGGTCGCTCCGGTGGCGCGACTCGACGCGCAGGCCATGCGGCAGTTGCAGTTCCTGCTGTTCGAGGCGATCTCGAACGTGCTGCAGCACGCGCACGCCAGCGTGTTGCGGATCGAGGCCGGCATGCAGGGCGCGACGGTGCAACTGCGCGTGATCGACAACGGACAGGGCTTCGACGCCACGCAGGTGCCAAGGGCGCTGGCGGAGCGCGCCGCAACCCTCGGCGCCCGGCTGGCGCTGGAAAGCCGACCGGGGCGCACGGTCGTTCAGCTCGGTTTCGATTGAGGCGGCCTGCAGGGCGCGGATAATCCGCACCCATGTCTGCCGTGTTCAATCAGCCCTCCCTGGCGCGTCGTGTCGCGCCCATCTTCCAGGGCTTCGACGGCTTTCTGGCCTTCGCCGTGCTCCTGCTGGCCTTTGCCGGGCTGGCGACCATGTATTCCTCGGGCTATGACCATGGCTCGCGCTTCGTCGACCACGGCCGCAACATGCTGCTGGCCGGCTTCATCATGTTCGTGGTGGCCCAGGTGCCGCCGCAGCGGCTGATGATGTTCGCGGTGCCGCTCTATGCGGCGGGCGTGGCGCTGCTGGTCGCGGTGGCGCTGTTCGGCATCACCAAGAAAGGCGCGCAGCGCTGGATCAACGTGGGCGTGGTGATCCAGCCCAGCGAAATCCTGAAGATCGCCATGCCGCTGATGCTGGCGTGGTGGTTCCAGCGGCGCGAAGGCCAGTTGCGGCCGCTCGACTTCGTGGTGGCCACGGTGCTGCTGGCGGTGCCGGTCGGGCTCATCATGAAACAGCCCGACCTGGGCACGTCGCTGCTGGTGCTGGCCGCGGGCATGGCGGTGATCTTCTTTGCGGGCCTGCCCTGGAAGCTGATCGTGCCGCCGGTGGTGATCGGCGCCATCGCGGTGACGCTGATCGTGAGCTTCGAGTCGAGGCTGTGCGCCGATGGCGTCGACTGGCGGGTGCTGCACGACTACCAGAAGCAGCGCGTGTGCACGCTGCTCGACCCGAGCAAGGACCCGCTGGGCAAGGGCTTCCACATCATCCAGGGGATGATCGCCATCGGCTCGGGCGGGGTGGGCGGCAAGGGCTTCATGCAGGGCACGCAGACGCACCTCGAGTTCATTCCCGAGCGCACCACCGACTTCATCTTTGCCGCCTATTCCGAGGAGTTCGGGCTGGTGGGCAATCTGGCGCTGATCTCGGCCTTCATCCTGCTGATCTTCCGTGGCCTGGTCATCGCGACCAATGCGCCCACGCTGTTCTCGCGCCTGCTGGCGGGGGCGGTCACGATGATTTTCTTTACCTACGCCTTCGTCAACATGGGCATGGTGAGCGGCATCCTGCCGGTGGTGGGGGTGCCGCTGCCGTTCATCAGCTATGGCGGAACAGCGATGGTGACGCTGGGGCTGGGGCTGGGCATCCTGATGTCGATCGCCCGGGCTAGGAAACTGGCCCAGAACTGAGTCGGGCCAGAAATACCAGGGCGCCGGCTTTGCCGCACCTCTGGTGTTGCCCCCGGCAGGGGGAAGGCAAAGCGAGGCCGAATGCGCGCAGCCTGGGGGCGAGCCATAGAATCCCCGAATGATCTCTCGCGAACCCACCATCGAGCGCCTCGCCACGGCGCAACAGCTCCTGCTCACGCCCTTCGGCCTTGACGAATCGCACCTGAGCAAGGCCCTGGCCGAGATCACCTCGCACCGGGTGGACGACGCCGACCTGTACTTCCAGTACACGCGCAGCGAAGGCTGGAGCCTCGAAGAAGGCATCGTCAAGACCGGCAGCTTCAGCATCGATCAGGGCGTCGGTGTGCGTGCGGTCAGCGGCGAGAAAACCGCCTTTGCCTATTCGGACGACATTTCCGAGGCCTCGCTGCTCGACGCGGCGCGTACGGTGCGCTCCATTTCTTCCGCCGGCCGCACCGGCCGCATGAAGACCGCGACCCGCAAGATCGCATCGAGCCGCTCGCTGTACGACGGTGTCGACCCCATCGCCACGCTCGACAGCACTGCCAAGGTGAAGCTGCTCGAAAAGGTCGAGAAGCTGGCCCGCTCGCGCGATCCGCGCGTGGCGCAGGTCATGGCGGGCCTGGCGAGCGAATACGACGTGGTGCTCGTGGCACGCGCCGACGGCACGCTGGCCGCCGACGTGCGGCCGCTGGTGCGCCTGTCGGTCACCGTCATCGCCGAGCAGAACGGCCGCCGCGAGATCGGCTCGGGCGGCGGCGGCGGGCGCTTCGGCCTGGCCTACTTCACCGACGAAGAGATCACCGAGTACGTCGACCACGCCGTGAAAGCAGCGCTCACCAACCTCGACGCCCGCCCGGCGCCCGCCGGCGAAATGACCGTGGTGCTCGGCTCTGGCTGGCCCGGCATCCTGCTGCACGAAGCCATCGGCCACGGGCTCGAAGGCGACTTCAACCGCAAGGGCTCGAGCGCCTTCGCCGGCCGCATCGGCCAGCGCGTGGCGGCCAAGGGCGTGACGGTGCTCGACGACGGCACGATCGCCGACCGCCGCGGCTCGCTCAACGTCGACGACGAAGGCAACGCCAGCCAGCGCAACGTGCTGATCGAGGACGGCATCCTCAAGGGCTACATCCAGGACTCGCTTAACGCGCGCCTCATGAAGGTCAAGCCCACGGGCAATGGCCGCCGCGAGAGCTATGCCCACGTGCCAATGCCGCGCATGACCAACACCTACATGCTGGGCGGCGACAAGGACCCGAAGGAAATCGTGGCCAGCATCAAGAAGGGCCTGTACGCCACCAACTTCGGCGGCGGGCAGGTCGACATCACGAGCGGCAAATTCGTGTTCTCGGCCAGCGAAGCCTATTGGGTCGAGAACGGCAAGATCCAGTACCCGGTCAAGGGCGCGACCATCGTCGGCAACGGCCCCGATGCGCTCACCCGCGTGACCATGATCGGCAATGACATGGCGCTTGATTCGGGTGTCGGTACCTGCGGCAAGGAAGGCCAGAGCGTGCCGGTGGGCGTCGGCCAGCCCACCCTGCGCATCGACGGCTTGACTGTAGGTGGAACGGCTTAGGACTTTCGTCACTTGCCGAGTGTTTCCTTCGGTTGCTAAGCTGCGCTCCTTTTGCCAACGATAAATTCAAGGAGCATTTCGATGGGGAACAGGACCAATTCGCCTGCCGTGCTGTGGGCTGTGACCGCCATGGTGGCTCTGGGCGCTGCCGGTTGCGCATCCCGCGGTGGTTCGGGCAGCCAGCCCGAAGCAGCGCCCGCGGCTGCAGCGGCACCTGCCCGCGGCGGTGCCAAGGCCGGCATGGATGCCCAGGGCAACGTGATCGACTCTTCGAAGGTCGAGGCCGGCAGTGGCCGTACCGTCAAGGGTCTGAACGGCTACGAAGGCGAGATCACCGGCAACCCCGCGCGCAACAGCAAGTTCGCGCGCCTGCAGATCGGTATGAGCGCCAGGCAGGTCACCGACCTTGCCGGCCAACCGACCGACCAGGGCGCCTACGTGACGGGCAAGGCCTTCATTCCGTTCTATTTCGGCAGCGACCGGCACCGTTTCGAGATGACCTACAAGGGCCAGGGCCGGCTGATTTTCGCGGGCGGCGGCATGGGCGATTTCTCCAGCGGCAACCTGATCTGGATCATCCACAACCCCAACGAGTCGGGCTACCGATAAACAACGACAGGCCCGGTTGCTTGACCGGGTTTTTGTTTTCCGTGCTACATTCCGCCCCTATGTCCGCCCTCCGCGCTTATTTCTTTGCCTACTTTTGGTTCCCGGTTTCCGGCGGACGAGAGGCGAGCGCGTAAAGCAAACGAACACCCTCCCAAAACCGCCGGTGGCCCAAAGCCCCCGGCGGTTTTTTTATGCCCTGACGATATCCACTCCAACAAGGAACAGCACCATGAGCACGAACACTGCCCCCGCCAGCGACAGCTGGTATGCGAGCGTCGAAAAAACCAGCAAGACCGACGACGAACGCATCAAGGACATCAACGTGCTGCCCCCTCCCGAACATCTCATCCGCTTTTTCCCGATCCGCGGCACGGCCATCGAAACCCTGATCGAAGGCACCCGCCGCAACATCCACAACATCATGGCGGGCAAGGATGACCGGCTGCTGGTGGTCATGGGACCTTGCTCGATCCACGACCCGGCCGCGGCCCTCGAATACGCCCGCCGCCTGAAGGTCGAGCGCGAAAAATACGCCGGCACGCTCGAGATCGTGATGCGGGTGTACTTCGAGAAGCCCCGCACCACCGTCGGCTGGAAGGGCCTGATCAACGACCCGTACCTCGACGAGAGCTTCCGCATCGACGAAGGCTTGCGCATTGCACGCCAGCTGCTGATCGACATCAACCGCATCGGCCTGCCGGCGGGCAGCGAGTTCCTCGACGTGATCTCGCCCCAGTACATCGGCGACCTGATCGCCTGGGGGGCCATCGGCGCGCGCACCACCGAAAGCCAGGTGCACCGCGAACTGGCCTCGGGCCTGTCGGCCCCTATCGGCTTCAAGAACGGCACCGACGGCAACATCCGCATTGCGACCGACGCCATCCAGGCGGCAGCCCGCGGCCACCACTTCCTGTCGGTGCACAAGAACGGCCAGGTCGCCATCGTGCAGACCAACGGCAACCGCGACTGCCACGTGATCCTGCGCGGCGGCAAGGCGCCGAACTACGACGCCGCCAGTGTCGAAGCCGCCTGCAAGGACCTCGAAGCCGCCAAGCTGCCGCCCACGCTGATGGTCGATTGCAGCCACGCCAACAGCTCCAAGCAACACCAGAAGCAGATCGACGTGGCCAAGGACATCGCCGGCCAGATCGCCGGCGGCTCGAACCGCGTGTTCGGCGTGATGGTCGAAAGCCACCTGCAGGCCGGCGCCCAGAAGTTCACGCCCGGCAAGGACCAGCTGTCGGGCCTCGAGTACGGCAAGAGCATCACCGACGCCTGCATCGGCTGGGACGACTCGGTGCAGGTGCTCGAGACGCTCTCGCAAGCGGTCAAGCAACGCCGGGGCTAGCTAAAGCATTCCGGCCAGTTCGGGCCAGTGGTGCTGCATCGACGCAGCCTCGTCGCTGCCGGGCGGCACCAGGGAGAAATCGGCAAAGTCGAAGCCCGGGCCGACCATGCAGGCGACCAGCGTGTAGTCGCCCGCCGCATGGCCCTGGATCGGGCGGGCCGCTTGCCATTGACCGGCCGGCACCACATGCTGGGGGCGGGTGCCGTGCGCATCGACCGGGCCCAGCCGCGTGTGGGCCGGCGCGGTGCGCATGGCTGCATCGCAGGTCCAGAGCGCCAGCGGCACGCCTTCGAGATGCACCCAGACTTCATCGGACAGCACCCGATGCCAGCGCGAATGCTGGTTCGCTTCGAGCAGGAAGTAGATGCTGGTCAGGGCATTGCGGGTCGCGCGGCCATCGGCGGGCGTCACGTGCGCGGCCGATCGGAAGACCTCGCTGTACCAGCCGCCCTCGGGGTGGGGCTGCAGTTTCAGGGTGTCGATCAGCTCGCGGGCACGCATGGCGGTCATGATGCCGCCGTCGCGCGCAGGGCTGCAAGCAGTTTGTCGTGCACGCCGCTGAAGCCGCCGTTGCTCATGCAGACGATGTGATCGCCGGGGCGGGCCGCTGCTACCAGTTGCGCCACCAGCGGTTCGATGGCGTTTGCCACCTGCGCACGGTCGCCCATCGGTGCCAGTGCGGCTGCGGCATCCCAATCGAGCCCGGCCGTGTGGCAGAACGACAGGTCGGCCGATTCCAGGCTCCAGGGCAATTGCGCGGCCATCACGCCCAGCTTCATGGTGTTACTGCGCGGCTCGAAGGCCGCGAGGATGCGCTCACTTTGCTTGCCGGCGTCGTCGAGTTTCTTGCGCAGGCCGTCGAGCGTGGTGCGGATGGCGGTCGGGTGATGGGCGAAGTCGTCGTAGACGGTGATTGCGCCGCCGTTGCGCTCGACCGTGCCGCGCAACTCCATGCGCCGACGCACGTTGCGGAAGCTCCCGAGCGCGCGGGCCGCATCGGCTGGCGCCACGCCCACGTGCTCGGCCGCCGCGATGGCTGCCAGTGCATTCATCTGGTTGTGCAGGCCCGACAGCGCCCACTCGACGCGGCCGACCGGCTCGCCGCGGTACAGCACGTCGAAGGCATCGTGCGATCCGCGCGCCTGCCAACCGCTGTTCGGGCTGCTCGCGCCGAAACGCGCGAGCTCGCTCCAGCAGCCCTGGGCCAGCACGCGCTGCAGGCTTTCTTCGGTGGCGTTCACAACCAGCCGCCCGGTGCTCGGCACCGTGCGCACCAGATGGTGGAACTGGCGCTCGATGGCGGCGAGGTCATCGAAGATGTCCGCGTGGTCGAACTCGAGGTTGTTCAGCACGGCCGTGCGCGGCCGGTAGTGCACGAACTTGCTGCGCTTGTCGAAGAAGGCGGTGTCGTATTCGTCGGCTTCGATCACGAAGGCCGCGCCATCGCCCAACCGCGCTGAAACGCCGAAGTCGAGTGGCACGCCGCCGACCAGGAAGCCGGGCGCCTTGCCGCCCTGTTCCAGCACCCAGGCCAGCATCGACGTGGTGGTGGTCTTGCCATGGGTGCCGGCCACGGCGAGCACGTGGCGGCCCAGCAGCACGTGCTCGGCCAGCCACTGCGGGCCGCTGGTGTAGGGCTTGCCGGCGTCCAGGATGGCTTCCATCAGCGGAAACTTCGGGCTCCCGTCGGGCAGGCGGGCCCGCGACACCACGTTGCCGACCACGAACATGTCGGGCGAAAGTGCAAGCTGATCGGCGCCGAAACCTTCGATCAGGTCGATGCCGAGGGCGCGCAGCTGGTCGCTCATCGGCGGGTACACGCCGGCATCGCAGCCCGTGACCCGGTGGCCTGCTTCGCGCGCCAGGGCGGCCAAGCCACCCATGAACGTGCCGCAGATACCCAGAATATGAATGTGCATCGGTCGATTCTAGGTAAGCGACATGCGCGGCCCGTGCCGGGGTCCGGCCTTTGTCCTGTGCTTCGTACTGATGTTCACGTGAGGGCCGTCTACTGCGGGCAAAATGCCCCGATGGACACGTCCAAGCGTGAAATTGCCGCCACTGCAGCCCGCCTCGTTGTCGAGGAAGGACTGGAATATGGCCCGGCCAAACGCCGGGCACTGCGGGACCTGGGCCTTCCGAGCCGCACCGCGCTGCCGAACAACGACGAAGTCGAGGCCGAGGTGCGCGACTACATCGCGCTCTTCTGTGCCGACACCCAGCCCCAGGAATTGCACGCGCTGCGCCTGCTGGCACTCGAATGGATGGAGCGCATGGCCGCTTTCCGCCCGCATGTGGGCGGTGCCGTGTGGCATGGAACAGCTACCCGTTTGTCAGACATTTACATTCAATTGTTCTGCGATGATTCCAAGTCGGCCGAAATCGCCCTGATCGATCACCACGTGGACTATGAGCCGCGCATGGTGACCGGCTTCCACGGCGAGCAGGTGGAGGCCCTGAGCGTGCATGCCCCGAGCCGGGCGCTCGGCGAAGAAATCGGCGTGCACCTGCTGGTCTACGACCTCGACGACCTGCGCGGCGCCCTGAAGCCCGACGCCCAGGGGCGCACGCCGCGAGGCGACCTGCCCGCACTGCGCCGACTGATTGAACGAGAAAAGGACAAGTGAATGACTTCTTCGCCCACACGACGCGGCATGCTCTATGCCGGCGTGGCGGCCGCGGCTGCTGCCGCCGGGCTCGGTGGCGCCTGGTGGAAGGAGCGGGCTAGCAGCGGTGCGGTAGCGGGCGGCGAAATGCTCGATGCGGCTTTCTGGGCGCAGAGCTTCGAGCGGCCGGAGGGCGGCGACCTTGCAATGTCGAGCCTGCGTGGCAAGCCGCTGCTGCTCAACTTCTGGGCCACGTGGTGCCCGCCCTGCGTCGAGGAAATGCCGATGATTGACGCCTTCTTTCGCGAACATGGCGCCAATGGCTGGCAAGTGGTCGGATTGGCCATCGATCAGCCGAGCGCCGTGCGCAAGTTCCTGCAACGCACGCCGGTCACCTATCCCACCGGATTGGCAGGGCTGCAGGGCACGGAACTGGTCAAGAATCTGGGCAACACCGGCGGTGGATTGCCCTTCACGCTGGTGCTCAACGCGAACGGTTCGGTGGCCGCTCGTAAAATGGGCAAGCTCGAAACCACCGACCTGGAGACTTGGCGACGTGAACTGGTTCATGGTTAGAATCGGTTTCTTACGCCGGCGTTGAGCGCCGAACGCCGAAAATCGCCGATTTTCGGCCAAGTTATATCCTAATGACCGGTAAAGCCGGCACTGGAGTCCCATGGATCTGCGCAAACTCAAGACACTGATTGATCTGGTGTCCGAATCGAATATTTCCGAACTGGAAATCACCGAAACCGAAGGCAAGGTTCGCATCGTCAAGGGCGGTGGCGCCGCGCCGGTGCAGTATGTGCAAACCGTGGCGGCACCTCCTGCCGTCGCCGCGCCAGCCGTTGCCGGCGCCCCCGCCGTGGCCAGCGCGCCGGCTGCCGAAGCAGCGCCGGCCGGCCATGCCGTCAAGTCGCCGATGGTCGGTACCTTCTATCGTTCGTCCAGCCCCGGCGCACCGGCTTTTGTCGAAGTCGGCAGCAAGGTGAGCGAGGGCGATACGGTCTGCATCATCGAAGCGATGAAGATCCTCAACGAAATCGAAGCCGACAAGTCCGGCACGATCACCCAGATCCTCGGCGAAAACGGGCAGGCGGTCGAATACGGCCAGCCGCTGTTCATCATCGAGTGACCATGTTCAAGAAGATCCTGGTTGCCAACCGGGGGGAGATTGCCCTCCGGATTCAGCGCGCCTGCAGCGAGATGGGCATCAAGGCCGTCATGGTCTATTCCGAAGCCGATCGCGAGGCCAAGTACGTCAAGCTGGCGCAGGAAGCCGTGTGCATCGGCCCGGCGCCTTCGGGGCAGAGCTATCTCAACATGCCGGCGATCATCTCGGCGGCCGAAGTGACCGATGCCGAGGCGATCCACCCCGGCTACGGCTTCCTGAGCGAAAACGCCAACTTCGCCGAACGCGTCGAACAGAGCGGTTTCCAGTTCATCGGCCCGACGCCGGACAACATCCGCACGATGGGCGACAAGGTCTCGGCCAAGCAGGCCATGATCAAGGCCGGCGTGCCATGCGTGCCCGGCTCCGAGGGCGAGCTCTCGGACGATGCCGCCACCAACAAGCGCATCGCCCGTGCGATCGGCTACCCGGTCATCATCAAGGCGGCGGGCGGTGGCGGTGGCCGCGGCATGCGCGTGGTGCACACCGAGGCGGCGCTGGTCAACGCGATCCAGATGACCAAGGCGGAAGCCGCTGCGGCTTTCAACAATCCGGCCGTGTACATGGAGAAGTTTCTCCAGAACCCGCGCCACATCGAGATCCAGATCCTCGCGGACAAGCACAAGAACGCCGTCTACCTGGGCGAGCGCGACTGCTCCATGCAGCGCCGCCACCAGAAGGTGATCGAGGAATCGCCGGCCCCCGGCATTCCGCGCAAGCTGATCGAGAAGATCGGCGAGCGTTGCGCTGCGGCCTGCAAGAAGATCGGCTACCGCGGTGCCGGCACCTTCGAGTTTCTCTATGAGAACGGCGAGTTCTACTTCATCGAGATGAATACGCGCGTGCAGGTGGAGCACCCGGTGACCGAGTTCACCACCGGCATCGACATCGTGAAGACGCAGATCATGGTGGCGGCCGGCGAAAAGCTGCCGTTCACTCAGCGCCAGATCGAGATGCGCGGCCACGCCATCGAGTGCCGCATCAACGCCGAAGACGCCTGGAAGTTCACGCCGTCGCCGGGCCGCATCACGATGTGGCACCCGCCGGGCGGTCCTGGCGTTCGCGTCGACTCGCATGCGTACACCAACTACTTCGTGCCCCCGAACTACGACTCGATGATCGGCAAGATCATCGTGTACGGCGACACGCGTGAGCAGGCCATGGCCCGCATGCGCACGGCGCTGAACGAAACCGTGATCGAAGGCATCCAGACCAACATCCCGCTGCACCGCGAGCTGATGGTCGACGCCAAGTTCATGAGTGGCGGCACCAACATCCACTACCTCGAAGAGTGGCTGGCAGCGCACAAGCGCTGAGCGACGAGTACCCAACGCCATGTTTGAACTTCGCCTGATGGCGCCCGAAGACCGGGTCGAAACGCTCAGCGACGCGCTCGACGCGCTCGATGCATTGAGCGTGTCGGTCGAGGATGCCGACGCGCAGACCGACGCCGAGCAGGCGCTGTTTGGCGAGCCCGGCATGCCGCCGCCCAAGGAGGGCTGGCAGCGTTCGCGCGTGATTGCGCTGTTCCCCGACGAGGCGTCGGCGAAAGAGGCCGCATCGGTGCTCGCGCTGCAGGACTTCTTCGAAGGCTGCGCCGTGCTCGGTATTGCCTCGGTGCCCGAGCAGGACTGGGTGCGCCTCACGCAATCGCAGTTCGCGCCGGTCGAGATCACGCCCGAATTCTGGATCGTGCCGACCTGGCACGAGCCGCCCGCGCAGGCCAGGCAGGTGATCCGCCTGGACCCGGGGCTCGCCTTCGGTACCGGCACGCATCCGACAACGCGCATGTGCCTGCGCTGGATCGCGAAGCAGGGCGCCTTCGGCAGCCAGCGCGTGCTCGACTACGGTTGCGGCTCCGGCATTCTCGCGATCGGCGCGGCGAAGTTCGGTGCGGCCGAGATCGACGCCGTCGACATCGACGAAGCCGCTGTGTCGTCGACCCGGCTCAATGCCGAGGCGAATGGCGTGCGCCTGAGTGCCGGTCTGCCGGATGCGGCCAAGGGCCACTACGACACCGTGCTCGCCAACATCCTGGCCACGCCGCTCAAGGTGCTCGCGCCACTGCTGCGCAGCCATGTGGCTGCGGGCGGATCGCTGGTGCTGGCCGGCATCCTGGAGCGCCAGGCCGACGAGCTGAAGGAGGCGTACGCTCCTTACGCGGCACTGGAAGTGAGCGACAGCGAGGACGGCTGGATCCTCATGACGGCGCGCTGCTGAGAGGCGGCCGCCCGCTTTTCGCGTCGCTTCGCACCCACTCACGCGGCGAGGGCTCAACCCTACAATCGCCCCGTCATGAGTCTCGTCACCCGCTGCCCCGCCTGCACCACCACCTTCAAGGTGGTGCGCGACCAGCTTCGCATTTCGGACGGTTGGGTGCGCTGCGGTCGATGCAGCCATGTGTTCGATGCCACGCTCGATCTGCATGAAACACCGGACGGCGCGCCTGCGAATGCGTCGCCGCCGATGCAGGGGGGCTACATGCCGGGGCTGGTCGAGCCCATTGGCGAAGAGGCAAGGGCAGAGGCGCCGGTCGCGCCTGCATCGCCGCCGTTGCCGCCACCGGTAGTGGCATTGCCCGAGCCGACGCCGCAGCAGCCAGAGCCTTCGCAAGCGACGGAAGACGCGGACTTCTTCGACGACGAACCCGAGCAGCCGCCCCACGCATCGCCAGAGCCTTCCACGCATGCCTCCGAGCCTGCACTGGAGGCAGAGCCTGTTGCCACCGCTGTCCCGCAACCTCCTGTCGAGTCGCAGCCTTCATCGTTTGCGCTTCCTCCCGAGTTCTCGCTGTCCTTGCCCGAGCACGGCATTGCCGCGGACGAACCCTGGTCCGATCTCGATGCCACCGAACCCGCATGGCGGCCGCCGGCCACGTCGCTGCCGCCGTTCCCGAACATCGATCTGAATCTGGCGGCACCGCCGCCTTCGCCTCCACCGCCTGCGCCGCCGCTGCCCGTCGCGCCGCGCATGAAGGTGCGTGCGTTGGTCGAGCAGGCCAGCGACGACGGAGAGGGCGAAAGAGAGCAGGAAGAGAAAGACCACGACCAGGTGCAGATGCAGAAGGCGCTGCGCCGCGCCCGCATCAAGTCGGCCAAGATCGCCAGCGCCAAGGCGCGTGAAGAGCGTGCCTCCGCAAAGGCCTCGGCCTCCGTGGTGAAGACCGAGAGCCAGCCGGACTATTCGCTCTCGTCGCCGTTCGAGGCGCCGGAAGGCCATCCCTTCGCCGAAGAGGACGAGCCCGTTGAAAAGCCGCTCGGCTTCTGGCAGCGCAAGAGTGTGCGCGGCTTGCTGATCCTGCTGGTGGTGCTTGCCATTCTGCTGCTCGTCGTGCAGGTCATTCGCCATGAGCGCGATGGCATCGCGGCCCGCCAGCCGAACCTGCGTCCGGCGCTGGCAACGCTGTGCCAATACACGGGGTGCGAACTCGCGGCCCTGCGCCAGATCGGCGACATCGTGATCGAAGGCGCGGCCTTCGCGCGCGAGAAGAGCGGCGGCAACGACTACCGCCTGAGCTTCACCTTGCGCAATGGCGCCACCGTGCCGCTCGCGATGCCGGCTGTCGAGCTGTCGCTGCTCGATACGCAGGAGCGGGCCGTGGTGCGCCGTGTGCTGATGCCGGCAGACTATGGCGCGCCGGCCGTGCTGGCGGCGCGCGCTGATCGCATGGCCTCGCTGCCCCTGACCTTGACCGCCACGGAAGCCGCCGCGCTGCCGCCCATTGCGGGCTATCGCGTCGAAGCCTTCTATCCCTAGAGAGGCGCTTCAGGCGTCTCTTTCTTCATCCATTTTTCAATCAACAAACGGTTCACCCATGGCAGCAGTGATTTGCGGTTCCCTCGCGTTCGACACCATCATGACTTTCGAGGGCCGGTTCGCCGACCAGATTCTTCCGGACCAGCTGCACATCCTCAACGTGTCGTTCCTGGTGCCGACCTTGCGGCGCGACTTCGGTGGTTGCGCCGGCAACATCGCCTACAGCCTCAACGCACTGGGCGGCACGGCCCTGCCGATGGCCACGCTGGGCACCGACGGTGCGGACTACCTCGAGCGCATGCGCACGCTGGGCATCAGCACGGAGTTCGTGCGCCAGCTCGAAGGCACGTTCACCGCGCAGGCGATGATCATGAGCGACACCGACAACAACCAGATCACCGCCTTCCACCCCGGTGCGATGCAGCAGGCGCACGTGACGCAAGTGGCGGCGCGTGAAGACATCAAGCTCGGCATCATCGCGCCCGATGGCCGCGAGGCGATGCTGCAGCACGCGGAGCAGTTCGCCGCCGCGGGCATTCCCTTCGTGTTCGATCCGGGCCAGGGCCTGCCGATGTTCGACGGCGAGGCGCTCAAGCATTTCGTCGAGCTCGCGAGCTGGGTCGTGGTGAACGACTACGAAGGCAAGATGCTGTCGCAACGCACCGGCTGGAGCCTGGCCGAGATTTCGAAGCGCGTGCGTGGCCTCGTGGTCACGCTGGCGGCCGAGGGCTGCGAAGTCTGGATCGACGGCGAGCGTGAGCACGTGCCTGGTGTGGTGGCCACCGAAGTGGTCGAGCCCACTGGCTGCGGCGACGCGTGGCGTGGCGCGCTGCTGTTCGGTCTGGAAAAGGAATGGCCGCTCGCGCAATGCGCGGCACTCGGCAATCGCATCGGCGCGCTCAAGATCGCGCAGCGCGGACCGCAGAACTACCAGGTCGACCGCAAGGCCTTGGGCCTGTAATCGAGAGCCGGTTCGCCGGCTTGCGTGGCGCCGCTTCGGCGCCAATAAAAAAGCCCGACACCGTGAGGTGCCGGGCTTTGCGCCTTCAAGGCCGCTGAGAAACTCAGGGCTTGCTGGCCGTCGGGAACGGCCATGCTGCCTGGGGATTCAGCGTCGTTTGCGCCGCGGGAGCGGGCGCTACGGCTGCCTTGGCGGGCGCTGCAGCCTTGGCTGCCTTCTTTGCTGCGGGCTTCTTGGCCGCAGCAGCAGGCTTGGCGGCAGCGGCAGGCTTGGCAGCGGGCTTTTTCGCGGCTTTCTTGGCCGCAGCCTTTTTCGCAGGCGCCTTCTTGGCAGCAGCCTTCTTCGCAGGCGCCTTCTTGGCGGCGGCCTTCTTGGCAGGAGCCTTCTTCGCAGCGGCCTTCTTGGCCGGTGCCTTCTTCGCTACGGCCTTCTTCGCCGGAGCCTTCTTGGCAGCGGCCTTCTTTGCCGGAGCTGCCTTCTTGGCGGCTACCTTCTTCGCAGGCGCCTTCTTGGCGGCTACCTTCTTCGCTGCGACCTTCTTGGCCGGAGCCTTCTTCGCAGCTACCTTCTTGGCGGGAGCCTTCTTAGCGGCCACGACCTTCTTTGCCGGAGCCTTCTTTGCAGCGGCTTTCTTAGCCGGCGCTTTCTTTGCAGTTGCCATTTCTATTTCTCCTTGATCAAGTTGAAAAAATCAACCTATTGAAGCACTCCACGCACGTTGGGAGCGTGAAGCGATTCATGGCGTTGGAATCTGAGCCCCAGCACCATGAACACCTGAGCCCTCGTCCATGCCGCGCTCTCTGGCGCGATCGGTGGCAAGGGCAATTCTTGAATTCATTAATTCTTGTCGAAAGATTCAATCCCAGGAGAGCGCACCACCCGACTGGTACTCGATCACGCGGGTTTCGAAAAAGTTGCGCTCTTTCTTCAGGTCAATCATTTCGCTCATCCAGGGGAACGGGTTTTCTTCGTTCGGGAAGAGCGTTTCGAGGCCGATCTGCTGTGCACGCCGGTTGGCAATGTAGCGCAGGTAGCCCTTGAACATGGAGGCGTTCATGCCGAGCACGCCACGTGGCATGGTGTCTTCGGCGTATTTGTACTCGAGCTCGACGGCCTTCATGAAGAGGTCCTTGATCTCTGCCTTGAACTCGGGAGTCCAGAGGCCGGGATTTTCGAGCTTGAGCTGGTTGATCAGGTCGATGCCGAAATTGCAGTGCATCGACTCGTCGCGCAGGATGTACTGGTACTGCTCGGCGGCGCCGGTCATCTTGTTCTGGCGGCCCAGCGCGAGGATCTGCGTGAAGCCGACGTAGAAGAACAGGCCCTCCATCAGGCAGGCGAACACGATGAGCGACTTGAGCAGGGTCTGATCGGTCTCGTGCGTACCGGTCTTGAAGAGCGGGTCGCTGATGGCGTCGATGAACGGAATCAGGAACTGGTCCTTCTCGCGGATCGACGGCACTTCGTTGTAGGCGTTGAAGATCTCGCTTTCGTCCAGGCCGAGCGACTCGACGATGTACTGGTACGCGTGCGTGTGGATCGCTTCCTCGAAGGCTTGGCGCAGCAGGAACTGGCGGCATTCGGGCGCCGTGATGTGGCGGTAGGTGCCCAGCACGATGTTGTTGGCGGCCAGCGAGTCGGCGGTCACGAAGAAGCCGAGGTTGCGCTTGACGATGCGGCGCTCGTCTTCGGTCAGGCCGTTCGGGTCTTTCCAGAGCGCGATGTCGCGCGTCATGTTCACTTCCTGCGGCATCCAGTGGTTGGCGCAGGTGGCGAGGTATTTTTCCCAAGCCCACTTGTACTTGAACGGCACCAGCTGATTGACGTCGGTCTGGCCGTTGATGATGCGCTTGTCGGAAGCCTTGACGCGTTGCGCCAGGACGGGGGCGGAAGCGACCTGACGCAGCGGCGCAGAGGCGCCGTCATCGAACGTGCGCAGTGCTGGTTGTGCAATCGACGAAGTCGGAGCATCCACCGAACGGCCTGCGGGCAAACCGCTGGTCGATGCGCTGTGGTGCTGCAATCCTTGTTGCATATCCTTTGGTAAGGAGGGCTTGACTTCTTCGTCCCAGGTCAACATAGAAAAATCCAATGCTCAAATTATCGGAGTAACGATGTGAGTTGCAAAGTGCTCGTTCACATCGCACGCCATTTATGTGGTTGTTATGTTGCTCGCATGCATCGCGCGATGTCGGCCGATGCCTTCATTGAATGAACGTCGAGCGGTTTTCTTGCATGCACCTCGCTGATTCGCTGAAGCGTCGAGCGCGTGTTCAAACGGCGCTCGACGCTTCTTCACTTGCACATCACTGGCAGGCTTCGCAGGTCGGATCGTCCACACCGCAGAACGCGATGTCGGTGGCAGGCATTGCGCTCATCTGTGCCTTTGCTGCAGCAGCGGCGGCTTCGAGTGCGCTCATGCCCGAAGGTGCGTCGTTGCCCGACGACACCGCGTTGAGACGGCCCGACTGCACCGTCGATTTTTCGGCGTGCGTCGCGCTCTGCGTGCGCAGGTAGTAGGTGGTCTTCAGGCCACGCAGCCATGCGAGCTTGTAGGTGTCGTCGAGCTTCTTGCCCGATGCGCCGGCCATGTAGATGTTCAGCGACTGCGCCTGGTCGATCCACTTCTGGCGACGCGCGGCGGCTTCGACCAGCCACGTCGTCTCGACTTCGAACGCGGTGGCGTAGAGCGCCTTCACGTCCTGCGGCACGCGGTCGATGGGGCGCAGCGAACCGTCGAAGTGCTTCAGGTCCATCACCATCACGTCGTCCCACAGGCCCAGGCGCTTGAGGTCGCGCACCAGGTAGTGGTTGATCACGGTGAATTCGCCCGACAGGTTCGACTTGACCGACAGGTTGCCGAAGCAGGGTTCGATCGACGCGTCGACACCGATGATGTTCGAGATGGTCGCGGTCGGAGCGATCGCCACGCAGTTCGAATTGCGCATGCCGTCGGCCTTGATCTTCGAGCGCAGCGCGTCCCAGTCGAGGGTGGCCGAGCGGTCGACCTCGACGTAGCCGCCGCGTGCCTTCTCGAGCAGGTCGAGCGAGTCGATCGGCAGGATGCCCTTGTCCCACAGCGAGCCCTTGTAGCTCGAGTACTTGCCGCGTTCGCGCGCCAGCTCGGTCGAAGCCCAGTAGGCGTGATAGCAGATCGCTTCCATCGATTCGTCGGCGAACTGCACGGCTTCCTGCGAAGCGTAGGGAATGCGCAGTTCGTACAGCGCGTCCTGGAAGCCCATCAGGCCCAGGCCGACCGGACGGTGGCGCAGGTTCGAGTCGCGCGCCTTCTTCACGGCGTAGTAGTTGATGTCGATCACGTTGTCGAGCATGCGCATCGCGGTCGAGATCGTCTTCTTGAGCTTGGCCTGGTCGACCTTGCCGTCCTTCAGATGCTGCAGCAGGTTCACCGAGCCGAGGTTGCACACGGCGGTTTCGGTGTCGCTGGTGTTCAGCGTGATCTCGGTGCACAGGTTCGACGAATGAACCACGCCGGCGTGCTGCTGCGGCGAGCGCACGTTGCAGGCGTCCTTGAACGTGATCCAGGGGTGGCCGGTCTCGAACAGCATCGTGAGCATCTTGCGCCACAGGTCGGTCGCCTGGAGCGTGCGCGCGGGTTTGATCTCGCCGCGGGCGGCCTTCTCTTCGTAGGCGACGTAGGCCTTCTCGAAGTCGGCGCCGAACAGGTCGTGCAGGTCAGGCACGTTGGAGGGCGAGAACAGCGTCCAGGTGCCCTTTTCCATCACGCGGCGCATGAACAGGTCGGGAATCCAGTTGGCGGTGTTCATGTCGTGCGTGCGGCGGCGATCGTCGCCGGTGTTCTTGCGCAGCTCCAGGAACTCCTCGATGTCGAGGTGCCAGGTTTCCAGGTACGTGCAGACGGCGCCCTTGCGCTTGCCGCCCTGGTTCACGGCCACGGCCGTGTCGTTCACCACCTTCAGGAACGGCACCACGCCTTGCGATTCGCCGTTGGTGCCCTTGATGTGGCTGCCGAGCGCGCGCACGCGGGTCCAGTCGTTGCCCAGGCCGCCGGCGAACTTCGAGAGCAGTGCGTTTTCCTTGATCGACTCGTAGATGCCGTCCAGGTCGTCGGGCACGGTCGTCAGGTAGCAGCTCGACAGCTGCGAGCGCAGCGTGCCGGCGTTGAACAGGGTGGGCGTGCTCGACATGAAGTCGAACGACGACAGCACTTCATAGAACTCGATGGCGCGGGCTTCGCGGTCGATTTCGTTCAGCGACAGGCCCATGGCCACGCGCATGAAGAAAGCCTGCGGCAGCTCGATGCGGGTCTTGCGCACGTGCAGGAAGTAACGGTCGTACAGGGTCTGCAGGCCAAGGTAGTCGAACTGGTTGTCGCGCTCGGCCTTCAGCGCCGCGCCCAGGCGGGGCAGGTCGTACTGCAGCAGCTTTTCATCGAGCAGCTCGTTCTCGACGCCCTTCTTGATGAACTGCGGGAAGTAGTCGGCGTAGGCGGTGGCGCGGTCGACCGGCATCACTTCGCGGCCGATGATCTCCTTGAAGATCGTGTGCAGCAGCAGGCGCGCGGTGGCGAAGGTGTAGTCGGGGTCTTTCTCGATCAGCGTGCGGGCGGCCAGGATCGACGCCTTGTAGACCTCGTCGAGCGGCACGCCGTCGTACAGGTTGCGCATCGTCTCGGCGACGATCGGCGCGGCCGTGATGCTCTCGCCCAGGTTTTCGCAGGCCGACTCGATCAGGCCCTTGAGCTCGTTCAGGTCGAGCGCGACGAGCTCGCCGTTGTCCAGCACATGCAGTGCGGGCGCGGCCGGCGTTTCCTGCTCGACTTGCCTGGAGCGCTCTTGCGTGCGGCGTTCGCGGTACAGCACGTACGCGCGGGCGATTTCGTGGTGGCCGCCGCGCATCAGGCCGAGCTCGACCTGGTCCTGCACGTCTTCGATGTGGAAGGTGCCGCCGCCCGGACGCGAGCGCACCATGGCGCGGATCACGCCTTGCGTGAGGGTGTCGACGGTCTCGCGCACGCTGGCCGAAGCCGCGCCCTGGGTGCCGTGCACGGCCAGGAAGGCCTTCATCATCGCGATGGCGATCTTGTTCGGCTCGAAGGGAACGACGGCGCCGTTGCGGCGGATGATCTGGTAGTGCGCCAGGTTCTGGCCGGTGGGGGAGCCAGCAGTGTCTCGCTGCTGCTGCGGTGGCGTCGAGGGAACGGCACGCGGGGTCGATGGGGTGTTCAGGGCTGTTTGCATTCGCTTCCTCTCGGTTGGCAATTCTTGTTGGATGGCGACGCCTTGGCCGGGCGTCGCGCCGACATTGAGCGTCGGACGGAAGACACTATATCTAGGGTGTAGAGGGGCTACAACCCACTAGATGTAGCGTTTTCCTCTGGATACAACCATGACTCGTATTCCTTTCGGCATAGGACACGGCCAGCGATGCCGCATCAATACTGATTCATGGTCGCGCAACCCGCATGGGGCTTGGCTCGCAGCCCGATTTAGGCCTGCAGGGCGCATGGTTGCTCGATCGAGCGGTCGCAATTCTCGCATTGATGCGACGCAAGATCGGCGCATCGCGGGCCGTCGGCCGATTGAAAAAATTAGCGCTGCGCCACCTGCTCGGGAAACATTCGTGGATTCCAGCCGAGATGTTCGCGCAGCAGGCGCCAGTCGAAACCGCTGCCGGGGTCCTGCTTGCGGCCCGGCGCGATGTGCTCGTGGCCGGCGATGTACGCGATGGCGTAGTGCTGCGCGATGGCGGCGCAGAGGCTCGCGAGCGTCTCGTATTGCGGTGCCTCGAAGTGCTCGCCTTCGAGGCCTTCGAGCTCGATGCCGATCGAGTCGTCGTTGCAGTTGCCGCGCCCGCGCCACGACGACACGCCGGCATGCCAGGCGCGGTCGTCGCAACTCACGAACTGCCAGAGCTCGCCATTGCGGCGCACATAGAAATGCGAGGACACTTCGAGCCCGCGAATGCCCTGGAAGTAAGGGTGCGCGTCCCAGTCGAGCTGGTTTGTAAAGAGCTGCTGCACCGCGTCGCCGCCGTATTCGCCGGGCGGCAGGCTGATCGAGTGCAGCACGATCAGGTCGGTCTGCGCGCCGGCGGGGCGGGGTCCGAAATTCGGTGAACGCAGCGCCTTGGCGAAGCGGTACCAGCCGGCCTGCCAGAGGCCGCTGTCGGTAGCGTTGTCAGTCGTCGGCATGGCTGCTGGCGCCATCGTCGCCGCTCGGCGTGGTGATGCCCAACCGGGCGATGCGGTAGCGGATCTGCCGCAGGCTCATGCCGAGCCGCGAGGCTGCGGCGGTGCGGTTGAAGCCGCTTTCATGCAGTGCGCGCACGAGGATCTCGCGTTCCTGCTGGTCGAGGTAGGCCTGCAGGTCGGATGGCAGCGGCGGCGGCGCGGGGCGAACGGGCTCTGCGATGGCAACCGGCGCAGGCACCGGCGCGGCAGGCGGATCGCCGGCAAACGACAGTGGTGCAGGCGCCGTGGACGCGGCTTCCGCAGCGGCTGCCGCAGCCGTGGCCGCCGCACCCATCAGGTCGAGATGCAGTTCGTCGCCGTCGTTGAGCGCGACCGCGCGATGCAGCAGGTTTTCGAGTTCGCGCACGTTGCCGTCGAGCGGATGCAGTGCCAGCCGGCGCAGCAGCTCGCTCGACAGGTGCGGCACCGGCAGGCCGCCGTCTTGCGCGATGCGGGAGAGCAGGGCGGCGCACAGCGCGGGCAGGTCTTCGCGGCGGTCGCGCAGCGCGGGCACCGCGATCTCGATCACGTTGAGGCGATAGAAAAGGTCTTGCCTGAAGCGCGCGGCCTGCACCTCGGCATGCAGATCCTTGTGCGTGGCGCTCACGATGCGCACGTCGACCGCGTCTTCCTGCGTCGAACCGATCGAGCGCACGCTGCGCTCCTGGATGGCGCGCAGCAGCTTCGACTGCATGGCCAGCGGCAGGTCGCCGATTTCGTCGAGGAACAGCGTGCCGCCGCGCGCGGCCTGGAAGTAGCCATCACGGTCTTGCGCGGAGCCGGTGTACGAGCCCTTCTTGGCGCCGAAGAATTCGGCTTCGAGCAGGTTCTCGGGAATCGCGCCGCAGTTCACCGCGACGAAGGGTCCTTCGCTGCGCTGGCTGCAGGCATGCACCGCGCGCGCCACCAGTTCCTTGCCGGTGCCCGATTCGCCGCGCACCAGCACCGGGGCCATGCCGCGCGCCACTTTCGCGATGCGTGACTTGACGAGGCGCATGGGTTCCGAATCGCCCACCAGCCGGTCGAGCGCGGCGACACCGCTGCCGGAGGTCACCAGCGGTGCCTCGCTGCTGGTTGGCGCTGTTTGGGCAGGCCGGGCCGGCGGTTGCGGTGTCAGTCGCGCCTGCACGGCGGAGGCGACGACGGCGCGGAACTGCTTCAGGTCGACGGGTTTCGTGAGGTAGTCGAAGGCCCCGGCCTTCAGTGCCTCGACCGCGTTCTCGGCCGAGCCGTAGGCGGTCATCACCACGCAGCGTTCGCTGCGCTGGTCTTTCTGGATGCGATGGATGATTTCCATGCCCTGCCCGTCGGGCAACCGCATGTCGGTGATCACCGCGTCGAAGCGGCTGGCCTCCAGGTGCTGCCAGGCTTCGGACACGCTGCCCGCGGCCTCGACGCGGTAGCCCTCGCGCAGCAGCGTCAGTTCGTAAAGCGTGCGCAGATCGGGTTCGTCGTCGATGACCAGGATCTGCGCGGGGCGCTGGGTGGAGGGGGGCGGGGTGCTCACGGCGCTATTGTGTCAGCCGGTTTTCGCTGGCGGCGAAGCTGACGAAGAATTCGTTGCCCTCGGGGCCGCCCGGCACGAGCGCGCGCCGTTCGTAGCCGATGGTGGCGCCGTGGCGCCGGCACAGTTCGCGGCACAGGAACAGGCCGAGCCCGCTCGAGCGGCTCTCGGACGAGAAGAAGGGCTCGAACAGGTGTCGCTTCACCGCGGGTTCCAGCGGCGCGCCGTCGCTCCAGACCATCAGGCTGGGTCGCTGGGTGGTGCCGCGATGCAGCGACGTCAGCACCTGGATCGAGCCCTCACGCTTGCCGGCATAGCGCGCGGCGTTGTCGAGCAGGTTGACCATCAGGCGGCGCAGATGTTCGGCGTCGAAGCGCACGTCGCTTTGTGGGGCATCGAGCGCGATGAGCACGCCCTGGCGCTGCGTCTGGCGCACCCATTCGTCGGCCAGCACCTGCACCGCCGGGTCGAGCACCAGTTGCTCGCCGAGCGAGAGCACGCGTTGCTGGCGCGCCCGCGAGACATCGAGCACGTCGTCCACGATGCGGGCGAGCCGCTGGGCGTTGTGCTGCACCATGCTTGTGAGCTTGCGGTGCGCGGGGTCGGTCAGGTCTTCGGCGAGCAGCGCGCTGGCCTGCGTGATGGCGGCCAGCGGGTTGCGGATCTCGTGCGCGACGGCAGCCGACATGCGGCCCATCGCGGCCAGCTTTTCGGTGCGGATGCGGGCTTCGAGTTCGCGCAAGTCCTGCAGGAACATCACGCACAGGCTGTCGACGTGCCGGTCGCTGGTGGGCGTGAGCCGGGTGCGCACGCGCACCTCGCGCGCCGCGCCGCGTGCCTGCGCCACCGGAATTTCTTCGGACTGCGGCGTCCGGCGCGCGAAGGTCTGGCGCGCCAAGGCGGCCAGCGCGTGCCAGGCCGGCTGCGCATGCAGTGCGAACGGCAACGGCAGCTTCGACAGACCCTGCCCCAGGATCGCATCGGCCGCCGGGTTGGCCGCGTGCACCAGGCCCTCGGCATCGATCACCAGCACGCCTTCGCTCAGCGTCTCGATCACCAGGTCGTTGACCTGGGCCTGCATCTGCGCGCTGCTGCGGTTGCGCTGTGCCACGGCTTCCTCGCGCGTCAGACGGCGGGCCAGTTCGTGGGCGAGCAGGGCCACCACGAAGAGGCCGGTGCCCGTGAGCGCCGCCTGCACGAAACGCCCGGAAGAATCGACCGGCTGCTGCAGCCAGTGCCAGCCCGCATCGGCCAGCAGCAGCAGCGTGACGCTGGCCGTGGTGCCCAGGCTCACGGTCATCGTGCCGAGCACCGCGCTCATGAGCACCGGCAGCGCGAACAGCGGCGTGTAGTTGACGCTGCCGCCCTGGATCATCTGCAGCGAGGTGAAGGCGGCGAGGTCCACGCCGATGGTCAGCAGCCAGAGCGGGGTGAAGCCGCGGATCGGGGGCACGAAGCGCGTGTAGCGCATGCCCAGCCAGCAGGCGATGAGGTAGCTGGCCGAGATCGCGATGGCCGCCGGCTGCATCGCCTGCCCGAGCGCGAAGGCCACGCACTGCAGCAGCACCAGCACCAGCGCGATGAAGCAGCGCGCGACCATGAAGCCGCGCCACAGCCGTTGCAGGGCTGTGCTTTCGCCGCGGCCTTTTTCGAGCACGTCCCAGTCGGTGACCGGCTCGCCGCGCGACCAGAGAGGGGCGCTCATGAGAGGCGGTGCGCGATCAGCCCGGCGCCGCGCCGGCCTGGCGGTGCGCGACGCTGCAATAGACCGTGCCGCCGGGGCCGGCGATCGCGTCGGTTGCGGGCAGATGCAGGCCGCAATGGGCGCAACGCACCATCGCCTGCGGTGGGCCGACCGCGGGCGCGCCGGGCGGCCGCTGCGCTTTGGCCGCGCGTTCGCGTTGCGCGTCGCGCATTTCCTCGCGGCGGTTCTTGCGCCAGAGCCAGATCGCGACCCAGAGCACGGCGAGGACGAGGAGGTACTTCATACGGGAGGACGCGCCAGCACCACTTCGAGCACGAAGCGCGAGCCCACGTAGGCCAGCAGCAGCAGGGCCGAGCCGGCGTACAGCACGCGCCGCGCCGTGCGGCCGCGCCAGCCGAAGCGCGCGCGCCCGATCAGCAGGACCGCGAACGTGACCCAGGCGAGCACCGAGAACGTCGTCTTGTGGTCCCACTTCCAGGCACGGCCCGCGGCGCCGTACAACTGCTCGGTGAACAGCAGGCCGGCAAGCAGCGTGGCCGACAGCAGCACGAAGCCCGCGGTCACGAAGCGGAAAGTCAGGCGCTCGAGCGTGAGCAACGGCACACCGCCTTCGGGAGGCGAGCCGCTGGCAAGTCGGATCTGCTTTTCGGCCCGGGTGATCAGCCAGGCGTGGACGACGGCCGCGCCGAACAGCCCATAGGAGGCGATGCCCAGCGCAAGGTGCAGGGGCAGCCATGGCGAAGCGGTGACGTGCAGCGGCGTGCCGGGAAACAGGATGGCCAGCAGCACGGCGGCCGCCCCGAGCCAGGCGAGCGCGCGCCGCACCTTCAGTTGCGGATACATGCGGCTTTCGACCGCGTAGACAGTGAGCACCAGCCAGGCCGTGACCGAGAGCGCGGGCGCAAAACCGAAGCGCGGCTCGCTGCCGATCAGTCCGTGCGCCAGCACCGCCGCATGCAAAAGCCATGCAATTCCGAGGGCCCACTGGGTGGTCTGGCGACTCAGCCGGGCGCCCGCGGCGGCGGCAAAACCGTAGGCCGCCGCAGTGGCGATGCCCAGCGCCACGCCGAGTGGGGAGGGGATCGCTAAAATCATCGCTGGAGTTTATCTCCCCCAGGCTTGCGCACTTCGTGTCGCAGCGCCAACCCCCTCACCGGGGGCGACACCTGAGGCCCGGCAAAGCCGGTTCCTCGGTGCCTCCCGAAGGGGCAGTAAACGGCCGATCTCAGGTTCACGACTCTCCAATGACCCGCTGCGGCGGGCAGCAAGGCATCTCTTTCATGGCCACCGCCCTCACAGAAAAGTTCTCCCGCCTCGTCAAGACGATGAGCGGCCAGGCGCGCATCACCGAAAGCAACGTGCAGGACATGCTGCGCGAAGTGCGCATGGCGCTGCTGGAAGCCGACGTGGCGCTGCCCGTGGTGCGCGACTTCGTCGCCCGCGTGAAGGAAAAGTCGCTGGGCCAGGAAGTGCTGGGCTCGCTCAAGCCGGGCCAGGCGCTGGTCGGCATCGTCAACCGCGAGCTCGCCGCCACCATGGGCGAAGGCGTCTCGGACATCAACCTCGCGGCCCAGCCGCCGGCGGTGATCCTGATGGCGGGCCTGCAGGGCGCCGGCAAGACCACCACCACCGCCAAGCTGGCCAAGCACCTGATCGAGAAGCGCAAGAAGAAGGTGCTGACGGTGTCGGGCGACGTGTACCGGCCGGCCGCCATCGAGCAGCTCAAGACCGTGACCAAGCAGGCCGGCGCCGAGTGGTTCCCGAGCACGCCCGACCAGAAGCCGCTGGACATCGCACGGGCCGCGCTCGACCACGCCAAGCGCCACTATTTCGACGTGCTGCTGGTCGACACGGCCGGCCGGTTGGCCATCGACGAAGTGCTGATGACCGAAATCAAGCAGCTGCATGCGGCGCTCGATCCGGTCGAAACCCTGTTCGTGGTCGATGCCATGCAGGGCCAGGACGCGATCAATACCGCCAAGGCCTTCAAGGAGGCGCTGCCCCTCACCGGCATCATCCTGACCAAGACCGACGGCGACTCGCGCGGCGGCGCGGCGCTGTCGGTGCGGCAAGTCACGGGCGTGCCGATCAAGTTCGCCGGCGTGAGCGAGAAGATCGACGGCCTCGAAGTGTTCGATGCCGAGCGCCATGCAGGCCGCATCCTGGGCATGGGCGACATCGTCGCGCTGGTCGAGCAGGTCACGGCCGGCGTCGACGTGGCGGCGGCGCAGAAGCTGGCGGCCAAGGTCAAGAGCGGCGCGGGCTTCGACCTCAACGACTTCCTGGGCCAGCTGCAGCAGATGAAGCAGATGGGCGGCCTCTCCAGCCTGATGGACAAGCTGCCCGCGCAGATGGCCGCCAAGGCGACCGAAGCCGACATGACCCGCGCCGAGCGCGACATCCGCCGCAAGGAAGGGATCATCAACAGCATGACGCCGCTGGAGCGCCGCAAGCCCGAACTGTTGAAGGCCACGCGCAAGCGCCGCATCGCGGCCGGTGCCGGCGTGCAGGTTCAGGAAGTGAACCGCCTGCTCAACGAGTTCGAGCAGATGCAGGGAATGATGAAGAAGATGAAGGGCGGCGGCCTCATGAAGATGATGAAGCGCATGGGCGGCATGAAGGGAATGGGTGGCCCCGGCGGCCCGAAGCTGCCGTTCTAACTCCGCATATATAAATAGAGATAGAGACAGAAGCCCGCCGGGGGATGCCCCGGCGGGCTTCGTCGTTTTCATCAGCTCTGCACGTCGTAGACCGTCTCGTGCGCTTCGACCGGTGCCGGCAGCTCCCAGCGGTGCAGCATCCGCTCGATGCCCGCGTTCGACAGCGTGGTGTCGCGCTCGCGGTTGCGGCGCATCAACTCGGCATGCGGCACTTCCAGGTACACCAGCTCGATCTGCGCGTGGTACGCCCAGAGCAGGTCCAGTGTCTTGGTGCGCATCTGCTGGCTCAGGTGCGTCGCGTTCCAGACGAAACGCTCCTGCTTGCGCAGCAGCGCCTTGGCCTGATCGACCGCGTGGTGCGCGGCGAGGCCATCGTTCTCGCCGTGCTTCAGGCCCAGCTCGGTGCGCGCATCGTCGAAGGACACCACCGGCCAGCCCTTGCGATGCTGCGCCACCCAGTGGTTCTTGCCGCTCGCGGGCAGGCCGCACATCACCGTCACCCGCGAGCCCGGCGTCTGGAACAACGGGTAGTCGGGGCTGGTGTCGGCGCCGCGGAAGTAGGCCAGGCGCGTGTGCGCGTCGGCCATCTTTCGCGGGCCATCCCAGCAGCCTTCTTCCTGCGCCAGCTGCTCGAAGAGCGCGATGTCGGCCATGCTGTCCGCGCGCTTTTCGTAGTGGCGGCCCAGCATGTCGCAGCGCGCGACGCAGCACAGGTCGGGCAGGCTCAACTCCCACGAGAGCTTGTGCACCAGCCATTCGGGCCGCACGCCCTTGCGCGAGGCAAAGGCGTGGAACGGCACCTGGTGCACGGCGATGATCCGGCAGACGGCCTCGCGCAATGCGAAGGGCACGCGGGCCTTCCACATCAGCACGCGCACGTCGACCGAACCGCGCCGCGAATGGCCCGGCTGGCCGATGCGGCCACTGGCCTCGTCGATCACCGTGGTGTCGGGCTTGGCGATGTCGTGCAGCAGGCAGGCCATGAACAGCACGAAGCGGCCGTCGGCATCGGCGCGCTGGTAGTGCGCGTCCTGCATCAACGCATCGAGCACCATGCGCGTGTGGATGCCGACGTTGCCCTCGGCGTGGTAGTACGGGTCTTGCGGCGTTTCTTCGAGACGCAGCAATTCCGGCAGCAGCTCGCAGCACTGCGCCCAGTCATGGCCTTGCGCGGGCGAGGGAACCAGCGCGCGCAGATCGTCTTCGGTCATCGCGGCCTCCTTGTAGTTGTCGTCAGCGCTGCGGGGTCGCGCAGTGTGTGCAGGCCCAGGTCTTCCCAGCGCAGGCTCGGCGTCGGCGCATAGAGGTCGACGCCCGGCGCGAGCTGGTTGGGCAGCACGGGCCGGCGGCTGTGGTGCGAGCCCGAGTCGAGGATGGTCTGCACGAAATCCGGTCGCACCCACTTGTAGCGGCCTGTCACCTCGCCGTTCGACTCGGTCTTGATGTACAGGCCCTCGGCGAGGTCCGACAGGTCGGTCTGCTGGCGCACGAGATCGAGCGGTTGGCCTTCGTGCGCCACCGCCTGCTCGAAGGCCGTCAGCCAGCCGGTGCTGCGCGCGAGCGAAGGCCGCACCAGCGTGCGCAACGCCTTCGCGTGGATCGGCATCTCGCCCTCGTAGAGCACGGGCACCGACATGACCGGGCCGCCGGCAAGCAGCGCATGCCGCGCGGGCGTCGACAGGAAGCGCTGCGCCTGCCGGTCGTAGATGTCGAACTCCAGGAAGAAGGCCGGCAGCCGGTCGTACCAGCAACTGTGCTTGGCAAAGCACCACTCGCCGTACATCACGTACCGGTCTTCGAGCCGCTCCAGCAGCGCGGCTTCGTGTGCCGCGGCCCAGTGCTTGAACAGGTTGAACTGGCGCTCGCCCGCGCCGCCCGCGAGGTAGTGGCCGCGCGACTGCAGCAGCAGTTCGCCCGCGGAGGTGAAGGAAACGGCCGCGTTGGCGCCATCGAGTTTTTCCTCGATGACGGCATGCTGGCCGTGCAGCGCAGACAACGGCGTCTGGCCGTCGTCGCTGTCGCCGGCCTGCAGGCGCGAGCCTTCCAGATGCGCAGTACGCGGGTACTTGAGCAGCGGAATCGACGAAAGAGAAGAAGAGAGAGGGAACACGTTGTTCTCCAGATGCAAATCAGGAAGAACCGACAACGTGCGGGAGCGAAGCTGGGAAAGAGGGTCGACTTCGTCGGCCATGAAGGCCGTGTCTGGTCAGCGGGGAACGCAGCTTGGCGCCCGACATGACCAGTGAAGTGGTGTTGTCGGCGTCAGAGAGTGATGACGGCGAATCGGGGCACTTGGCGCTCCAGGGGATCGAGGGATCCGTGGGTTGAAAAAGAAGTGCGCGATTCTAGCCACGCACGGTCGGGCTGGGTCAATGGGCGCAAAAACTTGCAACCCGAAACGTCTGGAAGGCCGCTTGCACGGCAGGGCGCCAGCGCAAGGCAGGCGCTTCGCAGTCGCCTACAACTCGACCAGCACGGTTCCGAAGTACCGCCCGCGCGCGACCTCCTGCAAGGCTTCGGGCGCCTGCGCGATGCCCTTGAGCAGCACATGCGGAAACACGATGCGGCCCGACCGCAGCCAGACGCCGAACTGGCGGTTCCATTCGGCGCGCGCATCCGGGTCGTCGTCGGCGCTGTATCCACGCATCGTGATCTTCTTCAGCAGGAGCTGGACCGAGTCGAGCTCGACCGGTGCGGTCCTGCCCGCGCCGTGGCTTGCCAGTTGCCCGGACAAGGTGCCGACGATCACGAAGCGTGCGTTCTCGTGCGCCACGGCGACGGCCGCCTGCAACTGCTCGCCTCCCACGTTGTCGAGCAGAACATCGATGCCATCGGGCGCCGCGGCCTTCAGTTGATCGACGATCGGCGCGGCGCCACGGATCACGGCGGCGTCATAGCCCAGTTCGTTGGTCAGCCGGTCCGCCTTCTCCAACGAGCCCGTGCTGCCGATGACCCGGCCGGCGCCCAGCAGGCGGGCGATCTGGCCAGCCATCGACCCGATGGCGCCAGCGGCGCTGGTCACGAACACCGTGTCCCCCGGCCGGATCTGCACGCCGCGCGTCAGTGCTGCGTAGGCGGTCCAGCCGTGCGCAAGATGGGCCTCGGGCATCGGCAGTTCTTCGTGGTCCAGGCGCGTGCAGTTGAGGGCGGGCACGGCGGCGTATTCGCGCCAGCCCTGGACGTGCATCACGAGGTCGCCCGGCGCAAGGCCGCTGCCTTCGGGCGCCGAGATCACTTCTCCCATGGCCTCGCCGCCCAGCGCGTCGCCCGGGTTCAGCGCCGGGAACGGGATGCCTTCGACGTTCTCCGCGCCCTCGCTGATCATCATGCGCAACGACGCCGAGACGCGGACGCAGCGGTTGCGGATCAGCACGTCGCCGCTGGCCGGAGCGGGGCACGGAACTTCGACGATCTCGAAATCTTCCGCGCGGGGAAGGCTGCGGGGCTTGGTCTTCAGCCGGATTTCGCGGCTGCTGTGCGGCAGTGATGACATGAACGGCGTCCTGCAAAAATGTGAGCTTCGTGTTCATATTTTTTGATGGAGGGCGCTGCCATGTCTACTCGCATTGCCGCAATGGGCCAGACGATGCGCAAAGCACCGAAGCAAGCGCGTTCCCGCGCCACGGTGGATGCCATCGTCGAGGCCGGGACTCAGGTTTTGGGGCGGCGGGGCTGGGCCGGATTCACGACCAACGAGGTCGCGGAGGCGGCGGGCGTGAGCATCGGCTCGCTCTATCAATACTTTCCCAACAAGCTGTCGCTGATCGAAGCCCTCAGGCGCCGTCATTTCGACGACGTCCTCGGTGTGTTGCAGGCCGCGAGCGAAGACGGAAGGCCGCTGGAAGAAAGCGTCGGTTCGCTGGTCCAGGGCATGCTGGCCGTTCACGGCTCGCACCCGGCGCTTCATCGGGCGCTTCTCGAAGAGACGCCGCGCAGCGAAGAGACCCGATCGGCCCACGATGCGTTCGATGCGCAGTACCTGCAGCACTACAAGGCGATCGTCGCGACGCATCGAACGCGCCGCGGCGCCAGGCGCAACGACATCGCCGCGCAGGTGGTCTCCGCGGCGATCGAGGGCGTCGTGCACCACGCGGCGCTGAACGGCCTGCTCGACTCGCCAGCGTTGAAGAAGGAGTTGGTTTTGCTGGTCTGCGCCTACGTGCGCGCACCATGAAAAAAGCCGGCCCAGGGGCCGGCTTTTCGTGAGGCAGTGCTTTCAGCGCATCAGGCGGTTGCCAGTGCGGGGCGCGCCAGGCGCAGCGCATGCATCCAGGCGCGGCGCAGCACGGCCGGCGAACGCGATTCCTCGGGAATCAGCAGGAAGCCGCGGTCGCGCAGCGTGGTGCCCAGCGCGATCTGGCTGGTCAGCACGGTCAGCGGAATCGCCAGCAGCAGCGGCAGGCCGACCGGCATGAGCCAGATCAGCGCGCTCGGGTCGATCATCGCGACGCCGACGGCCAGCGCGGCGATCACCAGCGTCATGGGGGCCAGCTGCGAGGCAGCAACCTTCCACGGCACGGCGGCGGCTTCACGCGGGGGCGACTTCCAGTCGAGCTTGATGCCGGTGAGGGCGACCACCACGAACAGCGAGTGGGCCAGCATGCGCACCGGGGCTTGCACGATGGCGAGGCCGCTTTCGAGCACCGAGCTCTTCACCAGGCCCCACACGCCACCGTACTGGCGTTGCTCGCCGCGCATCAGCACGGCAGCGATGCCCAGCACGCGCGGCAGGAACAGCAGGCACAGGGTCCAGACCCACAGGCCGGCCAGTTCGGCGGGCAGCACGCTCCAGTTCGACACGAGGCTGGAACCGCTGAGCCACAGGGCGGTGCCCAGCGTCAGGAACGCGAGCCACAGCGGCGCGGAAACATAGGCCATGGTGCCGGTCACGAACATCGCGCGGTGCACCGGGTGGATGCCGGGTTCGGCCATCAGGCGGGCGTTCTGCAGGTTGCCCTGGCACCAGCGGCGGTCGCGCTGCAGTTCGGCCAGCAGGTCCGGCGGTTGCTGTTCGTAGCTGCCGACCAGGTCGGACACCAGCCACACGTTGTAGCCGGCACGGCGCATCAGCGCGGCTTCGACGAAGTCGTGCGACATGATGCCGCCCGACATGCCGCCGGTGCCCTTGATCGGGGCCAGCGCGCAATGCTTCATGAAGGGTTCGACGCGGATGATCGCGTTGTGGCCCCAGTAGTGCGATTCGCCCAGTTGCCAGAACTGCATGCCCAGCGTGAACAGGCGGCCCGTCACGCGGGAAGCGAATTGCTGTGCGCGAGCGTGCAGCGTGACGTGACCGATGGCCTGCGTCGCGGTCTGGATGATGCCGGCGGTGGGGTTGGCTTCCATCAGCTTGACCATCGAGGTCAGGCAGTCGCCGCTCATCACGGAGTCGGCGTCGAGCACGACCATGTAACGGTAGTCCTTGCCCCAGCGGCGGCAGAAGTCGGCCACGTTGCCGGCCTTGCGGTGCGTGCGGCGGGTGCGCAGGCGGTAGTAGACCTCGACCTGCGGCTGGTTCGGGCTTTCGGCCAGGGCGGCACGCAGGTCTTCCCAGGCGGCGCGCTCGGCGGCGGCGGTCTCGGGGTTGTAGCTGTCGGACAGCACGAACACGTCGAACTGCTTCGCGTGGCCGGTGGCCGCGACCGATTCGCAGGTGGCGCGCAGGCCGGCAAACACCGTGGCAACGTCTTCGTTGCAGATCGGCATGATGATCGCGGTGCGTGCCTCGGGGTTCATCGGGTGGTTGGCGACCTGCTTGGCTGACAGCGCATGCTTGTCACCGCGCACCGAGACGTAGAAGCCCATGAGGGCGGTCACGAAGCCGGTCACGACCCAGCCCGAGAGCAGGCCGTACAGGCCGATCTGGCCGTATTCGAGCCAGACGTTGTCGTAGTCGGGTTGCACGCTGGCGAACAGCGTCGAGGCGATCACGGTGCTCAGCACGGTGAGCAGCATGAAGGCCAGGCGGCGCTGCGCCGCGGCGCGTTGCCATGGCTGCTTGACCTGTGGAGCGGATTCGGCGCCTTCAGCGGCATCGGCCGAGCGGCCCGCGCCGAGCTTCACCAGCGCGGCGGTGCCCAGGCTGTTCCAGAAACCGCGCCAGGGGCGGGGCGTCATCGAACCGCGATTGACGGGAGGTGCGGTGACCGCGTTGGGGTGGCGTTCTTCGCGAACCGGGCTGCGGTGCGAAAAATCGGTATCGGCCAGCACGTTCAGTTGGGAGAAGTCGTTCGGCTTCATGCGATTTACCAACGTTGCTTGTCGAGGGAAGGGGTGTCGCCAATGGCCGGAAGGCGCTTGAAGACGCAGTCCGTGGCGGCGCCGCCGGCGCTTGCGAGCGCGGCCAGCGAATGGCCCGCGGCACGGGGCCGCAAGGAGGAAAACTGCTTTTGACGCAGGCCGTCGCGCTGCTGGCGCAGTGCGAAAGATGGGCTGGTGAGTGCTGTCATGCCTGTACAGGGGCAAACCCTGTGCCAGGCTGGAAAAACGCTTTCAGATCAACGACTTGGGGCGCTTCGGGTGCCGTTTGGGCCGCTGGAGCCGGCCGGAGGGGCCCAAAACCCCTGTTTTTGTCGCCGAATCCCGACAAGCCGTGGCGGCTGGTGGGGATTGGCCTTTCAAATCAACGACTTAGGGGCGTCGCTACTCGGCGACAGGGTCGCTGCCATTGGCGACAACGTCGGCTTTGAAGTGCCCCGGCGTGAGCTCATGCTTCTGCAGCAGGCGGTAGAACTCGGTGCGGTTGCGGTCGGCCAGGCGGGCCGCGTCGGCCACGTTGCCGTCGGTCAATTTCAGCAGGCCGACCAGGTAATCGCGCTCGAAACGCTGCTTGGCCTCGGCGTAGGTCTGGACCTCGACCGTCGGCACGCGCAGCGCGCGCTGCACCAGCGCCAGCGGAATCAGCGGCGAACTCGACAGCGCGCAGACCTGCTCGACCACGTTGAACAGCTGACGCACGTTGCCCGGCCACGCCGCCGTGGTCAGCGCCTTCAGCGCCTCGGGGGCGAAACCCGACAGCCGCTTGCCGTACTTGGTCGACAGGCGCTGCAGGAAGTGATTGGCCAGGAGCGGAATGTCTTCGCGCCGCGCCGACAGCGGCGGCAGCGTGAGCGTCACCACGTTCAGGCGGTAGTAAAGGTCTTCGCGGAACTGGCCCGCTTCCATCGCGGCGTCGAGGTCGCGGTGGGTGGCCGAGACGATGCGCACGTCGACTTCGATCGACTGGCTCGCGCCCAGCGGCCGCACCGCGCGCTCCTGCAGCACGCGCAGCAGCTTGACCTGCAGCGCGGGCGGCATGTCCCCGATTTCGTCGAGCAGCAGCGTGCCGCCGTCTGCTTGCTGGAACAGGCCCTTGTGGTTGGCGTGGGCGTCGGTGAAGGCGCCCTTCATGTGGCCGAACAGTTCCGATTCGAGCAGCGCCTCGGGGATCGCCCCGCAATTGACGGCCACGAAGGGCTTGTCGGCGCGCGCACTGGCCTTGTGGATGGCGCGGGCCAGCAGCTCCTTGCCGGCGCCGGAGTCGCCGCGCAGCAGCACCGAGGCGTCTGACTTGGCGACCATGCGCGCCTCGGCCAGCAGCTCGGCCATGCGGTTGCTGCGGCTCACGATTTCCGAGCGCCAGCTGTCGTCGCCGGCCTTGCTCGGCGTGGCGGCCGGCGCACCGAGCGCCAGCGCCTGCGCGATCTTGTCAAGCAACTCGCGCGCGTCGTAGGGCTTGGTGAGGTAGGTGAAGACGCCGCGTGCCGTGGCCTCGACCGCGTCGGGAATGGTGCCGTGGGCGGTGAGCAGGATCACCGGCAGCGATGGGTGGCGCTTGCGGATCTCGTCGAAGAGTGCGAGGCCGTCGCGCCCGGGCAGGCGCACGTCGCTCAGCACCAGTTGCGGATGCTCGATTTCGAGCTGGGTGAGGGCGGTCTCGGCCGAAGTCACGGCCGTGACCTGGTAGCCCGCCGACACCAGCCGCATCGAGAGCAGCCGAAGCATGTCCGGGTCGTCGTCGACCACGAGGAGACGGGCGCCTGGCGTGCTCATTCAGGAACCTCCGTGCTGTTGTGCACTGCGGTGCGAGCGGCTGCGGGCGACCGTGCGGTGCTCATGGGTTTTGCCGGGTTCCGTTGGGCACTGCCGGCACGGTGTTGTTGGGCCGCGCGAAGCTGCGCTCGATGGCGCGCAGGGCTTCGATGCGGTCGTTGAGCTGGTCGATGCGGCGCTGGCTGTCGCGCAGTTGCTGCACCTGCTTGTCGCGGTCGTCCTCGACGCGGCGCTGCTCCACGTAGCGGGCGGCCAGCGTGCGCGCGAGCGGGTGCAGGGCCTGGGCTTCGGGAGCGGGGTTGGCGATCACGCGCTGCAGCAGCCCGAGTGCACGTGCCAGGTCGGCGGGCACGCGCGTCTGCGAAAGCAGCAGCGCCAGTTGCATCTGGGTGGTGGGCGAGTCGCCAGGGTCGCCGACGCGCGCGATCTCGGCGCTCAGGTCGGCGCCGTTCAGCGGGCGCACCTTGTCGGCGTACGACAGCATGGCCGCCAGCGGCCCCTGCGTCATCAGCGTGAAGAGCGAGGCCGGCTGCGTGGCGGGCGCCTTGGGCTCGGCCTCGACCGGCATCACGCGAGGCATGACGGTGGGCGGCGGCAGGGCATCGGCCTCGGCGGGCGGCTTGGGCTGTATCGCGCAGGCGGCCAGCAGCAGGACGAAAGGCACGGTCATCGCCCCGGCGAAGGTGGAACTGCGGACGAACGAAAGAGACATGGGTCGAAGAAAGGGACGCGAGGCGGTGTTTCGGATGGGGTGCCGGGTGCTCAGGCCGTGCGCGGCAGTTCGATGCGAAAGCGTGCACCGGGCCCGCCAGGCAGCAAGGCGATGCGGCCCCCGTGGGCTGCAATGTACTCCTGCACGATGGAAAGTCCGATGCCGGTGCCTTTCACCGTGTGCTCGGGCTGGCGCTCGCCGCGGAAGAAGGGCTCGAAGATCCGGTCGCGGTCGCCATCGGCAATGCCCGGGCCGGCGTCGTTGACGTCGATGTACACCGCCTCCGGCGTGCCCGACACCGCCAGCGTGATGACGCCGCCGCTGGCCGAGAAGCGGATCGCGTTGGACAGCAAGTTGGCGATGGCCGTGCCGAGCTTGGCGCGATCGACCGTGGTCGTGATCGGCTCGCCCTCGGCGCGCACGCGCAGCCCGTGCGACTGCCACTGCAGGCGCTGCGCCTCGATCTGCTCCTCGATCAGCGGGAGCAGCTCGGTGCGCTCGCGGCGCAGTTCGCGCGCCTCGAAGGCGGCGGCATTGAAACGCAGCAGCGCCTCGATCTGCCCCTGCAGCGACACCGTGTTCTGCTGCAGGATCTGCGCGACTTCAAGCTGCGCCGGGTTCAGCGGACCCGTCACGCCGTCTTCGAGCAGCGAGACGCCTTCGCGCAGCGCCGCCAGCGGCGTCTTCAGCTCGTGCGACACGTGGCGCAGAAAGCGCGCCTTGTCGGCGTCCAGCTCGGTCAGGCGCAGCCGCAGCCATTCGAGCTGCTGCGACACGCGCCGCACGTCGGCCGGGCCGCGGATGTCGATGGGTTCGTCCAGCCGGTTCTGGCCCAGGCCGACGATGGCGTTCTCGAGCCGCTTGAAGGGGCGTGCGAGCCAGATGCCGAAAGCCAGCGCCAGCACCACCGCCAGCACGCTGGCGGCGACCACTTCGCGCATCAGCCGGCGGCGTGCGTTCTCGATGCGCTTGGCCAGCGCATCGTTCTGCATTTCGATCAGGAACTGCGCCTGTTGCGCGAGGTTGGTGTTGAGCGCGTCGAGCTCGCGGAACTGCATCGCCATCGTGCTTTCGCGCGTGAGGGCGCTGTCGGCGCTGCCGCTCATCAGGCCTTCGATCACGCCCAACTGGGAGCGCCACATCTCGATGCCCGCGGGCGCGAGGCCGTTCTTTTCCAAGCGCTCCAGCACCTGGTGCGCCTCGCGCGCGGCGTCGTCGAAGCGGCGGCGCAGCACGGCGTCGTTCAGCACCAGCGACTGGCGCCCGGCGCGCTCCATCGCCGCGCTGCGCTCGGCCAGCGACTGGGATGCGCCCGACAGCCGCAGCGCGCGCGCGGCCGCGTCGCGGCTTTGCGTCATCAGCACGTCGTACTGCAGCACCGAGCGCAGGGCCACGCCGACCAGCAGCGCAGTGATCAGCAGGAACGCGAACAGCAGGAGCTGCTGGAACGAGCCCCGTATGGATGGCCGCTTCGCCATCAATGGGCGAGCGCGGCCGTGGTGGCTGCCGTCGTCGACGATTCGCGCGTCAGGACCTCGCCGCGCAGCGTGTACGCCAGCGAGCGCGTGATGCGCAGGTCGGTCATTTGCCCGACGAGGCGCGCGTCGCCCTCGAAGTTGACGACGCGGTTGCAGGCGGTGCGGCCCATCAGCTCGTTCGCGTCCTTGCGCGAGGCGCCTTCGACCAGCACGCGCTGGGTGGTGCCGACCAGCGCCTGCCCGAAGCGCTTGACGTTGCCGTCGATCACGGCCTGCAGCGTGTGCAGCCGCGCGAGCTTGACTTCGTGCGGCGTGTCGTCGTGCAGCGCGGCGGCCGGCGTGCCGGGGCGCGGGCTGAAGATGAAGCTGAAGCTGTTGTCGAACTGGCAGTCGTCGATCAGCTTCATCATCTTGGCGAAGTCTTCGTCGGTCTCGCCGGGGAAGCCGACGATGAAGTCGCTGGACAGCGCCAGTTCAGGGCGGATGGCGCGCAGCTTGCGCACCGTGCTTTTGTATTCCATGGCGGTGTAGCCGCGCTTCATGGCCATCAGGATGCGGTCGCTGCCGTGCTGCACCGGCAGGTGCAGGTGGCTCACGAGTTGCGGCACCTTGGCATAGGCCTCGATCAGGCGCGGCGTGAACTCGTTCGGGTGGCTGGTGGTGTAGCGGATGCGCTCGATGCCGGGGATTTCGGCGACGTATTCGATCAGCAGCGCGAAGTCGGCGATCTCGGCGGTGTCGCCCATCTTGCCGCGGTAGGCATTCACGTTCTGGCCCAGCAGCGTGATCTCGCGCACGCCCTGGTCGGCCAGGCCGGCGATCTCGACCAGCACGTCGTCGAGCGGGCGGTTCACTTCCTCACCGCGGGTGTAGGGCACCACGCAGTAGCTGCAGTACTTGGAGCAGCCTTCCATGATCGACACGAAAGCCGTCGAGCCTTCGACGCGTGCCGGCGGCAGGTGGTCGAACTTCTCGATCTCGGGAAAGCTGATGTCCACCTGCGGGCGGTCCAGCCGCTCGCGGTCGTTCAGCATCTCGGGCAGACGGTGCAGCGTCTGCGGGCCGAACACGATGTCGACGTAGGGGGCGCGCGCAATGATGGCTTCGCCTTCCTGGCTCGCCACGCAACCGCCCACGCCGATCTTCACGCCCTTGGCCTTCAGGTGCTTCACGCGGCCGAGGTCGGAGAACACCTTCTCCTGCGCCTTCTCGCGCACCGAGCAGGTGTTGAAGAGGATCAGGTCGGCCTCGTCCACGTTCTGCGTCGGCTCGTAGCCCTGGGCGGCGTTCAGCACGTCGGCCATCTTGTCCGAGTCGTACTCGTTCATCTGGCAGCCGAAGGTCTTGATGAATACTTTTTTCATGGGGATCTCTTTCATGGCCCTGCGCGAAAAGGAGGGCACGGCGGGCGCGGCGCGGAACACAAGGCCCGCGCAGGCTTTTCTTATTGCGTGTTGACGGTGTCGTTCGAGGTGAACGGCCAGACATTCAGGAACGGCTTGTTCAGCGACTCGCGGCTGGCCGAGGCTTCTTCGGGCGTGAGGATCCAGACCTCGCGCAGCAGCCCGGCGGCGTCGCGCGTGTAGTTGACCAGGTAGCGCTGGCCGATGATGGCGCCCGGCATGACCAGCATGTTCTGCGCGCTGCGGATGCGCGCGCCGGCCCCCAGGCGGTCGGGCTTGCCGTCGAGTTCGACGTCGGGCGCACTGAGCACCGTGAACTTGCCGCGCAGGGTGCCGATGGGGAAGTTGCGGCCGCCGACCAGCGATTCGTTCTGGGTCTGCGGGCGGGGTACCTCGTCCTGGGCGCTGGCCTGGAGCGAGAAAAGACCGGCGGCGCCTGCGACCGCTGCGCAGAGCGCTATGAAAGTGAGAGTGTTCGTGGGTTTCTTGCAGCGGTTCATGGGGTATATCCAGAGGCTGTGCAGCGTGCGATTTTAACGACCGGGGGTCTGTCTATCGCGCGGACACAGTGGGTGAGGCCGGGCGGAATTCGTTCATTGCTTTACATTTCTTTACGGTGTCCATCGACAGCGCGGGGCGGCCACTGCTCCAATAGCCTTTGTCAGCCCAAAGTGCACAAGAACCCCATGAAAAAGAATGTTGCCATTGCCCTTGCGGGTGTGTTGATCGTAGCCGTCGCAGGCGGGTGGTGGAGCATGTCCGGCAACAAGCTCGCCGCGAAGAACGACAAGGCCCCGACCGCCGCCGGCGGTGCTCCGGCCGGTGGCGGTGCGCCCGCGCTCGTGACGCTGGCCACGGCCGAAAAGCAGGACGTGCCGGTGACGGTGCAGGTCAATGGCAGCGTGGTGTCCCTCAACAGCGTCGACCTGCGCCCGCAGGTCACGAACACGGTGAGCGCGGTGCACGTGAAGGAAGGGCAGTTCGTCAAGGCGGGCCAGTTGCTGTTCACGCTGGACGACCGCAACGACCAGGCCAACCTGGCGCGCGCCCGGGCCCAGCAGCAGAAAGACGAGGCCACGCTGGCCGACCTGGAGCGCCAGTACAAGCGCAGCCAGGACTTGGTGGCGCAGAACTTCATCGCCAAGAGCGCGGCCGACGCCACGCTGTCGCAGCTCGAGGCGCAGCGCGCCGCCGTCGCCGCCGACCGCGCCGCCGTGCAGTCGGCGCAGGTGGCGCTGGGCTACGCCACGCTGCGCGCGCCCATTGCCGGGCGTATCGGCGCCGTCAACATCTACCCGGGCACGCTGGTGCAGCCGACGCTGTCGCTGGTCACGGTCACCCAGCTCGACCCGATCGCGGTGAGCTTCCCGGTGCCCGAAGGCAACCTGCAAGACCTGCTGGCTGCCTCGCGCACCCGCTCGAAGGTCGAGGCCGTCGTCAACGGGCGCAAGGAACCCCTCAGCGGCACGCTCGACTTCGTCGACAACACCGTCGATCCGCAGATCGGCACCGTGCGCGCCAAGGCCGTGTTCACCAACGCCGACCAGAGCCTCTGGCCCGGCCAGTTCGTCGGCACCCGCATCACGGTGCGCACGCTCGATGGCGCCACCGTGGTGCCGGCCGCGGCGCTGATGATGCTGGCCGACGGCACCTCGCTTTATGTGGTCGACGAATCCAGGACCGCCACGCGCCGCAAGGTCAAGGCGCTGCACACCTTCGGCACCAAGGTCGCGGTGAGCGGCGTTGCGCCGGGCGAGCAGGTGGTGATCGAGGGCAGCCAGAACGTGCGCCCCGGCGGCAAGGTTCGCGTCGACGCCAAGGCGGCACCGGCCGCCCCGAATGGCACCACGGGCGTCACGCCCGGCAGCGCGGCATCGTCCGACGCCCAGCCCGTGCGGGAACGCGCATGAACATCTCGGAGCTCTGCATCCGTCGTCCGGCGATGACGGTGCTGCTGTCGGCCGCGGTGGTGGTCATCGGCATCTTTGCGTACTTCAGCATCCCGGTGGCGGCGCTGCCCAGCTACAACACGCCCGTCATCAACGTCAATGCGCAGTTGCCGGGCGCCAGTCCGGACACCATGGCGAGTTCGGTCGCGCTGCCGCTCGAAAAGCAGTTCTCGACCATCCCCGGCCTGCAGACCATCAGCTCGGTCAACACGCAGGGCGTGACCTCGCTCACGCTCGAATTCGTGAGCAGCCGCGACATCGACGCCGCCGCGGTCGACGTGCAGGCCGCGCTGCTGCGCGCCCAGCGCCAGTTGCCGCAGGAGCTGACGCAGCTGCCCTCGTACCGCAAGGTGAACCCGGCCGATGCGCCGGTGCTGTTCATTGCGCTGATCTCGCCGTCGATGAACCCGTCGGAGCTCAACGACTACGCCGAAAACCTGATCTCGCCCACGCTCTCGACCATCGACGGCGTGGCGCAGGTGGGCGTGTACGGCCGCAAGGCCTTTGCCGTGCGCATCAAGGCCAACGCCGACCTGCTCAACGCGCGCAACATCACGCTCGACGAATTGGCCAAGGCCGTGAATTCGGCCAACGCCAACACGCCGGTCGGCACGCTCGACGGCCCGCGCCAGACGCTCACCATCCAGGCCAACCGGCAGTTGGTGAAGGCGGCCGATTTCGCCAAGCTGATCGTCGGCCAGCGCAACGGCGCGCCGGTGCGGCTCGATGAAGTGGCCACCATCGAAGACAGCTTCGAGTCGGTCAAGACATCGAGCAGCTTCAACGGCCAGGACTCGATCTCGCTGGCCGTGCAGCGCCAGCCCAATGCCAACACCGTGCAGGTGGTGGACGCGGTGCGCGCGCTCATTCCGCGCTTCAAGGCGGAGCTGCCGCAATCGGTCGAGATCCAGATGGTGAACGACCGCTCGCTGTCGATCCGCGAGGCGGTGCACGATGTGCAGCTCACGCTGCTGGGCACCATCGCGCTGGTGGTGCTGGTGATCTTTCTCTTCCTGCACCGGCTGGTGGCCACGCTGATTCCGGCGGCGACCATTCCGATCTCGCTGATCGGCGCGGTGGCGTTGCTCTACGCCTTCGGCTACAGCCTGGACAACGTGTCGCTGCTGGGCATCACGCTGGCCGTGGGCCTGGTGGTGGACGACGCGATCGTGGTGCTCGAAAACATCATGCGCTACGTCGAAAAGGGCATGGAGCCTTTTGCCGCGGCGCTGCGCGGGGCGCGCGAGGTGGGCTTCACCATCGTGTCGATCTCCATCTCGCTGGTGGCCGTGTTCATCCCGATCTTCTTCATGCCAGGCGTGATCGGCCTCCTGTTCCATGAGTTCGCGGTGGTGGTGGCACTGGCGGTGCTGGTGTCGGCCATCGTGTCGCTCACGCTGGTGCCGATGCTCGCGAGCCGGCTGCTCAAGCACGTGCCCCGGAAAGAGGGCGCGATGGACCATGAAGAAGAACACCCCGAGCCGGGCACCGCCATCGGCCGCGCCTTCGAGCGCGGCTACCGCGCGGTGCATGGCAGCTACATGCGCTCGCTCGACTGGACGCTGGGGCATCGCAACCTGATGCTGTTGATGGCGGGCCTGACCTTCGTGGTCACCGGGTGGTTGTTCGTCACCATTCCCAAGGGCTTCTTCCCCGAGGAAGACATCGGCCAGATCCAGATCACGACCGAAGCCGCCGAAGACATCTCGTTCACCGCCATGAAGGCGCTGCAGGCCCGCGTGTCCGACGCGCTGCAGGCCGACCCGAGCGTGGACTACGTCAGCTCCTTCGTCGGCGTGGGCGGCCCGACCGCCACGCAGAATTCGGGGCGCCTGTTCGCGGTGCTCAAGCCGCGCAGCGAACGTCCGCAGATGTCGAAGGTGCTCGAATCGCTGCGCCAGCGTTTCCGCGAGATTCCGGGCATTGCCGTCTACATGCAGCCGGTGCAGAACCTGCGCCTGGGCGGCCGCCAGAGCAAGGCGCGCTTCCAGTACACGCTGCAGAGCGTGAACGCCGGCGAGATGGTGCCGTGGTCCACGAAGCTCATGGAACGCATGCGCGCCGATCCGGCCTTTCGCGACGTGACCAGCGACTCGCAGAACCGCGGCCTGCAGGCCACGCTCGACATCGACCGCGACAAGGCCGGCGTGCTCGGCGTGGCCGTGGGCGACCTGCGCACCGCGCTCTACAACGCCTATGGCGACCGGCAGATCGGCAGCATCTACGCCGCGAGCAACACCTACCAGGTGATTCTTTCGGCGGCCGACGACGACCGCCAGTTCGAGGACGACGTCGCGCGCCTGTCGGTGCGCAGCACCACCGGCCGGCTGGTGCCGCTGTCGGCCTTCTCGACCGTCAAGCGCACCGTGGGGCCGACCTCGGTCAACCACCAGGGGCAACTGCAGGCGGTGACGGTGTCGTTCAACCTCGCACCCGACGTGCCGCTGGGCAACGCGACCGCGAAGATCGACCGCTTCAAGGACGAGCTGAAGATGCCGCCTTCGATCATCACCACCTACGGCGGCGATGCGGCGGTGTTCCAGAGCTCGCAGTCGAGCCAGGCCGTGCTGCTGGTGCTTGCGGTGCTGGTCATCTATGTGCTGCTGGGCGTGCTGTACGAAAGCTACATCCACCCGCTGACCATTCTTGCGGGCCTGCCGTCGGCGGCGGTGGGGGCGCTGATTTCGCTGAAGCTCTTCGGCTTCGACCTCACGCTGATTGCGACCATCGGCATCCTGCTGCTGATCGGCATCGTGAAGAAGAACGCGATCATGCTGATCGACTTCGCGCTTGATGCGCAGCGCACCGAGGGCATGAAGCCGGTCGATGCGATCCGCGAGGCCTGCCGGCTGCGCTTCCGCCCGATCCTGATGACCACGCTGGCCGCGCTGATGGGCGCGCTGCCGCTTGCCTTGGGCCTGGGCGCTGGCGCCGAGCTGCGCCAGCCGCTGGGCGTGGCCGTGGTGGGCGGGCTGATCTTCTCGCAGGTGATCACGCTGTACATCACGCCTGCGATCTACCTGGCGCTCGACCGCTACAGCGGCACGGGGCCGATGGTCGATCTGCCGGGCGAGGCGAAGAAGGGTGAAGCGGGCGTGGCTGGAGATGCTGCGGCGCATGCCTGAAGCGCGGCGTTTTTCTTGAGGTGACTCAGGGCGGTCCGCCCGGCAGCCATCAGGCGGCTGCGGCGCGGGCGGCGCCCCTGGGCTTCAAAGGTGGCGTACGGCCATGAGCGCCAGCCAACCGGCGACAAAGGCAATCTGCAGTCCTCCGAAGCGCCACACCACCGCCATGGTGACGACCACGGGCAAGAGCAAGGTGGGCGCGATGCAGATCTGGATCAACAGATAAGCCGCCATCAGGCTGGGGCCGGCGTTCGACAAGGCAATCTCGGCCGCAGGCCAACGCGAAAGCCACTGGGCGGCGCCCAGGCCCGACAGGCGGATGGCAATCGTGACCAGGGCCATGACGAGGATGGCGTTCATGCCCGACTCTTCCTCCTGTTGATCCACAGCGTGGCCGCCATGCCGGCCAGGGCCGCCACCAGCACCGCCGCGGCTTGCTGGTCGGTTCGCCACCAGCAGGCCCAACCGGCCACCGCGCCGATGGCGACCGGCGTCAGTTGGTGAGGGTTCTTTCGAAGGCCGATGGGCAGCAGCAGCGCCATCGAGAGCGGAACCAGTGCATCCATGCCGAAGCGATACAGCATCTGCTGCGTGAAGATGGCGCCGAACTGGAATCCGGCGATGCAGCCAGCCGTCCACGCCAGGGTCAGCGCAGAGGCATTTCCCAGAACAAAGTTGGCGTTGATCGGGCCGCGCTGGGCGGCAATGTGACATGCGGTCCAGCTGCTGTCGGTGACCATGGCTGCCGCCAGCCACACGCGCCACTTGCTGGAATTCTTCAGGTAAGGCCAGAGCGAGGCCGTAAAAATAAGATGCTTGGCATTGAGCCCGACGGTCAATGCAATCAGTGCGCCAATGTGCGCGGAATTATTGAATTCAAGCGCGGCCAATTGGGCAGTGGCCGCATTGACGCTCAGCGCAGCAAAAACCAATTCAGCCAAAGACCAATCGGCATTCTTGCTGGCGACGCCGACAATCAGGCCAAATACCAATACCTTGGGAATGAAAGGCAGCGCCGCAATCCAGCCATGCGAAACTCCCATGGAGGCGGACAGGGATTTTTGCATCAAAACCCTTGTGTTCGGCTTATATCCAGAACAGGAGTTTTTCAGGGGTCGTTCCGAAAAACCCGGACAAGGTCAGCCGATCTCCGTCGCTTGGCAATACCTCGTGTGCCTGCGTGGTGCGGAAGATGATCAAATCTCCAACGCGGGGAGCGACTTCGAAATGCTCGCTTTCTTCATCGACAAGCGCAGGGTCTTGCTCTTTATAAATGCGCGTCTGCCCTCCGGACTTGGGTGTCTTGAGATAAATGTTCCACGCAAACTGCTCTTTGATTTGCGGCGCAAATGAAAGCCCGGTGTCTTCGCCCGGCATCCAGTCCCGATGAATCGGTGCTTCAGGCAAGACGCGCACCGTGAAGTTCATCATGCGGCTGCCCTGGTGCTCGGCCACGCCGTGGCCCAGGGAGAACATCTTCGATGCCACCTCTTGGACACGCGGGAAGAAATTGACGAGACCGAGAATGCGCTGGTCGAATATTTCTTCAAAAATTCGTGTCCGGCGAAAATATTCGTCTTGATCCGATTTGAATCGGAAGAAATTGGGGCCGAGCTTTCCTTTGCGGACGACACCGCCCGCCTTGTCGTCGCCCTCGTAATATTCGATGCCAATTTCTGAAATGGCATGCAATATCAGGTCAATTTGGTATTCGTGTAGAAAATTCTCGAATCGCAGACCTGCGCGGTCTCCGGTTGAAAATTTCTTTATCGCCGAGAGGTTCGGCGTTGTGCGGTTGATATCCTCAACCACCCAGCTGTTCAACTCTGCCATCATTTCCTCTTGGATTGTGAAGAGGATAATGGCGTCAAGTTAGGGTTTTCGTGGTATCCAGAGATACAGGAAGTCAACTATTTTTGTAATGCAAACGGCGTAGCGCAGAAGCATCGTGGATGATCACCTGCTTTGCGCGCGTCTCAATGACGCCTTCTTTCGACAGCAGGTTCAGCGTTCTTGTCACGGTGACCCGGCTCAATGCGGTCATTGCAGCAATTTTCTCGTGCGTGAGATCGACCTGAAAATTCCCCGATTCCTGCATCGAAGGAAATTCACTGTTCGATTGCAATCGCGCAATACGCAAAAGCAAATCGACCACCCGCTCTTTGGGCGCTGCCGATGCAACGCCTGCCAGCTTTTCAACAATCATGTGATTCTTGAAGCCGAGGAGTTGAATGAGCGAGGCCGCAAGCTCGGGCATGGTGGAAAATTTTCGGGTGATATCCGCCGGGAGATAGCGGCTGAGGACCGCAGGCGCCACCACCCGCGTCGTGGTCGGGCGGGGCCTGTTGGCGAATGCCGGGCCTTCGCCAAAAATCGCGCCCGGCCCGAATATCTCGAGCAGAAATTCGGCGCCATTGCTTCGCTGGATCGTCGAGTGAACGAATCCGGAGCGAAGAAGATAAAAATAACTGTGCCGCTCCCCTTCTCGGGCCAGCACGTCTCCGGCCGCCAAGCTGACGACGTTGCCCAGATGCGTGGCTTCGATCCATGGGGTCGAGAGCGCCAGCGAGGCGTCCCAACTGGCATAGGCCGAGGATTCGGAATTTATTCTTTTCATTCAGAAGATTGCTTCTGTATCGATTGCTGATGCGTCGGCACCGATCCAGTCGGCGTCCGGCCCCTCGCTCCTTGCGCCTGGCGCAAACCAGTCAGGCCCATTCGAGCCCTTCGGGTCGCAGCCATGGCGCTACCGGAGGGTAGCGTGGCGTCAGCTTCGCCGGGCGAGCAACGACCCTGTGCGCGGCAAGGTCGCTGCGTGCCAAGACTCGCTAGGCCGTCGTTTCGTCGAGCGTATCGTCCGCCGTGAGGTGGGCGGTATCGCTCCAGCCGACAAGGCTGAAGCCTTCGGGCGTCCACAGCATGCGGTTGATGGCCGCGTTGCCCAGCTGCCACGTGCGCGGCGCCTGCAGGGCCTGACGGGTGGCGGCGCGGTACAGCACGTCCATCACGCCGCCGTGCGCGACCAGCGTGACCAGTTCACCCGGATGGCGCGCAGCCAGCTCCGACGCCACGGTGGTGATGCGGTCGCGAAAGGTCAGCAGGCTCTCGCCGCCGACCGGCTCGAACTCGGGATCGCGTTCGCGCCAGCGCTTGGCGTCCACCGGCCGCTGGGCCTCGATCTCGGCGAAGCTCATGCCCTCCAGGTGGCCGAAGGCGCGTTCGCGCAGGCGGGGCTCGGGCTGCACCGTCAGGCCGTGCGGCTTGGCGATGGCCTCGGCGGTCTGCCAGGCGCGCGAAAGGTCGCTGGCGTAGATGACGCGGATCGGCTCGTCGGCCAGCGCCTGGCCGGTGCGCTCGGCCTGCCACAGGCCGGTGGGGTTGAGGCCGATGTCGAGCTGCCCCTGGATGCGCGTGTCGACGTTCCAGGCGGTTTCGCCGTGGCGCACGGCGATCAAACGGGTGATTTCTTCCATCCGCCGGGATTTTAAAAGCGGGCTGCTTGGCTTATTTCTTCGCGGTCGGCGACGACAGGTCGATATTCACCCGGCGCTCGCCCGGTGGCGGATTGGGGAAGCCCTGCAGGGCGGCCTGGAACATCACCGGCAGGATGGCCGCGCTCGAGTTGTACGGGCCGTCGTTGCGGGCGCGCGTCTCATAGACCACGCGGTTGGAGCCCGTCTCGCGCAGCACGATGCTGACTTCGCGTTCGTACCAGGGGTTGGCCGCCGGCGGCATGAACACCGGGCTGCCGTACCACCCGCCGCCATACCAGCGGCGGCCGTAGTAGCCATAGCCGCCGTAGCCATAGCCCCAGGGGCCGTCGTAGAGCCACGGGTCGGCCCAGGGCGAGAGGCCGGCCGTCACGCGGGCGCCGATCTGCGCGCTGTACTGCGGCTTGGCGTCGTCGCGGCGCAGGCCGACTTTTTCGAGTGCGGCGGCAGCCATGGCTTCGAGTGAATCCTGCCGGGCGGTGTCCGCCTGCTGCGAGGGCAGCCGCTCGAAGCGGTAGGTGGCGCCGGGCGCCACGGTGCCGAGCGAAGAGAAGCTCTTCACGTCACTATCGACCACCCAGGAGGTGGCGCAGCCGCTGAGGGTCGCGACTGCTACTAAAAGAAGAGCGGGGAACGCACGTTTCATAAAGGGTCTCCGGGCATTGATGCCCAAAATTCCCCTGGGTTGCCCGGATCAGCCCTGGACGATGCGCAGGGCCGAGGGTGCCTGGGAGAGCAGATCGAAAGAGGGTGTGTCGAAAGCCTTGTCGCCTTCGTCGTCGGCCACGCCGGTCGCCTTCAGACCCTTGAAATCGTGCCGCGTTCCATCGAGCAGGTGCGAAGGCACCACGTTCTGCAGCGCGGTGAACATGTTCTCGACGCGGCCGGGGTACTTCTTGTCCCACTCGCGCAGCATCTCGCCGACCTGCTTGCGTTGCAGGTTCTCCTGGCTGCCGCAGAGCGTGCACGGAATGATCGGGAATTCGCGGTGCTGCGCCCAGCGCACCGTGTCCTTTTCGGCCACGTAGGCCAGCGGGCGGATCACGATGTGCTTGCCGTCGTCGCTCACCAGCTTGGGCGGCATGCTCTTCAGCTTGCCGGCGAAGAACATGTTGAGGAAGAAGGTCTGCAGCATGTCGTCGCGGTGGTGGCCCAGCGCGACCTTGGTGGCGCCCAGCTCGTCGGCCACGCGGTACAGGATGCCGCGGCGCAGCCGGCTGCAGAGGCCGCAGGTCGTCTTGCCCTCGGGAATCACGCGCTTGACGATGCTGTAGGTGTCTTGGTTCTCGATGTGGAAGTCCACCCCCAGGTCGCTCAGGTACTTGGGCAGCACCTCTTCGGGAAAGCCGGGCTGCTTCTGGTCGAGGTTGACTGCGACGATGTCGAAGTGAATGGGCGCGCGGGCCTTCAGCTTGAGCAGGATGTCGAGCAGCGCGTAGCTGTCCTTGCCGCCCGAGACGCACACCATGACCTTGTCGCCCTCTTCGATCATGTTGTAGTCGACGATTGCACGGCCGACCTCGCGGCACAGGCGCTTTTCGAGCTTGTGCGTCTCGCGTTCGATCTTCAGCGAGTTGGTGACGGTCGCGGCGGCTTCGGGCGCCTCGTCGATCCAGACGGCGTTCATTGGTGGGCTACTTCAGGCAAATCGGGGGAAAGGGCCCCGATTTTGCCTTGGATCACCATTCCCCGGCTTCCATGCGGATAGCCACTTCGCAGTCGTCGAAGATTTCGAGCTTGGCGATCTTCACGCGCACGCCCAGCACGCCGGGCAGTTGCAGCAGGCGCTGCACCAGCTTGCCGATCAGGCTTTCGAGCAGGTTCACGTGCTCGGCGGTGCACTCGTCGATGATGATGAGCCGCACCTTGCCGTAGTCGAGCACGTGGAAGATGTCGTCGTCCTTCGGCAGCAGCGGCTGCTCGCCGAGGTTGAGTTCGGCATCGACCTGGATCGGCTGCGGCGCGACCTTCTCGTGGTCGAGGATGCCGAGGTTCGCGTCGAAGCGCAGGCCCAGCAGGGTGAGTGTCTGGCGGCCGTGGGTGTGGGGAGTGGTAGGCATGGTGGTGGAGCTCACATGAGCGAGAAATCGCGCTCGAATTTCATCAGGTGCTGGCCGCCGTCCACCAGCAGCGTGGTGCCGGTGATCGAGCGGTTCTCCAGCGCGAACTTCACCGTGGCGACCACGTCGGCCGGGGTGGAAGAGCGGCCCAGCGGCGACAGCTTGTGCAGCTGGGCGAACTTGTCGTCGTCCAGCATGTGGCTGGCCAGCGTGAGGCCCGGCGCCACGCCCACCACGCGCACATGCGGCGCCAGCGCCAGCGCCAGCATCGGCGTGGCGGCTTCCAGCGCGGCCTTGGACAGCGTGTAGCTCAGGAAATCGGGGTTCGGGTTCCACAGCTTCTGGTCGAGCAGATGGACCACCGCGCCCTGTGCGTCGCGTGCCGCGAGGTGGTCGCGCAGCGCCTGCGCCAGCAGGATGGCCGCGCCGGTGTTGCTGCGCGCATGGCGCTCCATGAGCGCGTAGCTGAAGCTCGCGGCCTCGTCGTGTTCGAACAGTGCGGCGCTGTGGACCACGGCATCGACGGTGCGAAAGCGGGCGACCACGCGGGGCAGCAGCGCGCGCGTGGCCTGTTCGTCTTCGAGGTCGGCCACGAACAGGGCCGAGTCGCCCGAGAGCGCGGCGCAGTCGGCCACCGTTTGCTGGGCATCCGCCAGTGAGCTGCGGTAGTGCACCGCCACCTGCCAGCCGCCCGCGGCGAGTGCCAATGCGATCTCGCGACCCAGCCGTCGGCCAGCGCCGGTGACGAGAACGGTACGGCGGGTCGGGGTGGGGGAAGCGGCGCTCATGCGGGGAGAGGGAGAATCGGGGGTGTGACGACAAAGACGCCAAACAGTTTACCCATCGCCCTCGACCACCTCATCGCCCGCGCCGTCGAACGCGCCGGCGGCTGGATCGGGTTCGACCGCTTCATGGCGCTCGCCCTGTATGCGCCCGGCCTCGGCTACTACGCCAACACTTCCGCCAAGTTCGGCCACATGCCGTCATCGGGCAGCGACTTCGTGACGGCACCGGAGCTGACGCCGATGTTCGGCCAGACGCTCGCGGCCCAGGTGGCCGAGGCGCTGGAGAAAACCGGCACCGACACCGTCTGGGAGTTCGGCGCGGGCTCCGGCGCGCTGGCGGTGCAGTTGCTGCATGCGCTCGACGAAATGGGGCGCACCGATGTGCGCTATCGCATCGTCGATTTGTCGGGCACCTTGCGTGAGCGGCAGCAGCAGGCGCTGGTGCGCTATGCGGACCGGGTCGAATGGCTGGGCGAGCTGCCCGAATCGATGCAGGGCGTGGTCGTTGGCAACGAGGTGCTCGATGCGATGCCGGTGCAACTGCTGGCGCGCGTGGCGGGGCAGTGGTTCGAGCGCGGCGTGGTGCGCAATGCGCAGGGCGACGGCTGGACCTGGGCCGATCGCGCAACCGACCTGCGTCCGCCGGTCGACGTGCCCGGCGAACACGACTACCTGACCGAAATCCATCCGCAGGCCCAGGCGTTCATCGCGACGCTGGCGGACCGGCTCGACAAGGGCGCGGCTTTTCTCATCGACTACGGTTTTCCCGAGAGCGAGTACTACCACCCGCAGCGCCACATGGGCACGGTGATGTGCCACCGCGCACACCAGGCCGACGGCGATCCGCTGGCCGACGTGGGCTACAAGGACATCACGGCGCATGTGGACTTCACCGGCATTGCGCTGGCGGGCCAGAACGCGGGGTTGGAAGTGCTGGGCTACACGAGCCAGGCGCGGTTTCTGCTGAACTGCGGGCTGCTGGCGAAGATGGAGCAGGGCACTACCGCTGAACGGGCGATGGCGGCGCGGCTCATCCATGAGCATGAGATGGGGGAGCTGTTCAAGGTGGTGGGGTTTGCTGTTGGCGAGGCTTGGGATGCGATGGGGTTTGCTGAGGGGGATCGCAGTCATACGCTGTGATTTGCCTGCCTGCCTGCCTGCCTGCTATATCGCTGCTTTTTTTGAGTTCCGAGGCCGGGTCTCGCCCCGGCGGGCGACTCACTTTCTTTTGCTTCGCCAAAAGAAAGTAAGCAAAGAAAAGGCGACCCCGCTGTCTGCGACCCCTTCGCTGCGCTACGGGGCAACCTGCGGTGCTCGCGTTTCGCGGGGTCTCGCAGAACTCGCTTCGCTCAAACAGCTGCGAGCCCTGATCCGCGAAACACTCCGCTCCTCGGCGCAGCCAGAGGGGCTTCGATACCGCACGGGCCTTCGCTGCGCTCGGCATCGCAGTTGCCAACAGCCGGTGGGGGTGGTGGCGTTGTTGCTCTGGCCTCGACCTCGACCTCGGCATCGGCATCGGCATCGGCATCGGCATCGGCCGTGGATAGATCCACGGCGACAGCTATAGCCAAGGCCAAGGCCAAGCATGGCTAAAGCCATCGGCTCGTCCATCGTCACATCCATCCCAAGGCACCGCAGACGCGAAGCGTCATCGGTGCCTTGGTGGCCGAGCGAAGCAAAGGCCCGAGTGGTATCCACGCCCCTCTGGCTGCGCCGAGGAGCGGAGCGTTTCGCGGATCAGGGCTCGCCCTTGTTTGAGCGAAGCGAGTTTGGGCGAGACCCCGCGAAACGTGAGCACCGCAGGTTGCCCGTAGCGAAGCGGAGGGTCGCAGACAGCGGGGTCGCCTTTCTTTTGCCTACGTTTCTTTGGCGAAGCAAAGAAAAGTAGGTCGCCCGCCGGGGCGAGACCCGGCCTCTGTCCTTCGCAAGAAGCGCAAAGCCCCAGCCTCCGCCATCCGCAAAAAAACGGCCCCCGCCCTCCGCAAGAAGCACAAGGCCCCAGCCCAAAAAGCAAGGCATAAGCTAGCAACGAAGAGTTCGTTGAGAAACCACCCCTCACGCCCTACATTCGCGGCATGACCGCCGTCTCTCCCCACGCCCAAGCCCCCCAAGCCGCAGCGCAGCATTTCGAAGTCCGCCCCTTCGACGCCCCCGTCGGCGCAGAAATCATCGGCCTCGACATCTCGAAGCCGATCAACCCCGAAGACTTCGCGCGCATCCACCGCGCGCACCTCGATCACCACGTGGTCGTGTTCCGCAATCAGCAGATCACCCCCGCCGAGCACATCGAATTCAGCCGCCGCTTCGGCCCGCTAGAGATCCATGTGCTGCACCAGTTCCAGCTCAAGAACCACCCCGAAATTCTGATCGTCTCCAACATCAAGGAGAACGGCGAGCCCATTGGCCTGGGCGATGCGGGCGTCTACTGGCATTCCGACATTTCGTACAAGCCCAACCCCAGCCTCGGCTCGCTGCTGCATGCGCAGGAACTGCCGAGCGAAGGCGGCGACACGCTCTTCGCCGACCAGCACCTCGCGTGGGAATCATTGCCGGCCGACCTGCAGCAGCGCATCCTGCCGCTCAAGGCCGAGCACAGCTACCTCGCCAAGTACGAAGAGCTGCGCGCCAAGAACCCGTGGCGGCCGAAGCTCTCGCAGGCGCAGATCGACCAGGTCGCGCCCGCCGTGCAGCCGGTGGTGCGCACGCACCCCGAAACGGGCCGCAAGGCGTTGTTCGTCAGCGAGCATTTCACGACACGCATCGTCGGTCTGCCGCAGGACGAAAGCGATGCGCTGCTGGCAGAGCTGTTCGCGCACAGCGTCAAGCCCGAGTTCGTGTATCGCCACACGTGGGCGCCGCACGACCTCGTGTTCTGGGACAACCGCTCGCTGATGCATCTGGCGGCCGGCACGTCAGACCACCTGCGCCGCCGCCTCAACCGCACCACCATCGTCGGCGACACGCCTTTCTGATTCCTTCTTCTTCTCTTCTCTCCGGATCGATTTCAATGAACCGCTTCACCCGCAGGGCCGCCGCGCTCGTCACCGGCCTTGGCCTTCTCGCCGGCAGCCTGTCTGCCAGCCTGGCGCACGCCGAAGGACAGATCCGCATCGCCGAGCAGTTCGGCATCGTCTACCTGTTGCTCAACGTCGCGCAAGACCAGAAGCTGATCGAGAAGCACGCGAAGGCGGCGGGCGTCGATGCCAAGGTCGAATGGGTCAAGCTGTCGGGGGGGTCGGCCGTCAACGACGCGCTGCTCTCCGGCAACATCGAGATCGCGGGTGCCGGCGTGGGCCCGCTGCTCACGCTGTGGGACCGCACCAAGGGCAAGCAGAACGTGAAGGGCGTGGCGTCGCTGGGCAACTTTCCGTACTACCTGGTGAGCAACAACCCGAACGTGAAGACCATTGCGGACTTCACCGACAAGGACCGCATCGCGCTGCCCGCCGTGGGCGTGTCGGTGCAGTCGCGCGTGCTGCAATTCGCCTCGGCCAAGCTGTGGGGTGACAAGGAGTTCAACCGGCTCGACAAGATCAGCGTGGCGGTGCCGCATCCCGATGCGGCCGCGGCCATCATCAAGGGCGGCACCGAGATCACGGGGCACTTCGGCAATCCGCCGTTCCAGGAGCAGGAACTGGCTGGCAATCCGAACGCGCGCATCGTGCTCAATTCGTACCAGGTACTGGGCGGGCCGTCGTCGGCGACGGTGCTCTACGCCACCGAGAAATTCCGCAACGAGAACCCGAAGACGTACAAGGCATTCGTCGATGCGCTCGACGAGGCGGCGAAGTTCGTCACGGCCAACCCCGAGAAGGCGGCAGACATCTACCTGAAGGTGAGCAACGCGAAGCTCGACCGCGAGCTGCTGCTGAAGATCATCAAGAACCCCGAGGTGCAGTTCAAGACCACGCCGCAGAACACTTATCCGCTGGCGGAGTTCATGCACCGGGTGGGGGCGATCAAGAACAAGCCGGGTTCGGTGAAGGATTATTTCTTCGACGATGCGCAGAACGCTTCGGGGAACTGATGAGCACGGCGAAGGTGCGTTCGGGGTTTGACCCCTTCCCCCTTTGGGGGAAGGTCGGGATGGGGGCAGGCAGAGCGGTGGCCAAGCAGGCGCCGTCTGCCCCCACCCCAGCCCTCCCCCAGCGGGGGAGGGAGAAGGACGCCAACGCACCACTGCTGCAAGTGGATGGCGTCAGCCTCGAATACCGCACCCCCGAGCGCGTCGTCCGTGCCACGCACCGCGTGAGCTTCGACGTTCATGCCGCCGACCGCTTCGTGCTGCTCGGTCCCTCGGGCTGCGGCAAGTCCACGCTGCTGAAGGCGGTCGGTGGCTTCATCCCGCCGGTCGAAGGCGAGATCCGCCTCGACGGCCAGCGCGTGACGCAGCCTGGGCCCGACCGCATCGTCGTGTTCCAGGAGTTCGACCAGTTGCCGCCATGGAAGACGGTCAAGCAGAACGTGATGTTTCCGCTGCTCGCGTCGCGCACGCTCGGCAAGAAGGAGGCGGCCGAACGCGCGCTGCATTACCTGGACAAGGTGGGCCTCTCGAAGTTCGCCGACGTGCATCCGCACCAGCTCTCGGGTGGCATGAAGCAGCGTGTGGCAATTGCGCGCGCGTTGGCGATGCAGCCGCGCGTGCTGCTGATGGACGAGCCCTTCGCCGCGCTCGATGCGCTCACGCGCCGCAAGATGCAGCAGGAGCTGCTCGAGCTGTGGGACGAGGTGCGCTTCACGCTGCTCTTCGTCACGCATTCGATCGAAGAGGCGCTGGTGGTGGGCAATCGCATCGCGTTGCTGTCGCCGCATCCGGGGCGGATGCGGGCCGAGATCAACAGCCATGGGTTTTCGCTGGCGAGCCTGGGGGGCGCCGAATTCCAAAGCACCGCGCAGCGTATTCACGACATGCTGTTCGAAGAAGAGCCTGAAGTGGCCGTTGCGCCATGAGCCCGGCCTTTCTCCCTCCCCTTCCGGGGGAGGGTTGGGGTGGGGGCTCGCGGCGCATCCATCGGGCGCTCTGCCTGCCCCCATCCCAACCTTCCCCCAGAGGGGGAAGGAGCAACACACCATGAGCACTCTCACACCGCCCATTCGCCCCGAGTACGAGCGCACGCTCCAACCGTTCACCGAACTCCCCGTCGAACGCACGTTGCCGCTCGGCACGCGCATCTGGTCCCAGGCCTGGCTGCGCAAGGGCCTGATCCTCGTCGTCATCGCCGTGCTGTGGGAGCTCGCCGCACGCTGGCAAGACAACGACCTGCTGCTGCCCACCTTCACCGCCACGGCACGCGCGCTGATCGAAGGGTTGGCCAGTGGCGAGCTGGTCGAGAAGGTGCGCATCTCGCTGGCCGTGCTGCTGCAGGGCTACCTTGCCGGGGTGCTGCTGGCCTTTGCGCTGACCACGCTCGCGGTGTCGACGCAGATCGGCCGTGACCTGCTGGACACGCTGACGTCGATGTTCAACCCGCTGCCCGCCATCGCACTGCTGCCGCTTGCGCTGCTGTGGTTCGGGCTGGGGCGCGGCAGCCTGGTGTTCGTGCTGATCCACTCGGTGCTGTGGCCGCTGGCGCTCAACACCTACGCCGGCTTCCAGGGCGTGCCCGAGACGCTGCGCATGGCGGGGCGCAACTACGGGCTGAAGGGCTTGCGCTACGTGTTGCAGATCCTGGTGCCGGCTGCGCTGCCGTCGATTCTCTCGGGGCTGAAGATCGGCTGGGCCTTTGCCTGGCGCACGCTGATCGCGGCCGAGCTGGTGTTCGGTGCCTCGTCGGGCAAGGGCGGGTTGGGCTGGTACATCTTCCAGAACCGCAACGAGCTTTACACCGACCGCGTGTTCGCGGGGCTCGCGATGGTGGTGCTGATCGGCCTGCTGGTGGAAAGCCTGGGCTTCAAGACGCTGGAGCGGCTCACGGTGCGGCGCTGGGGCCAGCAGCGCTAGGGAGCCGCAAGGGCGGAGAGCGCGCAGTGGCTACGGCCGCTGCCGCCCGGCCCCCGGCCTGCTTCGCGTTCCACGGCAACACATGCCACCGCCAGGGCCACCACCCCTTTCGCGTCGAACCCGCGCCGGCTCGGGTCTAATCGCAGGTTTTGGCACGTGTTTTCCCCTCTCATGAGCTCTTCCACTCCCGACCTCTCGCCGATTGCCCAAGCGCTGGCCGATGCCGCCTCCGCGCAGTCGATGCACTATTTCCGCACGCCGCTCGACATCATCACCAAGGCCGACGAGAGCCCGGTCACGCTGGCCGATCGCGCGGCCGAGACCGCCATGCGCCAGATCCTCGGCGCCCGCGTGCCGGCCGACGGCATCTATGGCGAAGAACACGGCCCCGAGCGGCTCGATGCCGACCGCGTCTGGGTGCTCGATCCGATCGACGGCACCCGCAGCTTCATCACCGGCTCGCCGCTGTGGGGCACGCTGATCGGCGTGCTGCAGGGCGGCCGCGTGGTGCTCGGCATGGTCGACATGCCGGTGCTGAAAGAGCGCTGGATCGGCCAGGCCGGCCAGGGCGCCACGCGCGACGGCCAGCCGGTGCGCGTGAGCAACTGCACCGAAGTGGCCAAGGCCCGCATCGTCACCACCTCGCCCGACATCTTCGCGCCGGCCGACTGGACCGCGTTCGACCGCCTCAGCCGCCAGTGCGCAATGCGCCGTTTCGGCGGCGACTGCTACGGCTACGCCCAGCTCGCGGGCGGCACCATCGACCTGGTGGTCGAGACCGGCCTGCAGCCCTACGACTACCTCGGCCCGGCCGGTTTGATCGAGGCGGCGGGCGGCGTCATCACCGACTGGCAGGGCCAGCCGTTGGGGCTGAAATCCGACGGACGCGTGATCGCGGCCGCAACGCCCGAACTTCACCGACAAGCGATGGCCGTTCTCGCGGCCTAGACTGTCAGCCATGTTCCGCTGGCTGATCGTCGTTGTCCTTGCCCTGGTGCTCATGAGCGGCCTGACCGCCTGGCTGCGCCGCTTCGGCTTCGGACGGCTGCCTGGCGATTTCGAGTTTCGCGCCTTCGGCCGCGACTGGCAGCTGCCCATTGCGAGCACCGTGCTGCTCAGCATGATCGCGGCGCTGGTCGCGCGCCTGCTGTAGCGGCAGCGCCCCAGACCTGAGAGAAGAACCCCCGCAATGAGAGCCTGCGTAGACATCGGCGGCACCAAGGTGGCCGTGAGCCTTTCCGCTTCGAGCGACGCGCCGCTGATCGGCCGCCGCAGCGAGCCGACCGCCAAGACCGGCGACAACGACGCGGTGGCCGTGCAGATCATGCGAATGATCGACGAGGTCTGCGTCGAGCAGGGCATCGATGCCGCCACCATCGACCGCGTGGGCGTGTCGTCCGCGGGGCCCTTCGAGTTGCGCGACGGCATGGTCGAGCTGGCCACGCCCAACATCTGCGGCGGCATCGCCGGCCCGGCGCGCGGCCTGCCCAACACCTGGATGACGGCCCTGATCGAAGCGCCGCTGGCCCGGCGCTTCGGCCGCGTGCGCGTGGAGAACGACGCCGTGGCGGCGCTGGAAGCCGAGCGCCACTGGGGCGCGCTGCAAGGGCTGGACCACTGCGCGTACGTCACCTGGAGCACCGGCGTCGGTGTCGGCCTGTGCGTGGACGGCCGTGCGCTGCGCGGCAAGAACGGCAACGCCGGCCATGCGGGCCACAGCTTTGTGGTCGACGACACCAGCGGTGCGCTGTGCGGCTGCGGCAACCTCGGCGACGTCGAGGCGCTGGTGGCCGGCAACTCGATGGCTCGCCGCTTCGGGCAACCCGCGCCCGACCTGCTCGCGGCCGCGTCCGCCGGCGAGCCGCATGCGCTGGAGATCGTCGATGCGCTGTGCCGCGTGATGGGGCGCATGCTCTACAACCTGATCATCACGCTCGATTTGCAGCGCATCAGCCTCGGCGGCAGCGTGTTCTGGCACCACCGCGACTTTCTGCTGCCGCGGCTGCAGGCGCAGATCGACGGCAAGCTGCCACCGCTCACGCGCGGCGTGCAGCTGGTGCCCGCGGGCCTTGGCGAGAAGGTCGGCGACTACGCAGCCCTGGCGCTGCTCGACTGAACGACAGACAGGCGCCACAGACACTGGCAGGCCCACCATGAGCGTGTCTCCCCGCCGCAAGCCGTTGGCCTACCTGCTGCTGGTGGTGGGCGGTTTTCTGGGGGCGCATCGTTTTTACTTGGGGCGCTACCGCAGCGGCGCGGCGCAGTTACTGCTGTTGCTCGTGGGCACGATGAGCAGCCTGCTGGGCGCGAAGCTCTGCCTGGGCGTCCTGCTGCTGTGGCTGCTGGCCGATATCTACTGGGTGCACCGGCAGTCTCTTGATGTGCCGCAGGACGTGGAGGAGGCGAAAGACCTGGGCCACCCCGTCCCGAAGCACGTCACTGCAATACCGCAGTCCGAGTCCGCGCAGCGGGCCGTGAGCCATCAGCCCGCGACACCCGCGGCGCAACTCAAGAACCAGGAGCTGCGCTACATGGCCGCCTTCCGCCAGGGCGACCTGCAACGCGCCGAGGCGTTGTGTGCCGAAGCGGTCGAACTGGCCCGCCGGCTGGGCGGCGGCCCTGGCGAAGCGGTGGTGTCGCACCTCGTGAACCTGGCCGAGATCCGCCGCCAGATGCAGCGCCACGACAGGGCCATCGCGGCGCTGGACGAGTGCATGAAGATGATTGGCCAGCTGCGCCTTCCCGACAGCTGGCGGCTGCGCCCGACCAACACCCTGGCGCTGGTCTACGCCGCGACCGGCAGGCCCGACGAGGCCGAGGCCCTGTACAAGAAAACCATCGCCCTCGCGATCACCGAGGCGAAGGGCGGCTCGACCGACGCGGTGGTTCGCGCGCTCAACAACCTCGCGTTTCTGCATGCCACCACGGGGCAGCCGGAGAAGGCCGAGCTTTGCTATGCCCGGGCGATGACTCACCTGGACAAGCTCGCCGCGGCCAGTGGCAGCGGCGAAGCCGGGAGCGAAGGCGACGCCGAGCTTTACTCGAACATGCTGAACAACTTCGCGGATCTGCTGGCCGCGCGGCGCGACTTCGCCAAGGCCAGGCCCTTGTACGAGCGCTCTCTCGCCATCCAGGAGCGCAGCTGCAGGGGTATCTCGACCGTGGCCGCCAACGCGCACAACGACCTCGGCCTGATCGCGCAGGAGCTGGGCGACCTGCGCCTGGCACTGGTGCATTTCAAGCGCACGCTGCTGCTCAACCAGATCTGCGCGCCGGACCATTTCAAGAACATCGCCAACGCACAGCGCAACGTCGATGGGGTCAGCGCCACGCTGGACGCCATGGCGCATGCCGCGCGCGTGGAGCGCAACGCATGAGCATCGGCGCCGCCTTCTTCGCCATCGACCGCTACCGGCTGCGCGGGCTGGTGATCGATCCCGCCAGCGTCTCGGGCTTTCTGCGCACGCCGGCCGATGAAGAGGGGCCGCATGCCCGCCAGACCGTGGAGCAGGCGTGGGACGTGATGCGCACCCTGCTGCCCGCCGCCGTGGACGGCGAGTTTCTCGAAGGCACCGACGGCATGGGTTGCGTGTATCTCACGGCCAGCCATGTGGAGCGAAGCGCCGAGCGCCTCGCGCAGCTCGATGTGCAGGCCGTGGTGCGCGATTTCGCCAGCGACCCCGACAGCTTCTCGAAGCTCTACCGGGCCGCGTTCTGGCAGGAAAACGCCGAGGCGCTTCTGGGCCTTCTGCTCGGCGTGCAGCGCTTCTTTGCCGAGGCTGCCGCGCGCCGCGACGCCGTGGTCTTCCACATCGCGTAGACCGGCGGCGCTCGCGCTATCTGCTTATCGGCTCAGCGGCGTTGAAGGCCGCACCTTCGACACGATCTCGCCCAGCCGCTGCAAGCCCGCATCGACCGCCTTCGAGTACGGCCAGCCGCAGTTGATGCGCAGGTAGTTGTCGAAGCGTCCCGAGTTCGAGAACTGCGCGCCCGGTGCCACCAGCATGTGCTCGCGCAGGGCCGCGTCGAACACGCTGACCGACGACCGCTGCTCGGGCAGTTCCACCCACAGCTGCAGCCCGCCGCGCGGCAGGTTCAGCCGCGTGCCCGCCGGAAAGTACCTGGCGATGGCATCGGCCGTCTGGTCGCGCTGCACGTGCAGGCGCTCGCGCAGGCGGCGCAGGTGGCGGTCGTAGCCGCCGCTGGCGATGAACTCGCCCGCGGCGATCTGCGCCAGCGCCTCGTTGTTGCGCGTCTGCGCGTACTTGAGCATTTCCACCTGCGTGTGCCAGCGCCCCGCGGTGATCCAGCCCAGCCGCAGCCCCGGCGCCAGCACCTTGTGCATCGAGGCGCAATAGATCACGTTGCCCGTGCGGTCCCACGACTTGGCCGCGCGCAGCGGCGCGTCGCTTTCCACCAGGTCGCTGTAGGTGTCGTCCTCGACCAGCGCGATGCCGTGGCTTTCGCACAGGTGCACCAGCCGCTGCTTGTGAGCGTCGGGCATCACGCTGCCGATGGGGTTCTGCAGGTGCGGCACCACCACCACGGCCTTGATGTCGTCGTAGGTGTGGATGGCGAGGTCGAGCGCCTCGAGGGAAATGCCGGTCTGCGGGCTGGTCGGAATCTCCAGCGCGCGCAGTCCCAGGCTTTCGAGCACCTGCAGCAGCCCGTAGAAGGTGGGCGACTCCACGGCCACCGTGTCGCCGGGCTTGGCGATCGCGCGCAGCGCGAGGTTCAGCGCCTCGATGCAGCCGTTGGTGACCAGCACCTCGTCGGGCGCCACCGTCATGCCGACGCGCAGGCTGCGCTGCGCCAGCGCCTCGCGGAACTGTTCGTGGCCCCGTTGCGACGAGGCCGTGGTCAGCAGCTCGGGCCGCTGGCGCAGCGCGCGGGTCATCGAGTTGCGCAGCGCCTCGGCGGGGTACAGCTCGGGCGCGGCGCGGGCGATGGCGAAGTTGAGCTTCACGCCCGTGAGCCGGCCGCGCGCCATGAAGTTGGCCATGCGCGCACGCATGCTGACGAGCTGCGCCGGATCGGGCGGCACGTCGGCCACCGGTTCTTCCATCGGCGCGATCGCCAGGCGCTGCGGCCGGCGCACGAAGTAGCCCGAGCGGTCGCGCGCCTCGACCCAGCCGTCGCTTTCCATGGCGCGGCAGACCTGCAGCGCGGTCGACAGGCTGATGTCGTGCAGCCGCATCAGGCTGCGCAGCGAGGGCAGCTTGTCGCCCTGCTTGAGCGAGCCGGTGTGGATCGCGTCGACGTAGTGCGCAGAGAGCTGGCGGTAGAGCGGTAGCGAGTCCATGGGGTTGATGTTCCCTGCATCGGGCCATCAAAAACAGATGCAGTTGGCCGGGAAAAAGACCATAACAGATGCATTTTCAGCCCGGCTGTTCCGGTCGCAATAGCCATGGCGTGTGCCTGTTTTCGGGGCGCTCGAAATCCTACGATTTGGGCTCGCACCACTGTCAGCCACTCTCTGCAAGGCCCGCCATGATCGCCACCGTCACCCCGGCCCCCGCCACCCTTACCCTGGAACCCGGCCAGTCGCTGCGCACCGCCGTCGATGCCGGCGCCTGGCTGCAGGTGATCGAAGGGCGCGCGCGCCTGCTGTCACCGCCCAGCTGGTTCGGCGAGACCGTGTTCATGTCGGAAACGCTGCTGACCGAAGGCGATGTGCACCGCCTGGAACGCGGCGGCTGGATCGAGGTGTCGGCGCTGCATGCGCCGGTGCAACTGCGGGTCCATGCGCCGTACAAGGCGCACGTGCCCCCGGTGCAAGACCCTGAACTGCGGCCGGTGATGCGGCTTATGCGCCTGCTGACCGGCTGACGGCTCTTCAGGGCGCGGCGGTTCGCCCGAGCGCCATCAGCGCCAGGGCGACCGCGCCGAATGCCGCACCGCCCACGCAGACGGCCGGCCAGCCCCCGGCGACCCACGCCAGGCCCGACAGGCTGGCGCCAGCGGCGGCACCCAGAAAGAAGAGGCCGGTGAAGAGCCCGTTCAGGCGGCCCCGCGCTTCGGGCCGCAGCAGGTTGATGGCGCGGCGGCCCAAGGTCTGGTCCGCGATCACGCCCATGTCGAGGAGCAGGCCGGCCAGGCCCAGCGCGGCCAGCGATGCTTCCGGCCGCCAGAAACCGTCTTCGCCGGCCAGCCAGGCCAACGCAAGAGCCGCGATCACGGCCGCGTGCGCGAGCAGCGTGGCCCGACGCGTCCAGCCACGGTCGCCCGCACGGCCCGCGATGGGCGCGACGATGGCCCCGCCCGCACCGACCAGCGCGAACACCGCGATGCCGGTATTGCCCAGGCCGAAAGGCGGTTGCGACAGGCGCAGCGCAACGGCCGTCCAGAACATGCTGAACGCTGCCATGCACAGCGCCTGCGAAAGCGCGCGCTGGCGCACCACCGGCTCTTGCCGCAGCAGGGTCCACATCGAGAAGATCAGCCGCGGATAGGTCACGGTGCCCGCCGGGCGGCGCAGCGGAATCCGACGTGCGAGCACCAGCGCAAGCACCGCCACGACAAGCGCGAGGCCGCCATAGAACCATCGCCAGCCCGCCACTTCGGCCGTGAGGCTGGCCACAGGGCGCGACAGCAGGATGCCGAGCATCAGCCCGCTCATGACATTGCCGACCACCCGGCCGCGTTGTGCTTCGGGTGTCAGCGCGGCGGCCACCGGCACCAGCATCTGGATCGCGCTCGCAGTCACGCCGGACACGAAGCAGGCCAGCAGAAAGAGCGGCGTGTTCGTGGTCAGGGCCACCGCCGCGAGCGCGGCCACGTCGGTCGCCAGCGTGCCGATGATGAGTACCTTGTTTTCCACCACATCGGTCAACGGCACCAGAAAGAACAGGCCGGCGGCATAGCCCAGCAGCGTCAGCGTGGTGACCAGCCCCGACGTGCCGGGCTGCAGGCCGAGCGAATGGCCGATGGCCGGTATCAGAGACTGCGATGCATAAAGGCTCAGCACCACGATGCCCACGGCCATCGCGAACAGCAGCGTCAATCCGGTGGCCTGGCTGCGCGGCACTTCGCAACTGGCGGCGGCGGTGCGGATCGTGGATGGCATGTCGGTCTTTCGCGAGTGGGGATGGCTGGCATCGTGCCCGCCAGGCCTCGCGGGAAAAAGACATGGGCGCAAACACATTGTTTGCCCCGATGCTCCAATCGGGTGATGAAGCATCTCCCCGAAGTCGCCGTGTTCGTTCGCGTGGCCGAGTGCGGCAGCTTCAGCGCCGCGGCCGAGCTGCTGCAGCTGTCCAGGCCCGCCGTCAGCCAGGCAGTGAGCCGGCTGGAGCAGCACCTTGGCGCGCGGCTGCTGCACCGGAGCACCCGCAAGCTCAGCCTGACCGAAGCCGGTGCGCAGATGCTCGACGCGGCCAGGGCGGGCATCGAGATGATCGCCGCCGCCGAACTGCAGATTTCAGCGTCGCAGGCGCGGCCCAGCGGCCGCCTGCGCATCACCGCGCCCGTGGCGTTCGGCGTGCTGCATGTCGCGCCGTTGCTGGCGGAGTTCGGCCGCCGCTATCCCGACATCGACATCGCCCTGCGCATGAACGACAGCATCGTGGACATGGTGGCGCAGGGCTTCGACGTGGCGATCCGCGTCTCGGACCCGGCCGATTCGAGCCTGGTGTCGCGGCGCCTGGCGCCGGTGCGGCACTTTGCCTATGCCGCGCCGCAGTACCTGGCCAGGCACGGCATTCCCGCCACGCCGCAGGAACTGGCCGGCCACCGCTGCCTGGTCCACAGCAAGAGCCGGCCGGCGCGCGAGTGGCGCTTCGTGGCCGCGGACGGCACGGCCTCGACGGTGGTGGTACCCAAGTGCGTGCAGGCCGACAACAGCCTGGCCTTGCGCGAGGCGGTGGCGGCGGGCGCCGGCATCAGCGTCGGGCCCGACTACCTGCTGGCGGACGACATCCGCTCGGGCCGGCTGGTGCGACTGTTCCCGGGCCTTCGCCTGCACGAGTTCGCGGTCTACGCGCAGTACCCGGCGCGCAAGCACGTGGCGTCGAGCGTGAAGGTCTTCATCGACTTCGTGGCCCGGGAGTTCCGGGACGCACGCCGCTGGCAGGGCGTGGAGTGACCAGCGGCTAGCGCTCGCTCGCCGCTTCGCGCAGCGCGTCGAGGAAGCAGCGCCGCCACCAGTGGATGTCCTGCTCGCGGATGCGCGACAGCAGCTTCTGGTGCCGCTCGCGCCGCTCTTCCAGCGGCATCTGCAGCGCCTGCTGCACGGTCTCGGCCGTGCCGTGCGTGTCGTACGGGTTCACCAGCAGCGCCTCTTTCAGCTGCTCGGCCGCGCCGGCAAAACGCGACAGCACCAGCACGCCGGGGTCGGCCGGGTCCTGCGCCGCGATGTACTCCTTGGCGACCAGGTTCATGCCGTCGCGCAACGGCGTCACCAGCCCCACGGCCGCCGCGCGGCACAGGCCCGGCACGCGCTTGCGGGCCACCATGCGGTGGATGTAGCGCACCGGCATCCAGTCGAGTTCGCCGTAGTCGCCGTTGATGGCGCCGCACAGCGATTCAAGCTCGCGCCGGATGTCGGCGTACGCATCGACCGTCTCGCGCGTGGGCGAGGCGATCTGGATCAGCGTGGCGCTGCGCCGGTTCTCGGGGTAGTGCGCCAGCAGCTCGCGGAACGCGCGCACGCGCTGCGGGATGCCCTTGGAATAGTCGAGCCGGTCGATGCCCAGCAGCAGCCGGCGCTGCGAGTACTCGCGCTTCATGGTCTCGTACATGTCGCGCGATTCCTTCGCATGTGTGAGCGCCGCGAACTCGTCGACGTCGATGCCGATCGGGAAGGCGCTGCAACGCACCGTCTGCCCATAGGCGCGGTACATGTCGTTGCCCAGGTACTCGCCGTGGGCCTCGTTGCGCACGTAGTGCTCGAAGTGCTGCACGTCCTGCTGGGCCTGGAAGCCGATCAGGTCGTACGAGAACAGCGAGCGCATCAGCCATTCGTGCTGCGGAATGGCCGCGATGATGATCTGCGGCGGCAGCGGAATGTGCAGGAAGAAACCGATGCGCTGCCTGCAGCCCATGGCGCGCAGCTCGGCGGCCAGCGGCATCAGGTGGTAGTCGTGGATCCAGATGATGTCGTCGTCTTTCAGCAGCGGCAGCAGCTTGCGCGCGAACAGCTGGTTCACGCGCCGGTAGCCGCCGATGAAGCCGGCGTCGAAATGCGCAAGGTCGAGGCGGTTGTGGAACACCGGCCACAGCACGTCGTTGCTGTAGCCCAGGTAGTAGCTGTCGTGGTCTTCGCGGCTCAGGTCGAGGGTGGCGAGCGTGACCTTGCCGGCCTGCTGCCTGTGCAGCTCGCCTTCGCCCGTCGGGCCGCCTTCGATGATCTGGCCGCTCCAGCCGAACCACAGGCCGCCGCTTTGCTGCAGCGATTCACCCAGCGCGACGGCCAGCCCGCCGGCTGCGGGCTTGCGTGGATCGGCCACGCGGTTGGAAATGACGACGAGCCGGCTCATATGCACGAATCCCATGGCGCGGACAGGCGCACGGCCGCGTTGATGATGCCGACCATCGAATAGGTCTGCGGAAAGTTGCCCCACATCTCGCCGGTGACCGGGTGCGTGTCTTCCGACAGCAGGCCCAGCGGGTTGCGCGCGGCCAGCATGGTCTCGAAGATCTGCCGCGCCTCGGCCTTGCGGCCGATCTTGGCGAGCGCGTCGATGCGCCAGAAGGTGCAGATGTTGAAGGCGGTCTCGGGCTTGCCGAAGTCGTCGGCTGCTTCGTAGCGGCGCATGTAGGGGCCGTCGCAAAGCGACTTTTCCATGGCGTCGACGGTGGAGATGAAGCGCGGGTCTCGTGCATCGATCAGCCCGACCTCGACCATCAGCAGGATGCTCGCGTCGAGCTCGTGGCCGCCGAAGCTTTCGGCGAAGGCCTGGCGTTCTTCGCACCACGACTTGGCCAGGATCTCTTCCTTCATGCGCGAGGCGTGGCCATGCCAGTAGGCCGCGCGATCGGGCAGTTGCAGCGCGCGCGCGATCTTCGAGAGCCGGTCGCAGGCGGCCCAGCTCATCAGCGCCGAGCTGGTGTGCACGCGGGCACGCGTGCGCAGCTCCCACATGCCGGCGTCGGGCGTGCCGTAGACGCGCACCGCCTGTTCGCCAACCGCTTCGAGGTGCGGAAACTCCGCCAGCCCCGCGCGACTCAGGAGGCGGTGGTCATGGAAGGCCTGCGCCGCGCCGAGCACGATGTTGCCGTACACGTCGTGCTGGAAGTGCTCCTGCGCCTGGTTGCCCACGCGCACCGGACCCATGCCCCGGTAGCCGTCGAGCCCTTCGACAAAAGACTCGGGCAACTCGCGTTCTAGCCCGATGCCGTACAGCGGCTGGATGTGCTCGCCATGCGAGCCGATCACCACGTTGGCGAGCCAGCGCAGGTAGTCTTCCATGGTGCCGACTTCGCTCAGCGAATTGAGCGCGCGCACCACGAAGAAGGCATCGCGCAGCCAGCAGTAGCGGTAGTCCCAGTTGCGCTGGCTGCCCGGCGCCTCGGGGATGCTGGTGGTCATGGCGGCCACGATGGCGCCGGTGTCTTCGTACAGCGAAAGCTTGAGCGTGATGGCCGCGCGGATCACCGCGTCCTGGTACTCGAACGGAATCGCGAGTCGCTTGCTCCAGGTGCGCCAGTAGGCGATGGTCTCCTGCTCGAAGCGGCGCGCCGTGTCGGCGATGCCGTCAAGCAGCGTCTCGTCCACGCCGAACATGAAGTTGTACTCGCGCGAGATCACGAAGGGCTGCTCCGCGAGGATGTGCGAGATCGATGCGTCGGTGTTCAGGCGCAGCGTGAGGTCGGGCCCGACGTAGCGGATGTGGTTGCTGCCGCGCGTCACCTCCACAGGTGCCGAGGCGCCCCACTGGAAGCGCGGGTCGAGCGACACGCGGATGCGTGGTGCGCCGGCGATCGGCCGCACGCGGCGCACCATCATCAGCGGGCGGAAGTAGCGCGAGCGGCTGTAGAAGCGCGGCGCGAAGTCGGTGATCTCGATGCCCTGGCCGGCGGTGTCGAAGAGCTGCGTGCGCAGCACGGCGGTGTTCGGCTCGTACCACTGCTTGGCCTCGGCGAAGTCCTCGATGTCGATGCTCCACGCGCCCGCGCCTTCGCCGGGATGCAGCAGCGCGTTGAACACCGGGTCGCCATCGAAGCGCGGCAGGCAGCACCAGACGGCACGGCCGCGCGCATCGATGAGCGCGCTGTAGGCGCAGTTGCCGATCACCCCGACGTTGAGCGACGGCTCGGCCGGCGGCGCAAAGCCGCGCGGTCCGGGGGCTGCGGCGGCCTTCACGTCGACCGGTGCGCGGTCGTCGGGCCCGGCCGCGCCGGCGAGTGCGTTGCCGGCATGCGCTTCGGGGGCCTTCGACAGTGGTTGTTCGCTCATCCAGGGCTCCTCGGGGATTTTTCGGTGGTCGGGGTCGTCGGGGGAATCGGGGGAATCGGGGGCGTTGGGGTGTGAGGTGCAGCCAGCACGTCGCGTGCCTGCACCAGCCATTCGTAAACCGCGCGTGGCGATTCGAGGCGATGCAGCGCCAGGCTGGGCCCGCTGCCGACCTTGATGGCGATACCGCCGCGCGGCTGCACGACGGCGAAGCCGCTCTCGTCGGTGGTGTCGTCGCCCGCGAAGAACGGCGTGCGGCCCGCGAAGGGCGCTTCGTTCATGAAGGCCTCGATGGCGATGCCCTTGTTGACGCCCGCGGGCTTGACCTCGAACACGAACTTGCCATGCATGAGTTCGAGCGCCGGGTGTCCCTGGATGGCGCGCGACATGGCGTCGCGGCACACGGCTTCGAGCTGCGGCGCGAGCCGGTAATGCAGCGCGATGGCGGCGTGCTTGCGCTCGACCAGCAGGCCTTCGTGCACACGCGCCAGTTCGTTGGCGATGTCGAGGATGGGCAGGAGATCGGGCGCACCCTGTTCCTGCATGTGGCCTTCGGCATCGCGGCGCTGCACGCCGTGTTCGCCGGCCGCCGGCAGGCGCAGCGGTGCGAGAAAGCGGTCGATGGCATCGATCTGCCGACCCGACACCACGGCCAGCGCGCCGCCGAGCAGGTCGCGCAGATCGGTGAGCAGGGGGACGAGGGCAGGCGGAATCTCGATGGCCTCTGGCGTGGGCGCGAGCCCCACCAGCGTGCCGTCGAAGTCAAGGAAAAGGGCGGCGTCCCAGCCCGGTGAAGGAGGCAACTGAGCGTTGCCGGAGGAGGACTTTGGCATTGCGAAAAACCTTAACACGGGCTGCGCAGCGCGCGTGTCGGCCAAAGCCGAAGGTCTTTCGCGGCCGGTGCCGCGAGGTGAACGCCGAGCGTGCCTTGCGTACCGCGCGGCGGGGGCGCCTTCAGTCCGACGATGCGGCGACGGCCTCGACGCGGGCCTGGTGGATGGCTTCGCCGATCTTCGGACCCGTCGCGCCGGCTTGCTGCGCCTGGCGCGCGACGACGTCGGTCGGAACCGCGGCCGCCGTCGCCAGCACCGAAAGCAATCGCGCACGCGGCGGGTAGGGCGCTTCTTCGTGGCCGGGCCGGCCGCGTGCGATGCATTCGCAGGCCTGCAGCGCTTCGGCAAAGCGCGCGGGCTTGCGGAACGCATCGCAGCGCTCCAGCAGGCGCACCAGCGAGGCCGCGTCGAGTTCACCGCTGCGGTGGATGTGAAGATGCTCGCGGGCCACCACTTCGGCGAGTTCGCGGATGTCGACCGGCACGCGCCAGCGGTCGCAGACCTGCTGCAGCTGCGTGACGACGCCGGGGCTTTCGTCGAGGTCGTGCACGAGGCATGCGAAGCGCACCGCCAGCGAGGCTTGCTGTCGGGCGGCCGTGTCGACGATCTTCATGCGCTGCGCGCCGGCCTCGACTTCGGGCAGCAGCACGGCCAGCGCGCCGCATTCGCGCAGCACCTCGAACATGCGCGACGGCCGCGTTTCCATCAGGCCGCGCGACAGCTCCTGCCACACGCGCTCGGCCACCAGCGCATCGACCTCGCCAGCCGCGACCATCTCGCGCATCAGCGCCATGGTCTCGGGCGCCACCGTGAAGTCGTCGAAGCGCGCGGCGAAGCGGGCCACGCGCAGGATGCGCACCGGGTCTTCGCGGAAGGCGTCGGTCACGTGGCGCAGCACCTTGTCCTGCAGGTCGCGCTGGCCATGGAAAGGGTCGGCCAGTTTTTCGGGGTCGGGTTCGAATTGGCCATCGGCACCCACCAGCTCGGCTGGCAGTGCGATGGCATTGACGGTCAGGTCGCGGCGGGCAAGGTCTTGCTCGAGCGTGACATCGGGCGCAGCATGCACGGTGAAGCCGCGGTAGCCGGGGGCGCTCTTGCGTTCGGTGCGGGCGAGTGCGTACTCCTCGCGCGTCACGGGGTGCAAGAAGACGGGGAAGTCGCGCCCCACGGGCAGGTAGCCCCGGGCCACCATTTCTTCGGGCGTGGCACCGACGACCAGCCAGTCGTGGTCGGATACGGGCCGCCCGAGCAGCCGGTCGCGGACGGCGCCGCCGACGAGAAAGATTTTCATGGCCCCAGTGTAGAGATGGGGTGCTGAGGAATTAGCCGGGGGTGAGCGATAGGGATACCCCCAACCGCTAAATAGAACGAGCGTTCGATAATATCGGCCGCAAACAGAACGAACGTTCGTTCTGTTTGCTCGAACGCAGCGCCAGCCACGGCCTCACGCTGCGTCGACGGGATTTTCAACCAAAGGAGCATTCACATCATGAAGAAAACAATGTTTGCGCTGGCCGCTCTGGGCGCATTGGCGTCTGGCAGTGCGTTTGCGCAGCAGGCCGGCGATCTGGTGATCGGCGCAGGCTGGTTCCACCTGGCGCCGCAGGATTCGAGCAAGCCGCTGACCGTGACCGCACCGGTGCAGAGCGTGCTGCCCGGCTCGGGCGCCAGCGTGAGCAACTCTGACACCCTGGGCCTCAACGCCACCTATTTCCTGGACAGCCATTGGGCGGTGGAAGGTGTGTTCGGCGTGCCGCCGAAGTTCAAGCTCAACGGCACCGGCACGCTGGCGCGCGTCGGTGAACTCGGCCAGGCCCGCCAGTGGAGCCCGACCATCCTGGGCAAGTACTTCTTCAATGACGGCAACGCCGCTTTCCGTCCGTTCGTGGGCCTGGGCGCCACCTACGTCTGGTACAGCAACGTGAACCTGACGTCGAACCTGCAGGGTGCGCTGGCCAGCCAGTTCCACCAGTCGCCGCTGTCGGTGAACACCACCGCCAAGCTCGACAGCTCGTTCGCCCCCGTGATCAACGTCGGTGCGGCCTACCAGTTCGACAAGCACTGGGGCATCTCGTTCTCGGTGTCGTACATCCCGCTGAAGACCAAGGCCAAGCTGACGACGACCTCGATCACCGGCTTCCCGGTCGCCAACAGCGAAGCCAGCCTGAAGCTGAACCCGATCGTCACCTACGTGTCGGCCACCTACCGGTTCTGATCCGGCCCTGCTCCGAAAGCCTTGCCGCCGTTCGCATTCAACGCGAGTGGCGGTAAGGCTCTTCGAATTGCAGGAAGTCTTTTTCCGCCAGTGCGCCGTCGATCCAGGCCCTGATGCCCGGCAGTGCCTGCACACGCTCGATGTAGGCCGTGATGGGCGCCGGCACCGGCAATCCGTAAGTCTTGATGCGCGTGCCGATGGGCGCGAAGTAGGCGTCGGCAATGCCGAATTCGCCGAAGAGCATCGGGCCGCCGTGCGCGTCGAGCAGGTCGGTCCACATCTGCACGATGCGCGCCAGGTCGCTGCCCACCTCGGGCTGTTCGCGCAGCAGCTTTGCGCCGACTTCGGGCAGCGAAGCCTCGATGTTCATGCCGCAGTGGCCGCGCAGGCCGCCGAAGCCGGAATGCATTTCGGCACAGACGCTGCGTGCGCGTGCGCGATCGGCCGCCTTCGCGGGCCACAGCTGCTTGTCGGGGAAGGTCTCGGCGAGGTATTCGGCGATGGCGAGCGTGTCCCAGATCACCAGGTCGCCATCCACCAGCACCGGCACCTTGGCCACGGGGTTGAGCGTGCCGATGGTGCCCTTGAACTTCGACGTGGCCTCGAAGGAGTCGAAGCGCACCATCACTTCCTCGAAGGCGATGCCGGCCTGCTTCATGAGCACCCAGGGGCGCATGGACCACGACGAGTAATTCTTGTTGCCGATATAGAGCTTGCGCATCAGGGGGCCTCCGGTTCGTTGCGGCTCAAAGCCCTGGATGCTAGCTCGGCCGCGCGTCGCCATTGATGCCGAAGCGCGCGCGAATTGATGCCCGTGAATGGCTCGATGAAGGCGCCCATTCGGCGCGCATGTGACCGCGCTTCCGGACTACGCCCCAATCACGCAACGCGAAGGACGCAAAGGCAAGCCGCCTTTTCTTACGGCAGATCCTTGCTGGGTTCCGGCTCCGCGGCATCGCGCGGGCCCACGCGGCCGAGGCGCTCCTTCAGCGACTGCGGACGGCCGCTGATGATGGCCGCGTAATTGGTGGTGTTGGCCAGCACCTTCTTCACGTAGTCGCGGGTTTCGCTGAAGGGCACGTTCTCGGCCCAGATGGCGGCCTCGATCACCGGGCCGTTGCGCCAGCTGCGCGGACGGCCGGGGCCGGCGTTGTAGGCGGCGGCGGCCAGCGCCATGGAACCATCGAAGTCGTCGAGCGCCAGCTTCAGGTAGTTGGTGCCGATGGTGATGTTGGTTTCGCGGTCGTTGATCTGGCTGGGCGAGAAGTCGGTCAGGCCGATCTTGCGGGCCGTCCAGCGCGCGGTGGCGGGCATGACCTGCATCAGGCCCGAGGCGCCGACGCCGGAGCGCGCGTCCATGATGAAGCGGCTTTCCTGACGGATCAGGCCATAGACGTAGGCCGGGTCGAGGCCGATGTCCTGCGCCTTGCGCAGCACGGTGTCGTGGAAGGGCATCGGAAAGCGCTGGTCGACGTCGACCACGCCCTTGGTGCGCTCGCTGGTGTTGATGCAGCGGTCCCACACCTCGCGCTGGCAGGCGAAGTCGGCGGCGGCCAGCAGCGCGCGGTCGTCCATGCCGCCCTTGTCGTGCAGGTTGGTGGCATAGTTCCACTCGCGCGTGCCTTCGGAGCGCAGGCCGATCGCAATGGCGTACAGGCCGCGGTTTAGTGCGAGGTTGCTGCGCGCGGTGGCTTTTTCTTCGGGGGTGAGCGGCGCGGGGCGCGTGGGCGCGACCGTGCGCTGGCCCAGTTCTTCGAGCGCCAGCATTTCGTAGAAGCCGCGCGAGCCGGCGATGCTCTGGTAGAGGTCGCGGGCCTGGGCGCGGCGCTCGTCGCCGCCGGTACCTGCCAGCGCACGGGCTTTCCAGTAGACCCAGGTGGGGTCCTGCTGCGAGGCCTCGCTCATGGCGTTGATGGCGGGCAGTACCTCTTTCCATTGGCCGGCACGCAGCGCGGCGCGCACGCGCCAGCCGAGCATGTCGTCCGACAGGTCGCTGTTCTTGGTGACGTTGGCGAAATAGGTGCCGGCCTGCGGCCAGAGCTTGGTGGCGGCCTGGCGGCCGATGGTGCCCCAGATCCAGTTGCGCTCTTCCGCCGAGAGCATCGGGCCCCACTTGTTGTCGAGCTGCGAGGCGGCCAGTTCGGGGTCGGCGATGGCGACCTTGATGAGCGCCAGCACCACCAGTTCCTTGCGCGACTTGGCGGCCACGAAGGCGCGCCCGGTCAGGAACTTGGCCGAGCTGGCATTGAGCTCCTCGAACATCGGCAAGGCGTCGGGCGCGGCGATGGTGACGGCACCACGCGCGGCCTGCGGGCGATTGGCCTCGATGGCCAGGCGGGCCTTCTTCCAGGCATCGTTGGGCGACATCAGGCGGGCCGCGACCATGCGGTCGGCGGCGGTCAGGCAGCCGTCGTCGGAATCTTTCTGGCTGAACCAGTTGCGGCGCACCTCGTCGGCCTGGGCTTGCGTGGCCGTGCCGGAGCGCAGCGTGTCGACCAGCGTGGCGTAGCAGCGCACCTGCGCGTCGTCGCCCATGCGGAAGCCCGCGATGGAGGCCGAGAAGCCGTCCCAGTCGCGGCGCTGGCCGAGCAGCAGCAGCCAGTCGTTGCGCAGGCGGTCTTCCTGATAGGTGCCGGGGTAGCGCGCGAAGAAGTTCTGCACCTCGCTCGGGTCGGCCTCTTGCAGGCGCGCCTTGAGTTCCCAGTAGGCGGCCCAAGGTTCGAGCGCATGGCCGCGTGCCTGTGGCAGCAGGGCCGTCAGGCGGGCCTTGTCGCCGCGCTGGAACGCCTGTTTCATCTGGACCAGCACGTCGTCATTGGTGTTGTTCTGAGCGGCGGCGGGTTGCTGCGAAAGCAACGCGGCGAGGGCCAGGACAGCGGAAAAAACCAAAGCGGGTGTTGCGCTGCGCGGGCGACGGCGCGTGGATGCCAAAATGCTTGGGAACTGCATCGGGGGATTATGGACAAGTCAAAGGGTGCCGACACTTCGGCAACGGCGAGTTTTCTGAAGGATCAACTGCGCAAGGCATTGGTCGAACAACGCCTGGCCATGCCCGACCGGCTGACACGCGCCGACCTGTTGCAGCGTGTCATGCGGATCTGGCTGGTCAACCGGCCCGACACCGTGATCGGCGCCTACTGGCCGATCAAGGGCGAGTTCGATCCGCTGCCTGCCCTGCATCGCTGGAAGGAAGACGGCGAACTCATCGACGAACCGCAGCGCCGTCGCATCGGACTGCCGGTGATCAACAAAGTTCACAAGACCCTGACCTTCCATGCCTGGTACCCGGGCTGCCAGATGGAAGAAGACGCCTACGGCATTCCCAAGCCCAAGGACACCGAGCTGATCGTGCCGACCCTGCTGTTCGTGCCTTGCGTGGGCTACAGCGCGGGCGGCTATCGGCTGGGCTATGGCGGCGGTTTTTACGACCGTACGCTGGCGGCGCTGGAGCCCCGGCCGTTCACGGTGGGGCTGGGCTTTACCAACGGCTTTCTCGACGACTTCGAGCCCGAAGCGCACGACATGCCGCTGGACGCGATCCTCAACGACAACGGCGTGGTCTGGCCAACGTCTTGAGCCCTCCGGCTTTTCATTTCGTGTAACTCCCCCCAAAGGGGGAGGCGCGGCCCGGCGGCGGCCGCAGAGCGCCTCAGTCGATGTTGTCGACGGTATCCGGATCGGGCACCTCGCCGATGGTCTCTCGCGTGGTGATGGCCTGGACCTGCAGCCAGTCCCAGAACGCCTTGATTTCGGGCCGCAACGCGTTGCGCGGTCCGGCGATGAGCCAGTAGGCCATCGGCGAGTCCATGCGGTGCTGCGGCAGCACCTCGACCAGGTCGCCGTTGGCCAGGCTTTCGGCGATGAGCGAGCTGCGTGCCAGCGTCACGCCTTGCCCGGTAAGCGCAGCCTGCACCATCTGGTAGGCGTAGTTGAAATAGAGCCAGCGCTTGGGCTGGGCACGCTCCAGTCCGTTCACCTCGAACCAGCGGCGCCAGGTCAGCCATTCCAGGTGCGTGCGGTGGGCGTCTCCGGCCTCGATCAGCGTGAAGCGGGTGATGTCGGCGGGCGTCTTGATCGGCGGGCTGCTCTTGAGCAGCCAGGGGCTGGCCACCGGCGTCAGCGTTTCGCCGAACAGGCGCACGGCGGTGGCCGGCATGACTTCGGGCGGGCCGTAGCGCAGGGCGATGTCGACGTCGGCGACTTCGAGGTCGACCGCCACGTCGCTGGCGTCGATGCGGATGTCGATCTCGGGGTTGTCGCGCTGGAAGGCCTCCAGCCGCGGAATGAGCCACATCGACGCGAAAGAGGCAAAAGTGGTCAGCGACACGCTCTTGCGCCCCGCGCTCTGGCGGATCTGGCGCACAGCGTTGTCGATGCGCGGCAGCGACTGCTGCACCGCCAGCAGCAGCTGCGCCCCTGCGCTCGTCAGCTCCACGGCCCGGGTGTGGCGCAGGAACAGGCCCACGCCCACTTCTTCTTCGAGCGACTGGATCTGGCGGCTGACGGCCGACTGGGTCAGCGCCATTTCTTCGGCCGCGGCGCGGAAATTCAGGTGCCGGGCCACGGCCTCGAAGGCGCGCAGGTGGCCCGCCGAGATCGGGCGGGAGCGCAGGTGGGTTTGTGAATGTTGCATGGGTATGACCAAAGGGGGCGGTTTGGCATTTGGAGCAATTGATGCGGAACCCGCATCAGTAGGCTACCTCCTTTTCATTGGACTGCCAACGCCAGAGAAACGATCATTCATTCCCGAACCGCGCCATTGCCTTCTGTTTGTCATGCGCTTCGGTCAAGCCCAGGAGTCCTCATCATGTCCACCGCCGTCTGCACCACACCATCGCTCGCTTCGCTGCCCGTTTCCGCCCGCACCACCGCCGCCATTCCGCCGGCCGTCCGTCGCGGCGCATGGCAGATCGCGCCCGGCGAGGCGATGAGCCTGAAGGCGCGCACGAACAGCGTACTGCGGGTCAAGCAGGGCCGGGTGTGGGTCACGCCCGATGCAACCCTGAAGAACCCCAGCGAAGACCTGGTGCTCGCACCCGGCGAATCGCTGACGGTGGCCGCCGGCCAACGCATCGTCATGGAAGCGTGGGACGGCTACGGCGCGACCTACGCCTGGGACCAGGCCTGATCGTCCGGATCCCTCCCATGGCAAAAAAAGCGGCTTCGGCCGCTTTTTTCGTTTTTCAGCCGTTGATGTCGAAGCTGGGCAGCAGCGCCAGGAAGTGGCCCAGGGCGGCCTTGCCGTCCAGCGCATGCACGCCAGCCATCAGGTCGGGGCCTTCGCATTCGGCCAGGCCCATGCCGAAGCCGGTGTAGCGGCGGCTTGCCAGCGGGGCTTCGTAGGCCACGCGCACGCCCACATGCCGCGGGTCTTGCGCGATGCGCTGCATCAGTTGGTCGACGGCATCGTGCGGGCCCTCCAGGTGCTGGCAGAAACGCATGCCGTCGAAGACCAGCAGGCCCGTGATGCCCAGTTCGGCGTTGCGCACCCGCGCCTGGCTGGCGATGGTGCCCACGGTGGTCGGCGGCAGGTTCTGCGCGAGCGTGCTGCAGTAAAGGACTTCGTAGAGCGGCGTGGATTCTTCTGTCATGCGTGTTGGAGGGGAGAAACGGTGCGAAGTCTAGGCAGCCCCGGGCCTCGGCGAAATGTCAAAAGACACAGGCGAAAAGCCTATAGTGGCGCGTGAAATTCGAGGACTACCCCGTGGCCGCGTCCCCTCCGCAGGGCATCAATCCCTGCGACGGTTGCGCATTGCGCCGGCTCGACGCCTTTCTTCCGGTGTCCGATGAAGAGCTCAAGACCATCCAGTCGTTTCGCACCGGCATCCGGCGTGTCGAGGCGGGTGGGTCGATCGTCGACGAGCACCGGCCGAGCCCGCAGCTCTTCACGCTCTATGCAGGGTGGGCCTTTCGCTACAAGACCCTGAGCGACGGCCGGCGGCAGATCCTGAGCTTCTTGCTGCCCGGCGACTTCATCGGCCTGCAGGACGAGTTCGCCGAAGGCCAGACCCACGGCGTCGAGGCGGTGACCGACGCCTCGCTCTGCGCCTTCTCGCGCGACCGGCTCTGGCCGCTGTTCCATGCCCAGCCCAAGCTCGGCTACGACATCACCTGGCTCGCCGCCCGCGAAGAAAAGATGGTCGACGACAACCTCGTCACCACCGGCCGCCGCAATGCCGGCGAGCGCGTGGCCATGCTGCTGATGCACCTGTACCGGCGCGCCGACCGCGTGGGCATGGTGCGCGACGGCTGGGTCGAGTTTCCGTTCAACCAGCAGCACATCGCCGATGCGCTCGGGCTTTCGCTGGTGCACACCAACAAGACGCTGCGACGGCTGCAGCGCCTGGGGCTCTACAAGCTCGATGCAGGCTGGTTGCGCATCCTGGAGCCGCATGCGCTCGAAACGCTGGGCGACTACTTCGAGCGCCCCCTGCGCCCGACGCCATTGATTTGATCTGATCTGATCTGGCGCCCGGCGCCGGCCAGTCAGCGCGCGGCCATCAGCTGGCGCAGGTCGTTCTGGTAGGCCTGCAGCCGGCGCACCGCCTGCTCGCGCTGGCTGGCGCTGGTGCCGTTGTGCATCGCCGCCGTGTTGCGGCAGCCTTCCTGAAGCAACGCCTGCTGCTGGTCGCGCCAAGGGCCGGGCGGTGGATCGGCGATGCGCTGGATGTACGCATGGAGCGCGGCGCGCGCCTCGGCCGGCGACGGCTTGTTGGCGCTGAAGCTGCGCAACAGCGCCAGCGCCTCCTGCTGGCGCTTGCGGCGCTCGGTATCCGCCAGTTGCGGGTTGAACACCGATTGCGCGACCTGCTGCTTCAACAGGTCGCGCTGCTCCGCCGTCAATCGGCCATAGAAGTCTTCGGTGCGGTCGAGGAACTGGTCGTAGCGCTTTTCCTGCACCTGGGCTGGCGTGCGGTCCAGCCACTCCTTGCGGTAGGTGGCGTTGTTCTTGGCGTACTTGCGCTCCAGTTGCTGCAACTGCGCGTCGGTCAGGCTCAGCGCGAGCTCGGTGCCGGCCTGCTCGGCACGGTCGGTCACGGCCAGCAGGCGTTCGCGGATCTGGTCGGCCATCGCACAGGCCTGCGCGGGCGTCACCTCGCCGGCCGCCAGCGTCTGCGCTTCCTGCAGCAGCGCCGCGACCCGGGGCAGCTCGTTCTGGCGGTGCCAGGCCAGCAGCTGTGCCAGCTCGTCGCGCACCTTGGGTGTCTGGGTGTCATCGAAATCGAGGTAGCCGTCGAGCCACCAGTAGCTCAGCTCGGGCAGGTTGTTGTAGGCCAGCTTGATCGCGCTGCAGGCCCCGAGGGCGGCGGCCAGCAGCAGCACGCCGATAATCCGCGCCAGTTCCGCGCAACGCATTCGGGAAGAAAAACGCATGAATCAGACTCCGCAACAAGACAACCTGGGACCGGTCGACGTCGTCATCATGGCGGCCGGCAAGGGCACGCGCATGAAAAGCAGACTGCCCAAAGTGTTGCATCGATTGGGTGGCCGCGCGCTGCTGGCGCATGTGGCCGCCACCGCCGCGCGCATCGGCGCACGCCATGTGGTGATGGTGACCGGCCACGGCGCGGCCGAGGTCGAGGCCGCGATGGCTGGCGGCATCGAGGGTTCGACGCTGCGCTTTGCCCGGCAGGAGCCGCAGCTCGGCACCGGTCACGCGGTGCAACAGGCCGCGCCGCTGCTGCCGGACGACGGCACGGTGGTCGTGCTCTCCGGCGACGTGCCGCTGATCGGCGAAGACACGCTGCGCGCCCTGATCGCCGCCAGCGCCGGCCAGCGCCTCGCACTGCTGACCATCGAATTCGACGACCCGACCGGCTACGGCCGCGTGATCCGCGCGGCGGGACAAGGCGAAGTGACGGCAGTCGTCGAGCACAAGGACGCCACCGAAGCACAGCGCGCCGTGCGCGAGATCTACAGCGGCGTGATGGCCGTTCCGGCGCGGCTGCTCAAGGGCTGGCTCGCGCGGCTGGACAACCGCAATGCGCAGGGCGAGTACTACCTGACCGATGTCGTCAAGCTGGCTTCGGCCGATGGCGTGCCGGTGGTGGCGCACATCACGACCGATGCGCTGCAGGTGGCCGGCATCAACAGCCCGGCCCAGCTCGCGGCGCTCGAGCGCGCATGGCAATTGCGCCAGGCGAATGCGCTGATGGAGCAGGGCGTGCGCCTGGCCGATCCGGCGCGCTTCGACCTGCGCGGCACGCTCGAATGCGCGACCGATGTGGAGATCGACGTCAACTGCATCTTCGAAGGCACGGTGTCGCTGGGCGAGGGCGTGCGCGTCGGTGCCAACTGCGTGATTGCCAATGCGCGCATCGAGGCCGGCGCGGTGATCCATCCGTTCACCCACATCGAAGGCGAGAAGGCCGGCGTGACGGTCGGCGAAGGGGCGCTCATCGGCCCCTTCGCGCGGCTGCGGCCGGGTGCGCAGCTCGGCGCCGAGGTGCACATCGGCAACTTCGTCGAGGTCAAGAACTCGACGCTCGCGGCCGGCGCCAAGGCCAACCACCTGGCCTACCTGGGCGATGCCACCGTGGGCGAGCGCGTCAACTACGGCGCGGGCAGCATCACTGCCAACTACGACGGTGCCAACAAGCACCGCACGGTGATCGAAGCCGACGTGCACGTGGGCAGCAACTGCGTGCTGGTGGCGCCGATCACGCTCGGCGCGGGCGGCACCATCGGTGGCGGCTCGACGATCAACAAGTCGACCGAACCCGGTGCGCTGACCGTGGCGCGCAGCAAGCCGGTGAGCTTCCCCAACTGGAAGCGGCCGCAGAAGAAACCCAAGGCCTGAAAAAAGGCCTCAGCCCAGCGGTAGCCTGGGCTCGAACTTGGCGCGCTTGAGGCTGAAGAACGCCTTGACGTTGCGCACATTCGCATCGGCCGTGAACAGGCGCTGCGTGAGCGCGGCGTAGTCCGGCATGTCGCGCGCCGCCACCACCAGCACGAAGTCTGGCCCCGGCGACACGCGCCAGCATTGCTGCACCGCGTCGTCGGCGATCACGCGGGTCTCGAAGGCATCGAGCGAGCCCGTGTCCTGCCGGTCCAGCGAGATTTCGATCACGGCCTGCAGGCCGTGACCCAATGCCGTGGCCAGCCGGCCGGGCGAGAGCAGCGCGACCTGGCGCTCGATCAATCCTTCTTCGCGCAAGCGCTGCACCCGGCGCAGGCAGGTGGGCGGCGAAATGCCGACCTCGGCGGCCAGGCGCTGGTTGGTCTGTGACGCATCGCGCTGAAGCGCGTCCAGCAGCCGAAGGTCGATTGAATCCAGGGATATTGATTCCATATTCAATGAAATTATGGAAGAAAAATCCAAATCACCAAACTCAAGGAATAAAAGTCCAAATCTATTGAGATTTTGAATACATATTTCTTTGATGCCTTCCTACCATCGAGTCCTTCTTCATTCAAAGGCAGATCACCATGTGCGGCATCGTCGGGGCAGCGTCCCATCGCAACATCGTTCCGGTCCTGGTCCAGGGCCTTCAGCGGCTCGAATACCGCGGCTATGACTCGTGCGGCGTGGCGGTGCATGCCGGCGGCCTGACGCGGGCGCGCACCACCTCCCGCGTGGCCGACCTCGTCGCCCAGGTGCGCGACGACAAGGTCGAGGGCCTGACCGGCATCGCCCACACGCGCTGGGCCACGCACGGCGCGCCGGCGGTGCACAACGCGCACCCGCACTTCAGCCACGGCCCCGGCGCCGATGCGCAGGGCGCACGCCCCGGCCGCATCGCGCTCGTGCACAACGGCATCATCGAAAACCACGAAACCCTGCGCGCCGCGCTCGAGGCCAAGGGCTACGTGTTCGAGAGCCAGACCGACACCGAGGTCATCGCCCACCTCGTCGACAGCCTCTACGACGGCGACCTGTTCGAGGCCGTGAAGGCCGCGGTGCTGCAACTGCACGGTGCCTACGCCATTGCCGTGATCTGCCGCGACGAGCCGCAGCGCGTGGTCGGCGCGCGCGCCGGCTCGCCGCTGATCCTCGGCGCGGGCAAGGACGGCGCAGAGAACTTCCTGGCCAGCGACGCGATGGCCCTGGCCGGCGTGACCGACCAGATCATCTATCTGGAAGAAGGCGACGTGGTCGACGTGCAACCGGGCAAGTACTGGATCGTCGACAAGAGCCACAAGCCCGTCACCCGACAGGTGCGCACCGTGCACGCGCACAGCGGCGCGGCCGAACTCGGCCCGTACCGCCACTACATGCAAAAGGAGATCTTCGAGCAGCCGCGCGCCATCGGCGACACGCTCGAAGGCGTGGAAGGCATCGTGCCCGAGCTGTTCGACGGCGTGGGGCAAGACGGCGCGACCGGCGCGAGCGCGCACCGCGTGTTCCAGGACATCGACAAGATCCTCATCCTGGCCTGCGGCACCAGCTACTACAGCGGCTGCACCGCCAAGTACTGGCTCGAAGGCATCGCGAAGATTTCCACGCAGGTCGAGATCGCGAGCGAGTACCGCTACCGCGACTCCGTGCCCGACCCGAAGACGTTGGTCGTCACCATCAGCCAGTCCGGCGAAACCGCCGACACGCTGGCTGCGCTCAAACATGCGCGTTCGCTCGGCATGGAGCAGACCCTGACCATCTGCAACGTCGCCACCAGCGCGATGGTGCGCGAGTGCAAGCTGGCGTACATCACGCGCGCCGGCGTCGAGATTGGCGTGGCATCGACCAAGGCCTTCACCACGCAACTGGCCGGGCTGTTCCTGCTCACGCTTGCCATCGCGCAGGCCAAGGGCCGCCTGAGCGACGCCGACGAAGCGCGCTACCTGAAGGAAATGCGCCACCTGCCCGTCGCGCTGCAATCGGTGCTCGCGCTCGAGCCGCAGATCATCGGCTGGGCCGAAGACTTCGCGCGCAAGGACAACGCGCTGTTCCTCGGCCGCGGCCTGCACTACCCGATCGCGCTCGAAGGCGCGCTCAAGCTCAAGGAAGTGACCTACATCCACGCTGAGGCTTATGCGGCCGGCGAACTCAAGCACGGCCCGCTCGCGCTGGTCACGAGCGAGATGCCCGTGGTGGCTGTGGCGCCGAACGACGCGCTGCTCGAGAAGCTCAAGAGCAACCTGCAGGAAGTGCGCGCGCGCGGCGGCGTGCTGTACGTGCTGGCCGACGGCGACACGAAGATCAAGAGCAGCGAAGGCCTGCACGTGATCCGCATGCCCGAGCACTACGGCGCGCTCTCGCCGATCCTGCACGTGGTGCCACTGCAGCTGCTGGCGTATCACACGGCGTGCGCGCGCGGGACCGATGTGGACAAGCCGCGCAATCTTGCGAAGAGCGTGACGGTGGAGTGAGGCGGCGGAAGCGCGGTAACATTTAGACATGATCCGCCGCTCCACCCCGATCGGACCATCACGAGAACGTCGGCAACCCAGGGTGTCACCGCAAATGGAGCATCCGCATGTGGAGCATCCTGGCCGACCTTTTCATCGGCTTCTTCGATTTCGTGCTTGATGTCGTGCTGTTCAGGGGCCTGCGCCGCAAGCACGGCAGCCGCGATCGCAGCGTTGCCGAAGACACGTACGAGGTCGCACGCTTCGACTTCATCACGATGACTTTCATCGCACTGGTCAGCGCCGGACTGATGCTGTTCCTGACATTCGGATTGGGTCTCTCGGCGGGCTGGAGCGTGGGAATCGGCATCGCCGTGGGAGCCATCTGGGGCATCTGGCGATACGTCCAACTGGTTCGCGAGTGATGGGCGCTTTGGGGCACTGACCCCGCCGCGGATCAAGCCAGCTTTCGCCGGCGGCATGGGCTCCGCGAATCGCCCCGGTTTCTCTCGCTATTCCGCGTGTGGCAGAACGTCCCGCAACGCCACCGCCTCGCGCGCAAACTGCTCGATCAGAAAGTCCAGCAACGCCCGAACGCGCGGCGCCATGTACCGGGTGTTGTGCCGAATGGCGTAGACACCCGGTTCGCGTGCCACGTATTCAGGCAGCAGGATTCGAAGCCTGCCGGCGCGGACATCTTCAGCCGCATCCCAGATCGTCTTGCGTGCGATACCGCGCCCTGCCAGCGTCCAGGTGCGCACGAGGCCACCATCGTTGCTTTCCCATGCATCGGCCATCGGGACCGTGTATTGCCAGGTCTGCTCGCCTTTGGCGAAGTGGAATTCGTTGAGAGGTCCTGAGCCCGTGACCAACACGATGAAGCGGTGGTGTTCGAGGTCTTCCGGCGTGCTCGGCGCGCCGTGGCGTTCCACATACTCGGGCGAGGCGCACAGCACACGGCAGTTGGGTGCCAGGCGCCGCGCAACCAGGGCACTGTTCTCGGGTTCTCCGAAGCGGATCGCCAGGTCGACCTTGTCCTGATGAAGATTCGACAGGGAGTCGGTCAGCGTCAATGAAACCCTGACCTCCGGGTGTGCATCGATGAAGGCATCGAGCCATCGATCGAGCAGATGCCGACCGAAGTCCGTCGACGCGGAAATGCGGAGCTTGCCCCGCACAACGCCTTGGCCGGCCTGCAATTCGGCTTGCGCATCGTCGATGATCTTCAGCGCGGCGGTGCAGTGCGCGAGGTAGGTGTGCCCTTCATCCGTCAGTTGCAACTGCCGCGAGGTGCGATCGAACAGCTTGGCAAGCAACGCGGCCTCAAGCCTTGCCAGCCGCGCGCTGGCTGCTGCCGGCGACAGTCCCAGTTTGCGGCCGGCCGCAGACAGGCTGCCTGCCGACGCAGCCTCGGCAAAGAGCCGCATGTCACCCAGACGATCGGTCGCCATCTTTCATGCAAGGTTGAAGATGGTTCAAGTTTGACATCAATTCTCAAAAGCGACGCGCATCGACAGACTGGCGCTTGTCGTCCTCGCGAAGGACTCATGACAAGAGGCTACGCCACATATGACCCAACCTGCCGATGCCCGGCCCAGCGCATTCCGTCCACATGAACCAGACCGAGCCGACCGGCTCCCCCTCGCCGCGCTGCTCGCGCTGACGTTGACCAGCTTCGTCGCGACGGCCAACGAGACGGTGCCCGCGGGACTGCTGCCGCAGATCGCGCACGGCCTCGGCGTGTCACAGGGGTGGGCGGGGCAGTTCACTACGCTCTGTGCACTGGGCGCGGGGCTGGCCGCGATTCCGTTCACGGCGCTCACGCGCGGATGGGCCAGGCGCAAGGTCTTGTTGTTTGCGCTGGGAGGATTCTGCGTCTGCAATGCCGTCACGGCGCTCTCGTCCAACTTCGCATTGACGCTCGTCGTGCGCTTCGTCGTCGGGCTGGCCACCGGCCTTGCCTGGAGCGAGCTGGCGACCTACGCGCGGCGGCTCGTGCCGGCACCGTCGCAGGGACGCGCGCTTGCGGTGGTCATGATCGGCGTACCGTTGGCCTTGTCGCTGGGCGTGCCATTGGCCGCCTGGCTCGGTCGCATGGTCGGTTGGCGCTGGATATTCGGCGGCATGTCGGGGGCCGCGCTGATGCTGATGGCCTGGGTCCTGGCGGCGGTTCCCGATTTTCCGGGGCAGGCCACCAGGCGGCGCGCGAACCCTCGTCAGGTCTTGATGACGCCCGGCGTGCGGCCCGTGCTGCTGGTCGTCATGCTCTGGATTCTTGCGCACTACCTGCTCTACACCTACATCGCGCCCTTTCTCGCTTCCGTCGGGCTGGCCGAGCAACTTGACATGGTGTTGCTGGTTTTCGGCCTGTGCACCATGGCAGGGCTGTGGGCCATCGGCTGGCTGGTCGACCGATATCCGCGCGCACTGCTGCTTGTTTCCCTGGGCGTGTTTGCGGTGGTTGGCGCGGTCTTCGGCTTCTGCGGCGCGTCAGCCACTGCGATGTTCGTCGGCGTCGTGCTGTGGGGGTTCAGCTTCAGCGGCGCGCCGACGTTGCTGCAAACCGCATTGGCCGACACGGCGGGGAAAGACGCAGACGTTGCGCAATCGATGCTGGTCACGGTCTTCAATCTGTCGTTCGCAAGCAGCGGGCTGCTTGGCGGCGTGCTGCTGGAGACGGTGGGCAGCTCCGTGTTCCCGTGGGTCCTGGCCGCGCTGGCATGCATTGGATGGCTCATCGCGTGGCATTGCCGAAGCCATGGGTTTCCGCCCGGTCACCGTCGGGTTGCAAGGGATTGACTGGGCCCTTCCATCATTGACTGCAGAGAACAGGGGCGCAGTCCTGGATGGAAACTACGGCACCGTCCGGGCCGGTTCCTAGCGGCGATCGACAGCAACGGGCAGCACCGCATCCACAAGCCGCTTCAGGTGCGCGGCAGTGACCGGTTCCCGCAGATGGAGGACGCGCAGATAGACGGCGCCGACAAGGCTTTCGATGATGTCCTGCGGGTTCTTGCCGGCGGGCCATTCCCCTCGCAGGCTGGCGCGGTCGAACACCTCGCGCACCGAGGCGAAGCGCTTGGCCCACTGTTGCCGCACCTCTTGCGTCATTTCGCTCTCGCGCGGCAGCGCCATCGCGAATTGCGTGGCGGCCCAGCCGATCGGACTGCTGAGCTGCCGCACGGCACCCGACAGCAGGTTGACCAGATCCTCGCGCAGGCTTCCTCGATCCGGAATGGGAATGTCCTGCGCGAACAGCGCGAATGTGGCCTCGAGGATCAGGCCGTCGCGTGATTTCCAGCGGCGGTAGATCGAGGTCTCGTGCACGCCCGAACGCGCGGCGACCGCAGCGACGGAAAAGCCGTCGTAACCGTGCTCCTTGAGCTCGTCCATCGTGGCCCCGAGCACCGCGGCCTGCACGCGTGCGCTGCGGCCACCGGTTCGGCGGCGTGGCTCCGGCACGTCTTCTTCTGGCTGTTTCTTCATGGTTGCCGATGGTAGTGAAAAGAACATCGACTGTTAATGCATGTCGACTTGCTTTAGTAGGGCAAACCACTAATGCAAGTTGACTTGCGTTAAATATGATCCGCAGACCATCACGCAAGGAGCAGTCATGCAAATCGATTGGGATGTCGAGATCCCCATGGACGACGGGTCGGTCGTTCGCGCGGACGTCTTTCGGCCGGCAGGTGAAGGGCGTCACCCCGTGCTCATGTCCTACGGGCCGTATGCGAAAGGGCTTCCGTTTCAGGACGGTTATCCAGTCCAGTGGCACTCGCTGGTCGCGGCGCACCCGGAAATCCTGAAAGGAAGCTCCGGCCGTTATGCGAACTGGGAAACAGCGGACCCCGAACGCTGGGTGCCGCTGGGCTACATCTGCATCCGTGTGGATTCACGCGGTGCCGGTCGTTCACCCGGCGTGATCGATCCCTTCTCTCCACGCGAGGCAAAGGACTTTCACGATTGCATCGAGTGGGCGGCCGGCCAGCCCTGGAGCAACGGAAAGATCGGCCTGGCCGGCGTGTCGTACTACGCCGCCACGCAGTGGATGGTGGCGGCCACGCGGCCTGCGCATCTTGCGGCGATCTGTCCTTTCGAAGGCTTCTCGGATTACTACCGGGATGCCTGCAGGCACGGCGGCATCCTCAACACCTTCATGAAGGTCTGGTATCCGCAACAGGTCGAAAACGTGCAGCACGGCCTGGGCACGCGGGGCCGCATCAACCCCAACACGGGCGTGCCGATCTCCGGCCCCGCGGAACTCGGCGACGAAGAGATGCGCGCCAACCGCGTCGACATCTCGGCCTTGCACCTGCGCTCGGAACGCATCACGGACAGCTACTACGACGGGCGCCGCGCGGACCTGGCCGCGATCGAAGTGCCGGTGCTCTCTTGCGGCAACTGGGGCGGCCACGGCCTGCACCTGCGCGGCAACGTCGAAGGCTACCTGGGCGCGGGCTCGGCTCAGAAGTGGCTCGAGCTGCATGGCCTGGAGCACTGGACCGAGTTCTATACGGACTACGGCGTCGCGCTGCAGAAGCGCTTCTTCGACCACTTCCTCAAGGGCGAAGACAACGGCTGGGATCGCGAGCCTCCGCTGAAGCTCCAGATACGGCATGCCGACAAGTTCGTCGAGCGCGCCGAGCACGAATGGCCCCTGGCCCGCACCGAGTGGACGCGTCTGTACCTGGATGCGGGTCAGCAGGCCCTGCAACCCGCACCCGCATCCACGGCATCGCATGCTGTGTTCGACGGGATGAAGGGCACGGTGAGCTTCAGCACCGTGCCCTTCGAGCACGACGTGGAAATGACCGGCCCGCTGGCTGCGACGCTCCACATCGCCTCGACGGCCAGCGATGCGGACCTGTTCGTGACCGTGCGTGCATTCGCCCCCGATGGCAAGGAGCATCTGGTCGTGGGCGCGGTGGACCCGCGTGCGCCATTGGCGCAAGGCTGGCTGCGCGCGTCGCATCGCAAGCTCGACCCGCAGGCATCCAGGCCCTACCGGCCGGTGCATGCACACGACACCATCGAACCGCTGGCGCCTGGCAGCGTGTACGAGCTTCAGGTCGAAATCTGGCCGCTCTGCTTCGTGTTTCCGAAGGGCTACCGATTGGTGCTGACGGTGGGAAGCTCGGACTTCGAACACGACCTGCCCGGTCCGCATCCGCAGATCTACGGCAAGGAAATGCGTGGCTGTTCCGTGCTGCTGCACGACCACGAGGGCGACCGCACGGCCGAGCGGTTCGCGGGGCAGACGACGCTGTACACGGGCGGCCCGTACGCGTCGTCGCTGCTGCTGCCCGTCATCCCGGCCGCGCGCTGAACGGCGGCCGAGAGTCGCGAAGGCCTGCCCGGCCTATCCGCAAGACGCGCGAACGATCTTGCCGGTGTTCCGGTCGGTCTCGATCGTCACGCGCTCGCGCCGGTAGTCCATCGTCACGCCTTGTCCCGGCTGGATCTGGCGCACGATGGACGCACCGGTCGCCTGCCGTGCGTCGGCATCGGCGATGCGGTTCTTGCCCGTCAGGGCCGCGGCGGCGTCTTGCCGGCAGAGGGAGGGCGCGCCGGCATCGGGTGCCGGCTGCTGCGTGCCGCAGCCGGCGATCAACACAACGGCCAGTGCCACCGCGCTGCCCGGCATCAGTTGGGGGTTGAAGTTCAAGGCAAGTCCTTTCCTGGAAATTGGAAGTACGAGGCGTCCTGTGGGTGAGGGTGGCGAACCAGCGCCCGACTTGATTGAACCATGGTGCCCGGGCTTCAACCGAATCCCCGGCACTCGCCGGCAGGTCGTCAGCGCGTCGCGCGCGACCAGGCTTCGTACAGGTCTTCACCCTCATCGCGCGCGGGCAGCCATCGTACGGGCATCTCGCGCTGCTCGATCGGCCGCGCGATCTCCAGGTAGCCGCGCTCGGCCGAGAGGTCATGCGGCTCGCCGTCTTCGTTGGAGTAGGCGTAGTAGACCTCCTTCACGCCGGCCAGGTACATGGCCGTGAGGCACATGGGGCACGGGTAGCCGCTGGCGTACACCACGCTGCCCGACAGGTCGGTGCCGCCCTGCGTCCTGGCGGCGATGCGAACGGCCTGCATCTCGGCGTGGGCCGTGGGGTCGCACAGGGCATCGACCTCGTTGACCGCATTGGCCAGCACCTTGCCGTCGCGCACCAGCACGGCGCCGAAGGGCCAGGTCTTGCGCTCGCGCACGTTCCGCATGGCCAGGCGGATGGCATCGACCATGTATTTTTCTGCGTTGGGATCGGGGTGGGTCGTCATCGGTCGGAACTCCTGCGGCGATCAGCTGCCGCGGTACGTTGAAAAAAACCAGGGCGCGCACAGCATCGGCACGTGGTAGTGCTGCGCGGCATCGAAGATGGAAAAGCGCACGGGCACCACGTCCGAGAGCCCGTCGGCCGCCTTGAAGTGGTCGCTGACGTGAAAGCGCAGCTCGAAGTGGCCGGTGCGCGCGTCCTTGCCCGCCAGCATGGGCGCATCGGTGCGGCCGTCGGCGTTGGTGCGGGTGCTGTTCAGGCGCGTCGGCGGCTGGGTCGCCACGTCATAAAGCTCCACCTGCAGGCCCGCCAGGGGCCGTCCGGTGGTGATGTTGAGCACGTGCGTCGAGATACCGGTCATGTCGTTTCCTTTCGGGAGTGCGATTGGATCGAGTGGGCAAAAAGAACGAATGCGTGTTCAGCTGCCGCGCGAATAGGTGTAGCTCCACGGGCCGAACTGGATCGGCAGGTGGATGCGCTCGGCGACGTTGACGACGCGGATGCGCACCGGCAGCTTGGTAAGGAACGGCGGCGTGGGCAGCCGGCCTGCTTGCCGGCGAAGTAGTCGTCCACGTGCAGCAGCAGTTCGTAGTCGCCTGCCTGGTAGCTCTCGTCGATCAGCAGCGGATCGTCGGAGCGGCCGTTGGCGTTCACGACCACGCTGCGCAGCAGCTTGTAGTGATCGCCTTCCAGCCGGGAGAAATCGATGCGCAGGCCGGTGGCGGCTGCGCCGTGAAAGATGTCCAGCGCATGCACCGTCAGGCGCGGACTCACGCCGTGCAGCACGATGGGGCCGCTGGCCTGGGCCGGGCCGGCCGGGGCTGCATTCGCATTCGGCTGCTGCGCCAGTGCGCCGCGCGGTGCCAGCGCCGCCGCGCCCAGGGCCAGTCCCGAGAGCGCGAATTGCCTTCGCGCAGGGCGGGGTACGACTTGATTCGCCATGGTTGTCTCCTGTCGTTGAATGCCCTTGTGCGGGCGAGTGAACGCCGGGCCTGGCGCACGGGTGCGCCGGCCGGCAGGAACGGAAACGTGTCGTCGGAAAGATGCGCGCGCGGGCGGCGAAGGCTCAGCCGTCCAGCAGGGCGTCGATGCGCCCGCGGGTGATGAACCCGATCTGGTCGAGCGCGGCACGCTGCTCTGCTTCCGTGCTCGCCGCAGCACGCGTGCGCAGCGCCTCGAAGATCTGCTGCCTGGTATTGCGGCGCACGGCGATGATGAAAGGGAAGCCGTGGCGCGCGCGGTAGGCGCGGTTCAGGTACTGCATCTCGGCCAGCTCGTCGCGGCTGAGCGCGTCGAGCCCGGCGCTGCGTTGCTCGCCGACGGATTCGGCCGTCATCGTGCCGTCCTGCGCCTCGCGGCCGGCCAGTTCCGGGTGGCTGCAAAGAAAGGCGAGGCGACGCTCCTGCGGCGCTTCGCGAACCACGTCGAGCATGGCGGCGTGCAATGCGCCGACGTCGGCGAAGGGCCGGCGCGACCAGGCGGCCTGCGCGACCCAGGGGGAGTTCTCGAAGGTCGGGCCGATGGCGGCGACGAAGGCGTCGCGGTCCATGTCATTGAGCGCGGCCAGGTTCAGGCGGGTGGCGGTAAGGGTCATCGGTGGGTTCTCCGCGTTGGTGTCGACGGCAGTTGCTGCGCGTTCAGTGCGCGGGAGCAGCGGCGGTGGCCGGCTGCTTGCGGTACGAGGGCACGCAGGCCAGGATCAGCACGGTGGCGCAGATCTCGATGCCCGCCACCACGTACAGGCCCGACGAAAGGCTGCCGGTGGACGTCTTGATGAGGCCCAGCATCCAGGGCGCGCCGAAGCCAGCCAGGTTGGCGATGGAGTTGATCAGCGCCACGCCGCCGGCGGCTGCGGTGCCGGCCAGGAAGCGATTGGGCATTTGCCAGAACACCGGGATGGCACTCATGGTGCCGACGATGGACAGCGTCAGGCCCACCAGCACCGCCAGCGCGCTGTGCCCCAGGAAGAGCGCGACGGCCAGCAGCGACACCGCTCCCAGCGCGGCGGCCAGGCCGCAGTGCCAGCGCGACTCCTGGTGCTTGTCGGAGTGAAAGCCGTTCCAGATCATGCCGGCGGCGCCGCACAGGTAGGCCACCGCCATGATCCAGCCCACCGTCACCGGGCTGGTGAAGCCCACTTCCTTGACCAGCGTGGGGCCGTAGAACGTCAGCGAAGAGTTGGCGGCGATGACGCAGAAGAAGATCAGGATCAGCAGCCAGATGCGTCCGCTCCTGAGCGAGGCCAGCATGCTGTGCTCGCGCTGGCCCAGCGCGCGGCCGTCGCGCTCCAGGTCTTCATGCACCAGCTGGCGCTCGCGTGCCGTGAGCCAGTGGGCCTGCTCGGGCCGGTCGGTGAGATAGAAGTACGTGACGAAGCCGGCGATCACCGAGGGAATGCCCTCGAGCAGCAGCACCCACTGCCAGCCCGACCAGCCGTTCAGCCCATGCATGCGGGTCATGATGGTGCCGGCCAGCGGTCCGCCGATCACCCCCGCGAAGGCCGAGGCCGACATGAACATGCCGAAGGCCTTGGCGCGCCGGTCGTTGGGGAACCAGTAGGTCAGGTACAGGATGATGCCGGGGTAGAAGCCGGCCTCGAACACCCCCAGCAGGAAGCGCAGGAAATAGAACATCTCGGGCGTCTTCACGAACATCGTGGCGATCGAGGTCAGGCCCCAGCCGATCGTGATGCGCATGATGGTCTTCTTGGCCCCGATGCGCTGCAGCAGCAGGTTGCTGGGCACCTCGAAGAAAAAGTAGCCCAGGAAGAAGATGCCCGCGCCCAGGCCGTACATCGCCTCGCTCCACTTGAGCTCGTCCAGCATCGTCAGCTTGATGAAGCCGATGTTGACCCGGTCGAGCCAGGCCAGCACCCACAGCAGCATCAGGAAGGGAATGAGCCGCCAGATGATCTTGCGGTAGACCCCGTCCAGCTCGGACGGGGTGGCGGAAGGCCGGACGGATGCGGCCGCTGCGGTGGTTGTCATGCTTGTCTCCGAGGTCCTTGGTGTGAGGCGTTGCGGCCCGGTCCGGCAAAGGGAACGCCGCCTGCGAGCGCACTGTAGGCACAATGGTCCGGGCACGCGCATGGCGTGCGGAATGTGCGGCATAACCCAGCGCGATAGGTCGTGCCACCCCATGGCGCGCCATCCGGTCGAACCCCTAGACACATGACGAGAAGCCAGGACCTTGTCGACATCCACCTGCTGCGCGTGCTGGCGGCGCTGGTGGCCGAGCGCAGCGTGTCGCGCGCCGCGGTGCGCATGAACCAGACCCAACCGGCCATCAGCGCGGCCCTGAGGCGCCTGCGCGATGCCTTCGGCGACCCGATCCTGGTGCGCGAGCGCGGCGGCATGGTGCCCACCGCCCGCGCGCTGCAGCTGCGCGAGAGCGCACGCGAGGTGCTCGGCGAAATCGATCGCATGCTCGCCGGGCCCGAGCGCTTCGAGTCCGGCGCCAGCACCGCGACCTTCACCATCGCCACGCCCGACTACCTGGCCGCCAGCTTCATGGCCGAGCTGGTAGGGCGCTTTCGCACCGAGGCACCGCAGGCGCGCCTGCTGATCCATCCGCTGACGCCCGGCTACGACTACGAGCGCGCGCTGGCGCAGGGCGAGCTCGACATCGTGATCGGCAACTGGCCGCTGCCGCCCGAGCGCATGCACCTGTCGCTGCTGATCGAAGACGAGCTGGTCTGCATGATGAGCCCGCACAACCCGCTGGCCGCGCCGGGCGCGATGACGCTGCCGCGCTACCTGGCGGCCGCCCACGTGGTGCCCACGCCCTTTGCCAAGTCGCATCGCACGGTGGTCGACAGCCACCTGGCCGGGCTGCGGCAAACCCGCGACGCGCGCGTGTTCGTGCCTTACTACGCCATGGCGCCCTACCTGGTGGCCGAGAGCGACCTCGTCTTCACCACCGCGCGCCACTTCGCCGAGCAGTTCACGCGCGGCCTGCCGGTGGTGAGCGTGCCCGCCCCCGAAGGGTTTCCGCGCATGCGCTTCTACCAGCTGTGGCACGAGCGCTCGCAGCACCAGGGCGCCCACCGCTGGCTGCGCGGCCTGCTCTCGACGGTCGGCGGCCACCTGGCGCAGGCGGCGCCGGGAGCATCGGGCGAGTGACGGCCCTCAGGGGCTGATACCGTACCCGGCCACAGCGTTCAATCCAGGAGCCTTGCATGAAACCCCAACCCATCGAATACGCCAACGCCTCCGACGAAGTCCGCGCCGTTTTCGACGACATCAAGACATCGCGCAACGTGCCCGACGTCAACAACTTCTGGAAGTACCTCGCCAACGACCCCGCCACGCTCAAGCGCACCTGGCGCAGCCTGAAAGAGGTGATGGCACAGGGCGCGCTCGATCCGGTGGTGAAGGAAATGGTCTACCTTGCCGTGAGCGTCACCAACAACTGCGGCTACTGCATCGCGAGCCACCACGCCGGCGCGGAAAAAGCCGGCATGACGCCCGCGATGTTCGCCGAGCTGATGGGCGTGGTCGGCATGGCCAACGAGACCAACCGGCTCGTGAACGGCTACCGCGTGCCGATCGATCCGGCGTTCGACAAGTAGCAGGGCGCTCGACGAATAGCGCGGCGTTCAGCCGATGGTCATAAGGCTCGCGTTGCCGCCGGCCGCTGCCGTGTTGATGCTGAGCGCGCGTTCGACCACCAGGCTTTCAAGCGGGATGCCGGCATCGCCGGTGGCAAAGGCGCGCACGCCCACGATGGGCCCCGGCCGCGACGCGATGCGCTGCATCACGCCCGAAAGCCCGTCGGCATCGCCGTGGTACAGGGCCGCATCGAAGGCCACGGTGGGCGCGGCCCAGTCGCTCGCAATGGCCACGCACTGCTGCACATCGACCGGCAGCGACGCACGCAGGCTCTGCGCTTCGGCATCCGCGGGCCAGATCGCCGAGCTGCCCACCGACAGCACCGCCGCCAGTTGCACCAGCCGGTCGGCCTCGGTGCCGGCCAGGCACAGCACCGCGTCGCGCGGCAGCAGCGTGTAGACGTTGCGCTCGCCCGTCGGTCCGGTCAGCGTGCGTGAGCAGCCGGCGCGCGCCACCGTGGCGAAGTGCTCGCACTGCGCGGCCAGCGCCTGCCGGCCGGTGTCCTTGGCCCAGCGGCCCAGCAACGGCAATGCGGCACCGTGGCCGGTGTGGCCCGCGTGCTTCATGGCGCGCACCAGCGCATCGTCGGGCCGCTGCGACAGCATGCGCACCATGTACAGCGGCCCGCCCGCCTTTGGCCCCGTGCCCGACAGGCCTTCGCCGCCGAAGGGCTGCACGCCGACCACCGCACCGACGATGTTGCGGTTCACGTAGATGTTCCCCGCCTTCGCGTGGTCCACGATCTGCGCGATCGTCTCGTCGATGCGGGTGTGCACGCCCAGCGTCAGCCCGTAGCCGGTGCCGTTGATCTGGCTCACCAGCGCGGGCAGGTCGCGGCGGCGGTAGCGCACCAGGTGCAGCACCGGGCCGAACACCTCGCGCTGCAGCTCCGCGATGCTGTCGAGCTCGATCAGCGTGGGCATCACGAAGGTGCCATGGCGTGTGTCGTGGCCGTGCTCGCGGCCCTTGCGATAGACCTTGCGGCCGCGTTCGCGCAGCGTCGCGATGTGGCGCTCGATGCCGTCGCGCGCTTCGGCGTCGATCACCGGGCCCACGTCCACGGCCAGCCGCGCGGGGTTGCCGATGCAGCTCTCGGCCATGGCGCCCTTGAGCATCTCGATCAGGCGGTCGGCCGCTTCTTCCTGCACGCACAGCACGCGCAATGCCGAGCAGCGCTGGCCGGCGCTGTCGAAGGCCGAGGCCATCACGTCGATGACCACTTGCTCCACCAGCGCGGACGAGTCGACGATCATCGCGTTCTGCCCGCCCGTCTCCGCGATGAGCGGCACCGGCGCGCCATGCGCACCGAGGCGCTGCGAGAGCGTCTTCTGCAGGATGCGCGCCACCTCCGTCGAGCCCGTGAACATCACGCCCTGCACGCGCGCATCCGCGACCAGCCCAGCGCCCACGGTCTCGCCCCGGCCGGGCAGCAACTGCACGGCGGCGCGGGGCACGCCGGCCTCCCACAGCATGCGGATCGCTTCGGCCGCAACCAGTGGCGTCTGCTCGGCCGGCTTGGCCAGCACCGGGTTGCCTGCCGCGAGCGCGGCCGCCACCTGGCCGGTGAAGATCGCGAGCGGAAAATTCCACGGACTGATGCAGACCATCGGGCCCAGCGCCCGGTGCGTGTCGTTCGAGAAATCGCTGCGGGCCTGCGCCGCGTAGTAACGCAGGAAGTCGACCGCCTCGCGCACTTCGGCGATGGCGTTGGCGCTGGTCTTTCCTGCCTCGCGTGCCAGCAGGCCGATCAGGCGCGGCATGCGGGTTTCGAGCAGGTCGGCCGCGCGTTCCAGCAGGGCGGCGCGCGCGGCGGGCGGCGTGGCGGCCCATGCCGCGGCCGCGCCATCGGCCTGTGCGATGGCCGATTCGACATCGGCCATCGTTGCTTCCTGCACGCGCCCGACGACATCGCGATGGTTCGCGGGGTTCAGTACATCGGCCTCGGCGCGGGCCGCTTCGGCACCCGGCGTGGGCGCGGCGAGCATCGGCATCGCGCGCCAATCTTCGCGCGCGCTCGATTGCAGCGCCTCGCCGAGCGCGCGCAGGCTGTCGTCGTTCGCCAGGTCGAGCCCTTGCGAGTTGGCACGCGGCGCGCCATAGAGCGCCGCCGGCAGCGGGATCGACGGATGTGGCAGCCCCAGCGTGCCTTCGCGCGCCGCCATGTGCTCGACCGTGGCCACCGGGTCTTCGACCAGCGCATCGAGCGAGATCGTCGGGTCCGCGATGCGGTTGACGAACGAGGTGTTGGCGCCGTTTTCCAGCAGGCGCCGCACCAGGTAGGCGAGCAGCGTCTCGTGCGTGCCCACCGGCGCGTAGATGCGGCAAGGCCGACCGAGCGGGCCCACCACCTGTTCATAAAGCGGCTCGCCCATGCCGTGCAGGCACTGGAACTCGTACTGCCCCGGCGCGTAGCGCGACGGGTCGGCCATCATGTAGATGGCCGCCAGCGTGTGGGCGTTGTGCGTCGCGAACTGCGGGTACACCTGTTCGGGCGCATCGAGCAGCCGGCGCGCGCAGGCAAGGTACGACACGTCGGTGTAGGCCTTGCGCGTGTACACCGGGTAGCCCGCGAGCCCATCGATCTGCGCGCGCTTGATCTCGCTGTCCCAGTAGGCGCCTTTCACCAGCCGCACCATCAGCCGGTGCCGGCTGCGGCGCGCCAGGTCGATCACGAAGTCGATCACGAAGGGGCAGCGCTTCTGGTAGGCCTGGATCACGAAGCCGATGCCGTTCCAGCCCGCGAGCGCGGGCTCGAAGCACAGGCGCTCCAGCAGGTCGAGCGAGAGTTCGAGCCGGTCGGCTTCTTCCGCGTCAATGTTCAGGCCGATGTTGTAGGCCTGCGCCAGCAGCGCAAGCTCGCACAGCACCGGGTACAGCTCGGCCATCACGCGCGCGTGCTGCGCGCGGCTGTAGCGCGGGTGCAGCGCCGACAGCTTGATCGAGATGCCCGGCCCCTCGTACACGCCGCGCCCATTCGACGCCCGGCCGATCGCATGGATCGCCTCTTCGTACGCGACGCGGTAGCGCTTCGCATCCTCGGTGGTCAGCGCCGCTTCGCCGAGCATGTCGTAGGAATAGCGAAAGCCCTGTGCCTCCAGCTCGCGTGCGTTGCCCAGCGCCTGCGCGATCGTCTCGCCGGTGACGAACTGCTCGCCCATCATCCGCATCGCCATGTCCACGCCCTTGCGGATCAGCGGTTCGCCGCCTTTGCCGATCAGCCGCGTGAGGATGGTCGACAGGCCCGTTTCGCTGTGCGTGGCGACCAGCTTGCCGGTCAGCAGCAGGCCCCAGGTTGCGGCGTTGACGAACACCGAAGGGCTGCGGCCCGCATGCGATTGCCACTGGCCGTGCGCGATCTTGTCGCGGATCAGCGCGTTGCGCGTCTCGGCATCGGGAATGCGCAGCAGCGCTTCGGCCAGGCACATCAGCGCGACGCCTTCCTGCGACGACAGCGCGTACTCCTGCAGCAAACCCTGCACGAGGCCGGCGCGGCCGCTGGCGTTCTTGCGTGCGCGCAGCTGGTGGGCGATTCGGTGGGCCAGGGCGTGGGCTTCCTGCGCAAGGCCGTCCGGCAGGCGCGCCTGTGCCAGCAAGGGTGGCAGGGCTTCCGGTTCGGCGCGCCGGCTGGCTGCCGTGATCTGCTCGCGCAACGCGGAAGGCCGCTCTGGCAGGCCATCGGCAAAGGCGGGGGATGAAAAGGAGGGCGGGGCGGAAGGGCTGGGAGCGGGCATATCGAATCCGGTCTGGTGACAAGTTGGATGATCTCTCCGCGCAAGGTGAATGTCTGTTCGAAGAATGGCTTGCTCGCCGAGCAAATCACTAGGCGATCAGACGCCTTCCCGTCCAGGCTTTCAAGGGCCGGAGCGAGAATCCATGTCCCGCCCCAGGGCGAGCAATGCAAGGGAGTCGACCGATGCACGGATGGTCTTGTCTCGTGGCCGGATGCCTGGTGCTGGCAAGCCTGCACGCGGGTGCGCAAAGTACGCAGGGCCTGCAGGGCGCCACGCAAGGTGCCGACTGCACCGCGTCCGCGTCTTCGGCTTGCTACCGGTCGTTCCAGCCGCCGGAGTCTGGCGGAGCGCTGCACTACTACGCATCGCTGTCGCCCGATGTCGCCACGCCTGCAAGCCCGACCCGCGCGCTCATTGCGATGCATGGCCACCCCCGCGATGCCAACAAGACCTTCGATGCCGCCTTGCAGGCGGTGCGCGGTGCCGGCGCATTGGCCGACACGCTGGTCGTGGCGCCCGTCTTCCAGGTCGCGCAAGACAAGGCCGGCAAGTGCAGCACGCCAGGCGTGCCGGCAGCCGAAGCGGGCGACCTGCTGTGGACATGCGGTTCGTGGCTCGAAGGCGGCCGTGCCGGCAATGGCAACGGCAACGGCGTCACATCGTTCGCAGCCATGGACGCGCTGGTGACCGAACTCACGCAGCGTTGGCCCAGCCTGCGCACCGTCACCATCGCCGGCTTCTCGGCCGGCGCGCAGATGGTGCAGCACTACATCGGCTTCGCGCAGGAGCGGCAGGCGGGTTCGGTGGCCGTGCGCTATGTGGTCGCCGACCCCGGCACGTGGCTCTACTTCGATCCCGTGCGGCCGCAGCCGATGCGCGATGGCGTGGCCGTCGCGTGGGCGGCTTGCGGCAGCGGGGCGGACACCCTGCGCAATTGCACGCTGACCTTCACGGTGGCGGCCGACGGCGCCTGCCCTGCACTGAACCGCTGGAAGTACGGCACCGACGCCTTGCCCGCCAGCCTCGGCCGCAATGCCGCGCAGGCGCGCCAGCGCTATGCCGCCGCCGACGTCAGCTACCTCGAAGGCGCGCTCGACAGCAGCGATGCCAAGGGCACCTACTACGGCATCCTCGACAAATCCTGTGCGGCTACTGCGCAGGGCCCGTACCGCATGCAGCGCGGCCTGGCCTACGCGCAGTACGACAGGGCGCTGCTCGCACCCGACAAGCGCCGCGAGGTCGTCGTGGTGCCTGGCTGCGCGCATGACGTGGCGTGCGTCTTTCCCTCGGCGGCCGCGCGCGGCGTGCTGCTCGGCCCTTCGCGTTGATACGTACGCCATTCGGCACCTGACGGGCACTTGACGGGTTGTCCGTCATATTGGATATTTCATCCAATATGACAGAAACAACAAAAAAACCCCTCGGCCTGAACGACCGCATTGCCCAGCGCGTGCGCGACCTTCGCGCGGCGCGCGAGCTGTCGCTCGATGCGCTGGCCACGCACTGCGGCGTCAGCCGTTCGATGATCTCGCTGATCGAGCGCGGCGAAAGCAGCCCCACCGCCGTGGTGCTCGAAAAGCTCGCCACCGGCCTGGGCGTTCCGCTGGCCTCGCTGTTCGAAGAGCCCGTGGCCACGCCCGGCCCCGTGTCGCGGCTGGCCGACCAGTTGCTGTGGCGCGATCCGCACTCGGGCTACGTGCGCAGAAACGTGTCGCCGGGCAGCGCGGCCTCGCCGATCCAGATCGTCGAAGTGCAGTTTCCACCGAAGGCCCGCGTGGCCTACGAGACCGGCGCGCGCGAGCCCAAGGTGCACCAGCAGGTGTGGGTGCTCGAAGGCCGCATCGAAGTCACGGTGGGCGACGACCGCCATCTGCTCGATGCCGGCGACTGCCTCGCGCTCACGCTCGACCGCCCCATGAGCTACCACAACCCCACCCGCAAGACCGCGCGCTACGCGGTCGTGATCACCAGTTCGACCGCTTCCTCATGGAGATGAATATGACTACCGACACACCCACCCATACCCCGCACATTCGTGCGCTGCCCACCGTGACCGACGCGCAGGTGCATGCGCTGGCCCACGTGCTCATCGATTGCGTCGCGGGCGGCGCGTCGGTGAGCTTCATGCAGCCGCTGTCGTTCGAGCGCGCCTGTGCCTTCTGGCGAGGCGTGGCCGATGGCGTGGCGCGCGGCGAGCGCGTGCTGCTCGTGGCCGAAGACGACGAGGGCATCGTCGGCACGGTGCAACTCGTGCTCGCCCAGCCCGAGAACCAGCCGCATCGCGGCGAGGTGGCGAAGATGCTCGTGCATCGTCGGGCACGCCGCCAGGGCCTCGGCGCGCTGCTGATGCAGGCGGCCGAGAAAGAGGCGCACGCGCATCGCAAGACGCTGCTGGTGCTCGACACGTCGAGCGCCGAGGCCGCGCGGCTCTATGCCCGCGTCGGCTGGCAGCGGGTGGGCGGAATCCCCGGCTATGCGCTGCTGCCTGAAGGCGGCCTGTGCGGCACCACCTATTTCTATCGCGAACTCGGTGCCGGGGCTCAGGCGTTGGGTGCGGTCGCCGCGCCGTGACCGAATTCGATCGGCTGCTGCTGGAGGCGGATGCAACGCCCCTCGTCGGATGGGATCTGTCGTGCAGCGGACGCATCGCGACCACGGCCACGCCGTGGAACTTCGAGGCCGAGGTCGATCGCCATGCGCGCCGGTCGCCCGACATGCTGGACATGGGCACTGGCGGCGGCGAGTGGTTGAGCCGGCTTGCGTTCCGGCCGCCGCGCACCGTGGCCACCGAAGGATGGGCGCCGAATGTCGGCATCGCGCGCGAGCGGCTGGCGCCTCTGGGCGTGGAGGTGGTCGAGGTTGAAGGTGCCGATGACAACGCGGCGCAGGTGCAGGGCGAAGAAGATCAAGCGCGGCTGCCGTTCGCGGATGCATCGTTCCATCTGGTCGTCAATCGCCACGAGTCTTTCGTTGCGAGCGATGTGCATCGCATCCTTGCCACTGGCGGGCGCTTCGTTACGCAGCAGGTCGCGTCGGACTTCAATGCCGATTGCTATGCGTTGCTGGATCTGCCCATGCCCGGTTCTCTGCGATGGCAACTGGACACTGCCGTCGATCAGGTCACGCGCTCGGGCCTGAGCGTCACGCATGGCGAAGAGGGCGCCGAAGTGCTTTCCTTCGACGACGTCGGTGCGTTCGCCTGGTACCTGAAGCACGTGCCTTATGTGTGCCCTGAGTTCACCATCGACGGATGCCGCGTCGCGCTCGAGCGCTTGCACCTGCGCATTCAGGGCCACGGTCCGCTGACGATGCGGCAGAAACTGTTCTGGTTGGACGCGGTCAAACCCGCGGCGGCTTGAGTCGCAAAGATTTTTGTATCGCAGCTTGTCCGGTACCCCGCCAGATACGGTGCGCGACGAATCAGGGCGTGGTTCGAAACACATCCAGGCGCGGGCCGCGATGGAATGCTTGCTTCATCCACTCGAAACGAAGCCCGTCATGACCATGCCCTCGCTCCATCGTCCAGGCCGCGCGTTCGCCGCTGTCGTGTTGTCTGTTGCAGCCGCTGCGCAGGCCCAGCCTTCTCCCGCATCCGATCCACGCGGCCGCTGGATCACCGCCAACGGCAACCTCGAAGTCGAGATCGCGCCTTGCGGCACTGCGTTGTGCGGCACGGTCGTCAAGGTGCTCGGCAACCGCTCGATGGCTCCTGGCGGCGGCGACATGCAGCCCGCCGACGCCCGGCCGGCACTGGGCATGACATTGCTGCAGGATTTCAAGCCGGTCGATGCCGCCGACGCTTCGCGCCCACCCACCGAATGGGCCGGCCAGATCTACAACCGCGAGAACGGCAAGACCTACAGCTGCAACATGACGGTGAGCACCGCCACCCATGCCGACGGCGAGTTGCTGCTGCGTGCGTATGTCGGCCTGCCGCTCTTCGGCAAGACGCAGCACTGGCTGCGCGTTGCACAGAACTGACTGAGCGGAAAGGGTGCCGGCAGCCCCTCGGGTTTTTCAACTCTCCTGCTAGCGCGCCCCGAACTGCGCGTTCTCGAACAGGTCCTTGAACTCGCGCGGCTGCGAGCGCCAGTACTGGTGCGGCGCCTTCACCTGCGCACCCAGTTCGGCCGCCGCATGCCACGGCCAGCGCGGGTCGTACAGGATCGCGCGGGCCAGCGACACCGCATCGGCCTGCCCCTCGGCAATGATGGCTTCGGCATGGCGGGGCTCGGTGATGAGCCCGACGGCGATGGTCGGCAGGCCGACTTCGGCCTTGATGCGCTGCGCGAACGGCACCTGGTAGCCGGCGCCGAGCGTGATGGCCTGCTGCGGCGAGACGCCGCCGCTCGACACATGGATGGCCGCGCAGCCGCGTGCCTTGAGCGCCTGCGAAAACGCGACAGTGCCGTCGAGGTCCCAGCCGCCGGGCACCCAGTCGCTGGCCGAGACGCGCACCCACACCGGGCGTTCGGCCGGGAAGGCCGCGCGCACCGCGTCGAACACTTCGAGCGGAAAGCGCATGCGGTTTTCCAGGCTGCCACCGTATTCGTCGTCGCGGTGGTTGGCGATGGGCGACAGGAACTGGTGCAGCAGGTAGCCGTGCGCCGCATGGATCTCGATGCCGTCGATGCCCAGCCGCGCGGCGCGCCGTGCGGCCGCCACGAAGGCATCGCGCACGCGGGCAAGGCCTGCGGCATCGAGCGCGATGGGCGCGTCTTCGGTGGGCGAGTGCGGCACCGCCGAGGGCGCGTAGGCCTTCCATCCGCCGGGTTCGTCGGGGCGGATCTGCTTGCCGCCTTCCCACGGTGCGCGGCTCGATGCCTTGCGCCCGGCGTGCCCCAGTTGCATGGCGATCGCGATGGGCGAGTGGGCACGCGTGGCCTTCAGCACCCGCGCCAGGCCTTCCTCGTTCGCGTCGGAATACAGCCCGAGGTCGCCGGGCGAGATGCGCCCTTCGGCCTCCACTGCCGTCGCCTCGAGGATCAGCAACCCCGCGCCCGAGAGCGCGAGGTGGCCCAGGTGAATGAGGTGCCAGTCGCCTGGCGTGCCCTCCGTGGCGGAGTACTGGCACATCGGCGCGATGACGATGCGGTTGTCGGTCTGAAGGTTGCCGAGCCGCAAGGGCTCGAAGAGATGGCTACGACTGCTCATGATGATGTGGCTCCACAGGTGCGGTAATTCTGGGGCGTGTCGGCGATGCGGGGTGCGGGCGCCGCAGAAGCCTTGCGGCTCATGGCGGTATGGATCAGCAGCGCGCCGACCACCATCGCCATGCCGACAATCTCGTTCCCCGTGGGCAGCTTGCCCATGGCCACGCTCATCAGCAACGCCGACACCGGCACGAAGTTCAGGAAGGCCGTGCCCGTGACGGCACCGAGCGTGCGCACGCCGTAGTTGAAGGCCAGCACCGCAATCGCCGAAGACACCAGCCCCACGTAAAGCAGTGCCTCCCACGAGAGGCGCAGGCCCTCCATGCTCGGCGCATGCGACCAGCCCAGCAGCGTGGCGACGGCGGCGGTGGCCAGCAGCAGCGGCCACGAGGCCAGCACCGTGAGCGCGGTGTACTCGATCACGTCGAGTTCCGGAAAGCGCGCCGCGCCGCGCGTGTACCAGACCCAGCCCAATGTGCCGGTGAAGGCCACCGCATCGCCGAAGAGCGTCGACTCGGCGGCCGGCCCGGTGCTGAACAGCAGCCCCGACACGATGGCCACGCCCAGCAGTGCCAGCGCGGTGGTCAGCAGCGTCGAGCGCGCGGGCCGCACGCCGTCGAGTGCCCAGCGCAGCAGCTGCGTGGTCATCGGCGTGGTCGCCATGATCACCGCGCCGTGCGAGGGCACCGAATGCGCGAGCCCGAGCAACAGCATCACGCTGAAGATGCCGAAGCCCGCGTACCCGCGCAACGCCAGCGCGCCCGCGTTCAGCCGCAGCTTGCGCCAGGGCGCCGCGCCGCGCGGAAGAATGAGCAGCACGAACAGCAATGCCGACATGCTGTAGCGGATGAGCGTGAACCACACCGGCGCGACGTGGTGAAGCACGCCCTTGCTGACCAGGAACATGCCGCCCCACCCGGAGGTGGCGAGCAGCAGCGCGGCGATGCCGAGCAGGCGTTGACGAGAAGACATGGTGAGCCTTTGGCGATGAATGAATGATTCGATGGCTCCAAGGATCGGGTTTCGCGGCGCCGATTGCCATTCGCTTCTTTGGACGGGGGGCTCCAAAAAAGCGAAGGGCTGAAAGCGGCCGGAGCGCTCACAATTTGCCCCATGGAGCTCTACCAACTGAAGACCTTTGTTGCCATCGCGAAGGAAGGCAGCCTGACCCGCGCCGCCGAGCGCGTGTTCACCAGCGCGCCGGCCGTCAGCGCGCAGCTCAAGGCACTCGAAGACGAGCTGGGCGTGAAGCTGTTCGAGCGCACGCCCAAGGGCATGTCGCCCACCGAGGCCGGCCACAGCCTGCTGGAAGAGGCCGAACGCACGCTGGCCTCGGCGTCGCGCATGCGCTCGGCGGCCGACCAGCTGCGCGGTGCGGCGCAGGGCGTGGTGCGCTTCGGTACCGTGGTCGATCCGGTGGCGCTGCGGCTGGGCGACGTGCTGGTGAAGCTGGCGGAGCGCCATCCGCAGGTCACGCTGCAACTGAAGCAGGGGCTGTCGTATGAAACGCTGTCGGCCGTGCAGCGCGGCGAACTCGATTGCGCCTACGTGCTGAGCGATGGCGAGCAGATCGAAGGCCTGGAGCTGTATCGCCTGGGCGCGGTCGACCTGGTCGTGACCTTGCCGCTGCCGGTGGCACAGGCGCACCCCGACCTGTCGCTCGACCAGCTCACGGCCCTGCCGTGGGTGGGCACGCCGCCTTCGTGCATCCTGCGCGTGCATCTCGAAAAGCTGTTCGCGGGCGCGGGCCGCGAGTACCGGCAGGGCCGCACGGCCGATGGCGAGAGCGCCATCCGCAGCATGGTCGCCAGCGGCATGGGCGCGGGCCTGATGCGGCTGGACCAGGCCGAGCAGGGCGAGCGCAACGGCGAGCTGGCGATCTGGAAGGGCTGGCGTTCGCACACCTGGCTGTGCTGGGTGGCACCGGCCGGTGGCAAGCGCGCCGTGGCGGTCGATGCCGTGCGCGGCGCGGTGCTGGAGACCTGGGCCTGACGAGGCCAGCCCACGCCCTCGCGAGCTTGCCAACGCGTGGTTTCCGCAGAGCGAATTCAGTGACCTCGCCTTCTTGCGGATGGGCTTCGCGCCGTTCTTAAACGCTTCTTCTTAACGGGCTGGCCGAACGGCTTATTGCCCGTGCCGCGAGCCACCGCTACCTTTGAATCGCGCCCCATCCGGGGCGCGATTCGCATGGAAAACGGACAACCACATGGCTCATTCAATCTCCGCGTTCCGGTCGTTCCACGGCCGGCGCTGGCAACAACTCCTGGCGTCCGCGGCACTGCTCGCGGCCGCCACCTTCGCGTCGGCGGCCGAGCCCGCCAAGGACCATCCGCTGGTCGGGCGCTATGAAGGCTCGACGATGGACGCCTTCCAGGTCAAGAACTACGACGAGGTCGGGCTGCTGCGCGAGCCGATCCAGACCTGGGGCGACCCGAAGCCCAAGCCCAACCTGCTGCGGGTGGCGGGCAAGGTCTCGCTCTACTACTACCACCTGCCCGAGGGCCGCTCGCTGCTCGAAGTGCAGCGCAACTACGAAGCGGGCCTGAAGGCCAAGGGCTTCCAGGTCATGTTCTCGTGCGGCACCAAGGACGGCAGCTGCTACAGGAAGGACCCGGACAGGAGCGAGCCCAACACCGACGTCTCGGAACTGGCCACCGTCATCGACACGCCCGAGTGGCCGCTGATTGGCTACGGGCGCACCTACGTGAGCACCTATTTCGAAAGCGACGGCCGCTACCTGCTGGCCCAGAACGACACGCCCAACGGCAAGGTCTACGCCAGCATCGCGTTCGCCGAAGGCAGCTTTCGCGGCAGCTTCGCGCTGGTGCGCGTCGTCGAGACCAAGGCGATGGAAACCGACAAGATCGTCTTCGTCGATGCATCGGCCATGCAGAAGAGCCTGCAGGAAACCGGCCGCATCAGCCTCTACGGCATTCACTTCGATCTGGACAAGGACAGCATCAAGCCCGACTCGCAGCCCACGCTCGACGAGATCGCCAAGCTGATGCGCAACAACCCGCAGTTGCGCGTGCAGGTGGTGGGCCACACCGACGCGCAGGGCGAGGAGCCGCACAACGCCGACCTGTCGCGCCGGCGCAGCGTGTCGGTCATCGCGGCGCTGGCCAAGACGGGGCTCGATGCGCGCCGCTTCACCTCGCGCGGCGCGGGCTCGAAGGAGCCGGTCGCGCCCAACACCAATGAGGACGGCCGCGCGAAGAATCGCCGCGTGGAATTGCTGCGCCTGTAAGGCGCGCGCACTCATGGATTGCCGGGGTGACAGGCCACGCGGCGGCCTGTCATCATTCGCGGCTGCATGAACCAAGATCCGCATTCCCTCTCCGATCTGTTGAACCGCGCCAGGCAGGCACTGGCGGACCCGCAGGGCGCTTTGCCTGCCGCATTGCCCGCTGTGTCGACCGCCACCGAAGAGGCCGGTTGCGTGGTCTTCTTCGCCATCGGCGAAGGCGGCAGCCGGGCCCGCGTGGCATCGGGCCGGGGGGTGGACATCGAGGCGGCATGGCAAGCGGCCAGCGGCGCGATCACGGCGCTGGCCAGGCGCACCGAATACCCGGTGCAGCGCCTGCGCGCGGAGCTGGTCGATCGGGTCGAGGCCATGACCTGGGGCGCGCTCAAGGCGAAGTTGGCGCAAACCAAGCGCAACTATTTCAACCTGGGCATTGCCTTCGATGCGAAGTTCGACGTCGCGCTGCTCGCGCAGGAAATGCACGGCGGCGCGATCCTCTACAACGGCGACGTCGACCACGCCGAACCCAACACCGGCAACCTGCACCTGCACACCCAGCGCCGCTTCGGCCGCGAGATCGACTTTCCGGTGGACGACGCCGCGCCCGTCTGGTGCTTCACCACCCGGGCCGTCTACGTGGACGCCGAAGGCGCCTGGCCGATCACCGCCGAAGGGCAGGCGGCCGGCCTGCGCGCGCTGCCCGACTGGAACGCGCGGCTGATCCGCGGCCTGGTCGACGACGCCAGCGACTACCTTGCCGAGCAGGTCAAGCCCACGGGCGAGTTCCACTACGGCTGGTTTCCCTGCTTCGACCGCGCCATTCCCACCTACAACACGCTGCGCCATGCCAGCTCCACCTACGCGATGCTGGAGGCGTGGGAGCTCACGCGCAGTGCAACGCAGAAGGCCGCCATCGACCGCTCGCTGGCCTTCCTGGCGACCAACCTCATCCGGCCGGCCAACCTGCCCGACGGCACGCGCGCGGCCTACCTGCTGGACATCGGCAGCGAGATCAAGCTCGGCGGCAGCGCCGTCTGCCTGCTCGCCTTCGTCAAGTACACCGAGCTGACCGGCGACCAGCGCTACCTGCCGCTGATGACGCAGATCGCGCTGGGCATCCGCCACATGCAGGACCCGCAGACCGGCAGCTTCGTGCACGTGCTCAATGCGCCGGGGCTCGACGTCAAGGACAAGTTCCGCGTCATCTACTACGACGGCGAGGCCGCCTTCGGCCTCATGCGCCTGTATGGCCTCACGCGCGACGCGCGCTGGCTCGCGGTGGTCGAGAAGGCCTTCGAGCATTTCATTGCCGCCGAGCACTGGCGCGCGCACGACCACTGGCTGAGCTACTGCGTCAACGAACTCACGCGCTATCGGCCCGAGACGCGCTACTACCAGTTCGGCCTGAAGAACGCGGCCGGCTACCTCGACTTCGTGCTGGAGCGCATCACCACCTTTCCGACGCTGCTCGAACTGATGATGGCCGCGCGCGACATGGTGCTGCGGCTGGAGGCCGACCCGGTGCTGCGCCCGCTGCTGGCCGAGCTCGACCGCGACAAGTTCGACCGTGCGCTGGAGTACCGCGCGCGCTACCTCGCCAACGGCCACTTCTGGCCCGAGCTGGCGATGTTCTTCCGCAACCCCGATCGCATCGCCGGCTCGTTCTTCATCAAGCACCACAGCTTTCGCGTGCGCATCGACGACGTGGAGCACTACCTCTCGGGCTACGTGGCCTACCACCGGATGCTGACCGCGCGTGAAGCGCGGCAGGCCGAGCTGGCGAGCCTGCCGGTGGCGCAGGTGGCGACACCGGCGGCACCTACTGCATCCACCGGCGTGGTCGCGTGGGGCGGCGACGTGAACCTCGGGCGCCGCCAGCACTACCGCATGCGCGAGCTGGGCGGGGCGCACAAGATGCTGGGCGACATCGCCGCGCTGCGCGATGCCGACCTGCGCATCGTCAACCTCGAATGCGTGGTCGCCACCACCGGCGAGCAGGGCGCGGAGAAGGGCGAGGCCGGCCCCTACTACTACCGGGCCCGCCCCGAAATGCTCGCGGTGCTGACCGAGGCGGGCATCGGCATGGTCGCCACGGCCAACAACCACAGCGGCGACTACGGCGCCGATGCGCTCATGGAGCAGCAGGGCCTGCTGAATGCCGCGGGCATTGCCCATGCAGGCACCGGCAGCACCTTCGAGGCCGCGCTGCGCCCTGCCTTCCGGCGCGCGGGCGGCGTGCGCGTGGCGCTGTTCTCGCTCGACGCGACGCAGCCGCACTTCGCGGCGGGCGCCGAGCACGCCGGTGCCGCGTGGCTGTCGCTCGACGACGCGGCCGCGTGGAAGGCCACCCTTGCGCCACGCATCGAAGCCGCGCGCCGCGAGGCCGACGTGGTGCTGGTGGCCGTGCACTGGGGCGCGAACCTGGAGTCCGAGCCGTCCGCGGCCGAGATCGCCGTGGGCCACGCCATCGTCGATGCGGGTGCGGATGCGGTGCTCGGCACCTCGGCGCATGTGCTGCAGGGCATCGAGACGTATCGCGGCCGGCCGATCCTGCACGACGCGGGCGACCTGCTGTTCGACTCCATCCGCAACGACTTCGCACCCTCCGGCGTGTTCTCGCTGACGCTGGGCCTGCGCGGCGTCGAGCAGGTGATGTTCACGCCGGTCGGCGTCGGCTTCGGTTTCTCGAAGCAGCTCGAAGGCGAGCAGGCGCAGGCCGCGAGCGCGCGCTTCGCCGAGCAATGCCGCGCGCTCGGCACCGAGATGACGCCCGTGCCCGGCGGCCGTTGCGCGGTGCGCCTGTCGCCGCCCGAGCGGCCGGTCTTCGCGCAGGAGATGGCGGCGCCGCCGGCCGACCGCCTGCCTCCCATCGTCGGCCCCGTGCGTGCACCGCGCCCCGAATGGCTGGTCGATGCCGTGCCGGTCGATGCGCAGATGCCGCCGCTGCAGATGGGTCCGCTGCGCCTGCTCGGCCTGCGTTGCGCGCCGCGGCAGATCGTCGGGCGCCGCATGCTGTGGGTCGAGTCTTTCTGGACCGTCGATGCGCCCGTGGCCGCCGACCTGCGCCTGCAGTTCCGCGCCGTGCCGGCGCGCAGCACCACCATGCCGCCCTGGGGCGAAGGCATGGACCACGACCCCTGCGACTGGATGTGGCCCACCAGCCGCTGGGAGCCCGGCCGCATCTACCGCGACCGCTACGGCCTGCGCCCGCCGCGCCCCGGCCTGCTCGAAAGCGATGTGCTGCGGCTCGAAGTGCGCGTGCGCGGCGACCTGCCCGATCTGCCGCCGGCGCGCCGGCTGGCCGTGTGGTGCGGCTTGCGCGTGCCCGACTTTCCCACGCCCTTGCCCGATCGCCCGGCACCCGTGCTCGCTGCATTGCGCCCCGGTGCCGGGCCCCACCCGTCGCCGCTGTGGACGGCCGAACAACTGCAAGAGGTGACGGGCGGCCATTGGCTGGTCGAGCCACCGGCGGGCTGGTCCGTCAACTCGGTGGTGCGCGGTTCGAGCCATCTTGCGATGCTGCCCGGCCCCGCGCTCTTCGTCGCCTCCGACTTCCGCACGCTGGCCGTGCACGAGGCCTACAGCAGGCCGCGCCCCGACAACTGGGACCGCCACCTCGACCTGCCCGGCCTGCAGCACGCGCTGGCCGGCGCCATCGTCGCGCATCCGGTCGAGGGGCTCGATCCGGCCTTTCCGCTGCTGCAGGTGGACGACCCGATCCGCGCCATGCTCGCGCTCGGCGCCGCCGCGCGGGCGCGCTACCAGGGCTTCGTGGTGGGCGTGACGGGCACGGTCGGCAAGTCGTCCACCATCGCCATGCTGCGCGACCTGCTGCCCGAGGCCGCGCGCGTGCGCACCACCATCGACAACTACAACTCGCGCGTCGGCGTGCCGGCCATGCTGGCCAACCTTGCGGCCGACGCCGACGTGTGCGTTCTCGAAATGGCGCAGAGCGGCCTCTGGATGGAGCGCGGCCCGATCTCTCTGGTGGCGCGGCCGCACGTGGCCATCGTCACCGAGATCGGCCTGTCGCAGACCCGCCAGGCCTCGACGCTCGAACTCACGGCCGAATTCAAGTCGCGCATCTTCCTGGGCCTGGAGCCCGGCGGCGTGGCCATCGTGGCCGATCACATCCCGTGCCTGGCGCAGGTGGTGCAGGCGGCCGCGCGCACGGCCGGTGCGATCTGGGTGGTGGGCACCGGGCACGACGCCAACGTGCGCGTGGTCGACACCCGGCCCGAGCCCGGCGGCGGTTGCCGCGTGCGCATCGCGGTGGCGGGGCGCACCTTCGAATACCTGTTCCCCATCGCAAGCGCGGGGCTGGTGCACAATTCGGCGCTCGCCTTCGCGGCGCTGCTGGCCATGGGCTTCGACGGCGAGGCGGCCTGCGCGCGCATGCCGCACGTGCGCCTGCCCGCCTCGGTGATGCAGGTGCACGCGCTGCGCACGCAGGCGGGCGTGCAGGCCACGCTGATCGACGACAGCTGGAACGCCGAGGTCATGTCGATGCGCAACGCCATGGAATTCGTGCGCACCTACCAGCGCGCGGAAGCCGGGCCGGTCGTGCGCAAGATCGGCGTGCTGGGCCGCATCATCAACCTCGGCGAAGAGGCCGAGGCCATGCACCGCAGCCTGGCCGCGCCGCTGATGGCCTCGGGCATCGAGCACGTGGTGACGCACGGCGAAGAAATGCGCTGGCTGCGCGAAGAGGTGCCGGCCGAACTGCTCGGCCCGCATTTCGACAACGCCGCGCAGCTCACGGGCTACCTGGGCGGCTTCTTGCGCGACGGCGACCTGGTGCTGGTGAAGGGCGACCGCGAATGGTCCGACTTCGGCAGCATTCCCGGCCTGCTGCAACAGCTATGAACACCACGGGCGGCTTCCTGCGGCGGCCCGCCCGTGTGGCGCTGGTGCTGCTTGCACTGGCGCAGGCGGCCTGCGCGCAGCGCACCGGCCCCGGCGTGCCCGCGCCGTTCGCCGCGTCGGGCGACGCCGTGCTGCACTGGAACCAGCCGGCCGTGCGCGCCAACTGCCCCGACCGCGCCGGCTACCTGTGGGTGCAACCCGTCGAAGGGCCGGCCTGCATCCGCTACTTCGCGAGTGACGACATCGAAGGCGCGCGCATCGCCATCGTGCAGTTCTCCGGCGACCGCGACGGCGTGATGGACCAGGCGCCCACGCGCATTCCCGAGAACACCGAAGCGCTGCGCACGCTCGACGCGCAACGCAACCGCGACCGCGCGGGCGTGCCGTGGATCTTTGTCGCGCGGCCCGGCACCTACGGCTCGTCGGGCGACCATCGCAAGCGGCGCCAGCCGGTGGAGTTCCACGCGCTCGATGCGGCACTCGATGCGCTCATGGCGCGCCACAAGCTGCAGCGCATCGTGATCGTCGGCCACAGCGGCGGCGCTACCGCGGGCGCCGCATTGCTGACCATGGGCCGCACCCGCGTCGCCTGCGCGGTGCTGACCTCGGGCGCCTTTGGGCTGCTGGAGCGCGCGCGCCTGCTCGGCCGCTCGAAGGACGGCCTGACCGACACTACCGGCAGCACGCAGTTCTACGACCCGCTCGACCATGTGAACGGCATCGCGCGCGATGCCACGCGGCGCATCGTGCTGATCGGCAACCGCGACGACCAGAACACGCCCTTTGCCCTGCAGCAGCGCTTTGCCGATGCGGTGGCCAAGGCCGGGCACCACGTCGAGATACGCACGCACGCGGCCGAGCCGCCCGAGTTCCATGACCTGAAGGACGGCATCGGCCTGCGCACCGCGTCGCTGTGCGCGCGCGAAGCGCTGTTCCCGCCACTGGACCGCAAATGAACGACAGCAGCCGCAGCCCCATCACCTCGCGCGAATACGGCCGCATGCCCGATGGCCGCGCCGTGACTGAATACACCCTCGACAACGGCCGGGGCCTGCGCCTGAGCGCCATCAACCGCGGCGGCATCGTCACCGCACTGCACGTGCCCGACCGGCAGGGGCAGAGCGCAAACATCGTGCTGGCGCTGCCGACGCTGGCCGACTACCTGAAGCCGCATCCGCACCTGGGCACCATCGTCGGGCGCTATGCCAACCGGATCGCAGCGGGGCGCTTCACGCTCGATGGCACGGCGTATCAGGTGGGCCTGAACGACGGGGCGAACTCGCTGCATGGCGGCAAGGACGGTTTCGGCACGCGCTTCTGGCAGATCGAGCCGCTCACGGCCGAACAGGCCGGCGGCGACATCGCCATCGAGCTGCGCTACACCAGCGCCGATGGCGAAGAGGGCTACCCCGGCGAGGTGCAACTGACGGTGCGCTACACGCTCGGCGCAACGGCCAACACATGGCGCATCGATTACCGTGCCACGGTCGACCGGCCGACGGTGCTGAACCTGAGCCACCACGACTACTTCAACCTCGCGGGCAGCGGCTCGGTGATGGACCACCGGCTGACGATTCCCGCGAGCCGCTACTGCCCGGTGGATGCCACGCTGATCCCGCTCGGGCTGGCCGACGTGGCGGCAACGCCCTTCGACTTTCGCGAGCCGACGCGCATCGGTGCGCGCATTCGCGAAGGGCACGCGCAACTGTTGGTCGCGCACGGCTATGACCACAACTGGGTGCTGAATCGGCACGACGTGCGCGATGGCCTGGCGCTTGCCGCGCGCCTCGAACACGAAGCCTCGGGCCGCGTGATGGAAGTGCACACCAGCGAGCCGGGCGTGCAGTTCTATTCCGGCAACTTTCTCGACGGCAGCCTTATGGGCACGGCCGGTGCGAGCCTGCGGCAGGGCGATGGCCTGTGCCTGGAAACGCAGCACTTTCCCGACTCGCCGAACCAGCCGGGCTTTCCATCGACCGTGCTGCGGCCGGGCGAAGTCTTCAGCAGCACGACCGAACACCGCTTCAGCCTTTGCTGAAGCGCATCACGCGCTGTCGATCTAGCCGGCGAACAGTGCGGCAGGCACGCCGGGGCTGCCGATGCGCACCGCGAAGAGCCCACCCGCCAGCGGCTCGGCTTCTTGCTGTTCGGCCGTGAGGCTGTTCCGCGCCGTCGTGATGTACAGCGTTTGCATGTCCGCGCCACCGAAGGCGCAGTCGGTGACGTTGCTCGCGGGCAGCGGAATGCGGCACAGCTCGGCCGCGCTCACCGGGTCGTGGCAGGTCACGCACGCGCCGTCCCAGTGCGCGATCCACAGGCGGCCGGCCGCGTCGGTCGTCATGCCATCGGGCAGTCCGTTGCCCTTGGGAAAGCGGTGCCACACGCGCCGGTTCGCGACGGTGCCCGCGTCCATGTCGAAGTCGTAGGCATACAGGTTGTTGAGCACCGTGTTGTTGAAGTACATGGTGCGGCCGTCCGCCGACCACGTCGGCCCGTTGGTCACTTCGAAGCCGTCGTCGTGCTTCGTGCACTGGCCGTCGGCGTCGTAGCGGTACAGCGCGCCGGTGGGCGCCTTGCAATCGAAGTCCATGCTGCCGGCCCAGAAGCGGCCGCGGGCGTCGCACTTGCCGTCGTTGAAGCGGTTGCCGGTGCGCTCGGGTTCGGGCTGGTGCAGGTAGCGCGGCCTGGCGCCGGCACCCGGCAGCTGCGTGGTGTCGAAGAGCGCGAAGCCACGGCGCAGCGTGAGGGTGAGGCCCGGCGCGTTCGCGCGCTCCGAGATCGCGGTGATCTCTTCATCGAACTGCCAGGCGCGGCGTGCGCCGTCGGCGGGCCGGAACCAGAACAGGCGCGGCGTGAGGATGTCGATCCAGTAGAGCGCCTGCTCGCGCACCGACCACAGCGTGCCCTCGCCCAGGTTGGCACCGGCGGCCCAGACGCATTCGGGCGCGCCCTCGACCACGGGGACCGGAAGCGGGGAAGGTGGGCTTGTCTCTTGTGTGTTCATTGTTTTGTCCTGGTCATGTCTTCTTGACGCGGCGGATCGTATCAAGGCATATTGATAATGGAAATTAAACAATACGGCATCAATTGATATTCATATTGCAATGTCATATGCCGACCCTTCTTCCTGGAGACGTTCTGTGAATCCCCCGAAGCTCTCGATCCACCCCAGCCTGCAGGGTCGCACGGTGTTCGTCACCGGTGGCGGCAGCGGCATCGGCGCGGCCATCGTCGCCGCGTTTGCGACGCAGGGCGCGCGCGTGGCCTTCGTCGATATTGCCGAGGGCGCCAGCGCGGCGCTCGCGCGGCAGATCGTCGAGGCCGGCCATGCGGCGCCGTGGTGGCGTGCCTGCGACGTGCGCGACATCGCGTCGCTGCAGACGGCCATCGCCGATGCGGCCGCCGAACTCGGCGACTTCGCGGTGCTGGTCAACAACGTGGCAAGCGACGACCGCCATACGCTCGAATCGGTCACGCCCGATTACTACGACAACCGCATGGCCATCAACGAACGGCCCGCGCTGTTCGCGATCCAGTCGGTGGTGCCGGGCATGCGGCGCCTCGGCTTCGGCTCGGTGGTCAACCTGGGCTCCACGGGCTGGCAGACCAAGGGCTCGGGCTACCCCTGCTACGCGATTGCCAAGTCGTCGGTCAACGGGCTCACGCGCGGGCTCGCGGTCGACCTGGGCAAGGACCGCATCCGCATCAACACCGTCTCGCCCGGCTGGGTGATGACCGAGCGGCAGGTCAAGCTGTGGCTCGACGACGAAGGCGAGCAGGCGCTCAAGCGCAACCAATGCCTGCCCGACAAGCTGATGCCGGAAGACATCGCGCGCATGGTGCTGTTCCTTGCGTCGGACGACGCGAAGATGTGCACCGCGCAAGAGTTCACGGTAGACGCAGGCTGGACCTGAAGACGCGCCGGACGGCTCGTCAGTCGATCTCGAGTTTGCGTCCGTAGACGCTCATGCTCGCCGTCTTCAGCGCCTTCATCATCACCTTCGCGGCCGGCGACAGCAGCCGGTCGGTGCGCGTGATGATGCCGAAGGCGTCCATGTGGCAGGGCATGTCCAGCGGCAGCAGCGACACGATGCCGTGCGATGCGTAGTAGCGCGCCACGTCGGTCGCCAGCACCGCGACCATGTCGCTCTGCTGCAGCATGCGCGTGATGAAGAGCAGGGCCGAGCTTTCGATGGTGTTGGCCGGCGGCGCCAGGCCTTCTTCCTGGAACATCAGCTCGAAGCGATGCCGCAGCACGCTGCCGGCGGGCGGCACGATCCAGCCGGCGCCCACCACGTCGCGCAGCGTGAGCCCGCTCACGCCGAGCAGCGGATGGCCGGGGCGCACCAGCGCGCACACCGGCTCTTCGCTCAGCGCCTCGTAGCGCAGCTGCGACTTGTCGTGCTCGGCGAACAACCGCGCCACGAGGATGTCGAGCTTGCCCTGTTCGAGCCGCTCGATCAGCACCGGGCTGGTCTCGATCTCCAGCGACACGCGCAGGTCGGGCTGCTCGCGCTTGATCATCGCCACCGCCGGCGGCATCAGCGTGAGGCCGGGCGCGGTGATGGCGCCCACGCTCACGTGGCCGAAGCGGCCCGCCTTGAGCGCGGTGAGTTCGTCGTGCGCCTGGTTCAGGCTGGCCAGCGCCACGCGGGCGTGGCGGATCATCGTCTCGCCGTACCAGGTGGGCCGCATGCCGCGCGGCAGGCGGTCGAACAGCGGCACCTCCAGCACGTCTTCGAGGTCTTTCAGCAGCTTGGAGGCGGCGGGCTGCGTCATGTTGAGCACCTGCCCCGCGCGGTGGATGTTGCCTTCTTCGGCCAGCGCCACGAGCAGCAGCAGTTGACGGGTCTTCAGGCGGGCGCGGATGAACCAGTGGTTGTAGTTGGTCATGGCTCTTCTCTTGTTTTTGGAAACCAAGGGCTGATCGGGTTTTCCAGAATCCGGCGATCGATATGCATTTTGTCTAAAAAACGATTGGATCGATATCGATTCTGTTCCTAGACTGCCCGCACCCCACATCCAAGAGACAAGGTCGGCGCCCGGTGATTCATGGCGAGATCCATCAGAACGTGCGGCAGTACATCAATGGCCGCTGGGAGACCAGCGCGACCACCGGTGTGAGCGCCAATCCATCGGACACCAGCGAGGTGGTTGCCGAGTACGCACGTGCCGACCGCCGCCAGGTCGAGACCGCCATCCGCGCCGCCACCGAAGCCTTTCCGCACTGGAGCCACAGCACGCCGCAGCGGCGCGCCGACGTGCTCGACCGCATCGGCGCCGAGCTGCTGGCACGCAAGGACGAGCTGGGCCTGCTGCTGGCGCGCGAGGTCGGCAAGACGCTGCCCGAAGCCGTGGCCGAGGCGGCGCGCGCGGGCCAGATCTTCAAGTTCTTCGCCGGCGAAGCCTTGCGCGGCGGCGGTGGCGAGAACGTGGCCTCGGTGCGCGCGGGCGTGCAGGTCGACGTGACGCGCGAGCCCGTCGGCGTGGTGGGCCTCATCACGCCGTGGAACACGCCCTTCGCGGTGCCGGCGTCGAAGATCGCGGCAGCGCTCGCGCATGGCAACAGCGTGGTCTTCAAGCCGGCCGAGCTGGTGCCGGCCTGCGGCTGGGCGCTCACCGACATCATCAGCCGCGCGGCCTTGCCTGCCGGCGTGTTCAACCTCGTGATGGGCAGCGGGCGCGAAGCGGGGCAGGCGCTGGTCGACAGCGCGCTGGTCGATGCGCTGAGCTTCACCGGCTCGGCCGCCAACGGCGAGCGCATCCTGCAGGCCGCCACCGCGCGGCGCGCCAAGGTGCAGCTGGAGATGGGCGGCAAGAACGCGCTGGTGGTGCTGGCCGATGCCGACCTCGACCGCGCCGTCGATTGCGCGGTGCAGGGCGCCTACTTTTCGAACGGCCAGCGCTGCACCGCGTCGAGCCGGCTCATCGTCGAGGCCGCCGTGCACGACGCCTTCGTCGCCAAACTTCGCCAGCGCCTGAAGACGCTGAAGATCGGCCATGCGCTGGAGCGCGGCGTCGACATCGGTCCGGTGGCCGACGAAGAACGGCTGGCGCAGAACCTCGCCTGGGTCGGGATCGCGCGCGAAGAAGGCGCCGAGCATGTGTGGGGCGGCGAAGCGCTGCAGCGCGCCACCACCGGGCACTACATGAGCCCCGCGCTCTTTCTCGCCAAGCCCGGGCACCGCATCGCGCGCGAGGAAATCTTCGGCCCGCTGGCCTGCGTGCTGCGCGCCGACGACTACGACGAAGCGCTGGCGCTGTGCAACGACACGCCCTTCGGCCTGTGCGCGGGCCTGTGCACCAACTCGCTGAAGCACGCGATGCATTTCAGGCGGCATGCCGTGGTCGGCATGACGATGGTCAATCTGCCGACCGCGGGGGTGGACTTCCACGTGCCCTTCGGCGGCCGCAAGGGGTCGGGCTACGGGCCGCGCGAACAAGGGCGCCACGCCGCGGAGTTCTACACGACGGTGAAGACCGGCTACATGCTGGCCTGACCGGACGGGGTTTCGTTCACCACACCAACAGCAAAGTCCTCGTGACATCAAGAAGGAGACATCCCATGACCATGAATCGTCGCACCCTTAACACCGCGCTCGCCGCCGCAGCCCTGGGCAGCATGCTGCCCGTGTCCGTCTTCGCGCAGAAGAAGCTCGTGCTGGGCTTTGCGCAGGTGGGCGCCGAGAGCGAATGGCGCACCGCCAACACCGAGTCGATCAAGTCGTCGGCCAAGGACGCCGGCATCGAGCTGAAGTTCTCCGACGCGCAGCAGAAGCAGGAAAACCAGATCAAGGCCATCCGCTCCTACATTGCGCAGAAGGTCGATGTGATCGCCTTCTCGCCCGTGGTCGAGTCGGGCTGGGAGACGGTGCTGCGCGAAGCCAAGGCCGCCAAGATCCCGGTCGTGCTGACCGACCGCTCCGTCAACACCAAGGACGACTCGCTCTACGTGACCTTCATGGGCTCCGACTTCATCGAGGAAGGCCGCAAGGCCGGCCGCTGGCTGGTCGAGAAGATGAAGGACCAGAAGGGCGACGTGAACATCGTCGAGCTGCAGGGCACCGTGGGCTCGGCCCCGGCCATCGACCGCAAGAAGGGCTTCGAGGAAATCATCAAGGCCGACCCGAAGTTCAAGATCATCCGCTCGCAGACCGGCGACTTCACGCGGGCCAAGGGCAAGGAGGTGATGGAAGCCTTCCTGAAGGCCGAGGGCAAGAAGATCAACGTGCTCTTCGCGCACAACGACGACATGGCCATCGGCGCCATCCAGGCGATCGAAGAGGCGGGCCTGAAGCCCGCGAAGGACATCACCATCATCTCCATCGACGGGGTGAAGGGCGCCTTCGAAGCCATGATCGCCGGCAAGCTCAACGTGTCGGTCGAATGCAGCCCGCTCCTGGGGCCGCAGCTCATGCAGGCGGTGAAGGACATCAAGGACGGCAAGACGCTGCCCAAGCGCATCGTGACTGTCGAGAGCATCTTCCCCATGGAAGTCGCGGCCAAAGAATTTCCCAATCGCAAGTACTGAGGAGCCCCGTACATGAAACGCAACTTTCTCAAGGCCTCGCTGGTCGGCCTGGCCGTCGTGCTGGTGGGCATCGCGCCGCTGGCCTACGCGCAGGACAAGGGCCTGATCGCCATCTCGATGCCCACCAAGTCGTCGGCGCGCTGGATCGCCGACGGCGCGAACATGGTCAAGTACTTCAAGGACAAGGGCTACAAGACCGACCTGCAGTACGCCGACGACGACATCCCGAACCAGCTCGCGCAGATCGAGAACATGGTGACGAAGGGCTCGAAGGTGCTGGTCATCGCGGCCATCGACGGCACCACGCTCTCGGACGTGCTGCAGAAGGCGGCCGACAAGGGCGTGAAGGTCATCGCGTACGACCGGCTCATCAAGGGCTCGAAGAACGTCGACTACTACGCCACCTTCGACAACTTCCAGGTCGGCGTGCTGCAGGCGCAGTCGATCGAGAAGGCGCTCGACCTGAAGGGCGGCAAGGGGCCGTTCAACATCGAGCTGTTCGGCGGCTCGCCCGACGACAACAACGCCTTCTTCTTCTACAACGGCGCGATGTCGGTGCTCGACCCCTACATCAAGAGCGGCAAGCTCGTGGTGCGCAGCAAGCAGATGGGCATGGACAAGGTCGGCACGCTGCGCTGGGACGGCGCGGTGGCGCAGGCGCGCATGGACAACCTGCTGTCGGCCTACTACACCAAGGACCGCGTCGATGCGGTGCTGTCGCCTTACGACGGCCTGTCCATCGGCATCCTGTCGTCGCTCAAGGGCGTGGGCTATGGCTCGGCGTCGCAGCCGATGCCCATCGTGTCGGGGCAGGACGCCGAGGTGCCGTCGGTCAAGTCGATCCTGCGCAAGGAGCAGACCTCCACCGTGTTCAAGGACACGCGCGAGCTGGCCAAGGTGACGGTGGCGATGGTCGACGCGATGCTCTCGGGCAAGACACCCGAGGTGAACGACACCAAGACCTACAACAACGGCATCAAGGTCGTGCCCTCCTACCTGCTCAAGCCGGTGAGCGTGGACGCCTCGAACTGGAAGGTGGTGCTGATCGACAGCGGCTACTACAAGGAAAGCCAGGTCAAGTGAGCGTTGCCATGGGAGCGGAAGACAACAAAGAAGGCGGCAGCGACAACGGTGGTGGCAAGGCGCGCACGATCCTGGAGATGCGCGGCATCACCAAGACGTTTCCCGGGGTGAAAGCCCTGAGCAACGTCAACCTGGCGGTGCGCGCGGGCGAGATCCACGCGGTGGTCGGCGAGAACGGCGCGGGCAAGTCGACGCTCATGAAGGTGCTGAGCGGCGTCTACCCGTGCGACTCGTACACCGGCGACATCCACTTCGAGGGCGAGGTGCGCCGCTTCAAGGGCATCGCCGACAGCGAGAAGCTCGGCATCATCATCATCCACCAGGAGCTGGCGCTGGTGCCGCTGCTGTCGATTGCAGAGAACATCTTTTTGGGCAACGAGATCGCCAGCGGCGGCGTGATCGACTGGTTTGCCGCCTATGCGAAAACCCGCGAGCTGCTTGCCAAGGTGGGCCTGAAAGAGCCGCCCACCACGCTGGTGACCGACCTGGGCGTGGGCAAGCAGCAGCTGGTCGAAATTGCCAAGGCGCTGGCGAAAGAGGTGAAGCTCTTGATCCTCGACGAGCCCACCGCCAGCCTCAACGAGAACGACAGCGACGCATTGCTGATGCTGCTGATCGAACTGCGGCGCCAGGGCATTGCGTCGATCCTCATCTCGCACAAGCTCAACGAGATCGCCAAGGTGGCCGATTCGGTCACCGTGCTGCGCGACGGCGCCACCGTCGAGACCATGGACTGCCGCACGCAGCCCATCAGCGAGGACCGCATCATCCGCGGCATGGTCGGACGCGACATGGAGCACCGCTACCCGCAGCGCACCCCGAAGATCGGCGAGATGGTGTTCGAGGTGCGCGACTGGCACGTGCACCACGCACTGCATGCCGACCGCGAACAGATCAAGGGCGTGAGCCTGAACGTGCGCCAGGGCGAGATCGTCGGCATTGCCGGCCTCATGGGCGCGGGCCGCACCGAACTGGCAATGAGCGTGTTCGGCCGCTCCTACGGCCAGCGCATCAGCGGTACGGTGCTGATGCACGGCCAACCGGTGGACGTGAGCACGGTGCGCAAGGCCATCGACCATGGCATCGCCTACGTGACGGAAGACCGCAAGGGCCTGGGGCTGGTGCTGGAGGAGGACATCCGCAAGAACATCAGCCTGGCCAACCTCGATGCGATTGCCGAGCGCATGGTGATCGACAACGGCCGCGAGTTCAAGGTGGCCAACGAGTACCGCAAGGCGCTCAACATCCGCTGCTCGGGCGTCGAGCAGCTGCTGGTCAACCTCTCGGGAGGCAACCAGCAGAAGGTGGTGTTGAGCAAGTGGCTCTTCACCAAACCCGAACTATTGATTCTTGACGAGCCCACGCGCGGCATCGACGTGGGCGCCAAATATGAGATCTACACCATCATCGACCAGCTCGCGAGCGAGGGCAAAGGCATTCTCATGATCTCTTCGGAACTGCCGGAACTGCTCGGCATGTGCGACCGCATCTACGTGATGAACGAGGGCCGCTTCGTGGCCGAGTTCACCGCCGCCGAGGCCTCGCAGGAACGCATCATGCACGCCATCGTGAGCGCAGGGAGCACGGTCCATGTCGCAGCCTGAAGCCAACGCGGTGAAGGCCGCCGTGCCGGTGTCGGAGGGGCAGAAGCTGCACGCGGGGTTCCTCAAGAACAACCTGCGCGAGTACGGCATGCTGATCTCGCTGGTCGCGATCATGGTGCTGTTCCAGGTGCTGACCGACGGCACGCTGCTGCGGCCGCTGAACCTCACCAACCTGCTGCTGCAGAACAGCTACGTGGTCATCATGGCGCTGGGCATGCTGCTGGTGATCGTGGCGGGCCACATCGACCTGTCGGTGGGCTCGGTCTGCGGCTTCATCGGCGCGCTGGCGGCGGTGCTGATGGTCGAGTACGAATGGCACTTCGTGCCGACGGCCATCGTGAGCATCGCGGCGGGTGCGCTCATCGGCGCGGCGCAGGGCTGGTTCGTGGCGTTCCGAAAGATCCCGTCTTTCATCGTCACGCTGGCGGGCATGCTGGTGTTCAAGGGGCTCACGCTGGCCTTGCTGGCGGGCCAGTCGGTGGGGCCGTTTCCGGTCGAGTTCCAGCGGCTCAGCTCGGGTTTCATTCCCGATCCGCTGGGTGGCGAGGCACTGCGCACCACTTCGCTGGTCGTCGGCGCGCTGGCCGCGGCGGCGCTGGTGTTCTTCAAGCTGCGCGGCCGCGCCAAGCTGGCGGCGCACGGCATGGAGACAGAGCCCTATGCCTTCTTCCTCGTGAAGAACCTGTTCTTTGCCGCGGTCATCCTGTTCTTCAGCTACCTGCTGTCGACCTACAAGGGCCTGCCCAATGTGCTGATCGTGATGGCGGTGCTGATCGTGGTGTACGACTTCGTCACCAACCGCACCACCATCGGCCGGCGCATCTATGCGCTGGGCGGCAACGAGAAGGCGGCGCGGCTGTCGGGCGTGAAGACGCAGCGGCTGGCCTTCCTCACCTTCGTGAACATGGGGGCGCTGGCCGCGTTGGCCGGCCTCGTGTTCGCGGCACGGCTCAACACCGCGACACCGAAGGCGGGCCTGGGTTTCGAGCTGGACGTGATCGCCGCCTGCTTCATCGGCGGTGCCTCGGCCTCGGGTGGCGTGGGCCGCGTGATGGGTGCGGTGATCGGCGCCTTCATCATGGGCGTGATGAACAACGGCATGTCGATCCTGGGCATCGGCATCGACTACCAGCAGGTCATCAAGGGGCTGGTGCTGCTGGCGGCGGTGTTCATCGACGTCTACAACAAGAACAAGTGATGGCTGTCGCGCATGGCTGACGACACTCTTTCGCCCGTCCTGGAGCTCAAGGGCATCCACAAGCAGTTCGGCGGCATCCCGGTGCTGAACGACGTGCAGCTGAAGCTGTACCCCGGCGAGATCCATGCGCTGATGGGGCAGAACGGCGCGGGCAAGTCGACGCTCATCAAGGTGCTGACGGGCGTGCTGCCGTCGAGCGGCGGCGAAATGTTTCTCGACGGCCAGGCCATTCGCCCCGGCTCGCCGCTGGAGGCGCAGAAGCTGGGCATCAGCACGGTCTACCAGGAGGTGAACCTGTGCCCGAACCTCTCGGTGGCCGAGAACGTGTTTGCCGGGCGCTATCCGCGCTGCGGCGTGGCGCAGGGTTTTCGCATCGACTGGGCCGAGGTGAACCGTCGCGCCGCCGAGCTGCTGGCGCGCATCGGGCTGGACATCGACGTGACGCGGCTGCTGTCGAGCTACTCGGTGGCGGTGCAGCAGATGGTGGCGATCGCGCGCGCGCTCGGTGTGTCGTCGAAAGTGCTGATCCTTGACGAACCGACATCGAGCCTCGATGACGACGAGGTGGAAAAGCTGTTCGAGGTGCTCCGGCGTTTGCGCGGCGAGGGGCTGGCCATCGTCTTCGTGACGCACTTTCTCAATCAGATGTACGCGGTGTCGGACCGCATCACCGTGCTGCGCAATGGCCAGTGGGTGGGCGAGTGGCGCGCGGCCGATCTCGGGCCGCAGGCGCTGATCGCGGCGATGCTGGGGCGCGAGCTTGCGGCGCAGTCGGCGCGGCCTGCCGCATTGCCGGCTTTCGACGAAGCCGCGCCCGCATTGCTGCAGGCCGATGGGTTGGGGCAGGCGGGGCAGTTGCAGGCGACCGATCTGCGCGTGCGTGCCGGCGAGGTCGTCGGCATCGCGGGGCTGCTGGGTGCGGGGCGCACGGAACTCGCGCGCCTGCTGTTCGGTCTGGAGTCGCCCGACCGGGGCGTGCTCAAGGTGGACGGCCGCACCGTGAGCTTCTCCAACCCGGCGGATGCGATCCGCGAGGGGCTGGCGTTGTGCCCCGAGGAACGCAAGACCGATGGCATCGTGTCGGAGCTGTCGGTGCGCGAGAACATCGCGCTGGCCTTGCAGGCGCGGCTGGGCACGCGGCGGTTTTTGTCGCATGCCGAGCAGACCGAGATGGCCGAGCGCTTCGTCAAGTCGCTCGGCATCAAGACGGCGAGCGTTGAAACGCCCATCGGCCTGCTCTCGGGTGGCAACCAGCAGAAGGCCATGATCGCGCGCTGGCTCGCGACCGAGCCGCGTTTGCTGATCCTCGATGAGCCCACGCGCGGCATCGACGTGGCGGCCAAGCAGGAGATCATGGAAGAGATCCTGCGGCTCGCGAAGGCGGGCATGGCGGTGATCTTCATCTCATCGGAAATGAGCGAGGTGGTGCGCGTGGCGCATCGCATCGTGGTGCTGCGGGACCGGAAGAAGGTGGGCGAGTTGCCGGGTGGCTCGTCCGAGGATGAGGTGTACGAAATGATTGCCGCCGCATGAACACTCGCGACGCGTTGTGTTTCTCCCTCCCCCTCTGGGGGAGGGCAGGGGTGGGGGCTGGCGGCCTTCACTATCGCGCGGCGTTAAAGGCCGCTTGCCCCCATCCCAGCCTTCCCCCAAAGGGGGAAGGAGCAAGGCAGCACACATGAACCGCCTTTCGTCTCTCATGCGCCATCGCCTCGCGTGGCCACTCATCACGCTGCTGCTTCTGCTCGCGGTCAACACCGCATTCAACGCCAGCTTCCTCCACCTCGAATGGCGCGAAGGCCATCTCTACGGCAGCCTGATCGACATCCTCAACCGCGCCGCCCCGCTGGTGCTCGTGTCGCTGGGCATGACGCTGGTGATCGCAACGCGCGGCATCGACATCTCCGTCGGCGCGGTCGTCGCAATCGCCGCAGCGCTCGCGGCATGGATGATCGGCGGCTCGGTCGCGAGCGACGTGAGCCGGTTCCCGATGTGGCTGGCCATCGTCGCCGCCATCGCCATCGCTCTGGTGTGCGGCCTGTGGAACGGCCTGCTGGTTGCCAAGGTGGGCATGCAGCCGATCATCGCGACGCTGATCCTCATGGTCGCGGGGCGTGGCATTGCGCAGCTCATTGCCGACGGGCAGATCATCACGATCTACTACAAGCCCTTCTTCTTCCTCGGCAGCGGCTACCTGCTGGGCTTGCCGTTCTCGCTGTTCATCGTGGCGGCGGTGTTCGTGCTGCTGTACCTCGCGATCACGCGCACGGCGCTCGGTTTGTTCATCCAGGCGGTGGGCATCAACCCGACGGCAGCGCGCGTGGCCGGTGTGCAGGCGCGGCGGCTGGTGGTGGGCGCCTATGCCTTCTGCGGCGCCTGCGCCGGTGTGGCGGGCCTCTTGATCAGCTCCAACGTGAAGAGCGCGGACGGCAACAACGCGGGGCAACTGATCGAGCTCGACGCGATCCTCGCCGTCACGCTGGGCGGCACGGCGCTGACCGGCGGGCGCTTCAGCCTCGTGGGCAGCGTGATCGGCGCGCTCATCATCCAGACGCTGACCTATGCGATCTATTCGCTGGGCGTGCCGCCGGAGATCAACCTCGTGGTGAAGGCGGGCGTGGTGTTCGCGGTGATGCTGCTGCAGTCGCCGGAGTTCAGGGCGCAGGTGCGCACGCTGGTGCAACGGCCGGCGCATGAAGGGGGACGGGCATGAGCGCGGTGATGGACGCGGCACCCTCGCCTCAACCCTCTCCCGCGCGCGGGAGAGGGAGCAGGAAGGGGCTCAACCCGAAGTACCTGCCGCTGGTGGCAACGATCTCGTTGTTCGTGCTGGTCGCCACGCTGGGCTCGGTCTTCTACGACGGCTTCTTCTCGGCGCAGGTGTTCCTCAACCTGCTGATCGACAACGCCTTCCTCATCGTCGTGGCCGTGGGCATGACCTTCGTGATCCTCTCGGGCGGCATCGACCTGTCGGTGGGCTCGGTGATCGCGTTGACCACCATGGTCTCGGCCTCGCTGGTCGAAAACCACGGCTGGAGCCCGGCCATCGTGATTCCGCTGGTGCTGCTCATGGGCACGGCCTTCGGCGCGTTCATGGGTCTGCTCATCGAGCGCTTCCGGCTGCAGCCTTTCATCGTCACGCTGGCGGGCATGTTCCTGGCGCGTGGGCTGTGCTACCTCATCAGCATCGATTCGATCAGCATCACCAACGCGTTCTATTCCGAGGTCTCGCAGATCCGCATTCCGATATGGGGCGAGGCTTCGGTCTCGATCAGCGCGGTGATCGCCGTCGTGGTGCTGCTCGCGGCGGTGTTCATCGCGCACTGCACGCCCTTCGGCCGCGCGGTGTATGCCATTGGCGGCAGCGAGCAGTCGGCGATGCTGATGGGCCTGCCGGTGCGCCGCACGCTGATCGGCGTGTACACGCTGTCGGGCTTCTGCTCGGCGCTGGCGGGCGTGATCTTCACCTTCTACATGCTCTCGGGCTACGGCCTGCACGCGATGGGGCTGGAGCTCGATGCGATTGCGGCGGTGGTCATCGGCGGCACGCTGCTCACAGGCGGCGTGGGCTATGTGGCGGGCACGCTCTTCGGCGTGCTGATGCTCGGGATCATCCAGACGCTGATCTCCTTCGACGGCACGCTCAGCTCGTGGTGGACGCGCATCGTGGTCGGCGCGCTGCTGTTCGTGTTCTGCCTGCTGCAGCGCTTCTTCACTTCGCGCGCACCCCGGCGCTGACTTTCTCTTTTCTTTCCCAGGACACCTCGCATGCCGGACACCCCTCCGAAGAAACTGCGCTCGACCGAATGGTTCGGCTCGGCCGACAAGAACGGCTTCATGTACCGAAGCTGGATGAAGAACCAGGGCATTCCGGACCACGAGTTCGATGGCCGGCCGATCATCGGCATCTGCAACACCTGGTCGGAGCTGACGCCGTGCAACGCGCACTTTCGCAAGATCGCCGAGCACGTCAAGCGCGGCATCTCGGAGGCGGGTGGGTTCCCGGTGGAGTTTCCGGTGTTCTCGAACGGCGAGTCGAATCTGCGGCCCACCGCGATGCTCACGCGCAACCTCGCGAGCATGGACGTGGAAGAAGCCATTCGCGGCAACCCGGTCGATGCGGTGGTGCTGCTCACAGGCTGCGACAAGACCACGCCCGCGCTGCTGATGGGCGCGGCGAGCTGCGACATCCCGGCCATCGTGGTGACGGGTGGGCCGATGCTCAACGGCAAGCTCGACGGCAAGGACATCGGCTCGGGCACGGCCGTGTGGCAACTGCACGAATCGCTGAAGGCGGGCGAGATCAACCTGCACCAGTTCCTTTCGGCCGAGGGCGGAATGTCGCGTTCGGCGGGCACTTGCAACACCATGGGCACGGCCTCGACCATGGCCTGCATGGCCGAGGCGCTAGGCACTTCGCTGCCGCACAACGCGGCGATTCCTGCAGTGGATGCGCGGCGCTACGTGCTCGCGCAGATGTCGGGCATGCGCGCGGTGCAGATGGCAAAGGAAGGGCTCACGCTGTCGAAGATCCTCACGCGCGAGGCCTTCGAGAACGCCATTCGTGTGAACGCGGCCATCGGCGGATCGACCAATGCGGTGATTCACCTGAAGGCGATTGCGGGGCGTATCGGTGTCGAGCTGGAGCTGGAAGACTGGACGCGCATCGGCAGCCACACACCCACCATCGTCGACCTGATGCCCTCGGGCCGCTTCCTGATGGAGGAGTTCTACTACGCCGGTGGGTTGCCCGCCGTGCTGCGCCGCCTCGGCGAGAACGGCCTGCTGCCGCACCCCGGTGCGCTCACCGTCAACGGCCATTCGATCTGGGACAACGTGCGCGAGGCGCCGAGCCTGAACGACGAGGTGATTCGCCCGCTGAACAACCCGCTGATAGCCGATGGCGGCATCCGCATCCTGCGCGGCAATCTTTCGCCGCGCGGCGCGGTGCTCAAGCCCTCGGCCGCAACGCCCGCGCTGCTCAAGCACCGTGGCCGTGCGGTGGTGTTCGAGAACCTGGAGCACTACAAGGAACGCATCGTCGATGAAGACCTCGACATCGATGCCAGCTCGGTGATGGTGCTGAAGAACTGCGGCCCCAAGGGCTATCCCGGCATGGCCGAGGTGGGCAACATGGGGTTGCCGCCGAAGCTGCTGCGCCAGGGCGTGAAAGACATGGTGCGCATCTCGGACGCACGCATGAGCGGCACGGCCTATGGCACGGTGGTGCTGCACGTGGCGCCCGAAGCGGCCGATGGCGGCCCGCTCGCGGCGGTGCGCGATGGCGACTGGATCGAGCTCGATTGCGGTGCGGGGCGGCTGCACCTGGACATCAGCGACGAAGAGCTCGCTTCACGCCTGGCGTCGTTGAGTGCAAGCGATGCGCAGCCCATGAGCACGCGCGGCGGCGGCTACCAGAAGCTGTACGTCAACCACGTGCTGCAGGCCGACGAAGGCTGCGACTTCGACTTTCTCGTCGGCTGCCGCGGTGCGGCCGTTCCCCGCCATTCCCACTGATGATCGATTCACCGAAGCCATGACTCCCAGATACCGCGGCATCTTCCCGGTGGTGCCGACCACCTTCACCGAACAGGGCGCGCTCGATATCGAGAGCCAGAAGCGTTGTGTCGATTTCATGATCGACGCGGGTTCCGATGGGCTGTGCATCCTCGCGAATTTCTCGGAGCAGTTCGTGCTGTCGGACGACGAGCGCGAAGTGCTGACGCGCAGCATCCTCGAACACGTGAAGGGCCGCGTGCCGGTGATCGTGACGACCACGCACTACAGCACCAAGGTCTGCGCCGAACGCAGCCGACGCGCGCAGGACATGGGCGCGGCGATGCTGATGGTGATGCCGCCATATCACGGCGCGACCTTCCGCGTGCCCGAGCCGCAGATCTACGAGTTCTATGCGCGGCTGTCGGACGCGGTGGGCATCCCCATCATGATCCAGGACGCACCGGCCAGCGGCACGGTGCTGTCGGCGCCGTTCCTTGCGCGCATGGCCAGGGAGATCGAGCACGTCGCGTACTTCAAGATCGAAACGCCCGGCGCGGCCGCGAAGCTGCGCGAGCTGATCCGCCTGGGCGGCGATGCCATCGAAGGCCCGTGGGACGGCGAAGAGGCCATCACGCTGATGCCCGACCTCGATGCGGGCGCGACCGGTTCGATGACCGGTGGCGGCTACCCGGACGGCATCCGCCCGATCATCGAGGCGCACCGCGCGGGCGACCGCGACAAGGCCTTCGCGCTCTACCAGCAGTGGCTGCCGCTCATCAACTACGAGAACAGGCAGGCCGGCCTGCTGGCCTGCAAGTCGCTCATGAAGGAGGGCGGCGTGATCGCTTGCGAGGCGCCGCGGCATCCGCTGCCGGCGATGCACCCCGAGACGCGCGCCGGCCTGATCGAGACGGCGAAGCGGCTCGACCCGATGGTGCTGCGCTGGGGCCGCTAGCCTTGCCGGCTTTCTCGACGAAGTAGGGCGCGACGATCTCGCCCAGCCAGTCCATCACGGCCAGCACGCGCGGCGCGAGCTGGCGGCGGTTGGCGTACAGCAGCGACACCGGCATCGGGCGTGCGTCGAACTCCGGCATCACGCGCACGAGCGCGCCCGAGGCGAGGCTCCTCGCCATGCCCGCGACCGGCGCCTGGATCAGGCCCAGGCCGGCCAGCGCGGCCGCCTGGTAGGCCTCGGTGCCATTCACCGTGATGGTGGCGCGCACCGGATGCATCTTGTAGAGGCCGTCGGCGGGGTCCAGGTATTCCCAGCCGGCGTTGGAAGAAAGCGTTTGCGCGAAGTGCACGACGCGGTGCTGCGCAAGGTCGTCCAGCGTGCGGGGCGTGCCATGCGCGCGCAGATAGTCGGGGCTCGCGGCGTTGGCCATCTGCATGGCACCCAGCGGCCGCGCCACCAGGTCCGAGTCGCCGAGCATGCCCACGCGCAGCACGCAGTCGAAGCCCTCGTGCACGAGGTCGACGCGGCGGTCGGTGGTGCTGATGCCGATTTCGAGTGCCGGATGCCGCGCAAGAAATTCGGGCAGGCGCGGAATGACGAGGTCGCGCGCCACCACGTTCGGCAGGTCGATGCGCAGCCGCCCCGTGAGGCCGCTGGCGTGCGTGCGGAACATGGTGGCGAGCTGTTCGCCTTCGGCCAGGTAGTCCTTGCAGCGGTCGAGAAAGCGTTCGCCGTCTTCGGTGAGGCGCACGCTGCGCGTGGTGCGCTGAAGCAGCCGCGTGCCGAGCCGTTCTTCGAGCTGCTGCACGGCCACTGACACCCGTGCGCGGGTCAGGCCGAGCTGGTCGGCGGCGCGGCTGAAGCTCGCGAGTTCGGCCACCCTGGAAAAGATGCGGAGTTCATCGGCGTTCATGATGGCGGATTGTTATTTTTTCAAATAACAGTGTGCAGCGTTTCGCGGGATTTATCTGCATTTCGGTAATTTTTAAAGTCCACCCATCGATTCACCGATCGACCGATCAACCGATCAACCACCGAGGACTTTGAAATGACCGCTTCCAGCACCCCCCAACCCTCCCGCATCGCACTCATCACCGGCGGTGGCCGTGGCCTCGGCCGCAGCGCCGCGCTGGCGCTTGCCGCCGACGGTGCCGACGTGATCCTGACCTACGTGTCGAACGAAGCCAGCGCGCACGCGGTGGTGTCCGAGATCGAAGCCAAGGGGCGCCGCGCCGTCGCGCTGCGGCTCGACGTGGGCGACAGCAAGACCTTTCCCGCGTTCGCGGATTCAGTGAAGGCGGCGCTGGCAGCCACATGGCAGCGCGAGCGCTTCGACTTCCTGGTGAACAACGCGGGCGTGGGGCTGCACGTGAATTTCGAGGACACGACCGAAGCGCAGTTCGACACGCTCTTCAACGTCCACTTCAAGGGCCCGTACTTCCTCACGCAGAAGCTGCTGCCGCTGATCAACGACGGCGGGCGCATCGTCAACCTGTCGTCGGGGCTGACCCGCTTCGCGATGACCGGCGCGTCCGCCTATGCCGCGATGAAGGGCGCGGTGGAAACACTCACGCGCTACCTGGCCAAGGAGCTGGGCGCGCGGGGCATTGCAGTGAACACGATTGCGCCGGGTGCGATCGAAACCGACTTCAGCGGTGGCATGGTGCGCGACAACCCGCAAGTGAACGCGATGGTCGCGGGCTTCACCGCGCTCGGTCGCGCGGGCCGGCCCGACGACGTCGGTGGCGCCATCGCGAGTTTGCTCAGGGAGGGCAATGGCTGGGTCAACGCCCAGCGCATCGAGGTGTCGGGCGGGATGTTCGTCTGAACATCCGGTGCGCGCCCGACGGGCGTTCAGCTCTTCTCGAGCTCGGTGACTTGCAGGGACAGGTCGAACAGCTTGGACTTGCTGGCGTAGTAGCGGTCGAGCCGCCATTCCTTCAGGATGTCCATCGCGAGCTGGAAGCTCTTGTAGTCGAGGTTGTAGAGCGTGATCAGCTCGAAGCTGCGTTCGGATTCGAGCGCCAACACGAGCTGGGCCAGGATCTTGGCCGATTCGTTGGCCGGGTCCGTTTCTATGAATCGGCGAGCGACCTTGATGGCATTCATGGGGGAGGGTTCCTCGGTAGGCAGTGAGCGAGAACTATAGCTAGCACCGTCTCACCTTTTATGACAGTCTTGTGACAATCTAGGCTATCAATGCGGGTTTTCCCTTGGCCGCCGCCCGTTTCGGGGGCAGCGGCTTTTTTTCTCGCGGACCGGCCTGGCGGGCGGCCCCGCCCCTTCAGCGCATGGGCGCGGGGGCCCGGCCCGGCGCCGGCACCATGGTCGTGGTGACCGATTCGCGGATCACGCCGCCGCCCATCACGCTGCCGTCGACCCGGCTGTCGGTGTTGCCCATGCTGCCGAGCACGCGGGCCTCGCAGGCGGAGCGGTCCGATGGCGGTTGCAGGTTGCAGCGGGCCAGCGCATTGGCACGGTAGTCGGGGGCGCTGGTCAGGCCGCCGCGGGCGGCAGCCTGGCGGGCGGCGCCGGCTTCGCGGATGCAGGCGGCACGGTCTTGCTGGTTGTGGCCGCAGACCGCGAGTTCCCGCTGGTAGGTGCTGTCGGATTCCCCGCGCCGCGGCGTGGCCGCCGAGGCGATGGTGGTGGCCGCCAGCCCGCTGATGGCCAGCAGGGCGAAGATCATCGAACGCGCGTTGCTTGTCATGGATGGCTCCTTGAAGTGACGGGTAAAGACCTGGATGTGTTGGACATGCCGTGCATGGCCGGGTTCATTCAATCAACGTGCGGGCTGCACGGGCTGGGCCGGCAGGGGCGTGACGGTTTCGCGCAGGATGCCGCCGCCCATCACGCTGCCTTCGACGGTGGTGTGCGAGCCGCCCTTGACGCGGGCCTCGCACCCGGCCTGGTCGCCGGCCGGTTGCTCGTGGCAGCGCGTGAGCGCGTTGATGTCTTCGCGCCCGGCGCTGGGGCTGGTGAGGCCGTTGCGGCCCGCTTCCTGGCGTGCCGCGCGGGCTTCACGCAGGCACGAGGCCCGGTCTTGCTGCACGCCGTCGCAACTGGCGCGTTCCTTCTGCATCCGTGCGTCGGGTGCCTGGGCATTGGCCATGGGCGCCCCGAGGACGAAGAACCCTCCGGCCGCAATGAGGGCGGCGGCGGACAGGACGGAACGAACTCTTGTTGTCATGCGGACTCCTTGGTTGGGCCGCGTCCTCCGTGTGGGAAGTACGCGACCGGAGCCACAGTGTGATGCCGCCGGGAGCGGTGGGCCTGTGGGACAGCCGCACTGAAAGCGCGGGCTGTACGCGCCGTTCCGTGTGGGACGCGTCCCGCAGCACGGGCGCGGCGCGCGCCCTTCAGCCTGCCGCGATGCGCTGCGCGAGGTGAGCGAGCGCTTCCTCGACCTGATCGACCAGGATCAGCGAGAGGTCGCCCGGCTGCAGGCGGGCCAGCGCGGTGTCGATGGCGACGAATTCGCCGTGGATCTCGTCGATGTAGCGCGTGCGCGCCGCACCCTGCAGGCCCTGGCGCAGCAGCGCCATGACTTCGCCGTCGGCGCGGCCCCTTTGCGCCGCGTCCTGGTAGAGGATCACGTCGTCGAAGGCTTCGCCGAGGATGGCGGTCTGGTCGCGGATGTCGGAGTCGCGCCGGTCGCCCGCGCCGCTGATGACCACCGAGCGCTTGTTGGCCGGCATGGTGTCGACGGCCGAGACCAGCGCGCGCATGGCGTCGGTGTTGTGGCCGTAGTCGGCGATCACGGTGGCGCCGCGGTAGTCCATGACGTTGAAGCGCCCCGGCACGCCGGCCGCGTCGTTCATGAAGCTTGCGAGGCCGCTGCGGATGGTGTCCCAGTCGAGGCCCACGGCCCAGGCCGCGGCCACCGAGGCCATCACGTTGTCGACCTGGAAGCCGATGGTGCCGTTGCGCGTGATCGGCACGTCGCGCAGCGCGATGCGCTCGCGCCACGAGCCTTCGGCGGCGACCAGCGTATCCTGGTCGACATACACGGTGCGCTTGCCTTGTGCGCGGTGCGTGGCCATGACCGGGTGCATGCGGTCGGCGGTAAAGAAGATCACCTCGCCGGGGCAGCCCGACGCCATGGCCGCGACATTCACGTCGGCCGCGTTGAGCACCGCGTAGCCGTCGGCCGCCACGTTGCGCACGATGACGCGCTTGAGCACCGCGAGGTCTTCGACGGTGGTGATGTAGTTCAGGCCCAGGTGGTCGCCGCTGCCGATGTTGGTGACCACGGCCACCTGGCAGCGGTCGAAGCCGAGGCCTTCGCGCAGCACGCCGCCACGGGCGACTTCGAACACGGCCGCATCGACGTCGGGGTGCATCAGCACGTTGCGCGCGCTCTTGGGGCCGCTGCAGTCGCCGCTGTCGGTCTGCCGGCCGTCGACGTACACGCCGTCGGTGTTGGTCATGCCGGTGCGCAGGCCGCTCGAGGCAAGCAGGTGGTTGATGAGGCGCGCGGTGGTGGTCTTGCCGTTGGTGCCGGTCACGGCCACCACGGGGATGCGGCCGTCGTCGCCATGCGCGAACAGCGTGTCCATCACCGCTTCGCCCACGGCGCGGCCACGGCCGAACGAGGGCGAGATGTGCATGCGCAGGCCCGGCGCGGCATTGACCTCGACCACGCCGCCGTGTTGTTCTTCGAGCGGGCGCAGCACGTTCTCGCAGACCATGTCGACGCCGCAGATGTGCAGGCCGACCATCTGCGCCGCATCGACCGCGCGCGCGGCCACTTCGGGGTGCACGGTGTCGGTCACGTCGGTGGCGGTGCCGCCGGTGGACAGGTTCGCGTTGTTGCGCAGCACCACGCGCTGGCCGCGCGCGGGCACGCTGTCGGGCGTGAGGCCCTGGGCTTCGAGCCGGCCGATCGCGATGTCGTCCAGGCGGATCTTGGTGAGCGACGTGGCGTGGCCCTCGCCGCGGCGCGGATCGAGGTTGACGGTGTCGACCAGCTGGCGCACGGTGGCGCTGCCGTCGCCGATCACCTGCGGCGGATCGCGCCGGGCGGCGGCCACGAGGCGGTCGCCGACCACCAGCAGGCGGAAGTCGAAGCCCGGGAGAAACTTCTCGACCATCACCTCGCCGTACACGGCGGCCGAGTCGTAGGCCGCGAACAGCGCCTCGCGCGTGGTGATGTTGACCGTGACACCCTTGCCCTGGTTGCCGTCCTGCGGCTTGACCACGACCGGCAGGCCGATTTCTTCGGCGGCGACCCAGCCGTCTTCGGCGCTGCTGACGGGGCGGCCCAGCGGCACCGGCACGCCCGCGGCGTTGAGCAGCTGCTTGGTCAGTTCCTTGTCTTGCGCGATCGACTCGGCCACGCCGCTGGTGCTGTCGATTTCGGCGGCCTGGATGCGACGCTGCTTGGAGCCCCAGCCGAACTGCACGAGGCTGCCGCTGGTCAGGCGTCGATAGGGAATGCCGCGCGCCACGGCCGCATCGACGATGGAGCCGGTGCTCGGGCCCAGGCGCTCGGATTCGTCCAGGTCGCGCAGCTCGGCAATGGCGGCGTCGGCGTCGAAGGGGGTGTCGGCCTGCGCGGCGGCGATCAGCGCTTCGGCCAGCGCCAGCGCGCGGCGGCCCACGGCCTCTTCGCTGTACTGCACGGTGACCTGGTAGACGCCTTCGTCCGTCGTGGGGGCGGTGTGGCCGTAGTTGATGGCGCAGCCGGCCTGGGCCTGCAGTGCCACCGCGGCGTTTTCGAGCACGTGGGCCAATGCCAGCGGCTGGCCCAGCACCATCGGGTGCAGCTCGCCGATGGTGGGGAAGCGGGCGCGCAGGCGGGCCTCGAAACCGGCCAGCTTGCTGATGGCGTTTTCATCGCCTTCGCAGGCGACGACCGCCTCGACCGCGGTATGGCGGCTCCAGAGATTGGGCCCGCGAAGGGCGCGGATGCGGGTGACTTTCATGGGGCTACGGCTCGGTTCGCGGATTCTGTGGGGCGGCGGCTGCCTCGGTCGAGGCGGCCGCGCGCGTCATGCAAGTTGGTGTTGAAGGGGTTGCTGCGACATCGGCTGCGTCTGCGACAGCTGCAGCGACGCCAGTGCGGCCTGCAGGTCGGCCTCGAAGGCTTCGACGCCGGCGCCGATCAGGTTCAGCGGAATGCCCATGGCCCAGGCGGCGGCCACGGCGGCCAGCAGGCTTTCGAGGCTCACGCCGGCGTGGGTCGCGCGCCAGACCGTCAGTCGGCCCAGGCCCGGCAGGAAGGATTCGCTGTGGCCGCTGGCCAGCACCACGCGGTCTTGCCGCACCAGCACGGCCTTGCCGCCGGCGGCCTGGTGCGCGGTCAGGGCGGCGGCCTGCGGGTCGGCGCCATACAGGATGACGGCACCGTCGCACAGCGGCGCAAGGCCGGCCACGCGTGCGTCGTCGGCGTTCAGCACGGCCGTGCCTTCGCTGAGCACCACGTCGACCTGCGTGCGCAGCACCTTCACCATCTGGTCGCTCTCGGTGATGTCGTAGTCGGCCAGCGCTTCGGCGCCTTCGAGGTCGGTCACGACGCCGACTTCGCAGCGGTCGTAGGCCAGCCCGTCGCGCAGGATGGTCTCGGCGCCGTTCTCGATCACCACGGCCTCGACGGCGCGGTTCACCAGCAGGCGATGGCCGGCGTCCCAGTTGGCGCTGTCGCGCGCATCGACGCGGCGGCGCTCCAGGAAGAGGCCGTCGCGGCAGGCCAGGCCGGTGTGGCGGCCGCCCAGGTTGATCAGCCAGGCGATCAGGCGCGCCAGCACGGCGGTATCGCGCGAGCCGGCCACGCCGACCACGGGAATGCGGCCGGGCGCGTCGTTGGGGAACAGGTGGTCGCAGATGGCGCGGCCCACCGGGCGCGGCGAACCGACGGCCGGCTTCAGGTGCATCAGCAGGCCGGGGCCGGCGTTGACTTCGACGATCGCGCCGCCCTGCGGACCCAGCGGCTTGCTGATGTCGAGCGCCACCATGTCGATGCCGGCGATGTCCAGGCCGACCACGCGGGCGGCCAGCACGGCGGCGTGCGCGACTTCAGGGTGGACCTGGTCGGTGCAGTCGTTGGCCATGTTGCCGTTGCGCTGGATCGTGACCACGCGGCCGGCGGCGGGCACGGCCGCGCCGTCGAGGTCCTGGCGCTTGAGTTCGAGCTGCAGCTTGGCGTCGGTGGCCAGCACGATCAGGTCGAGCGGAAATTCTTCTTCGGCGCCGCGGCGCGGGTCGCTGTTGAGCTGCTTTTCGATGAGCTCGGCCACGGAGCTCTTGCCGTCGCCGGTCACGGTGATGATCTCGCCGCGCGCGGCCGCCACCACTTCGCCGCCCACCACCAGCAGGCGGTGCTCGTGACCACGGATGAAGCGCTCGACCATCACGTCGCTGCCTTCGGGCTCGGCAACCGCGAAGGCGGCGATGACTTCCTCGCGCGTGGTCAGCTCGAGTGACACGCCGCGGCCATGGTTGGCGTCCGATGGCTTCACGACCACGGGCAGGCCGATGTCTTCGGCGGCTTCCCAGGCTTCTTCGGCATTGGCCACCACCTGGCCTTCAGGCACGGGCACGCCGCAGCTGGCCAGGAGGGACTTGGTCAGTTCCTTGTCGCTGGCGATCGATTCGCCGATGGCGCTGGTGTAGTCGGTCTCGGCGGTCCAGATGCGCTGCTGGTTGGCGCCGTAGCCCAGCTGCACGAGGTTGCCGCTGTTCAGGCGCATGTGCGGGATGCCGCGGTCGGTGGCGGCGCTCACGATGGCGGCGGTGCTCGGGCCGAGGTAGCAGTCTTCGACCTTGGCCTTGACCGCATCGACCGCCTTCTGCACGTCGGCGGCGGTGAACGTGTCGTTGTTGATGGCGGCCATCAGCAGGCGGTGGCCTTCGGCCAGCGCCACCCGGGCCACCTGCTCGTCGCGTGCGCGGAACACCATGCGGTAGACGCCGTGCTCCGAGGTACTGCGGGTTTGCCCGAAGCCGGTCGGCATGCCGGCCAGGTTCAGAAGCTCGATGACGACGTGCTCGAGCACGTGGCCCGACCAGGTGCCTTCGGTCAGGCGCTGGATGAAGCCGCCGCGTTCACCCACGCCGCAGTGGTGCTCGATCAGCGCCGGCAGCAGGCCGGTCAGGCGGTCGGTGAAGCCGTCGATCTTGTTGGAGGGGTAATCCTCCAGCAGGCCCAGGTCGAGCCAGACTTCGAGCACCGGACGGTAGGTCCAGAGGTTGGGGCCGCGCAAATAATTGATGCGCAGCAGGCGGATGTCGTCGAAACGGGTCATGCAAACGTTCGATGTGCTTTGGCCGAGCACCACGGCGCCTTCAAGCGCGCCCATGGCGATCGGTCAGAATCGGCGCCCGACAAAGGGCGCCATGACGCGGTCCATGCGGCCCGCGACGGGCAAGAGTCAGAGAAACACAATGCAACATCACGATCCAGTCGGCACCCGGGAGGGCGGAACAGAGACGGCTTCAGAAGCTCTGAAAAACCGGCTCGCAGTCGCGGAAAACGTTCTGGTAATACTGTCGGTTGACCTCGACGACCAACTTCGCTTCGCTTCCGGCTTAGTCGCGCTGACTGACCAGCGGCTGATCGCCTGCGAACCCGGTGGCGAGTGGCGTGAGTGGCCGCTCACCGATCCGGCCCTCGAGCTGCGCCTTTCCGACCATTCCGGGGTCGGAACCCTCGATCTGACGGGGCCTGCCGGCCGGTTGGGGCGCTGGCGCTATACCCTGGCCAGCCAGGTGGCGGCCCTGCGCCTGCTCAAGCTTTTCGGCCAGCGCACGGCCGGTGTCGCCAAGGAGACACCCGAGGTCATCGACACCGTGGACGGCGACGACCCGGCCGCCGCCGATGCCGAACGCCAGTCCCCGCCTTCGACCTGGGTTTTGTTACGCCTTGGCCGTTTTGCCAAGCCGTACCGCAAGCAATTGATCGCCGGGTTTGTACTGACCCTGATCTCGACCGCCGCCACGCTGGTGCCGCCGTACCTGACCATCCCGCTGATGGACGACATCCTGATCCCGTTCCAGAACGGGCAGCAGATCGACTCGGGGCGCGTCGGGCTCTACCTTGGCGGCCTGCTGGGCGCCGCGCTGCTGGGCTGGGGGCTCGGCTGGGCCCGCACCTATCTGCTGGCGCTGGTGTCCGAACGCATCGGCGCCGACCTGCGCACCACCACCTACGAGCACCTGCTGACCCTGCCGCTCGACTATTTCGGCGGCAAGCGCACCGGCGACCTGATGGCGCGCATCGGCTCCGAAACCGACCGCATCAACGTCTTTCTGTCGCTGCACGCGCTCGATTTCGCCAATGACGTGCTGATGATCGTGATGACCGCCGGCATCCTGATCTCCATCAACCCGCTGCTGGCCATGGTCACGCTGGTGCCGCTGCCCTTCATCGCCTGGATGATCCACGTCGTGCGCGACCGCCTGCGCACGGGCTTCGAAAAGATCGACCGCGTCTGGTCAGAAGTGACGAACGTGCTGGCCGACACCATCCCCGGCATCCGCGTGGTGAAGGCCTTCGCGCAGGAACGCCGCGAAGCCGAGCGCTTCCGCGTCGCCAACGCCTACAACCTGCAGGTCAACGACAAGCTCAACCGCACGTGGTCGCTGTTCACGCCGACCGTGTCGCTGCTGACCGAAATCGGCCTGCTCGTGGTCTGGGCCTTCGGCATCTGGCAGGTGGCGCGCGGCAGCATCACCGTGGGTGTGCTCACCGCGTTCATCGCGTACATCGGGCGCTTCTACACGCGGCTCGACTCCATGAGCCGCATCGTCTCGGTCACGCAGAAGGCGGCGGCCGGCGCCAAGCGCATCTTCGACATCCTCGACCACGTGAGCAACGTGCCCGAGCCGGCCAACCCGGTGAAGGTCGAGCGCGTGCAGGGCCGCATCGAGATGAGCGGGCTGGGCTTCCGCTATGGCTCGCGCGCCGTGATCCACAACCTCGACCTCGTGATCGAGCCCGGCGAGATGATCGGCCTTGTCGGCCACAGCGGCTCGGGCAAGAGCACGCTGGTCAACCTGATCTGCCGCTTCTACGACGTGACCGACGGCGCCATCAAGGTCGACGGCACCGACATCCGCCGCTTCGCCGTGGCCGACTACCGGCGCCACGTGGGGCTGGTGCTGCAGGAGCCCTTCCTGTTCTTCGGCACCATCGCGCAGAACATCGCCTACGGCAAGCCCGACGCCACGCGCGAAGAGATCGTGGCCGCCGCGCGCGCCGCGCATGCGCACGACTTCATCCTGCGGCTGCAGCACGGCTACGACTCGCTGGTGGGCGAGCGCGGGCAGGGCCTGTCGGGCGGCGAGCGCCAGCGCATCAGCATTGCGCGCGCGCTGCTGATCGACCCGCGCATCCTCATCCTCGACGAGGCTACCTCGGCCGTGGACACCGAAACCGAAAAAGAAATCCAGAAGGCGCTCGACAACCTCGTGCAGGGCCGCACCACCATCGCCATCGCGCACCGCCTGTCGACGCTGCGCAAGGCCGACCGGCTCGTGGTCATGGACCGCGGCGAAGTGGTCGAGGTCGGGCCGCACGACGCCTTGATGGCGAAGCAGGGCGCCTATTGGCGGCTCTACCAGGCGCAATTGCGCCAGGGCGACGACGATGCGAGCGAAGGCGCCGCCGACGAGCGCGCGGGCGCGCAGGCGCCGCTGGTGATCAGCCACGCAGCCCATCCGGCGGGGGACGCATGACCGACATCACCATCACAAACACCCCACAGGCCTTCGAACTCGACCGCGACGCCTTCGGCCGCCTCGTGCTGACCGACGCGCAGGGCGAGCGCCATGTCGGCGTGACGCCCGTGCGCGCCTTTCCGCTCAGCGCACCCGGCGAGGGCCTGTCGCTGGTCGGCAGCGATGGCCGCGAACTGGTCTGGATCGACCGCGTCGAGCTACTTGCGGCACCGGCGCGCGCGCTGCTCGAACAGGAACTGGCGGTGCGCGACTTCGCGCCCACGCTGCTGCGCCTGCACGGCGTGTCGAGCTTCGGCGTGCCCAGCACCTGGACCATCAGCACCGACCGTGGCGACACCACGTTCGTGCTCAAGGCCGAGGAAGACATCCGCCGGCTCGAAGGCGGTGCGCTGCTGATCGCCAGCGCGCACGGCGTGCAGTTCCGCATTCCGGATGTGAAGACGCTCGACCGGGCCTCGCGCAAGCTGCTCGAGCGCTTTCTCTGACCTTCCAACAAAAAAGCCCCGAGCCTTTTCAGGGGCCGGGGCCATGCGCGAAACACCGCGCAACACCATGCAATCGGGGCTGAACCCGGTCAGTCGAGCAGGTCGGAGTAGTCGCCGCGCTCGTAGCCTTCCACGGCCTTCCACGGCAGTGTCTTTGGCGCGGGGATGACCGAAGCGGTCATCACGTTGATCGACGTGCCGCGCGCATTGCGCTGCTCGATCTTGCGCGCGTAGCGGCCGGCCGTGTCCCAATCGATGCGCAGCGTGCCTGCGCCCTGCTGCAGCTCGTAGCGCTGCACGCCCTTGCCGGCCGCGCCGAGATTCTTCATGCGCGCCAGGCTGGCCGGATCGACCAGCCAGTACGAGTTGGCCCACGAGCCGCTGTAGCCGACGTTGCCGTAGTTGGCGGCATCGATCTCGATCAGCTTGCGCTGCTCGCGCAGCACCATGCCCACTTCCACCTTGCCGGCGGCATCGCGGCGCACCCACAGCGGGGCGGCCGTGTTGTCCGCGTGCGCATGGCCGATGTGCACCTTGCCCTCGCGGGCTTCGTGGTCGTGGTCTTCGCGCAGCGCGGGCGGCAGCTCGCGCTCGACCCACACCGAGCCGGCGCGGCGGAACATCAGGTCGGCGTAGCGGCTGTCGCGCTGCACGCCGTCCTTGCCGATCGACATCATGTGGTGCTGGATGCGCAGGTTCTGGTCGGGCGCCGCGGCATCGCCCGCGGCGCTGGCCGCCAGCGGGAAGGCCACCAGGGCCGTGGCCGCCAGCAGCGTCTTGAGCGTCATGGATGCCGTCACAGGCCGGCCGCTTCCTTGACCTTGTTGAACACCTTGGTGTTTTCCATGGTGCCCTTGAAGATCTTCGAGCCCGCGCCGCCGGCGAAGAGCATCACGTCGCCGCCGCCGTGGGTTTCCGAGCCGGGCGTGCCGAGGTTGATGCCGACTTCCTGGAGGAAGTTGTCGTCGGTCGTATCGACCGTGGTCAGGTCGTCACGCACCAGTCCGCGCGCGGGGGCGATCCACTTCTTGTTGCCGTCTTCTGGGTTGACGTCGCTACCCGGCGTCGCGTTGGGCCGGCCACCGTTGCCGAAAACCAGCGTGGTGTAGGGCTTGCCGTCCTTGTCCTTCGTGGGCTTGCCGTCGGCATAGCCGTTGACCAGGCCGAGGATCGGGTTGCCGATCTTCGGATAGCCGTTGAAGGCGATCGCATGGTCGTGGTCGGCCGTGACCACCACCAGCGTGTTCTTCAGGCCCGGGTCCTTCTTGTTCATGTAGTCGAGTGCGGTCTGGATGGCCGCGTCGAAGGCCAGCGTGTCTTCCAGCGCGCGCTTGGCGTTGGTGCCGTGCAGCGCATGGTCGATGCGGCCGCCTTCCACCATCAGGAAGAAACCCTTGTCGTTCTTGCTGAGCACGCCAAGCGCCTTCTCGGTCATGTCCGACAGGCTGGGTTGGTCGAGGTTCTGCTTGACGCGGTCCAGTTCATACGCCATCTCGCTTTGCGAGAACAGGCCCAGCAGCTTGCCCGTCGCGGCCGGGTCGATGGCCTTGAGCTTGGTGCCGGTGTCGACATAAGCGTAGCCCTTGGCCTGCATCGCGGCCACGAGGTCCACGCCGTCCGTGCGCTTGCTGCTTGGGTTGCCGGGCTTCGGCAGGTAGTTGCGCTGGCCGCCACCCATCAGCACGTCGACGCCGTCGAGCAGCTTCGGGTTGTAGTTGGCATGGCCCGGCACGCTCTGCTCGGCAATGGTGTTGTAGCCGTTGCGGTTGCAGATGTGCGCATAGGTGGTGGCCGGCGTGGCGTGGCCCACGCGCGTGGTCGACACGGCGCCCACCGCGCGGCCCTTGGCCTTGGCCAGCTCGAGCAGCGTTTCGGCCGCCTTGCCGTTGGTCGGCGCGCAGGTGGTGTCTTCGCCGTTGATGTACTGCTTGCCGGTGCTGTCGACCGCGACGGTGTCGCTCGACATGGAGATCACCTCGTTGCGCATCTTCACGCCGGTCATGTAGGCGGCCATCGAGGGTGCGCTGTCGGTGGTCTGGCCGTCGAGCGAATAGGTCTTCACGCGCGCCGCGTAGGGCAGCGACTGCATGACGAGGTTGGCGCGCTCGGGGCTCACCAGCGAGCCGGGCTTGGCCGCCAGTTGCTTTTCGCCCTTGTAGATGCGCGCGGCGGTCACGGTGACGGGGCCCATGCCATCGCCGAGGAAGAAGATGACGTTCTTGGCTTCGCCAGCGGCGTGCGCGCTGCCGGCCAGGGTGCCGGCGGCGGCGCAGACGAGCGCGGCGGCCAGGCGGGTTTTGCGGGTGATGCGGTTCATGGTCGTGTTCATGGTTGTGTTCGTCGGTGTGTGCGGGTTGCGCTTCACAGGCCGATCGCCTTCTTGATCAGGCCGAACACGTCGGTGTTGGTGATGACGCCGGAGAAGTTGTCGGCGCCCAGGCCTTGCGCGCCGAGGAACACGTCGGCGCCGCCGTGGGTTTCGGAGTCGCTGCTCGGATCCATCGGGATCACCGCTTCCTGCTGGTAGTTGGGTTTGTCCAGATCCGACTCGACGATGGGGACGTCGCGTGCGTTGCGGAAGGGGCCATTGCCGAAGCCGATGATGGTGTACGGCTTCCCGCCCACGTCCTTGCTGGTCTTGCTGTTGTCCACGTAGTCCTTCACCAGGCCCAGCACGCCCGGCTTGCCCGGCTCGGTCTTGCCGGTGCGCGCGGCATAGCCGTTGAGCTGCAGCGTGTGGTCGTGGTCGGCCGTGACCACCACCAGCGTGTTCTTCAGGCCCGGGTCGATGGCCTGCATCTTGTCGAGCGCGAGCTTGATGGCGTCGTCGAAGGCGCCGGTGTCCTGCAGCGCGCGGCGGGCGTTGGTGGCGTGCAGCGCATGGTCGATGCGGCCGCCTTCCACCATCAGGAAGAAGCCCTTCTTGCGCGCGGCCAGCGCGTCGATGGCCTTGCCGGTCATCTCGGCGATGCTGGGTTCCTTGGTGGGATCGCGGTCGAGGTCATAGGCCATGTGGCTCTTGGTGAAGAGGCCGGCGATCTTGGTGCTGCCGTCTATGGGCAGCTTGTCGAATTCGGTCTTGCTGGTGGCGTAGCTGTACTTGGCCGTCTTCAGTTCGGCGGTCAGGTCGCGGCCGTCGTTGCGCTTGCCGCTCTTTTCCTTGGGCAGGAAGTAGTCCGTACCGCCGCCGAAGAACACGTCGATGCCGTCACCCAGCTTGGCGTTGTAGCCCGCGCCGCCCGGCACCAGCGCCGCGGCGATGGTGTTCTCGGCATCGCGGTGGCACACGTGCGAATACGTGGCCGCCGGCGTGGCGTGCGTGATGCGCGTGGTGGTCACCACGCCGGTCGCATAGCCCTTGGCCTTGCTCTGCTCCAGCAGCGTTTCCACGGCCTGGCCGTTGCCCGAGGGGCAGGTGCTGTCGAAGTTGACGTGGTAGGCCTTGCCCGAGGCGTCGGTGGCCTTGGTCTCGGGGCTCATCGAGATGACTTCGTTGTTCATCTTGACGCCGGTCATGTAGGCCGACATCGAAGGCGCGCTGTCGGTCACCTGGGCGTCGTTCGAGTAGGTGTGGACGAAGGCCGTCTCGGGCAGCGTGTCCATCGTCAGGTCGCCGTCTTCGCCGACCTTGTAGATGCGTGCAGCGGTCATCGTGGTGATGCCCATGCCATCGCCCAGGAAGAAGATGACGTTCTTCTGCGGCGCCTGCGCCGCGGGCGGCGGCGTGGTGGGCGGCGGGACGAGCGGCAAGAGCGTCGGGCCGTGGCTGCTGCCGCCGCAAGCGGTCAGCAGCAGTGAAAAGCCCAGCAGGGCTGGGGCGATGTAGCGTTGGGTCATGCAAATCCCTCGGATGGTTGTTCGAGCGGTGCGCGCGCTGCGCACCATTTCTGGAGATGCAATCTAAAGACGTCAAATGACCCGTCCGTGACGAGACGAAAGCAGAATGAAAGTTCTGTCTTTTTTTCGAAATAAAGGCGCGGGCTGTCTTCGGCGCGTCATGTGCGCCGGCTAGCGCGTGCGGCTCGGCATGCGCTGATGCGACCTGGCCAGACCCGGCCCGATGCGCCTCAGCGCGACACGAACCAGCGCAGCGTCACCGCGCCCGCCGCGGCCGCCACGCCGCTCACCAGCGCGCCCCAGCCGATGTCGATGAACGTCAGGCCCAGCGGCCAGTTGCGGATCACCGCGAGGTTGGTCAGGTCGTAGGTGCCATAGCAGAACAGGCCGAACAGGCCGCCCAGCACCGTCGCGCGCGTGAGGCTCTGCGCCTCGACGCCCGGCACGACCGCGAAGATCAGCAGCCCGACCGGGTACAGCAGGTAGAACAGCGCCGCGAAGGCCAGCCTGGGCTGCGGCGACATCAGCTCGCCCATGGCCTGCTGGTACATGCCCTTGGCGAAGAAGCCGAGCCAGGCCATGTCGATCACCAGCAGCACCGCGAAGGTGACGGCCCATGCAGCCAAGTGTTTGGTGCTCATCCGCGGGATCGTATCCGTGCCCGTGGCGCCGCCTGCGAAAATCGCGCATTTGGACTACAACGGCCCGGCCGTTGACGCACATGCCCCTGCACACCACCGCCCTCGTTCTCTTTTCCGGCGGCCAGGACTCGACCACCTGCCTGGCCGATGCGCTCTCGAAGTACCAGCGCGTCGAAACCCTGGGCTTCGACTATGGGCAGCGCCACCGCGTCGAGCTCGACGTGCGCGGCACCATCCTCGCGAAGATGCGCGAGCGCTTTCCCGACTGGGCGCCGCGCCTGGGCGAAGACCATGTGCTCACGCTCGCGGCACTGGCCCAGCTCGGCGGCTCCTCGCTGACTGAAGAAGTCGCCTTCGCCATGCAGGCCGACGGCCTGCCCAACACCTTCGTGCCGGGGCGCAACCTGCTGTTCCTGACGCTGGCCGGCGCGCTGGCCTACCGGCGCGGGCTGCAGGTGATCGTCACCGGCGTCTGCGAGACCGACTTCTCGGGCTACCCCGACTGCCGCGACGACACCATGAAGGCCATGCAGCTCGCGTTGTCGCTCGGGCTGGAGCGCCGCCTCGTGATCGAGACGCCGCTCATGTGGATCGACAAGGCCGAGACCTGGCAGATGGCCCACCGCCTGGGCGGCGAGCCGCTGGTCGATCTGATCGTGGAAGAAACCCACACCTGCTACCTCGGCGACCGCGAGCATCGCCAGGCCTGGGGCTACGGCTGCGGCGAATGCCCCGCCTGCGACCTGCGCAAGAAGGGCTGGGAGCGCTACGCCGCGGCGGGCTGAGCCGCCGTGTTCAGGCGGTAGCGCGCACCGCCGTCGCCGGCCGTGCCGCCGGTGCGCGGCACCAGCGCCCAGCGCTGGTTGTGAAAGTCGCCCACGGCCGCGCGGTGCGCGATCGACACCATCGCACCGCCCGCGGCCTGCACCGTGGCCGCGAGGCGCTTGTACAGCACGCTTTCGGCCTCGGCATCGAGCGCGCTCGTGATCTCGTCGGCGAACAGCCATGCCGGTTTTCGCAGCAGCACGCGGGCAATCGCCAGGCGCTGCTGCTCGCCGCCCGAGAGCTTCTGGCTCCAGGCGTCGCTGTCGTCGAGGCGGTTGGCAAGCTCGGGCAGCAGGGCGTCGGCAAGGGCCTGGCGCAACTGGTCGTCGCTGTAGTTCGAGGCCGCGTTCGGGTACGTCAACGCATCGCGCAGCTTGCCGTCGGGCACGTAGGGGCGCTGCGGCATGAACATCGCGTCGCCGGGCACTTGCACATGCCCGCGCGAGAAAGGCCAGATGCCCGCGAAGGAGCGGAACAGCGTCGACTTGCCGCTGCCCGAAGGCCCCTGCAGCAGCACGCTGTCGCCGGGCGCCACGGACAGCGCAGCGCCGGCAAGCAGCGGCGTGCCGTTGGGCAGGGCCACCCCGAGGTCGTCGGTGTGCAGGACTGTGGCCGGGTCGCGCTGCAGTTCGTTGTCGCGCGTGGCGTGGGCCTTCATGGCGTCGTCGAAGCTGGTCAGGCGGTCGGTGGTGGCGCGCCACACGGCCACGCTGTCGTAGTTGTCGACGAACCAGCTCAGCGACTCCTGCACCTTGCCGAAGGCCGAGACGATCTGCATCAGGTGGCCGAGCTGGATCGAGCCGCCGAAATACTGCTGCGCCCCGACGATGAACGGAAAGATCACCGCCGCCTGGCCGAAGAACGAGGTGAAGGTCACCAGATTCTTCTGCTGCTTGATGAGCAGCAGGTAGTTGCGCAGCACGTCGCCGAAGCGCAGGTTGAGCTGGCCGCTCTCGACCTTCTCGCCATGGTCGAGCGCGATGGCTTCGCTGTACTCGCGCACGCGCACCAGGTGATGCCGGAAGTCGGCCTCGAAGCGCTGCTGCCTGAAGTTCAGCCCGATCAGCGGACGGCCGATGAAATGCGTGACCACGGTGCCCACGATCGAATACCCCAGCGCCAGCCAGACCATCGCGCCGACGATCTGGTAGGTGGTGCCGCCGGCCGTGAACGAGAAATTGCCCGACAGCGTCCAGAGCAGGCCGATGAAGCTCAGCAGCGTGACCACGGCGTTCAGCAGGCCCATCGAGAGCGACATCGTGGCGCTGGTGAACATCTGCATGTCTTCCTGGATACGCTGGTCGGGGTTGTCCGGCGCGGTGCCGTCCTTGCCGGCGTAGCGCGCCAGCTCCAGGTGATAGAAGGTGCGGTCCGCCATCCAGCGCGACAGGTAGCTGCGCGTCATCCAGGTGCGCCAGCGCAGCTGCAGCAACTGCGTCACATAGAACTTGAGCACCTGCACCGCGATGTTGAAGAAGGCGATCCAGCCGAACACCCGCACCTCGCGCCAGAAGGCGACCACGTCCTTGGTCTGCAGCGCGTCGTAGAAGCGCCCGTACCACTCGTTGCCGAGCACCGCCACGTAGACGTAGAAAAGGTTGAGGGCAATGATCCCCGCCAGCATGGCGCGCGCCCGCCATTTCTCCTCTGACCGGAAGTAGGGCGCCGCGAGCGTGAAGACGCGGCGCAGGACCTGGATGAACGAGCTGGCGCGCGCTGTGACGGATGAAGGCATTCGGGTTTCCTCGCAGGCGCGGGTGCGCCGGTCATCGTGAGGAACCCATCGTAGACAAATGTTTCTTAAACGGAACTGAAATGCCGCCGGGGAAACCCCCGGCATCCAGGGCGCCCGAAGTGCCCCGGGGCGCCCGTACACCCGCTCAGTGCAGCATGATCCGCGCCGCCGTCGCCAGGAAGTGCGCCAGCGTCGGCGTCTTGAGCCCTTCGACCTTCGCTTCCTCGTCCCACAGCCGCAGGCGCACCGCATCGGCGGCCCAGCGGTGGCCGGCAAAGCGCGCCGCGGCTTCCTCGTCCATCACGCCGCCCTGCAGTGCCAGGCTGCGCACCGAGTCGGGCGAGAGCTTCGAGAAATAGTCCGGCCGCGTGGCGCACAGGTAGCGCTTGGCGTCCACGTGCAGCCGGATCGGCTCGCGCACCTCGACGTCGAACGCACCGCGCAGCAAGGGCAGGGCGATGTACTGGTGGCGGTCGTCGATGCCCAGCTCGGTGGGCGAGTGCGACAGCGTCTGGTGCTCGGCGATCAGCAGGTGCCCCAGGTCGTGCAGCAGCGCGGCCGTGACCAGCGCGTCGCTCGCGCCGGCCTGCTCCGCAAGCCACGCGCATTGCAGCGCGTGCTCGAGCTGCGTCACCGGCTCGCCCGCGTACGCGACCCCGCCCCGTTCGGCGAACAGGCGAGCGATCTCGGCGAGGTCGAGTGTCATGAAAGTGAAACGGAGCGAACGAGCGAAGCCAAACCACAGGTGACAGCCCGCCAAGTCTGCCGGGAGGCGGTGACACGCGGATGACGGAATCGCCGCAAAAACCGTCAGCCATGGGCGCCATTTTGGGGATTTGTGTTTTTTTGAGGCGTCTGACAAATCCCTGTCACATGCCGCTGCCAGCATCGCCGCATTCGTCACCACACGGGGCTTGCGTACTTTCGTTTGCCTGTTCGTGTGTCCCGCATTGCGCTCTTCTTTCTTCTTTCCACCTAGGGAATCTCCACCATGCTGCATCGTCAACTCCGCCGCGCCATCGTGCCGGCCGTCCTGTTCTCGCTGGCCTTTGCCGCATCGGCCCAAGGCCGCACCGAACTGCTGGTCTACACCGCGCTCGAAGCCGACCAGGTGCAGGCCTACAAGGCCGCCTTCGAAAAGGAAAACCCGACCATCGAGCTGAAGTTCGTGCGCGACTCGACCGGCATCGTCACCGCCAAGCTGCTGGCCGAAAAGGCCAACCCGCAGGCCGACGTGGTGTGGGGCCTGGCCGCCACCTCGCTGATGCTGCTCGACAAGGAAGGCATGCTCCAGCCCTACGCGCCCAAGGGCCTGGACGCCATCAAGCCGACCATGCGCGATGCCTCCAACCCGCCCAAGTGGGTCGGCATGGACGTGTGGTCGTCGGCCATCTGCTTCAACACCGCCGAAGCCACCAAGAAGAACCTGCCCAAGCCCACCAGCTGGGCCGACCTGACCAACCCGGTCTACAAGGGCCAGATCACCATGCCCAACCCCGCGGCATCGGGTACCGGCTACCTGATGGTGTCGGGCTGGATCCAGATGATGGGTGAAGAGAAGGCGTGGAAGTACATGGACGCGCTGCACCAGAACATCGGCATCTACAGCCAGTCGGGCAGCAAGCCCTGCCGCCAGGCCGGCGCCGGCGAGTTCGCGCTCGGCATGTCCTTCGAATACCGCGCCAACAAGACCAAGCGCGACGGCGCACCCATCGACATCGTGCTGCCCAAGGAAGGCCTGGGCTGGGACATGGAAGCCACCGGCATCATCAAGACCAGCAAGAAGCAGGAAGCCGCCAAGGCGCTCGCCGACTGGGCCGTCACCAAGCAGGCCAACGAGCTGTACGCGAAGAACTTCGCCGTGCTCGCGCTGCCGGGCATCCAGGAAAAGCTCGAATTCGTGCCGGGCGACGTCGAGAAGCTGCTCGCCAAGAACGACTTCAACTGGGCTGCAGCCAACCGCGACCGCATCCTGACGGAGTGGTCCAAGCGCTACGAGTCCAAGTCGGAAAAGAAGCCACTCTGATTGCACTGAAGCCAAGCGGTATCCGGCCATGACGAGCAGCAGCTTTCTCTCCCTTCGCGGCATCGGCAAGTCCTTTGGCGCCACCCGCGTGCTCGACGGCATCGACCTGGACATCGAGCCCGGCGAGTTCGTCTGCCTGCTCGGCCCCTCGGGCTGCGGCAAGACCACGCTGCTGCGCATCGTCTGCGGCATTGAGCGTGCCGACAGCGGCCAGATCCTGCTCGGCGGCCAGGACATCGCGGGCCTGCCGCCCGCGGCGCGCGGCTTCGGCGTGGTGTTCCAGTCGTATGCGCTGTTTCCCAACCTGACGGCGGCGCAGAACATCGCCTACGGCCTGCATCCCACGGGCGCACTGGCGCGCGAGATGGCCAAGCGCTCGCGCGAGATGCTCGACCTGGTGGGGCTTGCCGCGCATGCCGACAAGTACCCCGTGCAACTGTCGGGCGGGCAGCAGCAGCGCATTGCGCTGGCCCGCGCGCTTGCGCCCAACCCGCGCCTGCTGCTGCTCGACGAGCCGCTCTCGGCGCTCGACGCGCAGGTGCGCGCCAGCCTGCGCAGCGAAATCCGCGCGCTGCAGAAGCGCCTGGGCATCGTCACCATCATGGTCACGCACGACCAGGAAGAAGCCCTCTCGATGGCCGACCGCGTGGTGCTGATGCACAACGGCCGCATCGAGCAGGCCGGCACACCCGACGAGCTGTACCGCCAGCCGCGCACGCGTTTCGTGGCCGGCTTCGTCGGCCGCATGAACATGCTGCCCGCGACCGTGCTGGCCGACGGCAAAGTGCGTGTGCGCGACAGCGAACTGTTCTGCGCGCCGGGCAACCTCAGCGTGGGTTCGCAGGCCACGGTAGGCATCCGGCCGGAGCATGTGGTGGTGAAGCGCTTCGGCTCCGAGCTTGGCGCCAACAGCTTCGCGGCACGCCTGCTCGACACCGAGTTCTTCGGCAACCGCACGTCGGCTCGCCTCGCCTGCGAGCCGCTGGGCATCGAGATCGAGGCCGAGCTGCCCGCCGATGCGCGCGGCGGTGGCGGCGAGCCATTGGTGCCCAGCAGCATGGTGCATATCCAGTTGCCGCTCAACGCGCTGTCGGTCCTGGCGCAATGAGCAGTTCTCCCGACGCCATCGCCATCGTGCCGGTGGCCGTGGCGCGCGGCAGTGCATTCGACCGCGAGCGCTGGCTGACCGGCGCCGCCGTGTTGCTGGTCGTGCTGCTGCTGGTTGTGATCGTCGCGCTGCCCGTGGGCGCGCTGGTCGGCCAGAGCTTCTTCGACCGCGCGGGCGTCTTCGTCGGTGCCGCGAATTTCGCGCGCTACCTCGACAGCCCCGCGCTCGTGCAGTCGGCCTTCAACAGCCTGGGGCTCGCCGCGATCAGCGCGGTCATCTGCACCGCCATCGCTTATGTGTACGCCTACGGGCTCACGCTCTCGTGCATGCCGGCCAAGGGCCTGCTGCGCGCGGTGGCGCTGGTGCCGCTGCTCGCGCCTTCGCTGCTGCCGGCCATCAGTCTCGTGTACCTCTTCGGCAACCAGGGCCTGTTCAAGGGACTGCTGGGCGACGTGTCGATCTACGGGCCGCTGGGCATCGTGCTCGGCTCGGTGTTCTGGACGCTGCCGCATGCGCTGCTGATCCTCACCACGGCCATGGCCACCTCCGACGGCCGCCTGTACGAAGCCGCGCAGACGCTGGGCGCCTCGCGCTGGCGCATCTTCCGCACCGTCACGCTGCCGTCTTCACGCTACGGGCTGATCGTGGCCGCGATGGTGGTGTTCGTGCTGGTCATCACCGACTTCGGCGTGCCGAAGGTGGTGGGCGGCCAGACCGGCGTGCTGGCCACCGACATCTACAAGCAGGTGGTGGGGCAGCAGAACTTCCAGATGGGCGCGGTGGTCGGCCTCGTGCTGCTCATTCCTGCCGTGCTGTCTTTCCTGGTCGAGCGCCGCGTGCGCAGCAAGCAGGCCGCGGCGCTGTCGGCGCGCGCCACGCCCTACCAGCCCGAGCCGGTGAAGGTGCGCGACCGCGCGCTGCTGGTATTCTGCGCGCTCACGGCCTGCGCCATCCTCGTGATGATCGGCATGGCGGTGTTTGCATCGCTGGCCACCTACTGGCCCTACCAGCTCGCGCCGTCGTTCAAGAACTACGACTTCAGCAACATGGACGGCGGTGGCTGGGACAGCTACTTCAACTCGCTGCGGCTGGCCGTGTGCGCCGCGGTGGCGGGCGCGTTCATCACCTTCATCTCGGCCTACCTGGTTGAGAAGCCGCGCCACTTCGGCCTGCTGCGCGAGCTGCTGAACCTGCTGGCCAACCTGCCGCTGGCGGTGCCGGGGCTGGTGCTGGGCGTGGGCTACATCTTCTTCTTCATCTCGCCGTCGAACCCGCTGCGCGCCATCTACGGCAGCATGACGATCCTTGTGGTCTGCACGGTGGCGCACTTCTTCTCGGTGGCGCACCTCACGTCGCTCACTGCGCTGCGCCAGCTCGACCGCGAGTACGAGCTGGTGTCGGAGTCGATGGGCGTGCCCTTCTGGCACACGCTGTGGCGCGTGCACCTGCCGGTGGCGCTGCCGACCGTGCTCAACGTGGGCGGCTATTTCTTCGTCAACGCGATGACGACCGTGTCGGCCGTCGTGTTCCTTTATTCGCCGCAGACCACGCTGGCGGCCATCGCCGTGCTCAACATGGACGACGCCGGCGACGTGGCGCCCGCCGCCGCCATGGCCTCGCTGATCATGCTCACCGCTGCCATCGGCCGTGGCCTGTTCGCGCTGGCCGGGCACTGGGCGCTCAAGCGTACGCAAGCCTGGAGAACCCGCTGATGCCCGGCGCCCATCACCAAGACAACTTCGACCTGATCGTGGTCGGCGCCGGCATCGTCGGCCTGGCCCATGCGTACACCGCCGCGCAGCGCGGCCTCAAGGTCTGCGTGGTCGAGCGCGATGCCGCGGCCATCGGCGCCTCGATCCGCAACTTCGGCTTCATCACCATCACCGGCCAGGCGCCCGGCGACACCTGGCGCCGGGCGATGCATGCGCGCGAGGTGTGGCAGGCGGTGGCGCCGCAGGCGGGCATCGACATCGTGCACCGCAACCTCCGGCTCGCGGCCTACCGCCCCGAGGCGCACACGGTGCTCGAAGCCTTCATGCGCACGCCGATGGGCGAGGGTTGCGAACTGCTCGAAGCCATCGACGCGCAGGCCAAAGCGCCGGCACTGAGCCTGGCCGACGCCCGCTCGGTGCTGTTCAGCCCGCACGAGCTGCGCGTCGAATCGCGCACGGCCATCGGCCTGCTCGCCCAGTGGCTGGCCGAGGTGCACGGCGTGGTGTTCCGCTTCGGCGAGACCGTGCACGAGGTAGAAACGCCGCGCGTGCGCACCTCGCGCGGCATCCTTCGTGGCGAACGCGTGGTGGTCTGCACCAACACCGACCTGCACGGCCTGTTCGCCGACCGCATCGCCGCGCACAAGCTCACGCTGTGCCGCCTGCAGATGCTGCGCGTGAAGCCCGAGGCCGGCTTTCATCTGCCGGGCTCCGTGATGATGGACCTGAGCCTCGTGCGCTACGAGGGCTACAGCACCTTGCCCGAGGCCGCCGCGCTGCGCGCGCGCCTGCAGCAGGAAGAAGCCGCCTCGCTCGAACACGGCATTCACCTGATCGTGGTGCAAAGCGCCGACGGCTCGCTGGTGGTGGGCGACTCGCACCACTACGGCGATGCGCCCGAGCCCTTCGCGATGGAAGAGGTCGACCAGCTCATCCTGCGGCACCTGCGCAGCACGCTCAACCTCGAAACCGCGCAGATCACCGAGCGCTGGACCGGCGTCTATCCGTCGTCCAAGACCACGCCCTGTGTGATCGATGCGCCCGACGACGCCACGCGCGTGGTGCTGGTCACCAGCGGCAGCGGCGCCAGCACCGGCTTCGGCATTGCGCACGACGTCTTCAACGCCTGGTGATAAGCGCATCGCGCTCGCCCTCCGACCGATCCCTTTCATCTTTTCAGCCATGAACGCCCACAACCACTCCCAGCTCCAGGCCGTCGTCTTCGACTGGGCCGGCACCATCCTCGACTTCGGCTCCTGCGCGCCCATGGGCGCCTTCGTGAAGCTGTTCGAACAGTTCGGCGTGGACATCACCATCGCCGAGGCGCGCGGCCCGATGGGCATGGCCAAGTGGGACCACATCAAGGCGCTCGGCACGCTGCCGCGCATCGCCTCGCAGTGGGAGGCCAAGCACGGCCACGCCTTCAACGACGCCGACGTCGACAAGCTCTATGAAGTGTTCACGCCCATGAACGCGGCCAGCGCACGCGACCATGCCGACTTCATTCCCGGCGCGATCGATGCGGTGAACGCGGCGCGCCAGCGCGGCCTGAAGATCGGCTCGACCACCGGCTACAACCGTCCGATCATGGAAGTGGTCGTGCCCATCGCCGCGGCCGGCGGCTACGCGCCCGACAACCTCGTGTGCGGTGGCGACCTTGCCGAAGGCCGCCCGTCGCCGCTCATGATGTACCGCTGCTTCGCCGACCTGGGCGTGTGGCCGCCGCACACCGTGGTGAAGGTCGACGACACCGGCGTGGGCCTGCAGGAAGGCCTGAACGCCGGCACCTGGGCCGTGGGCCTGTCGGTCAGCGGCAATGCCAACGGCCTCACGCTGGCCGAATGGCAGGCACTCGACGCCGACCAGCAGCAGGAGCGCCGTGCGCGCGCCACCGCCGAACTCGAAGCCGCTGGCGCGCACTACGTGATCGACAGCGTGGCCGACCTGCCGAAGGTGCTGGAAGACATCGAGCGCCGGCTGCAGGCGGGCGAGCGCCCGTCCACGGCGGCCTGACCCGATCGGATGCCATACGGCGCTGTCCGGCGAAAGCGGCAGCGTCCGACTTGACGCCCGCGCGCGCGGGCCTAGCATGCCTCGCATGCGAAGCACAGCCTTTGTTCTTCTCTTCTGCCTCGGCCTGCTGATGGCCGCGTGCGACGACAAGCCGACCAAGCCCGGCGTGCCGGTGCCCAAGGCAACTGCGGCCGGCACCGTCACCGGGACGGCCGCGCCGCAGCGCTGACCGACCGGCACCTCTCCACGCGGGGCGCGGGCTACTCCAGCGTCATGTGCGACGCGGTGACGATCTGCGCCATGCGCGTGCGTTCTTCGGAAAGAAACTTCTCGAACTCCGCACGCGCCAGCAGCATCGGCTGCGCGCCGCCGCGCTCGGTCTGCGCGATCAAGTCGGCGTCTTCCCTGAAGGCCCGCAGCGTGACGTCGGCGATGCGGTCGAGAATCGCGGCCGGCGTGCCCTTTGGCGCGAAGATGCCGCCCCAGTGCTGCATGAGGATCGTGGGGAAGCCTTGCTCCACCGTGGTCGGCACCTGCTTCATCGGCCCTGTGCGCTCGCGCGCCGCCAGGGCCAGCGCGCGCAGCCGGCCGGATTGCACGAAAGCCGAAACGCCGATGGGCGCCTCCGAGGCCAGGTCGACCTCGCCGCCGACGATGGCATTCACCGTCTGCGAGCCGCTCTTGTAGTGCACCAGCGTCACCGGCACGCCGAGTGCCGACTCCACCATCTCCGCCACGAAGTGGCCCGTGCTGCCGCTGCCAGCGGTGCCGAAGTTCAGCCGGCCCTTGGCGCGCGCCCAGGCCTGCAACTCCTTCAGGTTCTTCGCCGGCACGCTCGCATTGGTGACCAGCACCGAGGGCGCGGTGCTGGTGCCCACGACCGGCACCAGATCGGTTTCCGCATAGGGCATCTTCGGGCGCAACAGCGCGTTGGCGATGGCGCCGTTGCCGGCCGACAGCCACGTGTAGCCGTCGGGCGCGCTCTTGGCCACGTACTCGCTGCCGATGATGCCGCCCGCGCCCGGCCGGTTGTCCACGATGATGGTCTGGTTCAGCCGCTTGCCCTGCGCCTGCGCCATCGCGCGCACGTTGGTGTCGCCGGGGCCGCCGGCGGAAAACGGCAGCACCAGCCGTATCGGCTTGCCGGCGGGCCACGGGTCTTGTGCGCGAGCGGGCAGGGCGGCGGTGCCCGCGAGTGCCAGCAGGCCCAGCGAGAAGGTGCGGCGGTCGGGGTGCGCAAGTGTGTGCGTCATGGTGTCTTGTCTCCTTTTTTGGGGCGCGTCAGTCGAAGGCGGCCGCCACCGGCGGCGCCAGCAGCGCGAGCAGTTCGCGCACGTCGGGCAGGTCTTCGATGGAACGGACCATGTCTTCGATGGCCTTCTGCCGTGCGCCGTCGATCAGCCCATCGGTCAGCGTGCGGTACTTGGCGGCCACCTCGTCGCTGCTTTGCGGCGACTCGATGGCGCGCGATGAATTGCGCTCGACCTGGATGCGCTGGCCGTCGATGAAGCTCACCACCAGCCGCACACGGCCCCGCTTGAGCGGGCCACCCGCGTCGAACTCGGGCTGGTGCCGCACCTCGATGCGCGGAATCAGCGCCCACACGTCGTCGGCGTCGATGCGCGCGGGCGCGAACTGCTTCACCATCGCTTCGCCGTCGAGCACCGCCACGGCGAGCGCGTAGCCGATGTTCATCTGCGCGCCGATGGGCGTCAGCGGCCGTTCGGGCACCCACCAGCCGTGGTGGTAGACCGCATGGCTCACTTCGACCTCGATGCGCGCGATTTCTTGCGGCACGAGCTTGCGCTGTGCACCGGCGTCGAACAGCGCGTCGAGCGGCGAGTGGATGCCGCCCATCGCGGCATACGGCTTGATGACGATGCGCTCCACTTCCCAACGCTCGCCCAGCGCCTCGGTGATCTTCGATGCGTCGGGGTCGTGGCCTTCGCCGAAGGTCGAGAGAAAGCCGCCGTACTCGCGCTCGAACACGCGCTTGATGCCGGTGTAGCCACCTTCGGCCAGCACCGCCGCATAGAGCCCGTTGCGCGCCGAGAAGCCGTGGTGCATGCGCTTGCACATCGCCTCGTACTGCGCGGCCATGAGGCCGGCCGACTGCGTGCCCGCCAGGCCCAATGTGTCTTCGAAGCGTGCCGCGTCGAGGCCCAGCAACTTGCCGACCGACGCGGCCGCCGCATGCGTGCCGAACACCGAGCCCGAATGCCAGCCGCGCGACAGCATCTGCGCACCGTGCAGCGCCATGCCCACGCGCGGCCCGACCTCGTAGCCGGCCAGCGCGGCTTCGAGGAACTGGCGACCGCTCACCTTCGCATCGCCTTCCGAAGCGGCCCACAGCGCGGGCAGCACGATCGATGCGCTGTGCAGCGGCCCCAGCGGGTGGTAGTCGTCCAGCTCGAAGCCCTGGATAAAGGTGCCGTTGAGCAGCGCCGCGCCCGGCGCGCTGGTGCGCGCGCCCCAGCCGACGATGGTGCGGTCGCCGCGGCCCTCGAACTTCTGCACGATCTGCGCGGCGGTGCGCGACCACGGCAGCTGTGCGCCCACGATGGCGCAGGCGATGCCGTCGAGCGTGAGCGCCTTGGCGCGTTCGCGCGCCGAGGCGGGTGCGTCGCCGAGTCGGAAGCCGGCGAGCCAATGGGCAAGGCGGCCGGTGGGGCCTGTGGGATCGGTGGCGTCGGTCGCAGTGGTGGCGGGGGCGGTGTGCATGCGGTGGCTCCGGTTTTCTTCAATCGATCTGGACGCGGCCGTCGGTCACGGCCTTGCCCCATTTCTTCACTTCGGTCTGCAGGAAGGCCGCAAAGTGGGCGGGCGTGTCGACCTGCACTTCGGAGCCGATGGCGCGCGTGGCCTCCACCAGCTCGGGGCTGGCGGCGGCGCGGTGGATGGCCGCGTTCAGCGCATCGACCGTGGCCTGCGGCGTGCCAGCCGGCGCGAGAAAGCCGACCCACGAATTGACCTCGAAGCCCTTGAGGCCCTGTTCATCCACCGTGGCCAGCGAGGGCAGCTGCGGGTTGCGCTGGAGCCCCGAGATGGCCAGCGCCTTCAGCTTGCCCGACTTCACGTGCGGCAATGCTGCCGGCACGGCGTCGAACATCAGCGACACCTGGCCGCCCATCAGGTCGTTCAGCGCGGCGGGCGAGCCCTTGTAGGGAATGTGATTGAGCTGTATGCCGGCCTGCGCCTGAAACAGTTCCATCGCCAGGTGCGCGGTGATGCCGTTGCCGCCCGAGCCGAAGTCGATCTTGCCGGGCCGCGTCTTCGCATAGGCGACCAGCTCCTTCACGTTGTTCGGCGGGAACGACGGATTGGCCACCAGCAGCAGCGGGCCCATGCTCACCATCGAGATCGGCGCAAAGTCTTTCAGCGTGTCGTAGGGCAGCTTCTTGTAGAGCGTGGGGTTGATGGCCATCTGACCCAGCGTGCCGAGCAGCAGCGTGCTGCCGTCGGGCGCGCTCTTCTTCACTTCCTGTGCGCCGATGCTGCCGTTGGCGCCCGCGCGGTTGTCGACGTAGACGGGCTGGCCCAGCTCCTTGGTGAGCGCGGCGGCGTAGTTGCGCGCGATGATGTCCACCGTCTGCCCTGCCGGGTAGCCAACCACGATGCGCAGCGGCTTGGCCGGCAGCGGGCCTTGGGCCAATGCCGCAGTGGTTGCGGCGGCAATGCAGAACGCGCCGAGCACACGCCGCGAGAGGCTTGCCTTCTTCATGCCTGTTCCTCCACCGGCACATAGACCTCGCCCGCCATCAGCCGGCGCGCCGTGCGCGTGAGGCCGAGCGCCGAGAAGCGGATGTCCGCAGGGTCGGCCGCCGCTTCGGCCACCACCTTCACTTCCATCACGCCCAGCGGATGGCCGATGCGCAGCGTGCCGGTGGCCGCACGCGCCGCGCCGACCGCCTGGTGCACCGTCGAGCCCGGCACGCGCGAGGCGGCCGCCGTGCACATCGAGCCCGTGCCGGCCATGCTGTCGTGGCACTTGCCGAGGAACACGAGCCGCGCGCGCAGGTCCATCGAAGCGGCCTCCTGCGTGTCGCCGTTCACGTCGGCGTAGCCCGCCGGCGGCGCGACGATCACCGCCAGCGGCAGGCCCGGCAGGTGCACGTCGCGCCAGTCGGCATAGAGGCCGATGCGCTGGCCCATCTTCGACTGGATCTCGCCCAGCGTCTCGATGAGTGCGCGGTCGGCGCTGATGGCGTCGGGCAGCTCGCTGCCGCTCATGCCGAGGGACGATGCCGCGATGAACACGCAGGGGTTGGCGGTGTCGCACACCGAGACCTCGATGCGACGGCCGTCTTCCAGCGCCACCGTGTCCACGGCATTGCCCGTGGGCAGCAGGCGGCCGGTTTTGGCGCCCACGGTGCCCGCGTAGTCCATGAGGATCTCGGCGCCCGTGCCGGGCACGCCGGGAATGGCGCAGTCGCCGTGCACGCGGGCCTTGCCGTTCTTCACCTGCACCTTCGAGACCAGCAGCTTGTCGGTGTTGGTGTTGTAGATGCGCACGGTGGTCACCGGCTCGATTGCTTCCACCAGCCCCTCGTCGATGGCGAAAGGCGCGACGGCCGAGGAGATGTTGCCGCAGTTGGCGTCGTGGCCGACGATGTCGCGGTCCACGTCGACCTGCGCGAAGGTGTAGTCGACGTCCGCGTCCTCTCGCGCCGAGCGCTGGATGATCGCGACCTTGGAAGTCACGAGCCGCGAGCCGCCCATGCCGTCGATCTGCAGCACGTCGGGCGTGCCCATCGCGCGCTTGAGCAGCCGGTCGCGCGCGGGGCCCGCGGGCGGCACGTCGCGCTCATGAAAGAAAAGCGCCTTGCTGGTGCCGCCGCGCATCAGCACGCAGCGCACGGCGACCTGTTCGGTCCCGGAGGTGGAAGCCATGGTCTTGTTCCTTGTCCTTGAATGGAGATGGAAAGCCGCCGGGCGCGGCCGATGCGCGGCGCCCGGCATGGGGAAGGTGGATGGGTGGATCAGTCGAGCGGATAGAGCTTGACGAGCGCCGCCATGCGCTCGCTGTCTTCGCGCACCTGCGCCGCGAAGGCTGCCGGCGCGTTGACCACCGGCTCGGCGCCGGCGGAGGCAATCGTCTGCTGCACGTCGGCGTCTTTCACGGCCTCGTGCAGCGCGGCGACGATGCCCTGCGTCACGGCCGGCGGCGTGCCCTTGGGTGCGAACAGGCCGAACCACGTGACCGACCGGAACTGCGGATAGCCGGCCTCGGCGGTGGTCGGCACCTCGGGCAGCGCGGCCGCGCGCTTCGACCCCTGCGTGGCGAGGATCTTCAGCGCGCCCGACTTGTAGTGCGGCAGCGCGGCCGTGATGCCGGTGAACGCCATGTTCACGTTGTTGGCGATCATGTCGGTCACGATCGCGCCCGTGCCGCGGTAGTTGACGACGATCAGGTTCGGCAGGCCCGCCTCGGCGGCAAGCTGCTTCGCGGAGACGCGCGCCGTCGCTTCGCCGGTGCCGAGCGAACAGGGCTGCGCGGCGGTCTTGCAGTAGCGGATGAACTCGCCGAAGGTCTTGACTGGCAGCTTCGCGCTGACGACCACGGCGGCGGGCGATTGCGACACCGCCGTCACCGGCTCCAGCCGCGCGAGCGGGTCGACGCCCTTCAGGCCCGGCGTGTACTTGGTGACCACGATGGACGGCACCTGCAGCAGCAGCGTGTAGCCGTCGGGCTTGGCCTCCATCACGCGGCGCGTGCCGATCAGGCCGTCGGCGCCGGGGACGTTCTCGACCACCACGGGCTGCTTCCAGATCACGCCGAGCTGCTTGGAGACGGCGCGGGCCGTGGCGTCGGTGCCGCCGCCGGCCGAATAGGGAACGACCAGCGTCACGGGGCGGTCGGGGTGCCAGCTCGCCTGGGCGAAGGCCGGTGGTGCCAATGCGAGCAACACGGCCGCGGGGAGCAGGGCACACGCTGATGGAGGCCGCTTGGGCCTGAAGGGGCTGTCGAACATCTTGTCTCCGTTTTTTGAATGAATGAATCAATGAGCGAGAGGCGGCGCCGTGCCTCAGGGCGACGAAGGCACGACCGTCCGGCCGCGCCAGTCGCGCTGGTAGAGGCCATCGAGGCGCCCACGCGCCAGGGCGTGGGCATGCAGCCAGGGCAGCAGACCGCCTTCGCGCGAAAGATCGGGCGGCGGCATGGCGTCGAGCGCGTAGAGCTGGAACACGTAGCGGTGCGGGCCGTGGCCGGGCAAGGGGCGCGGGCCGTCGTAGCCCATGCGCCCGAGGCCGTTCATCGCCAGCGTCACGCCAGCCGGGGCATGGCCGCTGTTCAAGGCACCTTCGGGCAGTGCGTTCAATGAAGAAGGACCCCAAGCGAGCGCATGCGTGATGGCGTGGGCCAGCGGCACGTCGGGGTCTTCGCACAGCAGCAGCCAATGCGTGGCCTGCGGCGGCAGCCCTTGCCACGCCAGCGCGGGCGAACGGTTGTCGCCGACGCCTTCGCCCGCCTGCCGCTGCGCCATCGCCTTGCCATGCGCGAAGTCCGTGCTCCGCAGTTCGATCGTCGTGGGCAGCCGGGCGAGCATCGCGTCGCTGCAGGCCAGGCTCGCATCGCCGGCATGGCGTCCGCGCGTGAGCAGTCCGGCCCAGCGCAGCACCCAGGGGTGCCGTTGCAGCGGGCTTGCAGCGCTGTGCGTCACGCCGCGGCTCCTTGTGCGGCGGGCCATGCCCAGGGGCGGCGCGCGCGGTCGGCCTGTTGCCATTCGCGGATGAGCGCGTCGTCCTTCAGCGTGAGGCCGATGTCGTCGAGGCCATGGAGCAGGGCCTCGCGGCGCAGCGGATCGATCTCGAACGGCGACACGCTGCCGTCCGGCGCCGTGACCGTGCGTGCCTGCAGATCGACCGTCACCGCCGCACCGCCCGCGCATTGCGCTGCCAGTGCCTCGACCTGCGCGATGGGCAGGCGCAGCGGCAGCACGCCGTTCTGGAAGCAGTTGTTGAAGAAGATGTCGCCGAAGCTCGGCGCGATCACGCAGCGAACGCCCAGGCCCATCAGCGCCCATACCGCGCCCTCGCGCGACGAACCGCAGCCGAAGTTCTCGGCGGCCAGCAGCACGGGGGCCTGGCGGAAGGCGGGCTGGTTCAACACGCAGGCCGGGTCTTCGCTGCCATCGGCGCGCAGGCGCAGCGCTTCGAAGGCAAAGGGACCGAGCTGGTCGCGCTGGAACGAGGTGAGGCGTTCGATGCGGATGATGACGTCGGTGTCGACGTTGGCGCGCATCAGCGGCACGGCGGGGCCGGTGACGGCGGTGAAGGGGGTCATGGTCATTTCAGCGTCCTCACGTCGGTGATGCAGCCGGTCACCGCCGCGGCCGCGGCCATCGCCGGGCTCGCGAGGTGCGTGCGTGCGCCCGGCCCTTGCCGTCCGACGAAGTTGCGGTTGGAGGTCGACACGCAGCGTGCCTTGGGCGGCACCTGCTCGCCGTTGGCGGCCACGCACATGCTGCAGCCGGGTTCGCGCCACTGGAAGCCGGCGGCCTCGAACACCTCGCGCAGCCCTTCGGCCTCGGCGGCGCGCTTGACGTTCTCGGAGCCGGGCACCACCCACGCAGTGACGCCTTGCGCCACATGGCGGCCGCGCGCCACTTCGGCGGCCGCGCGCAGGTCGGGCAGGCGCGAGTTGGCGCACGAGCCGATGAAGACCCAGTCGACCGGCGTGCCGGCGATGGCGGTGCGCGGCGCAAGGCCCATGTAGTCGAGCGCGGCTTCGATGGCGCCGCGGCCGGCAGCATCGGCAGCCGCCGATGGATCGGGCACGGTGCCGTCGATGGCGATGGCGTCCTCGGGGCTGGTGCCCCAGGTGATGGTGGGTGCGATCGCGCCGGCGTCGATGACCTCTTCGCGGTCGAACACGGCGTCGTCGTCCGAAGCCAGCGAGAGCCAGTACGCCGCCGCCGCATCGAAGGCCACGCCCGTGGGCGCGAAGCTGCGTCCGCGCACCCAGTCGACCGTGCGCTGGTCGGGTGCGATCAGGCCGAAGCGCGCGCCCAGTTCCACCGTGAGGTTGCACAGCGTGAGCCGCGCCTCGACATCGAGCGCGCGCACCGCCTCGCCCGCGAACTCGATCGCGTAGCCCACGCCGGCCGCCGCGCCGAGCGTGCCGATGATGTGCAGCGCCAGGTCTTTCGCGGTGACGCCCGTGCCGAGCACGCCGTCGCAGCGGATGCGCATGCGCCGTGGCTTCTGCTGGCGCAGCGTCTGCGTGGCCAGGGCGTGCGTGCTCTCCGAAGAGCCCACGCCGAAGGCCAGCGCACCGAGGCCGCCGTTGGTGCAGGTGTGGCTGTCGCCGCAGATCACGGTCAGGCCCGGCAGCACGATGCCCAGTTCGGGGCCCATCACATGCACGATGCCCTGGCCCGGCTGGCCGAGGTCGTAGAAGCGCACGCCCGATTTCGCGCTGAGGTCGCGCAGTGCGCCGTGCAGCCGGCCGCCGAGCGGGAAGGTGCCGGCCGTGCGGCCGGGCTGGCTCGATGCCGCGTGGTCGGGCGTGGCGAAGACCAGCGCCGGGTCGTGCAGCGGCAGCCCGCGCGCGGCCACTTCGGCCAGTGCGGGCGGGCCCGAGAGGTCGTGCAGCAGGTGGCGGTCGATGTGCAGCAGGGCCCAGCCATCGCCGAGCTCGCGCACGACGTGGGCGTCCCAGAGCTTGTCGAACAGGGTGCGGGCCATGTCAGCGGCTTTCCATGGTGGCGCCCGCGTTGAAACGCGTGCGCAGGGCGTCCCACTCGTCGGCGCCGAAGCGGCGGAAGGTCTGCGCCACGGTGGCGTTCACCGAAGGGGCCTTGAAGGTCGCCTTGAGTTCGGCCAGCGCCGCGTCGCCCGCCTCGATGGCGGCCTTGAGCATCAGCCCCGGCAGGATCGCGAGCTTGTAGCCCATGGCTTCGGCTTCGCGCAGGTCGAACACCGGCGTGCGGCCACCAGGCACCACGTTGAGCAGGCAGGGGCCGTGCACGCGTTTCGGCACGGCGGCCACTTCCTCGGGCGTCTGCGTGGCTTCGACGAAAGCCATGTCGGCACCGGCCTGCAGCGCGGCATTGGCGCGGTCGATGGCTTCGTCCAGGCCGAGCATGGCGCGCGCGTCGGTGCGGGCGATGACCACGAACTCCTTGCTGCGGCGCGCCTCCACCGCGGCGCGGATCTTCGAGACGAACTCCTCGCGCGACACCACCTCCTTGCCGTCGAGATGGCCGCAGCGCTTGGGCGAGACCTGGTCCTCGATGTGGATGGCGGCCACGCCGCGCGCCTCGTACTCGCGCACGGTGCGCGTCACGTTCAGCTCGTTGCCGTAGCCGGTGTCGGCATCGGCGATGAGCGGAATGGCGATCGAGCGCGCCATCACCGCGGCGTTGTCGACCATCTCGCTCATCGTGAGCAGGCCGAAGTCGGGAAAGCCGCGCGCGGCCGAGGTGCCGGCGCCCGTCATGTAGGCGGCGGCAAAGCCGGCCTGTTCGATCAGGCGCGCGCCGATGGCGTCGTAGGCGCCGGGGGCGATCACCATGCCGGGCGCGTCGAGCAACTGGCGAAGCGTGAGGGAAGGGTTCATGGCGGGCCTTGTTCCGTGGTGCTTGAGTTTATGTGTTTATATTCTAAGTACAACTAACTGAAATCCGCAAGTCACCCATGGGACGCGGCCGGGCGTCTTGCTATGCTCGACCTTCGTTTTTCCTTCTCCCATGGCACGTCCTCCCACATCCGCTCCTTCGCTCGAACGTGGTCCTGGCACCTCGCTGCACCGGCAGTTGTTCGTCGTGCTGCGCGACGAAATCACCCGTGGCGTCTATGCCTCCGGCGCGTTGCCGAAGGAAGAAGCGCTGTGCGAGCGCTTCGGCGTGTCGCGCATCACGGTGCGGCGCGCGCTGGGCGACCTCGCTTCGCTTGGTCTCGTGGAGCGCCGCCATGGGCTCGGCACCTTCGTGCGCGCCGATCTGCCGCAGGTGCGCGCAAGGCCCAGCCTCGGCCTGATCGACGGGCTGCGCAAGGCGGCGCTCGAAACCGATGTCGAGGTGCTCGAGGTCGCGCAAGCGGAGACGCCGCCCGATGTGGCCGCGCTGCTGCAGATCGAAGCCGGCGAGAAGGCGGTGCATGCGCTGCGCCTGCGCAGCATCGATGGCGTGCCGGTCATGCTCACCGACGCCTGGGTGCCGGCACAGCTGGGCAAGCGCGTGTCGGCCAGCGCGTTGCGCAAGCACGCGCTCTACGAGATCCTGCTGGCGCAGGGCGTGAAGTTCGGCCGTGTGGTGCAGGAGATCACGGCCGAGGTGGCCGACCCCGCGCGCGCGCGGCTGCTGCAGATCGAGACGGGCGCGCCGCTGCTGAAGATGGTGCGTCTGCTGCACGACCTGGACGCGCGGCCGGTGCTGCACCTGACCGTGTCGTTGACGGCGGAGCGCAGCCGCATCCTCATGGACATCGCGGGTGAGACGATCAACACGCTCACGGCGGGGCAGGTGGTGCACGACGTGCACCCGCCCTCGTCGTCGCCCAGGCGGCGGGCCTAGCGGGCCTTCTGCAGGTCAGGGCAAGAGGTACTCCAGTACCTCGTCGCCCGCCGCATCGATCTCGCCCGTGGGCTTCCAGCCCAGGTGCCTGTAGAAGCCATGCGAGCGGACTTGCGGATCGGACGAGCAGCCCAGAAAAAGCCGCTTGAAGCCCAGTGCCCTGAACGCCTCGACCATCAGGCCGAGGAGTTCCTTGCCGATGCCCTTGCCTTCGTACGCCGGCAGCAGCGCAAGCACGGCGATCTCGCCGGTCTCGCGCTCGCCGAAGCAATAGCCGGCCAGCTCGCCATCGACCTGTGCCACGTAGCCGGGCAAAGAGCCGTCGGCGATGGCGGATTGCCAGCTCTCCAGCGTGATGCCGATGGCTTTCAGTTCTTCGACCGAGAAGGCGTTCTCACGGGTCTTGCCTCGCAAGTCGATGCACGCGGGCGTGTCTTGAGGAACCGCTTTTCTGTAGACGACGTTCATGCGTTCCGTTCATTCACGCGCATCAGTCGTTGCTGTGCAGCGTCGTGTTCAACCCGCCCCAGCGCTGCGCATTGGTCTCCAGCACTTCGACCGCACCGCTCTGGCTGTTGCGCCGATAGAGAAGGCCGGACTTGCCCGACAACGCCCTGGCAGGCACCACGCTGCCGTCCGGCAGCTTGACCTTCGTGCCCGCAGTCACATACAGCCCCGCTTCGACGATGCATTCGTCGCCCAGCGAAATGCCGATGCCCGCATTGGCGCCCAACAGGCTGCGCTCGCCGATGGCGTTCTTCGTCTTGCCGCCGCCGGAGAGCGTGCCCATGATGGACGCGCCCGCGCCGATGTCGGAGTTCTTGCCGACGGTCACGCCCGGCGTGATGCGCCCTTCGACCATCGACTCGCCCAGCGTCCCCGCATTGAAGTTGACGAAGCCCTCGTGCATGACGGTGGTGCCCGGCGACAGATGCGCGCCGAGCCGCACGCGGTCGGCGTCGGCGATGCGCACGCCGGTCGGCACGACGTAGTCGCTCATGCGCGGGAACTTGTCGATCGAGGGCACCGTGAGGTGGTGGTATTCGGATGCGACCAGGTGCCGCAGTTCATCGACCTTCGATGGAAGCACCGGGCCGGCTGAAGTCCATGCCACGTTCTGGAGCAGGCCGAACAGGCCTTCGAGGTTGATCTCGTTTGGCCGCATCGCCAGTTCGGACAGAAGGTGCAGGCGCAGGTAGGCCTCTTCGGTCGATGCCGGCGGCGCATCGAGCGATTCGATGCGCACCTCGATGGTGTCGCCCGCGATCAGGCCGACCTTCTCGGCAAGGCAGCGCCGGTGGTTGAAGGTGACGTGCCTGGGAAACCAGACGTCGAGGGTCTTGCCCGTCTCGACGTCGCGATAGCGATGGCCGGTGCGCTGGATGGTCATGGAAAGCTCTTCTACGTTGATGGAGTGTTCTGGCTGGAAGGACGGCAGGCACCGCGTCGGCGGCTGTCTTCCGCGAGAATGCCATACGACATGCGCCGGCCATTCCCGGCGCGGAGCAAAAAACAATGACAACACACGAGACGACCGCCCACCAGGCGGATTCGCGCTACGCCATGCTGCGCCTGGCGCTCACGCTGCTGATCATGACGGTCGGCAGCAGCGGCATGTACGTGGTGTCGGTGATGCTGCCCGCGGTGCAGGCCGAGTTCGGCATCGCGCGCGCCGATGCCTCGCTGCCCTACACCTTGCTGATGCTGGGCTTCGGCCTGGGCGGTGTGCTCATGGGGCGCGTGGCCGACCGTGTCGGCGTGATGTGGCCGCTGCTCTTCGGTTCGGTGTTCCTGGGCGTGGGGTACGTCGCGACGGGCATGTCGGGTGGCATTGTGTCGTTCACCATCGCGCAGGCATTGCTGGTCGGCCTGCTCGGCAGTTCGGTGGCCTTCGCGCCGCTGGTGGCCGACACCTCGCTCTGGTTCGTCAAGCGGCGCGGCATCGCGGTCGCGGTGTGCGCGAGCGGCAACTACCTGGCCGGCGCGGTGTGGCCGCCGATCGCGCAGCACTTCGTCGAACTGGTGGGCTGGCGCCAGACCTACATCGGCATGGGCATCTTCTGCGGCGTCACGATGGCGCTGCTGGCGCTGTGCTTCAAGGCGCGGCCACCGGCCCTTGCGCCGGCGACGGCCAAGGCCAGCGCATCGAGCACCGCACGGCCGCGCGACCTCACGCGCCCCTTCGGCCTGAGCATGGGCGCGGCGCAAAGCCTGTTGTGCGTGGCGGGCGTGGCCTGCTGCGTGGCGATGGCGATGCCGCAGGTGCACATCGTGGCCTATTGCGGCGACCTGGGTTATGGGCCGGCACAGGGCGCGATCATGTTGTCGCTGATGCTGGGCTTCGGCATCGTGAGCCGGCTGGTGTCGGGCGTGATCTGCGACCGCATCGGCGGGCTGCGCACGTTGCTGCTGGGCGGTGTGCTGCAGTGCGTGGCGCTGCTGCTGTTCCTGCCCTTCGACGGACTGGTGCCGCTGTATGTGATCTCGGCGCTGTTCGGGCTGTTCCAGGGCGGCATCGTGCCGTCGTACGCGATCATCGTGCGCGAGCATTTCCCGCCGGCGGAAGCGGGTGCGCGCGTGGGCACGGTGCTGATGTTCACGCTGTTCGGCATGGCGCTGGGCGGCTGGATGTCGGGCAAGGTCTTCGACCTGACCGGCAGTTACCACGCGGCCTTCTTGAACGGCATCGGCTGGAACCTGGTGAACGTGAGCATCGCGAGCTTCCTGCTGTTCCGGCTGCGCCGCGTGCGCACGCTTGCCGTGGCCTGAAGGCGCGCGCCGGACTTTTCAGGCGGCTTCGGCAACGAGCCGGCCGAGCGTCTGCATCGCCTGTTCGCTTTGCGCGTCCCATGCGTGGCCGTAGTTGAGGCGCAGGCAGTTCGTGAAGGCGCGCGTGGCCGAGAAGATCGGGCCGGGCGCGACGCTGATGCCCCGCTCCAGCGCCCTTCGGTGAATGTCCAGCGCGTTCACGTGCGCCGGCAGTTCGACCCACAGGAAGTACCCGCCCAGCGGCCGCGTCGCGCGCGTGCCCGCCGGAAAGTAATGCCCCACCGCCTGCGCAAACGTGGCTTGCTGCATCGCCAGCGTCTGGCGCAGCTTGCGCAGGTGCTTGTCGAGCCCGCCTTTTTCCAGATAGGTCGCGAGCGCGAGCTGCGCCGGCGCCGAGGTGCTGAGCGTGGTCGTGAGCTTCTGCCGCGCCACCTTGCGCGCGAAGCGCCCGGCCGATGTCCAGCCGATGCGATACCCCGGCGCCAGGCACTTCGAGAAAGAGGCGCAATGCAGCACCAGGCCCTGCGTGTCGAAGGCCTTGGCCGGGGGAGGGCGCCGGTCGCCGAAGTAAAGCTCGGCATACACGTCGTCTTCGATCAGCGGCAGTTCATGCCGCGCCAGCAGTTCGACCAGCGCCTTTTTCTTCGCGTCGGGCATCAGGCTGCCGAGCGGGTTCTGGAAGGTGGTCATGAGCCAGCAGGCGCGCGGCTTGTGGGCCGCGATGGCCAGCTCCAGCGCGGCGAGGTCGATGCCCTCGCCCGGGTGCGTCGGCACCTCGATGGCCTGCAGGCCCATGCGCTCCAGCGCCTGCAGCGCGGCATAGAAGGTGGGTGACTCGACGATCACCGCGTCGCCCGGCCGCGTGACCGCCGACAGGCACAGGTTGAGCGCCTCCAGCGCGCCATTGGTGATGACGATTTCATCGGCCGCGACCGGCATGCCGTCGGCCAGGTAGCGCAGCGCGATCTGGCGCCGCAGTGCGGTGCTGCCGGGCGTGAGGTCGTCCACGGTGCGCCACGGGTCGAGCGACTTGGCGCTGGCGGCCATGAACTGCCCGAGCCGCGCGAGCGGAAACAGCAGCGGGCTCGGAAAGGCCGAGCCGAAGGGCACGACCCTGCGCGACATGCTGGCTTCGAGGATGTCGAACACCCGGTCGCTCATGTCGAGCGACATCGGGCCTTCGGCGGGGCGGGAGGTGAGCGTCGATTCCGGTGGCGCATCGCGCAGACCGCCAGCCGCCACGTAGTAGCCCGAGCGGTCGCGTGCGCGCACCAGCCCGCGCGCTTCGAGCAGGTAGTAGGCCTGGAACACGGTGGACGCGCTCACGCCACGGGTCTGGCCGGTGTGCCGCACCGAGGGCAGGCGGTCGCCGGTCTTCAGGGTGCCGTTGCGGATCGAGGCCTCGATGTCGGCGGCCAGGGCTTCGTAACGCTTCATCGCGGGGTGGTTGTCATTCGCGGGGGACTTTATCTGCTCCGGTGAATCGAGGCGGATCTGCATCTGTTTTTTTGGGCCCGCCTGGGCGACACTCGACCCCATGTCGAATCTCATGCGCGCGCTGCGCGCCGTTCTCTGGAGTTTCATCGGGCTGGGTGGCCGTCGCGCCGATGCCGACAAGCGGACGGCGCAGGTCGGCATCCTGCCGCTGATCGGTGTGGCCTTCGTCGTGGTGCTGCTGTTGATCGCGGGCCTGCTGGGCCTGGCGCACTACGCAGCCGGCGCATGAGGATGCGCCTTCGATCCGCCGCCGCAGCGCTGCTGCTCCTCGCATCCGGCGTGGCGAGCGTTGCAGGCGCCGCAACGCCCACGACCGTGCCCGACACCATCGAACAGCGCGTGGCCGCCTGCATCGCCTGCCACGGCCGCGAGGGCGCGACCACCAATGCCGGCTACTTTCCGCGCCTGGCGGGCAAGCCGGCCGGCTACCTGTTCAACCAGCTCGTGAGCTTCCGTGATGGCCGTCGCTTCAACAGCGACATGACCTACATGGTGCAGCACCTCTCGGACGACTACCTGCGCGAGATGGCCGAGTACTTCGCAGGGCTCGACCTGCCTTATCCACCGATCTCGCCGCTGAGCGACGCCAAGCCCGAGGTGCTCGAGCGCGGCCGCGTGCTCGCGCTGCAGGGCGATGCGGAGCGCCGTCTGCCGGCCTGCGTGCAGTGCCACGGTGCCGCGTTGACGGGCGTGCAGCCCGCCACCCCCGGCCTGCTGGGCCTGCCGCGCTTGTACGTGGCGTCGCAGCTCGGTGCCTGGCTGACCAACGACCGGCATGCGGTGGCGCCCGATTGCATGGCCGAAGTCGGCCGCCGCATGTGGACCTCGGACGTCAATGCCGTCGCGAGCTGGCTGGCCACGCAGCCGATGCCGGCCAACACGAAGGCCGTCGCGTCACTGCCCGCGCCCATGCCCATCGCCTGCGGCGGTACCTCGAAGTGACGAAAGAAGCACGCATGAGCCTGTTGCGACGCACCGGATGGGTGGCGCTGGTGCTGGTCGTGCTGGCGGCGCTGGCCGCCGGCGCCCTGGTGATGATGAACCTGCGCGGCGAAGATGCCCTGCCCGAGCAGGCCGAGAGCTTCAACGCCACGCCCCAACTGGTCGAGCGCGGCCGCTACCTGGCGCTGGCCGGCAACTGCGCGGGCTGCCACACCACGCGCGGCGGCCGTCCCTATGCGGGCGGCCTGCCCATCGAGACGCCCTTCGGCACCATCTATTCGAGCAACCTGACGCCCGATGCGCACACCGGCATCGGCAGCTGGAGCAGCGCGCATTTCTGGCGCGCGATGCACAACGGCCGCAGCAAGGACGGGCGCCTGCTGTACCCGGCCTTTCCGTACCCGAACTTCACCAAGGTGACGCGCGAGGACTCGGACGCGATCTACGCCTACCTGCGCAGCATCGAGCCCGCAACGGAGCAGAACCGCGCGCACCGCCTGCGCTTTCCGTACGACACGCAGGCCGCGCTGGCCGTGTGGCGTGCGCTCTCGTTCAAGCCCGAGGCTTTCGTCGCCAATGCGGGCAAGCCGGCCGAGTGGAACCGCGGTGCCTACCTCGTCGATGGGCTCGGGCATTGCATCGCCTGCCACGGCAGCCGCAATTCGCTGGGCGCCACCAACACCAAGCTCGGCCTCTCGGGCGGCCTGATCGCGGTCGAGAACTGGTATGCCCCGTCGCTCACCGATCCGCATGAAGCGGGCCTGGCCGACTGGCCGGTAGCCGACGTGGTGTCGCTGCTCAAGAGCGGCGTGGCGCCGCGCGGCTCGGTGATGGGGCCGATGGCCGATGTGGTGTTTCGCAGCACGCAGTACCTGAGCGATTCGGACCTGACCGCGATGGCCAGCTACCTGAAGGACCTGCCCGACGTGCCGAAGGCAGAGGCCACAGCCGGCACCAAGGCACCCATCCGCCGCGACGCCGGCACCATGGCGCGCGGCGCGAAGATCTACGACCAGCGTTGTGCCTACTGCCACGGCGACCAGGGGCAGGGCGCGGTGGGCGCGTACCCGCCGCTCGCGGGCAACCGCGCGGTGAACATGGCGAAGCCCACCAACCTGATCCAGGTGATCGCCCACGGCGGCTTCCTGCCCTCGACGCCGGGCAACCCGCGCCCCTATGGCATGCCGCCGTTCGGGCAGACGCTCGATGCGGACGACGTGGCCTCGGTGCTGACCTACATCCGCGGCTCGTGGGGCAACAACAGCGCGCCCGTCACGCAACTCGACACGATGCGGCGCTGAGCCGCCGCACCGGGTCGCCGGGCTGCCGTTGGCGGTCTGTCAGATGTTGGTGCTCGACGGAATCCGGCTCGGCAGCAGATGCTCGTAAGGCCGCGAGCGCGCGGTGTTGCGCTGGCCGATGGTGTTCTCGATGACGCCGAGCGCATTGCGAAAGCGCTCCAGCGGCCCGCCCGGCCCGGCGATGGCTGGGTCCAGCAGCACCGGCAGGTGCGGGAAGGCGTTGTCCTTGTATTCGCCGAGCGGCCGGTAGTACACGCCGCCCAGGATGTGGAACAGCAGGATCTGCTCTTGCGCCGCCAGCCGCGACGGCAGCATCTGCGACCAGCTCGCCTCGCTCTGGCCCGCGTTGCCCGTGGGGGCCGGCGTGCCGCCCGCGCCCGCGCTGAAGGGCGCGTAGGTCATCACCGAGTACTGCGGGAAGTTCACCGCCGCGTGCTGCGCGCTCGCGTTGAAGATGATCGCGGTCAGCACGTCGACCAGCTGCGCGCGCGTGGTGATCGCGCGAAAGCCCTTGATCTTTCCGCTGGTCGCCAGCTCGGTGGCCCAGGCATTCAGCTCGTAGTCGCCGGTGACGTCGCTGTCGCTCAGGTAGTAGGTCGCCACGTAGTCGCCGACCCACTGCGCGATGGCGTTCCACACCAGCAGCGCGTCGTCGCGGTAGGGGTAGTCGGGGAGGGCGGCGGCATCGTCCACGCCGCGCGTGCGCAGGTCGTTGGGCAGCATGCTGGCGTAGAAGTCGTAGGCCAGCCGGTCGCGGCCGCACTGCTGCTGCAGCGTCTCGATGGGCGCGGTCAGGATCACGTCGCCCGTGGTCAGCGGCGCCATGATGATGAGCGTCGCGAACTCGTTGATGAACATCGCGCCTTCGAGGTGCGGCGAAAGCAGCCGGCTCAGCGGATGCGCCGTTGCCAACTGCCGCTGCGTGGCCATCGCGAAGGCCTCGGACATCAGGTGCGTGCGGCCCAAGTGCACGAACATCTCGTGATAGTTGAAGTCCGCCACCTGCACCGTGGTCTTGGCCGACTGCCAGCCCCAGTAGGCCTCGGCATTGGTGGTGTCGTCCACGCGCAGGAAGATCGGATACAGCGCCGGGTCTTGCCCGCACTGGATCGCCACCGGCACCAGCGAGCGCCCGTTCTTCGGCCGCGCGAACAGTGCCACCGGCGCGTAGACATAGCTCGTGCCCGTGAGCGGCTTGGTCACCGGGCCGGTCGGTGCCATGTCGCCCAGGCCCACGTAGTCGAGCAGGTACAGCCGGCCCGATGCGGCCGCATCGGCGAGGCTGTCGTCGTTGCCCATCACCTGCCGGTACTGCGCGTCGGCCAGCGGGAACTTCGTCGGCAGCGACGTCGCGCGCTGCAGCAGCATCGGGTTGGGCCCGCCCACGCGCATGTACGCGAACAGGTCGTTGTCATGCAGGATCTGCGAGATCGCGGGCTTGTCGATGGTGACGAACAGCGCGTCGTACTGCGCGAGCGTCTTCGGCCCGTTGAGCGCGCCCAGCGGGCCTTGCGAGAGCAGGTCCTGGTGGATCTGCTTGAGCTGCGTGGTGATGTCGCCCACGCTGCCGGCGAGCGTGCCCAGCAGCGTCAGCACCGCGGCCGGCAGCGTGAGCAGGCCCGCGTTCTGCGCGGCCAGCTGGTCGAAGCTGGCCTGCAACCCGGCGATGCGCGTGCGCAGGTTGTCGAGCGTCTGCAGGTTGTTCGACGCCAGCGTGCTGGTGGCGAACGAGGCCGCGAAATTGATCACCGCCTCGACCGCCTTCGCCACCGTCTTCAACTGATGCTCGACCGCCGGCAGCTCGCTCAGCGGCACTACCGCGCCCATCGGCACGCCGGCAAGGTTGATGTGCGATTCGGTCCACAGGTAGGTGGCCTGTCGCCCCACCAGCTCGAGCCGCCGCAGCGTGGCGCTGATCGGATCGATCTTCTGCGGCAACGTGGGCTTGAGCACCGGCAGGGCCGCGGATGCGGTCGAAGGTTTGCCGGCCAGCAGGCCCAGGCCGCCCGCCGAGGCGGACCATTTGAGGATGTCTCTGCGCTTCATCGAAGGGGTCCCTGTTGTTGTGGGTGTGGGGAGCCGAAGACGGGAGGGGGATGGATTCGGCCCACTAAATCGAACGCTCGTTCTATTTAGTGGGCGGATTCTGCGGAGCGGCCCTTGAATTGGCAATGAGGGTCGGTACTGAGGGCGAAGGTACACATCCGCAGTACCAGAGCCCTTCTTCAGGCAGTGTGTGGATGTCGCGCGTTTTCGTAGAGCGTTTGCGCCAACGTCCGGTGCCGTGCCAGCAGCGGTGCCAGCTCCAGGCCCATGAAGTCGCCGCCGCGGACCACCACGCGCCCATCGATCACGCTCAACGCAACCGAACCCGGCGTACAGAACACCAGCGCCGCCACCAGGTCATGCCCCGCACCCGCATGCGCCACGCCGCGCATGTCGAAGGCCACAACGTCCGCCGACATGCCCGGCGCCAGCGCCCCCACGTCGTCGCGCCCCAGCACGCGCGCGCCGCCGAGCGTGGCGATCTCCAGCGCCTCGCGTGCCGTCATCGCCGCCGGGCCGTAGCCCACGCGCTGCAGCAGCATGGCCTGCCGTGCTTCGCCCAGCATGTGGGCGCCGTCGTTCGATGCGCTGCCGTCCACGCCCAGGCCCACGGGCACGCCCGCGCGGCGCATCGCGCCGATGGGCGCAATGCCCGAGGCCAGCCGCATGTTGGAGCAGGGGCAGTGCGCCACGCCGGTGCCGGTGCGGCCGAACAGCGCGATGCCGGCTTCGTCGAGCTTCACGCAGTGCGCATGCCACACGTCGCGGCCGACCCAGCCCAGGTCTTCGGCGTACTCGGCCGGCGTCATGCCGAACTTCTCGCGCGAGTAGGCGACGTCGTTGTCGTTCTCGGCCAGGTGCGTGTGCAGCGACACGCCGCGCTCACGCGCGAGTTCTGCCGACAGCCGCATCAGGTCGCGCGAGACAGAGAACGGCGAGCAGGGCGCGAGCACGATGCGGCGCATCGAGTGGCGCGAGGCGTCGTGCCAGCGGCCGATGAGGCGCTCGCTGTCGCGCAGGATCGCTTTTTCGGTCTCGACCACCTCGTCGGGCGGCAGGCCACCGGCGCTGCGGCCCACGCTCATGCTGCCGCGCGCGGCGTGGAAGCGCATGCCCATCGCATCGGCCGCCTCGATCGAATCGTCGAGCTTCGAGCCGTTGGGAAACAGGTAGAGGTGGTCGCTGGTGGTGGTGCAGCCCGAGAGCATCAGCTCGGCCATCGCGGTCTGCGTCGACACGCGGATCATCTCGGGCGTGATGCGCGCCCACAGCAGGTACAGGTTGGTGAGCCAGCCGAACAGCTCGGCGTCCTGCGCCTCGGGCACGGCGCGCGTGAGGCTCTGGTACATGTGGTGGTGCGTGTTGACCAGGCCCGGCATCACGACATGGCCGTGCATGTCGATGGCTTCGGCGCCACCGTTGCGCAGCGCGTCGAGATACACGGCGGGCAACTCGGCCGTGGGCCCCACCCAGGCCACGGCGGGCCCGTCGCACACCACGGCGCCGTCGGCGATTTCGCGCCGCGCGGCGTCCATGGTGACCAGAACGTCGGCATGTCGAAGGATCAGCATGCCGGCATTCTTGCCCGCGCTCAGAGGTCGGGCAACCCCATGGCCGGATCGCTCACGGTGTGCTTGCCGGTTTCCACGCGGCCCGCAAAGCGACGGTAGTAGGCGGGGTCGGCATCGCAGGTGACGGCGAAGTCGTACCACTGGCCGCTGTCCGCAAGCGCCCAGTGCTGGTCCATGTTGGCGCCGCCGTTCACCGTTGCGGTCCACGGGCCGTCGGTGCGGTAGGCCTTGGCGGTGATGGTGAACTTGCATGCGGCCTTGCCGTCATTGCGCATGTTCAGGTAGACGTTGCCGTTGGCGATGTCGTAGCACACGCGCACCTCGGGCAGCGCCACACCGCCTGCGCGCAGGGTGTTGAGGTTGCCCTTGAAGTGGCGGTGAAAGCCGTTGGGGCCCAGCACCCACAGGTCGTAGGCGCCGGCATCGTCGGCCATGGCGGCCCAGGTGTCGTCCAGCGTCTTGCCGGCCTCGACGACGTAGCGGCGCGGCAGTCGGTCCAGGTGCAGCTTGTCGTAGACATGAAACACGGCAGCCGCCTTGCCGCTGTTGGCGAACAGCAGCTTGAGCTTGCCGCCGGTCGCATCGGCCAGCGCGCTGGTGTGCAGCTCGTAGGGGAGCGCGCGGGAAGGCCGCGAGCCGGTGGGCTGGCGCGGCAGTTGCGGGTCGAGTGGCAGCGGCACCTGCTTCAGCGCTTCCTGGTCGATGCGCAACTGGTCGGCCTCGGGCCTGTTCTTGCGTCCGGTCAACGTGGGCGGCGCCTCGCTGTTCGGCGTCGCGAAGTTGAAGGCGCTCGTGAGGTCGCCGCACACGGTGCGGCGGTAGGGCGAGATGTTCGGCTCCTTCACGCCGAAGCGAGCCTCGATGAAGCGCAGCACCGAGGTGTGGTCGAACACCTGCGAGTTGACCCAGCCGCCGCGGCTCCACGGCGAGAGCACATACAGCGGCACGCGCGGACCGGGGCCGAACACGCGGCCGTCAGGCGTGGGCTGCGAGCTGCTGCCCGCCGGCGCTGGCTGGGTGAAGTATTCGTGCGCCATGTCGGCGTCGGCGAGCGTCGTCTTGCCCGCGATGGGGCTCTGGGGGTTGGTGGGGTCGATCCGCGAGGGCGCGGACGGCGACGGCACGTGGTCGAAGTAGCCGTCGTTCTCGTCGAAGTTGACCAGCAGCACGGTCTTGCTCCAGACCTCGGGCACGGCCGTCAGCGCATCCAGTATTTCCTGCAGGAACCATGCGCCCTGCACCGGGCTGGACGGATCGGGGTGTTCGCAATAGATCGAGGGCGCGTTGATCCAGCTCACCTTCGGCAGGCGGCCAGCCTTGATGTCGCGCCGGAACGCGTCGAGGTATTCCTCGGGCTTGTTGCCCGGCAAGGTGTTGGCGATGCCCTTGTAGAGCGGGTTGCCCGGGTTGTCGCTGGCGGGGTCGTAGGCGTGATAGGGCACTGCCTGGCCGGTGTCGGAATAGGGCTTGTTGGGCTTCCCACCGCTGGAGACCGGGAAGGGCGAGGCCCGGTTGGCGCGCCTGTACTGGCGAAAGGCGCCGAGCATGTTGTCACCCCATTCGTCGGGCATGTTCTGGTAGCAGATCCAGCTCACGCCTGCCTCTTCGAGCCGCTCGGCGTAGGTCTTCCATGTGTAGCCGGTGTCCACCGCCGGGGTGCGGCCGTCGAGCCAGTCCCATTCGTTATTGACGAAGGCCACGCCCTGCGCGGCCGGCCCGTTGGAGCCGGTCAGGTGGAACGAGCGGTTGGCGTCGGTGCCGGTGTGCATGGCGCAGTGATAGCTGTCGCACAGCGTGAAGGCGTTGGCCAGCGAGAACTGGAACGGTATTTCCGCTTCCTTGAAATAGCCCATGCCGGCGGTGGTCTTGTGGCGTGCCCATTGGGACAGGCGGCCGCCGTCCCAGGCATCCTGGCTGTCGACCCACGTGTGCGGCGTGCCGGTCGTTCGCTGTGCGTTGCCCTTGGTCTGGTCCAGGTGGTAGGGCAGCACGATCTTGCCGCCGGCATCGCTCTGCTGCCAGACGTTGCGCCCGCCCGGCAACGGAACGGTGAAGCGGTCGCCAAAACCACGTACGCCCGGCAGCGTGCCGAAGTAGTGGTCGAAGGAGCGGTTCTCCTGCATCAGGATGACGATGTGTTCGACGTCTTCGATGGTGCCGGTCTTGTTGTTGGCCGGAATGGCGAGCGCGCGGCGGATGCTCGGCGGAAAGGCCGAGAGTGCGAGCGCGGCGGCGCCCGTGGTGGCCGTGCCGGTGAGGAATTTGCGGCGTGAATTCATGGACTTCTCGTTGTGGTTCTTCGGGCGCTCAGGGGGCGCAGCGCTTTTCGGGCTTGACGCCGGTGTCCGGTGCGGGAGGCGTGGGGTCTGGCGTGCCCGCGACGGGCGGGTTGGGGAGGCCGACGCTGTTGCTGCTGCCGCCGCAAGCGGAAAGCGCGCAGGCAATGAAGAACAGCGCGCACGCGTGATGCGTGCGCGACGTGATGAGTCGCATGGGAAATCCTCTCTCGATGTTGTGGCGCCGAGGCTAGTCAGCCCGGGTGACATCGAGATGACCCCTTCAATGTGGAGGCGTAAGCGCACGCTGTGTGCGCTTTCCGCTCCGTCAGCGATGCATGGCGAGGCTCAGAGGTCGGCCATGCCCATCGCCGGATCGCTCACGGTGTGCCTGCCGGTTTCCATGCGGCCCGCAAAGCGCCGGTAGTAGGCGGGGTCGGCGTCACAGGTCACGGCAAAGTCGTACCACTGGCCGCTGTCTGAAAGGCTCCAGTGCCGCTCAGTGGCCGCGCCGCCATTCACCGTTGCGGTCCACGGGCCATCGGTGCGGTAGGCCTTGGCCGCGATGGTGAAGGTGCAGGCCTGCCTGCCGTCGTTGCGCATGCGCAGGTGGACATTGCCGCTTGCGATGTCGTAGCGCACATGGACTTCGGGGCGGGCTGCACCGGCCTTGTTCAGCGTGGCGAGGTCGCCTTTGAAGTGGCGGTGAAAGCCGTTCGGCCCCAGCACCCACAGGTCGTAGGCGCCGGCGTCGTCGGCCATGGCGGCCCAGGTGTCGTCGAGCGACTTGCCCGCTTCCACCATGTAGCGGCGCGGCAGACGGTCGAGGTGCAGCTTGTCGTACACATGGAACACGGCGGCCGCCTTGCCGGTGTTGGCGAACAGCAGCTGCAGCGTGCCGCCAGCCGCATCGGCCTTGGCGCTCGCATGCAGTTCGTAGGGCAGAGCGCGCGAAGGCCGTGTGCCCGTGGCCTGCACTGGCAGCTTGCCATCGGCCGGTGGCGTGACCTGCGGCAGGGTGTCCTGCTCGGCGCGCAACCGGTCGGCCTCGGCCTTGGTCTTTCGGCCCGCAAGTGTGGGCAGCAGTTCTCCGTTCGGCGTGGCGAAGTTGAAGGCGCTCGTGAGGTCGCCGTTGACCGCGCGGCGGAACGGCCCGATGTTGGTCTCCTTGACGCCGAAGCGCGCTTCGAGAAAGCGCAGCACCGAGGTGTGGTCGAAGGTCTGCGAATTGACCCAGCCGCCGCGGCTCCAGGGCGAGATCACGTACATCGGTACGCGCATGCCGGGGCCGTAGACATTGCCGTCGGGCTTGGGCTGGGCGGTGGGCACGCCCGGCGGTGGCGGGTGGTTGAAGTACTCGCAGCCCAGGTCCGCGTCGGACATCGTGGTCTTGCCCGCGAAGGCCTTCACGGCGGGGTCGGCCGATGGAATGGGCGAAGGCGCCGAGGCCGATGGCATGTGGTCGAAGTAGCCGTCGTTCTCGTCGAAGTTGACGAACAGCACGGTCTTGCTCCACACCTCGGGCACCGCGGTGAGCGCATCCAGCGCCTGCTGGATGAACCATGCGCCCTGCACCGGGCTCGATGGGCCGGGGTGCTCGGAGTACACGTCGGGCGGAATGATCCACGACACCTGCGGCAGCCGGCCTGCCTTCACGTCGGCGCGGAAGGCATCGAAGATCGCGCCCGCGTCGAAGGCGGCCTGGTCGGCCACCGGCAGCGTGTTGGCGGTGCCCTTGTAGAGCGGGTTGCCGGCATCGTCGCCGGGTGCATAGGCGTGTGCGGTTCCCTGGGCGTCGGTGGAGTTCACCGGCCTGGCGGATGCTTCGTTCGCCTTGCGGTAGGGCTTGAAGCCCAGCAGCGGATTGCAGCCGTAGTTGTTGGAGATGTTCTGGTAGACCAGCCAGCTGACGTTCGCCTCCTGCAGGCGCTCTGCATAGGTCTTCCACTCGTAGCCCTCGGTCGAAGGTCCGGTCATCGCCCAGCTGTTGACGTTGTTCACGTAGGCCACATTCGCGCCCGTCGGGCCGTTCGTGCCGGTCCAGTGGAAGGCGCGGTTGGCGTGCGTGCCGGTGTGCATCGCGCAGTGGTAGCCGTCGCAGATCGTGAAGGCGTTGGCCAGCGCGAACTGGAACGGAAGCTCCGCCTCCGTCAGGTAGCCCATCGACTGCGTGAAGGGCGCCGTCTTGCTCACCTTCTTGAAGCGCGGCCACTGGGACAGGCGGCCGCCGTCCCAGGCCTTGTGCGAGTCGATCCAGGTGTGCGGCGTGCCGCTCACGCGTTGCGCGTTGCCCTTGGTGCCATCGAGGTGGTAGGGCACCACCTGCCGGCCCGCGTCGTCGAGTTGCTGCCACACGCTCAGGCCGTTGGGCAGGGGAATGGTGAAGCGGTCGCCGAAGCCGCGCACGCCCTTCAGCGTGCCGAAGTAGTGGTCGAAGGCGCGGTTTTCCTGCATCAGGATCACGACGTGCTCGACGTCCATGATCGTGCCGGTCTTGTTGTTGGCGGGAATGGCGAGGGCGCGGCGGATGCTCGGCGGAAAGGCCGAGAGCGCCAGCGCGGCGGCACCCGTGGTGGCGGTGCCTGTGAGGAATTGGCGGCGTGAGGTCATGGTCGTGCTCCGTCGGTTCGTGGCGTGCAGGGCGCCCAGGGCATTCCGGGTTCTACGCCATGGGCGTGACAGCGCCATGCCCATCGACGGACCGGAACAACAGCCGCAACGAAAACGTGGCGCGGCATCGCGCCGCGTTCAGGGCTCGTTGCTGATGCCGCTGGACACATGGCCGGCGGGCACGTGCAGCGATGCCGCATCGACGTGGCCGGTCTGGTCGTCGAAGAAGAAGTCGGGCTCGAACTCGCGCAGAAACTCGCCCTTGGGCAGGCCGCCGAGGAACATGGCCTCGTCGACGCGGATGTTCCACTTCATCAGCGTGCGGATCGCGCGCTCGTGCGCCGGTGCGCTGCGCGCGGTCACCAGCGCGGTGCGGATGCGCATCTGCGCATTGCCGGCCAGCTGCAGGCGGTGCAGCGCGGCCAGCAGCGGCTTGAACGGGCCTTCGGGCAGCGGCAGGTCGGCCTTGCTGAGTTCATGCGCCTGGAAGGCGTCGAGGCCTTCGGCCTGGAACACGCGCTCGGCCTCGTCCGAGAACAGCACCGCGTCGCCGTCGAAGGCGATGCGCACTTCGTTCGGCCACGCATCGCTGGCCTTCACCGATTCGACCAGCACCCGCGCGGCGGGGAAGCCCGCGGCCAGCGCCTCGCGCACGTCTTGCGCGTTGACCGACAGGAACAGGTGCGCGCGCAACGGGCGCAGGTAGCCGAAGGGCGGGCGGCCCTGCGTGAACACGCCGCGCTGCAGCTTGATGTCGGCGGCCGCGCTCGACTTGAAGATGCGCATGCCCGAGACCGGGTCGTTGCGCGAGAGGATCACCACCTCGACACGCTGCACGCCGTCTTCGTTGAAGCGCAGCAGCTTGCGGATCAGCGAGGAGGCGATGCCGGGCGCGGCCGGCACGTCGATGCGGTCGAGCTGCAGCCGCATGTAGCCTTCGTTGTCGCCGGCCTCGAAGATGCGGTTTTCTTCTTCGAGGTTGAACAGCGCCCGCGAGGAGATCGCGACCACGAGCTTGTCTTCGAGCGTTACCGGCATGCGTTCTGCTTCCTGGCCGTTGTCACTTGACGAACTGGTTGAGTTGAATGATCGGCAGCATCACGGCCAGCACGATCAGCATCACCACGCCACCCATCGCCACGATCAGCAGCGGCTCGAGGATGGTGGCCAGGTGCATCGCGCGGCGTTGCACCTCGGCGCCCAACTGGTTGGCCGCGCGCTGCAGCATCAGCGGCAGCGTGCCGGTCTGCTCGCCCAGCCGCGCGAACATCGAGACCAGGCCCGGAAAGCGTTTCTTCTGCGCCAGTGCCGAGGCCAGCGGCGCGCCTTCGCGTACCAGCACCAGCGCGTCGAGCGCGTCGGCGCGCATCGCGCGGTTGCCCAGCGTTTCGGAGGCGGCCTGCAGCGCCCGCAGGATCGGCACGCCGGCCGTGGCCAGCATGGCGAGCGTGCTCGCGAAGCGCGCCGCGTTGTAGCCGCGCGCAAGCTTGCCGACCAGCGGCAGCTTGAGCCACGCGGCATCGAACTTCATGCGAAAGGCTTCCTGAGCCAGCGCCAAGCGCGCGCCAATGGCCATCAGCACCACGGCGCCGAGCATCCACCAGCCGTAGTTGCGCACGCCCGCGCTCAGCGACAGCATCACGGTGGTGAGGAAGGGCAGCGAGCGCTTGGTGCCCGCGAACACCTGCGCCACCTGCGGCACCACGTAGCTCACGAGGAAGATCACGATGACGATGGCCACCAGCGTGACGATGGCCGGGTACAGCGCCGCGCCGATCAGCTTCTGCTGCAGCGCCTGGCGTTCTTCGAGGTCGTCGGCGAGGCGGTCGAGCACCAGCCCGAGGTTGCCGCTCTGCTCGCCGGCACCGATCACGGCCGTGTAGATGGGCGAGAACTCGCGCGAGTGCGCCGACAGCGCACGCGCAAAAGGCGAACCCGCATTGACCTCGGCGCGCAGCGACGCGACGAGGTTGCGTTGCGGCTCGGACTCGGCTTCGTCGGTGAGCGCGGTCAGCGCGCGTTCGAGCGGCAGGCCCGAAGACACGAGGCCCGCGAGCTGCCGCGTCCACACCGCAAGCCCGGTGGAATTGAAGACGCGCTTGCCGCCGCCGAGCCATCGGCCGAGGCCGCTGCGTTCGCCGGTGCCGTTGATGTGATCGCTGCCGACCGGCGTAACCGACAGCGGAATCAGCGCTTGCGCGCGCAGCAGGCTGCGGGCGCTGCGCGCGGTGTCGGCCTCGAGCACGCCTTCGCGCGACTGGCCGCTGGCATCGATGGCTTCGAAGGAATAGGCGGGCATGGCGGGGCCGGAACGCTAATCGCTAGTCGCGCGTGACGCGCAACAGCTCGGCGCGCGAGGTGATGCCGGCCTGCACCAGCCGCTCGCCGTCTTCGCGCATCAGGCGCAGGCCGCCGCGCGCGCCGGCTTGCAGCAGTTCGCTCTCGGCCGCCTTGCTGTGGATCAGGCCCTGCACGGTTTCATCGGCCACCAGCAACTCGAAGATGCCGGTGCGGCCCTGGTAGCCGGTCTGGCCGCAGGCATCGCAGCCGGCGCCGCCGCAGCTCGTGCAGACCTTGCGCACGAGGCGCTGCGCGAGCACGCCCAGCAGCGACGAACTCAGCAGGAAGGGCTCCACGCCCATGTCGGTCAGCCGTGTGACGGCGCTGACCGAATCGTTGGTGTGCAGCGTGGCCAGCACGAGGTGGCCCGTGAGCGACGCCTGGATGGCGATCTGCGCGGTTTCGAAGTCGCGGATTTCACCGATCATGATCACGTCGGGGTCTTGCCGCAGGATGGCGCGCAGGGCCTTGGCGAAGGTGAGTTCGATCTTGGCGTTGATCTGCGTCTGGCCCACGCCCGGCAGCTCGTACTCGATGGGGTCTTCCACCGTCATGATGTTGCTGCGCGTCGCATCGAGCCGGGCCAGCGCGGCATACAGCGTGGTGGTCTTGCCCGAGCCGGTCGGGCCGGTCACGAGGATGATGCCGTGCGGCTGCGTGATGAGCTTTTCGAAGCGCTGCAGCGTGTCGCCCTGCATGCCCACCGATTCGAGCGTGAGCTTCGATTCGCTCTTGTCCAGCAGGCGCAGCACGGCGCGTTCGCCATGCGCGCTCGGCAGCGTCGATACGCGCACGTCGACCGCGCGCGTACCGATGCGCAGCGAGATGCGCCCGTCCTGCGGCAACCGCTTCTCGGAGATGTCGAGGTCGGCCATGATCTTCAGGCGCGAGATCAGCGCGGCGTGCAGCGCGCGGTTGGGCTGCACCACTTCGCGCAGCGTGCCGTCGATGCGAAAGCGCACGGACGATGTGCGCTCGTAGGGCTCGATGTGGATGTCGCTGGCGCCGTCGCGCGCGGCCTGCGTGAGCAGCGCGTTCAGCATGCGGATGATGGGCGCGTCGCCGGCGCTGGCCAGCAGGTCTTCGACTGCCGGCAGCTCCTGCATCATGCGCGAGAGGTCGGCGTCGTTCTGCACTTCGCTCACCACTGCGGCGGCGCTCGATTCGCCCTGCGCGTAGGCCGCGCTGATGCGCTGCGCCAGCGTGCCGTCGGCCAGCACCTCGAAGGCCTGTACGCCGTACTTGCGCGACACCTCGCCGACCGCGCTGCGTGCGGGCTGGGCCGACATCCACAGCGTGTAGCGGCCGTCGTCGGCCTCTTCGAGCAGCAATTGCTGGCTGCGAGCGAAGGCATAGGGCAGGGGATAGCGCATGGGCAGGGTCGGCGGGGCGTGTGCGTGGATGGCGTCGTTGAAACGGAGGATAGAACGATCGGGGCGATCAGGGCAGCTCGCGCGCGCTCACCGGGTCGCCCGTGGGCGGCAGCGCGCCGCGCAGGGGGCTCGGGGCCAGCTTGCGGTTGTCGACCGGCGCGGACGGCTGCGGAATCAGCTGGGTGCCTTGCTCGCGCAGGGTGCCGTTGCGGTTGTCGGAGGTGCCTAGCGGCGGCAGCACCGGCGCGGCATCGACGGCGCGCAGCATCACGTTGTCGGCATTGGGTTGGGCTACTTGTTGCAGGGCGCGGATCTGGTCGTAGCGGTCGTAGGCGAAAGCCTCGGTCGACGCGTTGTCGCGCATCACGACCGGGCGCAGGAACATCATCAGGTTCTTCTTGCTGCGTGAGCGGTTCTCGCTCTTGAACAGATTGCCGAACACCGGGATGTCGCCGGCGAGCGGCACCTTGTCGATGCTGGTGCCGTAGGTGTCCGACAACAGGCCGCCGAGCATCACGAGGCCGCCGTCGTCCACGAGCACGCTCGATTCGAGCGAGCGCTTGTCCGTGGTCGGACCGTTCGGGTCGGTGAGGGTGCCGGCCGTCACGTTGGAGGTCTCCTGGAAGATCGTCATCTTCACGGTGCCGTTCTCGTTGATGGTCGGACGCACGCGCAGGGTGAGGCCGACGTCCTTGCGCTCGACGGTGGTGAACGGGTTCACGCCCACCGAGCCCGAAGTGCTGGCATAGGAGCCCGTGGGGAAGGGGACGTTCTGGCCGATCACGATCTTGGCTTCTTCGTTGTCCAGCGTCAGCAGGTTGGGCGTGGACAGCACGTTGGCGTCGTTGTCGTTGCTGAAGAAGTTCGCCACCGCGCCCAGGATGTACTGGCCACCGATCTTGCCCGCGATGCCGATGTTCAGCCCCGGCTGGATCGACCCCGCCAGGTTGGCGGGGTTGCGGGTGGCCAATGCCTGCGTCAGTGCCAGGATGTTGGACTTGTTGAGGCTGGAGTTGGTGCCGATGACGCCGTTGCTGCCGAGCGCGCTTTGCCATTGCACGCCGAACTGGGCCGCCTTGGTGGCGTTGACCTCGACGATCAGCGCTTCGATCATGACCTGCGCACGGCGGCCGTCGAGCTTGTCGATCACCGCGCGGATCTGGCGGTACTGCGGCTCGGGCGCGGTGATGATCAGCGAGTTGGTCGTCGGGTCGGCCTGGATCTGGCCGCCGGTCGAAGGCTGGTTGTTGTTGTTCAGCGGCGCATTGGCGGCGGCCGAGCCACCGCCGCTGCTTCCGCTCATGCTGGTCTGCATGGCCTGCGGCGCGCTGCTTTGCTGCGGCACCGGGCTGCTGCCGCCACCGCCCACGGCGCCTTGCGTACCCGACTGCTGGTTGGCCGCCATCGCGGCGCGCAGCGTGGCCGCCAGCCGCACCGCGTCGGCGTTCTTCAGGTAGACCACGTAGATGTTGCCGGCCGCGCCGTTGCCGCTGTCCGTGGGTGCGCGGTCGAGCTTCTCGACCAGCGTGCGCACGAGCTGCACGCGCGCCGGATTGGCCGCGCGCAAGATCAGCGAGTTGCTGCGCGGATCGGCCAGCAGCGTGGTGCGGAACGACGCATCGGCCGCGCCCGGCGCAGCGGCGGCGCCCGGTGCGCCCGAGCCGCTGCCGTCGACCAGCCGCTGGACCAGCGGCAGCAGGTCGGTGGCGACCGAGTGCTTGAGCTGGATCACTTCGATGTCCGACGCATTGGGCACGTCGAGCGACGCGATGATGCGGGCCAGCCGGCGCATGTTGTCGGCGTAGTCGGTGATCACGAGCGAGTTGTTGCCCGGGTTCACGTTGATGGTGTTGTTCGGTGGGATCAGCGGGCGCAGCACTGGCAGCAGGCTGTTGGGCGACTCGTAGTTGAGCCTGAAGATCTGCGTGACGATCTGGTTGCTGCCGCTCGACGCGGTCGCGCCGATGGAGGTGTTGACCGTGCTGCTCTGCAGCTTGGCGTCGGCCTCGGGCACGACCTTGTAGAGCCCGTCGGCCTCGACCACCGTGAAGCCCTGCAGCCGCAGCGCCGAGGCGAACTGGTTGAACGCGGCTGCCGGTGCGATGGCGCGGTCGGTGACGAGGTTCATCGTGCCCTTGACGCGCGGATCGACCACCACGTCGCGCCCAGTCACCACGGCCATGGTGCGGGCCACGGCCTCGATGTCGGCGTTGGCGAAGTTCAGCGTGATCGGTTCGCCGCGCCGCGGTGCGTCGCCGGCCTGTGCGAAGGCAGGCGAGACGGCCTGCAGGAGCGACGCCGCGATCAGCATGCGCGCCGCGATGGCGACGATGCCGAGGCGGGCGCCGGGCGAAGACAGTGGCTTCATCATGATCGGATCAACCCAGGGTGATGATCGAACGCGCGTTGTCGCGTCGTCCGATGATGTTCAACAAATTGGAAAGCGCGTCTTCGCGGCCGGGCGCGGCACTGGCTTCGCCATTGAAGCGGAAGGTGGTGCCGTTCCAGCTGCCGCTGCCGTTCAGCTCGAGGCTGCCCTCGCGCGTGCTGAGCAGCAGCGTGGGGCGGTTGCCGCCTTCGAGCGTGAGCCGGTAGCTGCCCATCGGCCGCAGGGTCGACAGGCTGGAAGAAACATCGGTGGCGTCGAGCGTCGCCTGCCCCGCGATGTGCAGCGTGGGGCCGTCCCACTGCATCGCGAAGGCCTTGGTGGAGAGGTCGAGCGCGCCGTCGAGCTTGAGCGTGTTCCAGGGCGCACCCAGGCCGGTGAGCATGGTCGCGGGCCAGCGCGAGCGAGCGTCCTGCCATTCGAGCTGCATGCCCTTGGCGCGCGGGCTGGCCTTGAGTTCGAGCGGCGTGGCCGCGCAGCAGGGCAGGTCGAGGCTGGCGGACATGCCGCTCCAGCTCGGTCGCATGCGCCAGTGCAGCAGGCCCGGCAGCGAGATGGCTTCGGCGCCGCCGGCACCGCTGGCGAACACCACGGCGGCCGTGCCGTTCCAGACGGTGCCGCGCGGGTTGGCCAGCACCAGCCGGCCCTGGCTCCAGTTCGACAGCGCGGCCGAAAGCCAGCGCGCGGGCGCGAACAGCACCACCGTCAGCACGGCACCGATCACGACGCCGAGCAGGGCCCAGCGCCAGCCGCCACGCGGCCTGGTTTCGGGGAGAAGGGGGCGCGTCACCATGCCGCCGGGTTGCCGTGGCTCATCGCGCCGCGGGCAGCGCCATGACGAGTGTGCCTTCCCAGCGGACCTGCGGCGCTTGCGCCGATGCGTCCTTGCCTCCCGCTGCGGGTGTCGTGGGCGTCGTCGGCGTTGCGGCGGGGGCGCGGGTCAGGTGGGCTTCGCGCGGCACCGCGTGGGCGTTGCCGCGTGCCTGCGCCAGCCATTGGGCGACTGCCTGCGCGGGCGCCGCGCGCAGCGTGACGGTGGCACCGTCGCCGCCGGCGTTCATGAGCTGGGCGTTGTGGGTGCCCAGGCCCTCGCGCACCGAGGTTTCGAGCGCACGCATGGCGTCGTCGCGGTTCAGCCGGGGCTGCGACTGCATCGCCTTCGCGCGGTTCTGCAAGGTGGCCATCTGCTGCAGCTGGGCATCGAGCTTCGCGTGTTCGGCCGGGGCCGCGGCCAGCGTGCGCAACGCGGGGGCGAGCGCAATCCACCAAAGCAAGGCGAGTGCCACGAGCGCGACCGCGGCGGCGACCAGGCGGCGCTCGCGCGCTTCAAGGGTGGCCCAGCGGGCCTTGAGCTGTTCGCTGAAATTCATCGGGTGGCCTCGGCCTGTACCAGCAGCAGATCGCCTTCAGTGCGCACGTTGTAGCCACGCGGCGCGAGCGCGCCGGTGAGCTGGGAGACCTCGGAGGGTTGCAGCCCGAGGCCGCGCAGGCGCAGCTGGCCGGCGCTGTAGTCGACGGCGGCCGGCACCTTGCCCGGCGGCAGGTTGGTGGCGAGCGCGCCGACCATCGGTTCGAAGTCGCTGCTGGCCACGTCGCCCACGGCCTGCTGCAGTGCCGCGACCTCGCGCGCCATCTGCAGCGGTGCGTCGACCACGATCTTCACCGAGGGGAAGGTCTGGGTGAGGATGGCGTCGGCAGCCTTGCGCTTGGCTTCGAGCGCGTTGCGCTCTTTCCAGGCCCAGGCATTGAGGCCGATCAGTTGGGTCAGCAGCAGCGCGACGGCGCCCCAGCGCGCGGCGCGCCACTCGGGTGCGTAGCGCAGGGTCTGGAGCACCGAGGCGAACCGCTTGCCGGCACGCGCGCGGCCGGTTGCGGCAAGGTCGAACTGCGCCAGCTCCCAGGGCGTGCGTGCGGCCTGCAGCCAGCGCTGCGGCGTCTGCACGATGGGCACGCGGCGCCCGAGCAGGTGCTCGGCCGTTTCGGCCACGGCGGGCTCGGTGGTGATGACGGCGGTGTCGAGCGGCAGGCCGCCCGACAGGGCCAGCCCGGCACCGGCCAGCGGCAGCGAGACGACGCCGTCGGCATCGCAGACGGTGAGCTGCGGCGCCTCGGGTTCGCCCGTGATCTGCAGCAGCGGCGGGCCGTCGGCCGGCTGCGGCGCGAACTCGGGGACGATGCGCACCACGCGCCGCCCCGCCGCTTCGAGCCCCTGCACGACGCTGCGCAGCCAGATGCGGTTGCAGGCCGCGACCCACACCGGCGTGCCGGCAGCCTTGGCGTCGGGTTCGAGCGCGAAGTGCAATGCCTCGGGGTCGTCGAGCAGGTGCTCTTCCAGCAGGCCGTCGAGCACGGCGCGCAGCTTGGAGGCGCTGCCCGTGCTGCCCTTGGGCAGCGTGACGCGGTGCCACGACAACGCGGCGGAAGGAATGCCGAGCGTGACTTCTGTGCTCGATGGCAGGAGCGCCAGCAGCGCGCGGCCTTGGTTGCGCAACGCAATGCCGTCGTCGCCTGCCTGGGCCCAGTCGTACTCACCCGCGGCGTCGGCCGGAGGGAGGGGGGCAATGAGCAGCAGGGGAGTCATGTCGATCTTGGAAAAGCCGGTGATTGTAGGTGGGCGTCTTACAGTAGAGCGCTCTTATTTCGATAGCGTAACTCGCAGATATGACGCTTCTGGAACGGCCTTTTTGAGGAGGAAGATTACTTTCGACATCAGGGTTTGACCGGAGTGTTCGTCGCACCGGCGCCGCGCGTGCGCCAGACCGTCGTCACCGTGATGCCGTTGCGCTGCAGGAGCGAGTGTTCCTCGACCCAGGTGCGGTCCAGGCGCAGGCGGCCATACACCTCGAAGTAGTTGGTGCCCACAGAATGCTGCGCCTCGTTGAAGAGCGAACTGCTGCCGCTGGGCAATGCGGCGTTGGCGGCAGGGAGGTCCTTGAAGAAGGCGCGTGTGCGGCGGTCGACCAGTTGCCGCGCGTTGGCGATGCTGAGCGATTCCATGCTGGCGCTGATCGCCTCGGCACTTGCCGTATTGATGTTGAGCCTGGTGCGTACTGGAAGGATCGTCACGTAGGGTTGGAGCGCCGTGGCAGTCGAGGGCGAGAGGCCCAGCCACACCAGCTGCGAGACCTCTTGCGGCAGCAACGGCGCGGCGCCTGCATCGACATCGGCGCTGCCATCGGCCGTGGTGCCGTTCGACAGCGCGCTGGCCAGGCCGGCGGTCATCCGGTTGAGTTCCGACAGCGGCAGCCCCAGCAGGTTGAACAACCGGGTGAAGGTGGCGACGCTGGCCGGCACCGGCTTGCCGCCATCGACCAGCGACAGCACGTTGAGCTTGGACTGCGCATCGACGATGCGGCCCGAGAGGAAGGCATCGGGCAGGCCGTCGAGACTGTCGCTCGACGCGTTCTTGTCGGCCGCCAGAAAGCTGGTGAGGCGCGCCTCTTCGAGCGGCACAGCCCAGGGTTCGCCCAGATGATCGGCACCGCCGGCGCGGCCGTCTTCGGCAAGGATCAGGCGCGACCAGTCGAGCGCGCCGATCAGCACCCAGGCGGCTTGCACGCGCGCGCGCTCGGCGCCTTCGACTTCCGATGCGCGCCATTGCTGCCACAGCGCCGCGGCGGAGAAGGTGGCGACCAGCATCACCGTCAGCATGGCGGCGAGCAGCGCGGCACCGGCCTGGCGGCGCGCGCGTTGCATCGGCGGGGTGGTGCGCGGCGTCGTCATGATTTCGGCGCTCCGACTGTCGGCCGGACCCAGTCGCGGGTGAGGACGCCCGACAGCCCGTCGCCGGGCGGCAGGCTCAGCACCAGGCGCACGCCATCGGGCATGTTGACGATGGGGGTGGTAGGGCTGGCCGGGTTGCCCGGCGTGGGCGGATTGGTCGGCGGCGGCGTGGCGGCGGGCAACTCGCCGGCCGGCACCCAGGTGTTGTCGCGGAAGAAGAAAAGCTGCCAGCTGTCGGCGGCCATCAAGGCGACATCACCGTAGCCGCCCGGTTGCGCGCCACCGTCTTGCGCCCAGCTGGCGGCGAGGTTCCAGGCCTGCTGCCATTCGCCGCGCGTGGTGAAGGTGGGCGATTGCCAGCGTCGCCAGCGCACGCCGTCGGGGCCGCCGCGCAGTGTCCATGCCACCACCTGCACCGCCGGTGCGGCCGCGTCGCTGTTGCGGCGGGTGAGGCGCAGCACGCGGCCATCCCAGTCGATCGGACGGGTCTGGGCGAGCGCGGTCGTGGCGTCGAGGTCGGCGCCCCACTGGGCGAGCGTGGCTTGCAGCGTCAGCACGGCGTCGGCGCGTTGCTGGTTCTGCGTGGTGGCGCGCGACATGCTGTCGAGCCCGCGCCAGCTCACGAGCGACAGGAGCGCCATCACGGAGATGGCGACCAGCAACTCGATCAGAGTGAAGCCGCGCGCCCGATGTCGCGAGGCCCGCTGCTGGAGCATCGGGGAGCGGGCTTCGTCCGGCCGTGGGTGTTGCGCCCGGCAAGGAGAAGAAGGAGAAGCGACGCGAGGCGCGTGCAGCCTGGGGCCGGTCATCAGTACCTCCCCACGATGGTCGAGATGCGCAGGATCGGCGCGTTGCCTTCGTCGCGCACCTGCACGTCGACGCGGCGGAAATTGGGATTGAGCGTGGGCACCGTCGAGGTCGTCACGTTGAACGACGCGCCCGCCTGCACGCAGATCGAACCCGAGTCGCCCACCGCAGGCATCTGCCGCGACAGGCGCGCCTTGGCGAGTTCGTTCTCGGCGCACAGGTCGGCCAGCACCAGGTCGGACTGGCGCTGCGCATTGCGCGTGAGCGACATCGTGGCCTGCGAGCCGGCGGCGAGCGCCAGCGCGACGATGCCCAGGGCGATCAGCACCTCGATCAGCGTGAAGCCGCCGTCGCTGCGCGAGGAAGAAGAAAAGGGCCGGCGGCTCATGGCACGGCGGAGACGGTGAAGGGGCGCAGCCCGTCGGTGGCGATGCGCAGCGCGCGCGCGGGCGGGCCGGCGGAATACAGCGTGACCTGTTGGGCTGCAATGATCGGGTCGGGTCCGAGCTGCAAGGCGGGAACCAGCACGCCGCTAGCGAGCGAGACCTGGGCCGTGATGCCTTCGGCGACCCAGCCGCCAGGCAGTGCGTCGGCCGGCAGGCCATCGAACACGAAGCTGCCTTCGACTGGCCGCCAACGCACCGCGACGCCACTGGCCCGCGATTGAGCGCGGGCCGATTCGAGAAGGGCGGCGAGCCGGTCGGCCTCGCGGTCGAGCTTGGCGGCGTTGGTGTCGCGCATCGCGAAGCTCACGCTGGCGGTGGCGATCGCGATGATCGCGATCACGACGATCAACTCCAGCAGGGTGAAGCCGCCGAGGGCGCGGCGCTGCTGCTTGGGGTGGCGGCGGGCGCCGGTGCCGCTATTGCCAGCTGCCGATGTCGGCATTCTTGCCTTCGCCGCCGCTCACGCCGTCCGCGCCGAACGAGAGCACGTCGATTTCGCCCTTGATGCCCGGGTTCAGGTACTGGTAGGGATGGCCCCAGGGGTCGTTGGGCAGCTTCTCGACGTAGGGCTTCCAGTTGGGGGCGGCCGGGCCGGTGGTCGGGCGCGTGAGCAGCGCCTGCAGGCCCTGCTCGGCGGTCGGGTAGCGCTGGTTGTCCAGGCGGTAGAGCTTCAGCGCCTGCATCAGGTTGTTGATGTCGGTGCGGGCGGCCGTCACGCGGGCGTCGTCGGCGCGCTCGATCACGTTCGGCACGATCAGCGCTGCCAGCACGCCGATGATGACCAGCACCACCATCAGCTCGATCAGCGTGAAGCCGCGTTGGGCGGTGCGGGAGGTGGCACGAAGGAATTTGGTCATAGGTTGGGCGACATGGTTCGGAAAGCGCGCTGCATGATAATCCGCGGCCATGACAAGTCCTTACTCCGCAGCCCGCTGGCATGCCCCACTTGCAACGACCGGCCTTTGGGCACTGGCCGCCGGCGCCGCGGTGTTCTGGGGGCTGCGCCTGGCCTCGCCGGCCGACGCCGTGGCGGCCGCGGCAACGATGCCCCGGCCTTCGGTGTCTGCCGATTCCGATGCGGTCGCGCGGTTGCTCGGCGTGCTGCCTTCGACGAGCACGGCACCCGTGGCCCCCGAGGCGGCCAGTCGCTTCGCGCTGTCGGGTGTGGTGGCGGACCCCTCGAAGCAAGGGGCCGCGCTGATTTCCATCGATGGCAAGCCGCCCCGGCCGTTCCGTGTTGGCTCGAAGGTGGGCGACAACTACGTGCTGCAGTCGGTGGGTGTGCGTGCGGCGACGCTGGGTGCGCAGGTCGATGGACCGGCCGCGTTCACGCTGCAGTTGCCCGTGCGCGCGCCGATCAGCGTCAGCAGCAGCGTGCCGCCGCCTCCGCTGGCAACGCCTGCGCCCCAGGCCGCGCCAGCAGGGCTTCTGCCCGCGACCATGCCGGCTGTCGCGGCGCCGCCGCAGATGGGCGGCGGGTCCCTGCAACAGCAGCCGGCGATGACGCCGCCGCCCCAGGGGGCCGCCGCTCAGTAGCAGCGCCGTTGTTGAACGAGCGAATGAATGAAAAAAGCCGGCTTTGCGCCGGCTTTTTCTTTTCCGCCGTGCGTCAGGCCTGCAGGAACAGCCGGTACGCGGGGTTGGCCGTTTCCTCGACGTAGGGATAGCCCAGCGTTTCGAGGAAGGCATCGAACGCGGCGGCCTCACCGGCCGGCACTTGCAGCCCGACCAGGATGCGGCCGTAGTCGGCGCCCTGGTTGCGGTAGTGGAACAGGCTGATGTTCCAGTTCGGCCGCATCAGGCTCAGGAACTTCAGCAACGCACCCGGGCGCTCGGGGAACACGAAGCGCAGCAGCCGCTCGTCGTGCGCCAGGCCCGTGCGTCCGCCGACCAGGTGCCGCAGATGCTCCTTGGCGAGTTCGTCGTGCGTGAGGTCGAGCGCATCGAAGCCGTGGTCGATGAAGGTCTTCGCGATGGTGGCCGATTCGCCGCGCGCCGATGTCGTGAGGCCGACGAACACATGGGCCTTGGCGGCATCGCTGATGCGGTAGTTGAACTCGGTCACGTTGCGCGGCGCGCCACCACCCGCAGGCGCGGCGGTGTTCGCGGGCATCTCGCTGATCAGCTCGCAGAAGCGGCGGAAGCTGCCGCGCTCCTCGGGGATCGTGACCGCGAACAGCGCCTCGCGTTCTTCGCCGACTTCGGCGCGCTCGGCGACGAAACGCAGGCGGTCGAAGTTCATGTTGGCGCCGCACAGGATGGCCGCGTAAGTCTCGCCATGGCGACCGTGCTGCGCCACGTATTCCTTGATGGCCGCCACCGCCAGCGCGCCCGCCGGTTCGACGATGCTGCGCGTGTCGACGAAGATGTCCTTGATGGCGGCGCACACGGCGTCGGTGTCGACGGCGATGTAGTCGTCCACCAGTTCGCTGGCGATGCGGAAGGTTTCTTCGCCCACGAGCTTGACGGCGGTGCCGTCAGAGAACAGGCCCACGTCGGGCAGGTTCACGCGCTCGTGTGCGGCAACCGATTGCATCATCGCGTCGGAGTCGTTCATCTGGACGCCGATCACCTTGATCTCGGGGCGCACCGCCTTGATGTAGTTGGCCACGCCGGAGATCAGACCGCCGCCGCCGATCGCGACAAACACGGCATCGAGCGGTCCCTGGTGTTGCCGCAGGATTTCCATGGCGATGGTGCCCTGGCCCGCAATCACATCGGGGTCGTCGAAGGGATGAACGAAGGTCAGGTTTTGCTGCGCCTGCAATTCGAGCGCGTGCAAGTAAGCGTCTGAATAGCTGTCGCCGTGCAAGACGATTTCGCCACCGAAGCCGCGCACCGCATCGATCTTCAATTGAGGCGTCGTCACCGGCATGACGACGACCGCGCGCGTGCCGAGCTTGCGCGCACCCAATGCGACGCCTTGCGCGTGATTGCCAGCTGACGCGCAAATCACGCCGCTTGCCAATTGCTCGGCACTCAGGTGCGCCATCTTGTTGTACGCGCCGCGCAATTTGAAGCTGAAGACTGGTTGCTGGTCCTCGCGTTTGAGCAGCACGGTGTTGCCGAGCCTCTCGCTGAGTGCACGCGACTTCTCGAGCGCGGACTCGACCGCAACGTCATAAACCCGGGCGTTGAGAATTTTTCTGAGATAGTCAGCGGGCGTCAGCGCCGAATGAACAGGCGCACCGCGCATGATTTTTTTCAAGGGAGTTTTCATTTGCTAACTGACGATGATAAGAGGCATCGGGATTGCTTGCGGATATGACATGGACACAAATGTCATAAACCTCTTCAACAAAGCCCCAGCTGCAAATGATTCGGGATTTTTTGAACGCACTTATCCCACGGTTCGCGCGACCGTCAATCAATTCAAGACAGAGCAAAATTTGTTATCAATTTCTGTCAGCGACCTTTCCAAAGGGCTGATGCAGGCGGAGGCCGCGCGCGTCCAGCGAAAGGAAATTGGGCGTGCAACGTGGCAAGTGATGGGCAACAGGTTGCGTGCGCACATCGTTCCGCTGCTGGGCGATGTGCCGGCGCAGTCGTTTGCAACCACCGACGCGCAACGTTTGATAGATCGCCTCGGAGAGCAGGGCTTCACCAGTACGACGATTGCCCAGTACCTGGTGCTGTTGCGCAAGGTGGTGATGCACGGCGTGCACATCGGGGTGCTTCGCGATGCGCCTGCATTTCCGAAGGTCAAGGTGCGCAGCCAGCCGCGCGGCAGCTTCAGCGTCGCCGAGTACCGGACGATCATCGAGACCGCGCGCAGCTTGCGCGGACACTCGCATCCGGTGCTCGATCAACTCGCCCCCGGCGAACGCTTCTGGATTGCGCGCGAACTGCTCGTCATGCCGGACGAGTTGCCTTGGCTGATCCGCTGGATGGTGAACACCTTCGTGCGTCCGAGCGACATCAAGCTCATGAAGCACAAGCACATCGAGGTCGTGCGCGGCAAGCATGTCTACCTGCGAATGAACCTGCCCGAGACCAAGCGACACAGCCAGCCCATCGTGAGCTTGCGTCCGGCCGTGCGGGTTCATGAATGTTTGCTCACTTATCGTCGCGAGCATGGCTTTGGCGGGGCGGAAGACTACATCTTCATGCCGCAGTTGAGGAACCGCGAGCACGCGCTCGCGGTGCTCAACTTCTTCTTTCACTGGGTGCTCGAAAAAGCGGGACTCGAGAAGGGACCGCTGGGTCAGTCGAGGACGCTGTATTGCCTGCGCCATACCGCGATCACGTTGCGGCTCTTGTATGGGCAGGGCATCGACATGCTGACCTTGGCGCGCAATGCGCGAACGAGCGTCAACATGGTCGAGCGTTTCTACGCATCGGTGCTGAGCGGAGAAATGAATGTGGGGTTGCTGCAAAGCAGGCGTGGACGAATGAGCTGAGAAAGAGCAAAAAGTCGCCCAGCGTGAGCTGGGCGACTTGAGGCTTTGTCGATTCGAACTGGCGCGAGCCAGCATGGGAATCAAGACCTGCGGATCAGAACGCGTGGCGGATGCCGAAGTCGTAGCCGGTCGATGTCTTCGGGGTGAAGGTGTTGTTGGCGATGAAGCCGGGGCCGCCGGTCGTCAAAGCAGCGCCGTTCTTGTTGCTGATACGAGCGACCGTCGCATACAGCGCCGTGCGCTTCGACAGGTTGTGTACGTAACCGAGTGCCAGTTTGTTGGCCTTCGGGTCACGTTGGTTGAATGCGAACGGCTGGTTCAGGTCGAGCTTGACCGCCGAGTACGAAGCGCGGATCAGGCCTACGCCGACTGGCACGGTCACGCCGAGCAGGTAACCGGTCAGGTCGACTGAATTCGAGTTGACGTTGCTGAACGTGAACCGTTGGTTGTCGGAGTCCAGCTTGTTCTTGGCCTTCGAGTACTCACCAAAGAGCTTCACAGGACCGAAGTCATACGAAGCGCCGAGGTTGAACGTGTTCACCTTGCTGGTGATGCCTGCATAGTAGTCGTCGCCAACAGTGCTGCTGCCATAGGCCAACGCAACATCCAGCGGGCCGTTGGCGTAGCCGAAGCGACCGCCAACGTAACGACCTTGACGCTGCGTGTTCAGGATGTCGGGCGTCGCGATGCCAGGGCTGTACTTGGTCTTTTCGCTGAAGCCGTACATCAGTTGACCGTAGAAGCCACCCAGGTTCGGCGGCAGGAAGTAGCCGATGGTGTTGCTGGCGCGGTCGTAGTTGCTCTTGCCGCCATTGGCGAAGGACCCCACCGTCGCTGCGGGAGTGCCGAAGGCTCCGAAGCTGGTGTTGGCCGTCGAGATCAGGTTGGTGCCAACGCCGTTGGTGCCGAACGGATCGAACACGGTGTCGTTCCAGAACGTCGGGGTGTAGTCACGGCCGAGGCGAACTTCACCGAACGGACCCGACAGGCTCACCGTCGAGCGACGATTGAACGTCGCGACGCCTTGCTGGCCGTCGTCATTGCTGATCGGGGCTTCGAGCCAGAAGCTGGCCGAGAGGCCGCCACCAAGGTCTTCCGTGCCACGGAAGCCCAAACGGCTGGAGTTGTAGCCCCCGTTAGCCAGTTGGCGGCTGCTGGTCTTGACGCTGCCCCGATTGAGGAAGGCGTTGCGCACGTCACGCGAGCTGTTCGAATAGCCACTGATCGACGCGTCGACCACACCGAACAGCGTGACGGACGACTGGGCCGAGGCAACACCGGCAACAGCCAGGGCAGCCAGAGCAGCTGCCCTTTTCGTGTGGCGCACTAGAGTGGCGCCGCAGTGCGTGGGGCCTCTTGGACCGCTGGAAAGAAAAAAGCCCCGAGCTTTGCAGCTCGGGGCTAAATCCACCAATTGGAAGGGTGGAGGAGACAACTGGGTGCGCACAGCTTGGCGCGCAATGAAATAAAGTATATCGACTGTTTGTTGCGTTGCAACAAGCGAGTGATGCTTTTCCCACACATTAATGGATGTTGCCGTGCATTTGTGCCCGACATCCTCGACTGGAGCCCTCAAAAACCATGGAATGCACAGTAAGTTGGACCGGTGATGCAGGCACCCGATCGGCCATGGGCTTTGTTGCCGAGACGGGCAGTGGCCACGTTCTGATGATGGACGGCGCCCCTGATGCCGTAAAGCCCGAGAACGGCGGGCAAAATCTCGCGGCACGACCGATGGAAACCGTGCTGGCCGGCACGGGAGGCTGCACCGCCTATGACGTCGTGCTCATCCTGAAGCGCGGGCGGCATCGTGTCGAGCGTTGCAGCGTCAAGTTGACCAGCGAGCGCGCGGAAAAAGATCCCAAGGTGTTCACGAAAATCCACATGCATTTCACCGTTGCAGGGAAGGGCATTCCGGCTTCCGCTGTGGAGCGCGCGATTGCGCTCAGCCACGAAACCTATTGCTCGGCCAGCATCATGCTGGCGAAGACCGCCGAGATCACTACAAGTTTCGATCTGATCGAAACCTGACGTCGACGCGCTAGATGCGGTGCGCCAGCGTGGTCATCACGCGGGAGGCCACGCGCATCAGGGCTTTCGCAGGCGCCGGAAGCTCTGCCGCGCCTGCATCGACGGCCTGCGCCGCATGGCGCGCTTCATCGAGTTTCATCTGCTCGACGACCGCTCGGGATGCGCTGTCTGCGGGAGGGAGGCGATCCAGATGGCTGTCGAGATGAGCTTCCACCTGGCGCTCGGTTTCGGCGACGAACCCCAGGCTCAGCGGGTCGCCGAGGCGTCCTGCGAGAAGACCCAGGCTGAATGCGCCCGCGTACCAGAGTGGGTTCAGGATTGAAGGCCGAGCGCCGAGCTCATCGAGGCGCTGGCGTGTCCAGGCCAGATGATCGGTTTCCTCATGCGAAGCCTCAAGGAATTGGGCGCGCAGAGCCGGGTCGCCTGCGACGGCCGCCTGGGCCGTGTAAAGCGCCTGGGCACAGACTTCACCTACGTGATTCACGCGCATCAATGCGCCGGCATCCCGGCGTTCGTTGTCGCTCATCTCTCCAGGTGTGTGGGAGGGGAGGGGCATGAGCCGGGTGGCATGAGGACGGGCAAAGAGCGTACGCAACGCCGCATCTGCGGCGGTCAGGACGGGGTCGAGCAAGAGCGTCATGCAGCTATTTGAACGCACATGACAAAGGCCGCACCGGTGCACCGCTTGATTTCATATTGTGGTGCGGCAGGTGACCTAAGTCCTTTGTTGCAGGACTGCAACGAAACGCGCAGGCCATCCAAGATTTCGGGCGAATTGTTTTGCCCTGCCGCAGCGGCTCTGGTGCAATAGCAACAACTTCCCAAAAGGAGGTTGGCCCGGGGTCCGGTGGGAGCACAAAAGTGCCAGTCACGGTGAGCCCTTCGCACCGGAGCCCTATGTTTAACCTTGGAGAAACTTGCAATGAAAAAATCTCTAGTTGCTCTGGCTGCCCTGGCTGTTGCCGGTGTTGCCTCGGCCCAGTCGTCCGTCACGCTGTTCGGTGTGGTCGACGCGTCGATCAGTAACTACTCGACCAAGAGCACCTGGCAGCCGTCGACCCCGTTCGCGATCCAGCCTTTCGCTGTTCCCGCTGGCCGCAAGCAAAGCCAAACCGCACTGGCTAACTCGGGTTACAACTCGAGCCGCCTGGGCTTCCGTGGTACGGAAGACCTCGGTGGTGGCCTGGCTGCAAGCTTCTGGCTCGAAGCTGGTCTGAACAACGACACCGGTCTCGGTGGTCTGTCGGGTACCCCTGGCGTTACGACCGATCGCAACGGTGGCTTGGCTTTCAACCGTCGTTCGACGGTGAGCCTGTCGGGTCCGTTCGGTGAAGTCCGCCTCGGCCGTGACTACACCCCGACGTTCTGGAACGACACCGTGTTCGATCCGTTCGGCACCAACGGCGTTGGCACCAACCTGATCTCGAACATCAGCACCCGTCTGGCAAGCGCTGCAGGCCCTGGCTCCGCAGTTTCCACCAGCGACAACTATGTTCGTTCGAGCAACTCGATCGGCTACTTCCTGCCGCCGAACCTGGGTGGTTTCTACGGTCAGTTCATGTACGCGCTGCATGAAAACGTCAAGACCAGCGACACCGGCTTCAGCAGCCCGTCGTCGAAGGGTCGTTACGTTGGTGGTCGTTTCGGCTACGCCAACGGCCCGCTGGACGTCGCCGCTTCGTACGGCCAAAGCACGGCTGCCGACTCGGCAGCACTGGCTGGCACGCAGAATCGCAAGATCAACACCTTCAACCTGGGTGCTTCTTACGACTTCGGCCCCGCCAAGCTGTTCGGCGAGTACTCGCAAGTCAAGGACAAGAACGAACTGGGCACGCCTATCAACTTCGGTGGCATCCCGTTCCTGACGACCTCGACGCAAAACGACAAGTACAACGGCTACCTGCTGGGTGTGACGGTGCCGGTCGGTGCTGGCCTGATCCGCGCTTCGTATTCGTCGGTGAAGTACAAGAACGGCGCTCCGCAAGTGTTCAACTTCTTCAACACGAACAACGGCAACGCCCGTGCTAACCAGTTCGCCATCGGCTACGTGCACAACCTGTCGAAGCGCACTGCCCTGTACGCTACGCTGTCGCGCATCAACCTGAAGAACGCCTACAACAACCCGTCCGTCATGGGCGCTGTGACCGGTGGTTCGCCTGGCTACATCAACGGTGGCGGCTACGCTCCGAAGAGCGCAACCGGCTACGACTTCGGTATCCGTCACGCTTTCTAATTTGACGCTGGCGTAAGCCAGCTTCGAATCGAAAAGCTCAAAAGCCACTCGACGAAAGTCGAGTGGCTTTTTTCGTTCTGCAACCCGGAAAAGCATGCAGCGCACCCCCGGGGAACCACCGTGCGGGCACGCACCTTGCACTGCTAGCATGCCCGATCACTTCGTTTGCTGAATGACTGCCTTTGTACTGCGCCGCCTGATCCAGGCCGTGATCGTGATGATCGCGGTCGCGTTCATCGCCTTCCTCTTGTTCCAGTATGTCGGCGACCCCGTCGTGTTCCTGTTGGGACAAGACGCCAAGCCCGACCAGATCCGTGAACTGCGCTCCGCCTTGGGGCTCGACAAGCCCTTCTTCGTGCAGTTCTGGCACTTCCTCGTCAATGCCGCGCAAGGTGAGTTCGGCCTGAGCCTGCGCCAGGGCGCGAAGGTGTCGCGCCTGATCGGCGAGCGCTTCCCGGCCACGCTCGAGCTCGCACTTGTGGCCGCCGCGCTGGCACTGTTCATCGGCATTCCGATGGGCGTCTACACCGCATTGCGCCGCGGTACTTTCATGAGCCAAGTGTTCATGACTGTGTCGCTGCTCGGCGTGTCCCTGCCCACTTTCCTGATCGGTATCCTGTTGATCCTCGTCTTCGCCGTGACGCTGGGCTGGTTCCCGAGCTTCGGCCGAGGCGATACCGTGAAGTTCGGCTGGTGGACCAGCGGCCTCTTCAGCGCCGACGGCTGGCACCACATCGTGCTGCCGGCGGTGACGCTGGCGATCTTCCAGCTCACGCTCATCATGCGATTGGTGCGAGCCGAGATGCTCGAGGTGCTGCGCACTGACTACATCAAGTTCGCGCGCGCACGCGGCCTCTCGAACCGGGCCATCCACTTCGGCCACGCGCTCAAGAACACGCTGGTGCCCGTGATGACCATCACCGGCCTGCAGCTCGGTGGCCTGATCGCCTTTGCCATCATCACCGAGTCGGTGTTCCAGTGGCCCGGCATGGGCCTGCTGTTCATCCAGGCCGTGACCTTCGCCGACATCCCGGTGATGGCCGCCTACCTGTGCCTCATCGCCTTGATCTTTGTGGTGATCAATCTTGTGGTCGACCTGCTGTACTTCGTGGTCGATCCGCGCCTGCGCGTGGGCAAGGCAGGAGGGCATTGAAATGACGACAGCCACCGCGCCGCGCCTGCAAGCCTCTGGCAGAGCGTTTGCGCACATCGCGAACTTCTATCCCGAGATCACGGCCTTTCGCCGCGACCTGCACGCCCATCCCGAGCTCGGCTTCGAAGAGGTCTACACCTCGGGCCGCGTGCGCGAGGCGCTGCGTGCCTGCGGCGTGGACGAGATCCACGAGGGCATCGGCAAGACCGGCGTGGTCGGCGTCATCCGCGGCAAGTCGACCGCCAGCGGCCGCATGATCGGCCTGCGCGCCGACATGGACGCGCTCCCCATGCGCGAGGACAACGACTTCGGTTGGCGCTCCGCCAGCGACGGCCTCATGCACGGCTGCGGCCACGACGGCCACACCGCCATGCTGGTCGGCGCCGCCCGCTACCTCGCCGAGACCCGTGACTTCGATGGCACCGCCGTGCTGATCTTCCAGCCCGGCGAAGAAGGCTTTGCCGGCGCTCGCGTGATGATCGAGGACGGCCTCTTCGACCGCTTCCCCGTGCAGTCCGTCTACGCGATGCACAACTGGCCCGCCATGCCGGCCGGCACCGTCGGCATCAACCGCGGCGCGATGATGGCTGCGGCCGACCGCATCACCATCAGCATCAAGGGCAAGGGCGGTCACGGGGCGCATGCGTACCTCACCGTCGACCCGGTGATCGTCGCGGCGCACATCATCACCGCGGTGCAGAGCATCGTCTCGCGCAACGTGCGCCCGATCGATGCCGCCGTCATCAGCGTCTGCGCGATGCAGGCGGGCGACCTTGGTGCCATGAGCGTGGTGCCCGGAGAAGCCACGCTGGTTGGCACCGTGCGCACCTTCAGCGCGCGCGTGCAGGCGCAGGTCGAGCAGCGCCTGACCGAGCTGTGCACCGCCGTGGCCTCCGGCTTCGGCGCCACCGCCACCATCAAGTACGAGCGCATCTACCCGGCCACCATCAACACCGCCCCCGAGGCGATGTTTGCCGCCGATGTGGCCGAGTCGCTGGTCGGCGCAAAGAACGTCGACCGCAGCATGGAGCCCAGCATGGGCGCCGAAGACTTCTCCTTCATGCTGCAGAAAAAGGCGGGCGCCTACCTGCGCATCGGCCAGGACGTGCGCGAAGGCGCCTTCCTGCACAACAGCCGCTACGACTTCAACGACGAGATCCTGCCGCTTGGCGCCGCGTTGCACGCGGGCCTGATCGAGCAGGGCATGCCGCTTGCCGCTACCCGCGGCGCGCAGCCAGGGAAAGCCGCCGCCACCGCGGCGTCGTGATGTGTCCGATTTCAACCCGAGGAGTGTTCCCATGAGTTTCAAGAAGAAAGCGGCTGCGGTCGCTGTCCTGTGCGCACTGGGCGCCGCCAGCCTGGTCGCCAATGCGCAGACCATCCGGATCGCGAACCAGGGCGACGCGCTGTCGCTCGACCCGCATTCGCTCAACGAATCGCTGCAGTTGAGCGTGACCGCCAACGTCTATGAAACCCTCGTGGGTCGCAACAAGGACCTGAGCCTTGCGCCGCTGCTCGCCACCAGCTGGAAGCAGACCTCGCCGAACGTCTGGCGCTTCGAACTGCGCAAGGGCGTCGTGTTCCATGACGGCACGCCGTTCACCGCCGACGACGTGGTCTTCAGCTTCGCACGTGCCCAGGGCGACGGCTCCGACATGCGCGCCACGCTGAGCGACATCAAGGCCGTGCGCAAGGTCGGCGACCTCGCCGTCGAGATCGAGACCAACGGCCCGTTCCCCATCCTGCCCGACGTCATTTCGCTCACCATGATCATGAGCAAGAAGTGGTGCGAGGAAAACCAGGCCACCAAACCCGTCGACCGACGCAAGGGCATCGAGAACACCGCCTCCTTCAAGGCCAACGGCACCGGCCCGTTCCGCGTGCGCGAACGCCAGCCCAACGTGCGCACCGTGTTCACGCGCAACGGCACCTACTGGGGCAAGATCGAAGGCAACGCGCAAGAGATCATCTTCACGCCCATCGCCAACCCCGCCACCCGCGTGGCCGCGCTGGTCTCCGGCGAAGTCGACGTGATGGAGCCGGTGCCCGTGCAGGACATCGCCCGCATCAATGCCGCGCCCAACGCCCGCGTCATCACCGGCCCAGAGATGCGCACCATCTTCCTGGGCATGGACCAGAAGCGCGATGAGCTGCAGTACTCGAACATCAAGGGCAAGAACCCGTTCAAGGACAAGCGCGTTCGCCAGGCCTTCTACCAGGCCATCGACATCGTCGGCATCCAGAAGACCGTCATGCGCGGCGCCTCGCGTCCCACCGGCCTGCTGGTCGGCCCCGGCATCAACGGCTGGACCGCCGAGCAGGACAAGCGCCTCCCGTACGACGTCGAAGCCGCCAAGAAGCTGCTGACCGAAGCCGGCTACCCGAACGGCTTCGAGGTCTCGCTCAACTGCCCGAACGACCGCTACGTGAACGACGGCCAGATCTGCCAGAGCGTCGCGTCCAACCTCGCGAAGATCGGCGTGAAGATCAACCTCGTGGCCGAGACCAAGGGCACCTACTTCCCGAAGGTGCTGCGTCGCGACACCAGCTTCTACATGCTGGGCTGGACGCCGACCACGTATGACTCGCACAACGCGCTGAGTTCGCTCACCTCCTGCCCCGACGACAAGGGCACCGGCCAGTTCAACCTGGGTGCGTACTGCAATCCCAAGCTCGACGAGCTGACCAAGAAGATCCAGTCCGAGTCCGACAAGGCCAAGCGCAACGAGATGATCAAGGAGGCCTTCAAGATCCACGCGGACGACGTGGGCCACCTGCCGCTGCACCAGCAGTCGCTGGCATGGGGCGTGAGCAAGAAGGTCGAGCTGGTGCAACTGGCCGACAACTTCATGTACTTCAAGTGGATGAGCATCAAGTAACTCGACAGTGGGCCGCCGCCTGAGCGGCCCGGCCATGGGCCCGCTTCTTGCGGGCCCATTCCTTTTTGCCTCACGATGAAAAATAACCCCCACGCTTCCCTTGCTGTGCAAGGTCCGCTGCCCCCCGAGGGGGCCGCCTTCCTTCTTGGGGCGGCCCGGCGATGAAAAAAACCCTTGCCCGTTGGCTCGACAGCGATGTCGGCTACAGCTTTCGCACGTCGCCGGTCGCGATGGCCGCCGCGCTCATTGCGCTGGTGTGTGTCTTCTGCTCGGTGTTCGCCGGCTGGGTGTCGCCGCACAACCCCTTCGACCTCGCCACGCTCGAACTGGGCGACGCGCGGCTGCCGCCCGCGTGGAGCGCCGAGGGCTCCTCCAAGTACCTGCTCGGCACCGACGACCAGGGCCGCGACATTCTCTCGGCCGTCATTTATGGCGCACGCATTTCGCTGATCGTCGGCCTGGTGTCGGTGGTGCTGTCGGTCGTCGTCGGCGTCGTGTTCGGCCTGCTGGCGGGCTTTCTCGGCGGCTGGCTCGATTCGTTCCTCATGCGCGTGTGCGACGTGATGCTGTCGTTTCCGCCCATCCTCGTCGCATTGCTCATTGCCGGCGTCGGCCGCGCGCTGTTCCCGGCCGCGCACGAGTCGCTGGCCTTCGGCGTGCTGATCATTTCCATTTCGCTCACCGGATGGGTGCAGTACGCCCGCACGGTGCGCGGCTCCACGCTGGTGGAGCGCAACAAGGAATACGTGCAGGCCGCGCGCGTCACCGGTGTCGCGCCGCTGCGCATCATGCTGCGCCACGTGCTGCCCAATGTGATGGGGCCGGTGATGGTGCTGGCCACGATCCAGGTCGCGACCGCGATCATCACCGAGGCCACGCTGTCGTTCCTCGGTGTTGGCGTGCCGCCGACCTCGCCCTCGCTGGGCACGCTCATCAGCATCGGCAACCAGTACCTGTTTTCGGGCGAATGGTGGATCACGGTGTTCCCGGGCCTGATGCTGGTGCTGATCGCCCTGAGCGTGAACCTGCTCGGCGACTGGCTGCGCGACGCGCTCAATCCGCGCCTGCGCTGAAGACAAGAAGGACAACGCCACCATGACGCTGCTCCAGGTCAAAGACCTCGTCGTCGAATTTCCCCACCGCCGCGGCACCTTGCGCGCGCTCGACCAGATCTCGTTCGACATCGCACCGGGAGAAATCCTTGGGGTGGTGGGCGAATCGGGCGCGGGCAAGTCGCTCACCGGTGCGGCCATCATCGGCCTGCTCGAACCGCCGGGCCGCGTGGCCGGCGGCCAGATCGTGCTCGAGGGCCAGCGCATCGACAACCTCGGCTTCGATGCCATGCGCCCGATTCGCGGGCGCAAGATCGGCGCGATCTTCCAGGACCCGCTGACCTCGCTGAACCCGCTCTACACCGTGGGCCAGCAGCTGGTCGAAACCATCCGCACCCACTTGCCGGTGAACGAAGCCGAAGCCCGCCGCCGGGCCATCGGCCTGCTGCAGGACACCGGCATTCCCGCTGCCGAGCAGCGCATCGACCACTTCCCGCACCAGTTCTCGGGCGGCATGCGGCAGCGCGTGGTGATCGCGCTGGCGCTCGCGGCCGAGCCCAAGCTGATCGTGGCCGACGAGCCGACCACCGCGCTCGACGTGTCGATCCAGGCGCAGATCATTCAGCTGCTCAAGCGCATCTGCAAGGAGCGCGGCGCGGCCGTCATGCTCATCACGCACGACATGGGCGTGATCGCCGAGACCTGCGACCGCGTGGCCGTGATGTACGCCGGCCGCATCGCCGAGATCGGCCCCGTGCACGAAGTGATCCACCAGCCCGCGCACCCCTACACCTCGGGCCTGATGGCCTCGATTCCCGACATGACGAGCGACCGCGAGCGGCTCAACCAGATCGACGGCGCCATGCCGCGGCTCAATGCCATTCCGACCGGCTGCGCGTACAACCCGCGTTGCCCGCGCACCTTCGCGCGCTGCCTGACCGACCGGCCCGAACTGATGCACGCCGGTGCCACGCGCGCCGCCTGCTGGCTGCACGATGCCGCCGATCCGCATGCGGGCCAGGCCGAGATCGCGGCCCGGCACCACGACGCGCTGGTGGCCGGCGAACGCGCCACGCCCGAAGCGGCCGAACCGCTCGCCGAGGTGACCCGATGAGCGCCGTGATCGACCCCCGCAGAGAGGCCGCAACCGGCGCGCCGCTCGTGGTGGCGCACGACCTGGCGCGCACCTTCGACGTTTCGCCGCCCTGGCTCAACCGTGTGCTGGAGCGCAAGCCGCGCGTGCTATTGCATGCGGTCGACGGCGTGAGTTTTTCCATCGAGCGCGGCAAGACGCTGGCGCTGGTGGGCGAATCGGGCTGCGGCAAGAGCACCGTGGCGCGCCTGCTGGTGGGCCTCTATGCGCCGACGCGCGGCGGGCTGCAGTTCGACGGGCAGGACGCGCACGCCGCGTTCAAGACCCCCGAGGGCCGCAAGCTGCGCCGCCGCATCCAGATGATCTTCCAGGACCCGTATGCGAGCCTCAACCCGCGCTGGATCGTCGAAGACATCATCGGCGAGCCGCTGCGCGAGCACGACATCCTCAGCGACAAGGCCGCGCTGCGCGAGCGCGTGGGCGAACTGCTCAAGTCGGTCGGCCTTTCGCCGCTGGACATGAGCAAGTACCCGCACCAGTTCTCGGGCGGCCAGCGCCAGCGCATCTCGATCGCGCGCGCGCTCGCCACGCAGCCCGAGTTCCTGGTGTGCGACGAGCCCACCTCGGCGCTCGACGTCAGCGTGCAGGCGCAGGTGCTCAACATCATGAAGGACCTGCAGCGCGAGCAGGGCCTGACCTATCTCTTCATCTCGCACAACCTCGCCGTGGTGCGCCATGTGGCCGACCAGGTCGGTGTGATGTACCTCGGCCGGCTCGTCGAGGTGGCCGACAAGCAGAAGCTCTTTGCCGAGCCCCGGCATCCGTACACGCGCATGCTGCTCGATGCGATTCCGCAGATGAAGCACACCGGGCGCGCGCGCACGGCGGTGCAGGGCGAGGTGCCGAATCCGCTGAACCCGCCCACGGGCTGCGCCTTTCATCCGCGCTGCCCGCATGCCAATGCGCGCTGTTCGTCGGAGCGGCCCAAGCTGCTGGGTATTGCGGGCGTGCAGGTGGCCTGCCACGCGGTGGAGGAAGGGCGGCTGTGAGCGCGCAACCGGCCGGTTGGCCGGAGGGGTTGCCGTACCGGCCGCATCTGCGATTCTGTTCACTCGGCAACGAGAACGTCGCCGAGGTGATGGAAAGCTTCAGGCTGGCGTGCGAGCGGATCGGCTACGCAACCAGCGTCGATGCGGCGCCGAGCATCGACAACGCCGACATCAACATCTTCTTCTTCGCGATGGGCCTCAGCCTGCCGTCCGATGCCGACCTGCCGCCCAATGCCATCGTCGTCAACTTCGAGCCGGCCCTGCCCGAGCTGCTGGCGGAGCAGCCCGGCTACCAACGGCTGTTGCAGCGCGCCCACGTGTGGGAGTACAGCCTCGAGAACCTGATGCAGCACCAGGCCCTGGGCATCTTCAGGTCCGACTACGTGCCGCTGACCTTCGAGCCGCGGGCCACGCCCGTCGTACCGGAGTCGCAGGTGCTCGACGACGCCGGGCAGGACATCGACGTCATCTTCTTCGGCGAAACCACGACCCAGCGCGTGCAGGTGCTGGAGGCGCTAAGCGCCTGCGGGCTGCGCGTGGTCTACCCCACCGGGCAGGCCTGGACGCCGGCGCAACGCGATGCCCTGCTGCCACGCGCCAAGGTCGGGTTGAACATGCGCAAGGCGGGGCAAGCGGCCACGGCAGAGATGCCGCGCCTGTCCATCCTGCTGCGGCATCGCAAGGCCGTCGTGTCCGAGCTTTATCCCCATTCCGAAGTGCCGCCTGCGGTGCGCGATGCCGTGGAAGGCTGTTCGAGGGACGAGCTCGTGGACCGCGTGCGCGCCCTGGTGGCCGACGCGCCGCGCCGTCGTGCCCTCGAAAAGGCGGGGCCGGCGGCACTGCTGGGGCTGCAGCCGCAGCACGAGGTGCTCGCCACGGCGATGCAGCGCTATCTTGCGGCGGCCCGGCAACGCCTGGCGTGCCAGCAGGCGCTGGGCACGAGCGACACCGACTTCAAGGTGTCGACGCTGACGGTCACCAAGAACGACGAGGCGCACATCGCCGACGCATTGGCGTCGATGGCGGCGCAAACCCTCGCCCCGCACCGGATCATCGTGGTGGACGACGCATCGACCGATGGCACCGTGGCCGTGATTCGCGAGCGGATGAAGGCCGACCCGCGTCTTTCCAGGCTCCTGCTGCTGCAGGCGTCGGTTCCGATGGGATGGGCGGCAGCGGCCCAGTGGGGGCTGTCGCAGGCACACGGCGACGGGCTGGCCCTGTGGCCGGCTTCCGTGCGCAGCGACGCGACCCGGCTGCAAGTGCAAGCCGCGTTCCTGCGGCTCTTGCCGACCGTCGGCGCTGTCGGGTCTTGGTACACCGTTGCCGGCCCAGGCGATGACGGCAAGCCCGCCATCCGTCGCCTGCCCGAGACGCACCCGCAGATCCTCGCCGGGCTGCTGGCCCACATGCCGCGCGAACAGCCGCTGCTGATGGGCAGCCTGATGCTCGCGCTGCCGCGGGTCCGGCAGAGCGGCCTCGGCTTCGATGCCACCCTGGGCGAGTTCGCCTGGCTCGGCCTGCTGCTGGAGCTGGTCAAGGGCCATGCCTTGCTCGCAAACCTGAACGTGGGGTTGAGCCATTGCACGGGCAGCCGTGCGACGGCTGCCCCGATGCCCAGGGAAGTGACCGCACTGGCCCATCTTCGCGAACGTCTGCTCCCACTGGTTTTCCCCGGTCTGCCATCGGCCGATGCCCAGCGCCTGGCGCGGCTCTATGGATTGCAATGGGCGCCCGATGCGTCCGATGCCACGGCGCTCCTGCGAGAGATCGCGCACGCCTGCCGACAGCAGGACGATGCCCATGCCGCTACCGTGCTGCGCGGCGAGTGCCTTCGCGTCCTGGCCGTGTATGCACAAGGCGGTCGTCTTGCGCCCGGCTACGTCCAGGCGTTGATGCGCGAGCCCTTGCTGCGCGACTTCCTGGCGCCTCTGGGTGAGCGCATGTATGCCTTCAGCGGGGGCCGCACTCCCTAGTCCAACGACCCGGTCGCCGCCGCGTGTTCGGCTTTTGATCTATAAGCCTTGGGTGCTTTCGTAAAAATCACACCAAGGAGAACAGCACATGTGGGCCCTGCTCTTGTTGCCCTTCGTGGGGTTGTTGTGGCCGCCGTTCTACAACAGCGAGTTGCCGGCACTGTTCGGCTTTCCCTTCTTCTATTGGTACCAGCTGCTGTGGGTGCCTGTGACGGCCCTGCTGATCTGGGTCGTCTACCGCAGCAACTATGACGAGGGAGACGAATGATGGCCGGCCAGATCAACTGGACCGCGCTGGCGGTCTTCGTCTTCTTCTTCCTCCTGGTCACCGTGATGGGCTTCTGGGCCTCGCGCTGGCAAAGCGGCGGCGCCAAGGGCAAGGGCGCCCATCTCGACGAATGGGGCCTGGGCGGCCGCAACTTCGGCACCTGGATCACCTGGTTCCTGGTGGGCGGTGATTTCTACACCGCCTACACCGTGATCGCCGTGCCCGCGCTGGTCTACGCCGTGGGCGCCTACGGCTTCTTCGCGCTGCCGTACACCATCCTTGTGTATCCGATCGTCTTCATCATCATGCCCAGGCTCTGGCATGCCGCGCACCGCGCCGGCCACGTGACGGCGGCCGACGTGGTCTACGGCCGCTACGGCTCGCGCGCGCTGGAGCTGGCCATTGCGGTCACCGGCGTGGTCGCGACCATGCCCTACATCGCGCTGCAACTCGTGGGCATGGAGGTCGTCATCAAGGCGCTGGGCCTCACGGGCGAGCTGCCGCTGGCGGCCGCCTTCGTGATTCTTGCGCTCTACACCTACTCGGCCGGGCTGCGCGCGCCAGCGCTCATCGCCTTCGTCAAGGACCTGATGATCTACATCGTGGTGCTGGTGGCGGTGGTGCTGGTGCCCATGAAGCTCGGCGGCTACGGCCACGTGTTCCAGGTGGCCGGCGATGCCTTCACGGCCAAGGGCGGCGCGACCGGGCTCACGCTCAAGCCCGCGCAGTACCTGCCGTACGCGAGCCTGGCGCTGGGCTCGGCGCTGGCGGCCTTCATGTACCCGCACACGCTGACCGGCATCTTCGCGGCCAAGAGCGCCAACACCATCCGCAAGAACGCCGTCTTCCTGCCGGCCTACACGGTGCTGCTGGGGCTGATCGCGCTGCTGGGCTACATGGCGTACGCGGCCCATCTCTCGGTGAAGAGCAACAACGACGTGGTGCCGGCGCTCTTCAATGCGCTGTTTCCCTCGTGGTTCGCGGGCTTCGCGTTCGCGGCCATTGCTATCGGCGCGCTGGTGCCGGCGGCGGTGATGTCGATCGGCGCGGCCAACCTGTTCACCCGCAACTTCTGGAAGGCCTACGTGCGGCCCGACGTCACGCCGGCGGGCGAGGCCAAGGTCGCGAAGATCGTGTCGCTGGTGGTCAAGCTGGGGGCGCTGGTGTTCATCCTGTTCCTGCCCACGCAGTTCGCGCTCGACCTGCAATTGCTGGGCGGCCTGTGGATCCTGCAGACCTTCCCCTCGGTGGTGTTCGGCCTGTTCTTTGGCTGGTTCCGCGCGCCCGCGCTGCTCACCGGATGGGCCGTGGGGCTGGTCGGTGGCAGCTGGCTGGCTTTCTCGGACGGCATCAAGCCGGTCCACACCTTCGTGATCGGCGACGGCAGCTACACGCTCTACACCGGGCTGGCGGCGCTGGTGCTCAACATCGTCGTGGCGGTGGTGGTGCAGTTGGTGGTCAAGGGCAGTCCGTTGCGCGAAGCGCCTGTGCTCGCGAGGAAGTAAGCCAAGCCGACCTGCTTGCTCGCCTGCCGGTTCGTTGCTGGAAAGTGTGCGCAAAGGCACCGCCTTGCGCCGAAAACTGTTGCAGAGTGCCGTCATGCCAATGACGACGACTTTCGCAACCTCCGAACTGGGCCGCCGCGGCTTCCTGATGGGCACGGCCCTGGGCGCGACCGCGGTGCTGGCTTCCCTGACCTGCAGCGTGCAGGCGGCCGGTGCGCCTTCGCGGCGGATGCCGGTGATCTTCATCGGCCATGGCACGCCCATGAATGCGATCACCGACAACGCGTTCACGCGGCGCCTGTCGGCGTGGGGCAAAGAGCTTCCCCGGCCATCGGCCATCCTCAGCGTGTCGGCGCACTGGTTGAGCCGGGGTGCCACCGGCGTCGGCGTGCAGGAGCGGCCGAAGACGATCCACGATTTCGGCGGCTTCCCGCAGGCGCTCTTCGACATCGAGTACCCGGCGCCCGGCCATCCCGCGCTTGCGCGCGAAGCCATCGGCGCGGTCAAGCAGGCACCGGTGATCGGCACCGACCAATGGGGCCTGGACCACGGCACGTGGTCGGTGCTCAAGCACCTCTATCCGAAGGCCGATGTGCCCGTGTTCCAGCTCAGCATCGACTACGACAAGCCGGCCGCCTTCCACTACGCCGTGGGCCGCGATCTGGCGGCGCTGCGCGACCAGGGCGTGCTCGTGATGGGCAGCGGCAACGTGGTGCACAACCTGCGGGCGACCGATCGCGGCACCGTCGATGGGCCGAAGGCCAGCCGCCCGTGGGCGCAATCCTTCGACGATGCCGTGAAGGCCGCGCTGGCAGGCCGTGATGACCGCGCCCTGATCGGCTATGAAAAGCTGGAAGGCGCGTCAACCGCCGTGGCCACGCCGGACCACTACTTTCCCTTCCTCTACGCCCTCGGCGCGGCCGGGGCGGGCGAGCGCGCGAAGACGACCTACGAGGGGTTCCAGTCGGGCACGCTCAGCATGCGCTGCATCCAGTTCGGCTGAACGAAGCGCACGGCCGCTGCGGCCTGTTACTGCTCTTCGCCCCAGGCGAAACCGTCGCGGGCGATCATCGCGCTCGATGCGCTGGGACCCCACGTACCCGCCGCATAAGGGCGCGGGCCGCCATCCGATTCCCAGCTGTCGATCAGCGGCTCGACCCAGCGCCATGCTTCTTCCTGCTCGTCGCTGCGCACGAACAGGTTGAGGCGGCCGTCGATCACGTCCAGCAGCAGGCGCTCGTAGGCGCCCACGCGTTCGGCGCCGAAGCGCTTGTCGAAGTCCAGGTCGAGCTGCACCGGCGCCAGTTGCGCGGCCGCGCTCTGGTTGCCGTTGGTGCGCTGGCGGTTGTCCTGGGCCTGCGCGAGCATGTGCAGCTCCAGGCCGTCCTTGGGTTGCAGGTTGATGACCAGCTTGTTCACGTTGCCGGCGGGCGCACGGTAGATCGCGTGCGGCGTCGGCCTGAAGTTGACCTCGATGCGCGCGTCGCGCGAGGCCAGCCGTTTGCCGGTGCGGATGTAGAAGGGCACGCCGGCCCAGCGCCAGTTGGCGATCTCGGTGCGCAGGGCCACGAAGGTCTCGGTGCGGCTGTCGGGGTTCACGCCCGGCTCGTCGCGGTAGCCCGGCACCCGTTCGCCGTAGGCCGTGCCCGCCGTGTACTGGCCACGCACGGTGTGCAGTCCGAGCGTCTCGGGCGTCCAGGGCTTGAGCGCGCGAAGCACCTTGAGCTTTTCGTCGCGGATCGCATCGGCATGCGAGTTGATGGGCGGCTCCATGCCGATTGCGCACAGCAGCTGCAGCGCATGGTTCTGCACCATGTCGCGCAATGCGCCGGTCTGGTCGTAGAAGGCACCGCGCTTTTCCACGCCCAGGTCTTCGGCGATGGTGATCTGGATGTTGGCGATGTGCTCGCGGCGCCAGATGGGCTCGAACAGCGCATTGCCGAAGCGCATCGCAAACAGGTTCTGCACCGAGGGCTTGCCCAGGTAGTGGTCGATGCGAAAGACCTGCTTTTCTTCGAGCACCTTGCCGACCGCGGCGTTGATCGCGCGGTTCGATGCCAGGTCGTGGCCCAGCGGCTTCTCGAGCACGATGCGGGTCTTGGGGCCGTTCAGGCCCGCCGCGGCGATCTGCTCGACCACCTGCGTGAACAGCGCCGGCGCCGTGGCCACGTACATCACGACCGTCTTGGCATCGCGCTGCTTGAGCAGGTCGGCCAGCCGTGTGTAGTCGTCGGGCTTCGACAGGTCCATGCGCAGGTAGTGCAGCATGGACGCGAACTTCTTGAACTCTTCCGGCGAGGGCCGCTTGGCGCCTTCGACCGCGCTGAAGCGCGACTGGATCAGCTCGCGGTACTGGTCGTCCGACAGGTCGTCCCGCGCCACGCCGACGATGCGGCCGTCTTGCGGCAGGCTGCCATGCCGGAACGCCTGGAACAGCGCGGGCATGAGCTTGCGCCACGCGAGATCGCCAGTACCGCCGAACAGAACGAGATCGAAGCTCATGAGAAGACTTTCCTTTGTCTGAGTGCCGAGCAGGCAATGTGCCAGTCGCGATGGTACTTGTACCGATTCGGGAAACCTGTACTAAAGCTACGCTCGCCCGTGGCCGCAAGGCCTTTTTTTATTGCTGAGGCGGAGATACCCGATATGAAGAACAAGATTTTTACCGCAGCCGCGTTGTTGGGCCTGTCGGCCGCCGCGTCGGCCCAGACCGTCAACGTGATCTGCTCGGTGCAGGCCGAGTGGTGCAACGTGATCTCGACCGTCTATGCCCGCACGACCGGCGTGCGCATCAACATGGCGCTCAAGGGTTCGGGCGAGGCGCTGGCCCAGCTCATCGCGGAGAAGGACAACCCCAAGACCGACGTCTGGTTCGGCGGCACCGGCGACCCGCACCTGCAGGCGGCCGAGCAGGGCCTCACGCTCGAATACAAGTCGCCCACGCTGTCGCAACTGCACCCCTGGGCGCAGCAGCAGGCCAAGCAGTCGGGCTACAAGACGGTCGGCATCTACTCGGGCCCGTTGGGCTTCGGCTACAACCCCGAGCTGCTCGCCAAGAAGAAGCTGCCCGTGCCCAAGACCTGGGCCGACCTGCTCAAGCCCGAGTACAAGGGCGACATCCAGGTGGCCAACCCCGCATCGAGCGGCACGGCCTACACCATGATCGCCACGCTGGTGCAGATGATGGGCGAGGACAAGGCCTTCGACTACCTCAAGGCGCTGCACAAGAACGTGGGCCAGTACACCCGCTCGGGCACCGGCCCGATCAAGGCGGTGGCACGCGGTGAAACCGCCGTGTCCATCAGCTTCGTGCACGACGGCCCGGGCGAGAAGATGCAGGGCTTTCCGGTCGAGACCATCACGCCCGCCGACGGCACCGGCGCCGAGATCGGCTCCATGAGCATCATCAAGGGTGCGCGCAACCTCGACGCCGCCAAGAAGTTCTACGAATGGGCGCTGACCCCGGCCGCGCAGGAACTGGGCGCCGCCAACAAGCAGTTCCAGCTGCCGAGCAACGTGAACGCCAAGCTCGACCCGCGCATTCCCGACTTCAAGAAGATCAAGTTCATCAACTACGACTACGCGAAGTACGGCGCCAGCGCCGAGCGCCGCCGCCTGATCGCGCGCTGGGAAAAAGACGTCAACTCGCTGCCGCGCTAAGTGGAAGCGCGTTCCATCGAAGGGGCGCCCATCAATCCGGCGTCCCTGGCTGCGGCTCGGCGCTCGCAGCGCTGGATCTGGGCGTGGGTCGCGCTGGGCTTTGCGGCGTACCTGCTGCTGCCTTGGTATGCGATCCAGGACGCGACCTGGTACGAAGCCGTTCCGCAGGTCTTCGGGCAGGCGGAGGGCGCCAATGGCCTGATGCAGGCGGCCACGCAGGGCCGTGGCTGGCTCTTCATCGGGCTGGCGGGCCTGCTGATGTGCGCCGTCGGCGCGTGGCTGCCGGCGGGCCGGGCGCAGGGGCGCTGGCTGCTGGCGGGCGGCGCGGTCGGCGCCGTCGGCCTCGCGGTCGCGGGCTTCACTATCGGCGCACGGGGCTGGAGCTTCGCGGCGCTCAACACGCAGTTCGGCGAACTGGCCACCAACCAGTTCGGCATCGGCGCGGGCGGCTTCGTGGCGCTCACCGCGCTCGTGCTGCTGGCGGCCTTCGGCATCGCGCGGCTCGGCCTGTTCAAGGGCGACCTGTTCGTGGCGGCCTCGGTCGTTGGCTGCGGCGTGCTGATGGCGCTCTTCATCGCCTACCCGGTGAGCAAGGCGCTGGCCGGTGCCTTCTTCAATGAAGACGGCCAGTGGTCGATCAGCGCCTTCATCGCGCGCGTGTTCACCGAGCGCATCTGGGGCGTGGGCTGCCTCTCGGGCGGCGTGCGCTGCGGCGTGGCCTGGAACACGCTGGTGCTGGCGCTGCTCACGGCGGCCGGCACCACCTTCCTCGGCACGCTGATGGCGCTCATGGCCGAACGCGGCAGCAAGCGCGGGCAGAGTGCGTTGCGGGTGCTGGCGCTGTTGCCGATCATCACGCCGCCCTTCGTGGTCGGCCTGGGCCTGATCCTGCTGTTCGGCCGTGCCGGCATCGTCAACCAGGTGCTGGAGAACGTGTTCGGCATCGAGCCCACGCGCTGGTTCTACGGCATGCCGGGCGTGCTGGTGGCGCAGCTCTTCGCCTTCACGCCCATCGCCTTCATGATCATGCGCGGCGTGGTGCAGGGCATCGCGCCCAGCCTCGAAGAAGCTGCGCAGATGCTGCGTGCCGACCGCCGCCGCACCTTCTTCACGATCACGTTGCCGCTGCTCAAGCCGGGGCTGGCCAACGCCTTCCTGGTGGGCTTCATCGAGAGCATTGCCGACTTCGGCAACCCGGTGGTGGTGGGCGGCCAGTTCTCGGTGCTGTCGACCGATATCTTCTTTGCCATCGTCGGCGCGCAGTACGACCAGGGGCGCGCCGCGTCGCTGGCCTGGGTGCTCACGATCTTCGCGCTCGGCGTGTTCGCGCTGCAGCGCGGGCTGCTGGGCAAGCAGAACTACACCACCGTCAGCGGCAAGGGCGACGCCGGCATCGCGATGGCGCTGCCCGACGGCGTGCGCCGCACCATCTACTGCATCGCGCTGCCGTGGATCGCGTTCACCGTGGTGGTCTACCTGTTCGCCTTCGCGGGCGGCTTCGTGCAGACCTGGGGGCGCGACTACACCTTCACGCTGAACCACTTCAAGAGTGCGTTCGCGCTCGAATGGGGGCAGTTCGGGCTGGTGTGGGCCGGCACGGCCTGGAACTCGCTGATCACCACGCTCAAGCTCGCGGGCATCTCGGCGCCGATCACCGCGGCGCTGGGCCTGCTGATCGCGTGGCTGCTGGCGCGCAACGAGTTCAGGGGGCAGGGCGCCTTCGAGTTCGGCGCGCTGCTGGCCTTCGCCATTCCGGGCACGGTGCTCGGCGTGAGCTACATCCTGGCCTTCAACGTGCCGCCGTTCGAGCTCACGGGCACCGGGCTCATCATCGTGCTGTGCTTCATGTTCCGCAATTTGCCGGTGGGCGTGCGCGCCGGCACGGCCGCCTTCAAGCAACTCGACCGCTCGCTCGACGAAGCCTCGCTGATGCTGCGTGCATCGACTTCGCAGACGCTGTTCAAGGTGGTGCTGCCACTGCTCAAGCCGGCGCTGGTGGCCGCGCTGGTCTACAGCTTCGTGCGCGCCATGACGACGGTGAGCGCGGTGATCTTCTTGGTCACCGCCGAGAACGAACTGGCCACCACCTACATCATCGGCCGCGTCGGCAATGGCGACTACGGCATTGCATTGGCCTATTGCACGGTGCTCATGATCCTGATGTCGCTGGCGATCGCGCTGGTGCAGTTCGTGGTCGGGGAGCGCAAGCTGGGGCGGCGCAAGGCTGGGGCGTCGGTCGTGAACGCCGTCGCCGCGCACTAAGGAAAAAAATGAGTGTTCATACAGAAATCTTGCGCAAGCTTCAGGCCACACAGGCGCTTGTCGACCTGTACCGGGAGCATCTCGATCAGGAGTCGCTGACCGGCGTTGTTTCCGGGTTCAACGAGACCTTCGTCTATCTGAGCCTTTTCGGAGACGACGGGTTGCCGAACGGAATCAGTGTGGTTCACCGACTCAACATCACCCGCATTCGATGGGGCGGCAACGAACGGGTTTCGATTCAGGAACTGATCGATGCCAAAGGATCCAAGGCCATGGCGCCGGTACTCGACCTGGAGTCGACCCGTTCCGTTCTCGAATCGGTCCAGCAGGCATTCGGCTACGTGAATGTCATGACCGAGGGCTCCCGGTCTTCCGTCACGTTCATTGGTGAGCTGGCCGAGATCGACGACCAGTCCCTGGTCTTGAATGAGTTCGGAACCATGCAGACACGGCAGGGTGGCCATTTGTGGTTGCCAATGGACGAAATCACCCGTGTCGATGCCGATGCAAGCTACGAGCGGGACATCAAATTTCTGGCCGACAAGAGGCGCGCTTCATGAGCAACGGCATCGAATTCCGCAACGTCACCAAGCGCTACGGCACCGACAAGAACGGGCCGATGGCCGTCAAGGGCATCAGCTTCGAGGTGCCCGTGGGCACGCTCACCACCATCCTCGGCCCTTCGGGCTGCGGCAAGACGACCACGCTGCGCATGATCGCGGGGCTCGAGTCGCCGACCTCGGGCTCGATCTTCATGGGCGGGCGCGACGTCACCACGCTGGGGCCGGCCGAGCGCAACGTCAGCATGATGTTCCAGAGCTACGCGCTGTTCCCGCACATGAACGTGATCGAGAACGTGGGCTATGGCCTGCGCATGAGCGGCGTGAAGAAGGACGAGGCCACTTCGCGTGCGCGGGATGCGCTCAAGGGCGTGGGCCTGGTCGGCTTCGACGAGCGCCTGCCCAGCGAGCTGTCGGGCGGCCAGCAGCAGCGCGTGGCGCTGGCGCGCGCGCTGGTGCTCGAACCGGCGGTGCTGTTGTTCGACGAACCACTGTCCAACCTCGACGCCCGCCTGCGGCGCGAGATGCGCGAGGAGATCCGCGCGCTGCAGCAGCGGCTGAAGCTCACGGTCGCCTACGTCACGCACGACCAGAGCGAAGCACTCGCCGTGAGCGACCAGATCATCGTGATGGACCACGGCGTGATCGCCCAGCGCGGCACGCCCGAGCAGCTCTACGGCCGGCCCGAGAGCGAGTTCGTCGCCGGCTTCATGGGCGAGGCCATGGTGTTCCCCGCCGTCGCCGAGGCGGATGGCAGCGTGGCGCTGGGCCCGCTGCGACTGCAGCCGCGCCACGCGGTCGCACCCGGCACGGTGAAAGTCGCGGTGCGGCCCGAGGCCTGGCTGATCGGCGCGGCAGGGGGCCTGCCGGCCACCTTGCGCAAGGCGGCCTACCTCGGCAGCTTCTACGAATATGGCTTCGACACCACGCTGGGGCCGGTCTTCGTGGTGTCGGCCGACTTGTCGCAGCCGCTGGCCGCGGGCGCGCAGACCACGCTGTCGCTCGGAGCCCATGGCGTGAGCGTGGTGCCCGGCGCATGAAACAATGGCGCCATGAACGTGGTTTTCGATCTTGGCGCCGTGCTGTTCGCATGGGAGCCCACACGGCTGGTACAGGCCCATCTCGCCCCGCATGCGCCCACCGAGGTCGCAGCAGCAGCCATGGGGCGGGCGCTTTTCCATCACGACGACTGGACCAGCTTCGACTGCGGCACCCGCACGCTGGGTGATGCCATCGCGCGCATGTCGGCCCGGCTGGCGCTGCCGGCGGAGCCGCTTCACGCCATGCTCGACGGGCTGGGCGAGCGGCTGGAGCCCATCGGCGTGACGGTGGCGATGCTCGAAGAGCTGATCGCCCACCGCGAGGCCGGTCAGCCGCTGCGGCTGTACTACCTCTCGAACATGCCTTCGCCCTATGCCCGGGCCATCGAGCGCCGGCACGCGTTCATGCGGCGCTTCGACGGCGGCGTGTTCTCGGGCGATGTGAAGTTCATCAAACCGGATCGTGAAATCTACGAGGTGCTGGCGATGCGCCATGCGCTCGATCCGGCGCAGACCGTGTTCATCGACGATTCGGCCGCCAACGTCGAGGCGGCGCGCGCCTTCGGCTGGCACGCCATCCACTGCACCGCGCCGGCCATGCTGCCGTCGCAGCTGCAGCGCTACCTGCCAGTCAGCACGACCTTGTCGGTGTCGAACCCCAGGCTGCGGGCGTAGTCGAGTTCGGCCAGCAGCACCGCGTCGTCCAGGCGCGGCGCGCGCGACAGCACCCAGAGGTACTCGCGGTCAGGCGTGCCCACCAGCGACACCTGGTATTCGCGGTCGAGCTTCAGGATCCAGTAGTCGCCCCAGACCATCGGCAACCAGCCGAGCCACGCCGGGGCAAAGCGCACTTGGAGCCTTCCCGCGCCGGGCTGGCCCGCCACGGGCACCACGCGGGCGGTGCCGGTCGCTTCGTCGAAATTGCCATCGGCCCGCACGCAGCGGTTGAGCACCTGCACGGTGCCATCGGGCCGGGGCGTGTATTCGGCGGTCACGGGGCCGCCGCACTGTTTCTGGAAGCGGTTCGGCAGGCGGGCCTGCTCGTGCCAGATGCCCGCATAGCGCTGCAGATCGACCGGCGCCACCACCTGCAGAGGTGCGCGCATCAGCGGTGCGCCATCGGCCGGCCCGGCCACCTGGGCGCGGGCATTGCGCGCGGCGCCCAGTGCCAGCCAGGTCGCGACACCTCCCACGACGAAAGCAGTGGCCATGGCGCCGATCGCGGCGCTGGTGCGGCGGTCGTCGAAAGGCGTGATGGCGGCGGGCGTGGCGGGCATGGCGGGCGTGGTGGTCGTGGCAGACGCAACGGGGCGTTGGCGAAGGGACATTGGGGGCACTCCTGGGCGGTAAGAAATTCGCCGTAAGGTGCAGGCTAGCCCGCAGCGCTTGCCGCGCCTCGTCAGCCGCGGACCACAGCCCTTGTAGGGCAGGGCGGCCGGACAACCACACGGGCAGCAGGCCGATGCCGTCGCGTGAAAACCCGTGCTACGGTGCGCATGAAAACATCGGCCGACGCGCAACTGCGTGCAGGACTTGTCACAACCCGCACAGGATAATGATTTCATGAACCAACTCGATGCCCTCCGCCAGTGGACCACCGTGGTTGCCGACACCGGTGACTTCAAGCAACTCAGCGCCTCCAAGCCGCAAGACGCGACCACCAATCCGTCGCTGATCCTCAAGGCCGTGCAGAAGCCCGAATACCGGCCGCTGCTCGACGAGACCGTGAAGAAGCACGCCGGCAAGCCGCTCGACGAGGTCATCGACCGCCTGCTGGTGCGCTTCGGCACCGAAATCCTCTCGATCATTCCGGGCCGCGTGTCGACCGAAGTCGATGCCCGCCTGTCGTTCGATACCGCCGCCACCGTGGCGCGCGGCGAGCGCATCGTGGCGCTCTACAAGGCCGAAGGCATCGACACCGAAAAGCGCCTGCTCATCAAGGTTGCCTCCACCTGGGAAGGCATCGAGGCCGCACGGGCACTGCAGCAAAAGGGCATCCGCACCAACCTCACGCTGCTGTTCTCGTTCGCACAGGCCGTGGCCTGCGGCGCGGCGGGCGTGCAGCTCATCTCGCCCTTCGTGGGCCGCATCTACGACTGGTACAAGAAGTCGGCCGGCGCCAAGTGGGACGAAGCCGCCAACGCCGGCGCCAACGACCCCGGCGTGAAGTCGGTGCGCGAGATCTTCAACTACTACAAGCAGCAGGGCATCAAGACCGAAGTGATGGGCGCGAGCTTTCGCAACGTCGGGCAGATCCAGGCACTGGCCGGTTGCGACCTGCTGACCATCAGCCCCGAGCTGCTGGCCGAGCTGGCCGCGAGCAACGCGCCGCTCGAGCACGCGCTCGACGCCAAGGCCGCTGCCAGCGGCGACGCAAAGAAGGTGAGCTACGACGAAGCCGGCTTCCGCTTCGCGCTCAACGAAGACGCGATGGCCACCGAGAAGCTCGCAGAAGGCATCCGCGCCTTCGCGGCCGATGCGGTGAAGCTCGAGAAGCTCATGCTGGAAAGCGGCAAGTAAACATGGCCATGACGCTTCGCTGCGACCGTGCGCCGGCCTGGGCGCAACTGCAGGCCTACTTCGAGACGGCAGGCCGCCAGTTCGATGTGCGCCATGCCTTTGTCGACGACGCAGGGCGCTACGACCGCTTCAGCCAGGAGGCGCCGTACGTGTTCGCCGACCTGTCGAAGAACCTGATCGACACGCGCATCGAAGAGCTGCTGCTGACGCTGGCGCGCGAATGCGGCCTCGAAGCGCATCGCGACGCCATGTTCGCGGGCGAGCACATCAACAACACCGAAGACCGCGCCGTGCTGCACACGCTGCTGCGCGCGCCGGCCGATGCGCCGACCGGTCCGAAGACGGTGAACGAGCTGCGCGAAGTGCACGCCACGCTCGACGCCATGCTGGCCTATGCCGAGAAGGTGCGCGCCGACCACACGATCACCGACGTGGTCAACATCGGCATCGGCGGCTCCGACCTCGGGCCGCAGATGGCGGTGCTGGCACTCGCCGAGTTCGCGGCGCCGGGCAAGCGCTTTCACTTCGTCTCGAACGTCGACGGCCACGAGCTGGCGGGCGTGCTGCAGGGGCTGGCCCCCGAGCACACGCTCTTCCTCATTGCCTCGAAGACCTTCACCACCGCCGAGACGATGACCAACGCGCTCTCGGCCAAGCGCTGGTACGAGCAATCGGGCGGCACCGACATCGCGGGCCACTTCGCTGCGCTCACCACCAACGTCGAGGCTGCGAAGAAGTTCGGCATCGACACCACCTTCGGCTTCTGGGACTGGGTGGGCGGCCGCTATTCGCTGTGGTCGGCCATCGGCCTGCCGATTGCGCTGGCCATCGGCGCGGACGGTTTCCGCCGGCTGCTCGCGGGCGCGCATGCGATGGACGAGCACTTCCGTACCGCACCGCTGGCGCGGAACCTGCCGGTGCGGCTCGGCCTGCTCGACGTCTGGTATCGCAACTTCCACAAGTTCACCAGCCGCAGCATCGCGCCGTACCACAGCGCGCTCAAGCGCGTGCCGGCCTACCTGCAGCAACTGGAGATGGAAAGCAACGGCAAGCAGGTCGATGCGAGCGGCAAGCCCGTGGCCTTCGGTACGTCGCCGGTGCTCTGGGGCGAGCCCGGCACCAACGGCCAGCACGCCTACTTCCAGATGCTGCACCAGGGCACCGACGTGATCCCGCTCGAATTCGTGGCGGTGCGCGACGCGGCGCACGACCTCGAAGGCCATCACCCCAAGCTGCTGGCCAATGCGCTTGCGCAGGCGCAGGCGCTGATGGTGGGCAAGCTCGATGCGGGTGGGCACAAGAACTTTCCGGGCAACCGGCCGAGCACCTTCTTCGTGTTCGAGAAACTGACGCCTGAAACGCTCGGCGCTTTCCTGGCGCTGTACGAGCACCGCGTGTTCACCAGCGGCGCGCTGTGGGGCATCAACAGCTTCGACCAATGGGGCGTGGAGCTGGGCAAGGTGCTGGCGCGCGACATCGAGCCGCGCCTCGCATCGGGCGACATCACGGGGCTCGATGCCTCGACGGCGGGCCTGCTGAAGCGCCTCAGCCCGCAGCAGTAGCCGCCGCTTCGGCGGGTGCCCGCACGGGCGCGCCGCTGGCCATGCGCACGCACAGGTCGAAGGCCTGCTGGAGCCCTTCGATCTGCGCCACGCCCTTTCCGGCGATGTCGAAGGCACTGCCGCTGGCCGAAGTGGCCACCGGCACCGGCAGGCCGCCATGCAGCGTGACACCCTGCTCGAAGCCCATGAGCTTCATCGCGATCTGGCCCTGGTCGTGGTACATCGACACCACCGCATCCACGTCGCCGCGCCGCGCGCCGATGAACACCGTGTCGGGCGAGAACGGGCCGCGCGCATCGAAGCCTTCGGCGCGCAGCTGCTCGATGGCCGGCGCGATGATCTCTATTTCTTCCATGCCGATGGAGCCGCCGTCGCCCGCGTGCGGGTTGAGCCCCGTCACCGCGATGCGCGGCTGCGCCACCCCCGCGCGGCGCAGGGCCGAGGCGATGATCTTCACCGCGTCGCGCACGCCCTCAATGGTGATGTGGCTCGCCACATCCTTCAGCGGAATGTGCGAGGTCACGCGCGAAGTCCACAGCGAGCCCGTGAGGTTGAACTCGCAGACGAAGTCGGTGACGGCAAAGCGCTCCTGCATGTAGCGCAGCTCGTCCTCGTGCGTGAGGCCGCCCAGGCGCAATGAATGCTTGTTGAGCGGCGCGAAGAGGATCGCCTCGGCCTGCCCGCGCCGCACGGTGGCCGTCGCCAGTTCCAGTGCCTCGAAAGACGCGCGGCCGGACTGCACGTTCGACTCGCCAAGCACCGGCTCCTGCCCCTGCGTCCAGTCGCGTGCGAGCAGGGTGGGGCGGCCGTCTTCGAATCGCAGGGCATCGAGATGCTCGACAGGCAGCACGTCGAGCCTGGCGCCCGCCACGCGCTCGCCCGCCGCCAGCACGGCCGGGTCGGCAATCAGCAGCACGCGCGCGGCGTCGAGGTTGCGCTGGCGCGCCAGCAGCTTCACGGCCATTTCGGGGCCGATGCCGCTGGGGTCGCCGAGCAGCACGACGATGCGGGGTTTGGCGGAGATCACGCCGGAGGGGCTTGAAGGGGTGGACATGTCGGTCGGATGCGGTTGAAAAAAGGAAGAAGGGGGCGGCCTCATTCGGCCTTGATGTTGGCGTCGCGCACGAGCTGGCCGTAGTGGTCGAACTCCTGTTTGTTCATGGCGGCAAAGGGTTCGCCGGTGAGCGCGCCGGGCTCGCCGCCCAGGGCCTTGATGCGCGTCTGCACATCGGGCAGCTTCAGCGTGCGGACGAGTTCGGCGCTCAGGCGTTCGACCACGGGGCGCGGCGTGCCGGCCGTCACGTACAGGCCATACCAGGTGGACACGTCGGCGCCCTTGATGCCCTGCTCGGCCAGCGTCGGCACGTCGGGCAGCTCGGGCGAGCGCTGCGGCGCGCTCACGGCCAGCGCGCGGAACTTGCCGGCCCGGATCTGGCCCATGGCCGAGGAGGTGCTGTCGAACATCATGTCGACTTCGCCCGAGATGATGTCGATGTGGGCCTGCGAACTGCCCTTGTAGGGCACGTGGATCGACTTCATGCCCGTGGCCAGGTTGAAGGCCTCGCCGCCCACGTGCTGCGTGCTGCCGATGCCCGACGACGCGTACTTGAAGCCGCCGGGCTTGGCGGCCATGGCCGCCACCAGGTCCTTGACCGACTTGTAGGGCGAGTTGGCCGACACCACCAGCACGTTGGGCATGACGGCCACGAGGCCGATGGGCTGCAGGTCCTTGAGCGGGTCGTACTTGAGCTTGAGGATGTGCGGCGCCACCGCCTGCGCCGTGTTGGTGGCCAGCAGCAGGGTGGCGCCGTCGGCCGGTGCGCGGGCCGTGAGCTCGCCGGCGATGGTGTTGGAAGCGCCGGGCCGGTTCTCCACCGTCACGGGCTGCTTGAGCACCGGCGAGAACTTGTCGGCCAGCACGCGCGCCAGGATGTCGGTGCCGCCGCCGGGCGGGGCGCCGACCATGATGCGCATCGGCTTGTCGGGGTAGACCGGCTCCGCGCCGGCCAGCGACGCGGCGAGCATCGCCAGCGCCAGTCCCGCCCCGCGGGCGAGGGAAGAAAGCTTCATCGGTTTGTCTCCTGCTTGTTGTGGGCCCGAGCCTACGGAGCTTCGTTCGTCCGATCCAATCGAAAAAGGCCGAAGCTCCATATACTTTTGTGCATGACAAACGGTCTGGCCGATGCCTCGCTGATGCTTCATGTCCGGCCGCGCCAGCTGCTCCTGCTGGCCCGGCTCGACACCCACCGGCACCTCGGTCGCGCGGCGGAAGCCATGAACATCAGCCAGCCCGCGGCCACCAAGCTGCTGCAGCAATTGGAAGATTCGCTCGGCGAAAAGCTGTTCGAGCGCCTGGCGCGCGGCATGGAGCCCACGCCCTACGGCGAGATCCTCATCCGCTATGCCCGCCGCGTGCTCAGCGACTTCGGCTCGGCCCGCGAGGAAATGCTCGCGCTGCGCTCGGGCTTGAGCGGCGCGCTGCGCGTGGGCAGCGTGCCGGGCGCGGTGCCCGAACTGCTGGCGCCGGCGTTGGTCGAGTACCACCGGCGCCATCCGCAGGTGGCGGTGTCGGTGGTGGTCGAAACCAGCGACGTGATCCAGTCGCTGTTGGAGCGGGGCGATGTCGACCTCGTGCTGGGCCGGCTCACCGACAGCCACGACGAGGCGAAATACGCCAGCGTGCCGCTGCTGGGCGAGTCGCAGGTGGTCGTGGTGCGCGCGGCCCATCCGGTGTTCGAGCGCGCCACCGTCGTCACGCTGGCCGACATGGCGAACTGGTCGTGGGTGCTGCAGCCGCCCGGCTCGCCGCAGCGCGGGCGCTTCGAGGCGGCGATGCGCGAAGCCGGCATCCGGGAGCGGCTGGACATCATCGAAACGGCATCGCCCATCGCCACCACGGCCCTGCTCGAAAACTCCGACATGGCGGCCGTGATGCCGGCCTCGCAGGCCGGCCACTACACGCGGCTGGGCGTGCTGCGCACCGTGCCCGTGGAGCTGCCGGTGCGGGTGCCACCGATCTGCCTCGTCACCCGCGAAGACCGGGCGCTGTCGCCGGCGGCCGCGCAGTTCCGCCGCCAGCTGCTGGGCGCTGCCTGAGGCCTTTGGACCGCCACTCATCCATGCTGTATTGCATCGATTAGGGAATCTCCCAGTCAACTGGTGCATGAAAGTACCACTGCCGACGATCGAAGTACCAAACCCGCAAGCGCGTTTCTCCAGAATCCGGCCACGGCGACCCGACAGGCACCCCAGGGCGTCGCTCACCTCTAGGAGACAACATGAAGCGTTTTCTGAAAGCGGGCCTCGTCCTCGCACTCGCCGGCACGGGCCTCGTGTCCCAGGCCGCCACCACCGAGCTTGTGATCGCGACCGTGAACAACGGCCACATGATCGAGATGCAGAAGCTCACGCCCTTCTTCGAGAAGGCCTACCCCGACATCAAGCTCAAGTGGGTCACGCTCGAGGAAGGCACGCTGCGCCAGCGCGTGACCACCGACATCGCCACCAAGGGCGGCCAGTTCGACGTGATGACCATCGGCCTGTACGAAGCGCCGATCTGGTCGAAGAAGGGCTGGCTCAAGCCCATCGCCACCGATGCGGCCTATGACGTGGACGACCTGCTGCCCGCCATCCGCAACGGCCTGTCGAACGACGGCAAGCTCTACGCCGCGCCCTTCTACGGCGAAAGCTCGATGCTCATGTACCGCAAGGACCTGGCCGACAAGGTGGGCGTGAAGTTCTCCGACCAGCCGACCTGGGCACAGGTGAAGGAGTTCGCCGACAAGGCCAACGACCCGAAGGCGGGCGTGTACGGCATGTGCCTGCGCGGCAAGCCGGGCTGGGGCGACAACATGGCCTTTTTGACGACGCTGGTCAACACCAACGGCGGCCAGTGGTTCGACATGCAGTGGAAGCCGCAGATCGACACCAAGGCCTGGAAGGACGCGATCACCTTCTACGTGGACATCATGAAGAAGAACGGCCCGCCCGGCGCGTCGGCCAACAGCTTCAATGAAAACCTGGCGCTGTTCAACGAGGGCAAGTGCGCGGCCTGGGTCGACGCGACCATCGCGGCGTCGTTCATCAGCGACCCGAAGCAGTCGAAGGTGGCCGACAAGGTGGCCTTCGCGCAGGCGCCGACGGCCGTCACGCCGAAGGGCGCCAACTGGCTGTGGTCGTGGAACCTCGCGATTCCGGCCAGCTCGACCAAGGACGATGCGGCGCAGAAGTTCATCAAGTGGGCCACCTCCAAGGACTACATCAACCTCGTGGCCAAGGAAACCGGCTGGGCCTCGGTGCCGACCGGCACGCGCAAGTCGACCTACGCGAACCCCGAGTTCCAGAAGGTCGCGAAGTTCGCCGAAGCCGAGAAGAAGGCCATCGACACGGCCAACCTCACCGACAGCACGCTGCCCAAGTCGCCGTACGTCGGCGTGCAGTACGCGGCCATTCCCGAGTTCCAGGCGATCGGCGTGGCGGTGGGCCAGCAGATGAGCGCGGCATTGTCGGGCAAGGTCACGGTCGATCAGGCGCTGAAGACCTCGCAGCTGGCTGCGGAGCGTGAGATGAAGAAGGCTGGCTACTACAAGTAAGACAAGCAAGGCCGGGCCTTGCTCCCTCCCCTTCCGGGGGAGGGTCGGGGTGGGGGCACGCGGCGCGTCAATCGCCGCGGTGGTCGATCAGGGAGCCCCCATCCCCGCCTTCCCCCAGAGGGGGAAGGAGCCAGAGACAACAAGAAGGGACTTCCTCATGAAAAGACTCCTGCCCCGCGCCCTCATGGCGCCCGCGGTGCTCACGCTCTTCCTCTGGATGATCGTGCCGCTCGCAATGACGTTGTACTTCTCCTTCGTCAACTACAACCTCATGCAGCCTGGCGAGCACACCTTCGCCGGCATCGAGAACTTCCACTATTTCGTCACCGACCCCGACTTCTGGCCGGCCACGTGGAACACCCTGCTGCTGATCGGCAGCGTGATCGTCATCACGGTGGTGTTCGGCGTGCTGCTCGCGTTGCTGGTCAACGAGCCTTTTCCGGGCCGCGGCATCGTGCGGGTGCTGCTGATCTCGCCCTTCTTCGTCATGCCGGCAGTGAATGCGCTGCTGTGGAAGCACATGATGATGAACCCCATCTACGGCGTGCTCGCCGATGTGTGGCGCTTCTTCGGTGCCACGCCGGTCGACTGGCTCACCGACGTGCCGCTGCTCTCGGTGATCATCATGGTGGCCTGGCAATGGCTGCCTTTTGCCTGCCTGATCTTCATCACCTCGCTGCAGTCGCTCGACCGCGAGCAGATGGAAGCCGCGCGCATGGACGGCGCGAGTTCGTTCCAGCGCTTCTTCTATCTCACCATTCCCCACCTGGGCCGCCCGATGGCCGTGGTGATCATGATCGAGATGATCTTTCTGCTCAGCGTGTTCGCCGAGATCGCCATCACCACCAATGGCGGCCCGGGCAACGAGAGCACGAACATGACCTACATGATCTTCAAGCAGTCGTTGATGAATTTCGACGTGGGCGTGGCCTCTGCCGGTGCGTTGTTCGCGGTGGTGCTGGCCAACATCGTGGCCGTGTTCCTCATCCGCATCATCGGCAAGAACCTGGACTAGTCATGTTGCACACCCCCAGTCTTCGCGCACTTCGTGTCGCTTCGCCAACCCCCTTGCAGGGGGCAACACCAACGGCCCGGCAGAGCCGGTTCCGTGGTGTTCCTGGAACTGGTCCCATCCCGAGTCGACGAGCGGTGGAGTAACTCACATGCAACCCAGCAACTTCCTTCCGCAGCTGCTGCGCACCGTCGGTGCGTGGGCCGTGGCGCTGCTTTTGTTCTTTCCGCTCGGCTGGCTGTTTCTGACGGCCTTCAAGACCGAGCTGCAGGCGATCCATGTGCCGCCGCTGTTCATCTTCGAGCCCACGCTCGACAACTTCAGCGAAGTGCAGCGGCGCAGCGACTACCTGCTGTACGCGCGCAACTCGCTCATCACCAGCCTGGGCTCGACCATCCTGGGCCTGCTGATCGCGGCGCCCGCTGCGTACTCGATGGCCTTCTTTCGCACGAAGAAAACGCGCGACATCCTGATGTGGATGCTCTCCACCAAGATGATGCCGGCCGTGGGCGCGCTGGTGCCGATCTACGTGCTCGCGCAGACGGCGGGCATGCTCGACTCGCTGCCCGCGCTGACCATCGTGTTCACGCTCTCGAACCTGCCGATCATGGTGTGGATGCTCTACAGCGCCTACAAGGACATTCCGAACGAGATCCTCGAAGCCGCGCGCATGGACGGCGCCAGCCTGTGGACCGAGTTCCGCCATGTCGTGATGCCGCTGTCGGTCGGCGGGCTCGCATCGACCGGCCTCTTGTGCCTGGTGCTGAGCTGGAACGAAGCCTTCTGGGCGTTGAATCTCACCTCGGCCAAGGCCGGCACGCTGGCCACGCTGATCGCCTCGTACTCCAGCCCCGAGGGCCTGTTCTGGGCCAAGTTGTCGGCGGCTTCGCTGATGGCCATTGCGCCCATCGTCGTGTTCGGCTGGTTCAGCCAGAAGCAACTGGTGCAAGGCCTGACCTTCGGCGCCGTCAAGTAAAGAAAGGGAGACATCTCATGGCCTACCTCGAACTCAAGAACATCAAGAAGAGCTTTGGTGAAGTCAACATCATCAAGGGCGTCGACCTGGAGATAAAGAAAGGCGAGTTCATCGTCTTCGTCGGCCCCTCGGGTTGCGGCAAGTCGACGCTGCTGCGCCTGATCGCGGGGCTCGAACCCATCACCAGCGGCAACCTGCTGCTCGACAGCAAGGACATCACCTGGACGCCTTCGGGCAAGCGCGACCTGGCGATGGTGTTCCAGAGCTACGCGCTCTATCCGCACATGAGCGTGTACGACAACATGTCCTTCGCGCTCAAGCTCGCGGGCGTGTCGAAGGACGAGATCAAGACCAAGGTCGAGTACGCGGCCAAGACGCTCAACCTCACGCAGTACCTGGACCGCACGCCGAAGGATCTGTCGGGCGGCCAGCGCCAGCGCGTGGCCATCGGCCGCGCCATCGTGCGCGCGCCCAAGGTGTTCCTGTTCGACGAGCCGTTGTCGAACCTCGACGCGGCGCTGCGCGGCAACACGCGCGTCGAGATCCACAAGCTGCATCGCGCGCTGGGTGCGACCACCATCTACGTGACGCACGACCAGGTCGAGGCCATGACGCTGGCCGACCGCGTGGTGGTGCTCAAGGACGGCCTGATCGAGCAGGTCGGAACGCCGCTGGAGCTGTACGACCACCCGGCCAACCAGTTCGTCGCGCAGTTCATCGGCATGCCGTCGATGAACATGGTGGCAGCGAGCGCGATTCCGAGTTTTTCCGCCGCCACCGGCGGCCGCCTGCCGAGCGATGGCTTCCTGGGCGTGCGCCCCGAGGGCCTGCGCGTGCATCCGAAGCAGGGCGCGCCGGTGTCCGACGTGCAGGGCCGTGTCGAGCTGATCGAGGCGCTCGGTGCCGACACGCTGATCCACGTCGATGTGGGCGGCGTGCCGCTGATCGCGCGGCAGAACGACCGCACCCCCTTGCAGGCCGGCGACGACGTGGCGATCGAGCTCGACCCGTCGGTGCTGCACCTGTTCAACCGCGAAGGCCGTTCGGTCTCTGCCTGATCTTTCTTCTTCCGGACATTTCCCCGTGACCCTTGCAGCAGCGTCTCTTGCGCAAACCCCACCGGCTCTTTCCGAGTTCACGGTGCTCCACCTGGGCCTGGGCTCGTTCCATCGGGCGCACCAGGCCGTCTACCTGCAGCGGCTGATCGATGCGGGCGACACCCGCTGGTCGCTGTCGGGTGCCAACATCCGGCCCGACATGGCCGATGTCGTCGCGGCCCTGCAGGCGCAGGGCGGGCGCTACACGCTCGAAACCGTGTCGCCGGCCGGCGAGTACCGCTACGAACAGATCGAGGCCATCCGCGAGGTGCTGCCCTACGAGCGCTCGCTGGCGGCCGTGGTCGCGCGCGGCGCGGCGCCGTCCACGCGCATCGTGTCGTTCACGGTGACCGAAGCCGGTTACTACCTCGACACCAAGGGCAAGCTGGACCTGTCTTTCGCCGATCTGGCGGCCGACATCGAACGCGCGCGGCGCGGCGAGGCGGGCGAGACCATCTACGGCGCTGTCTGCGCGATCCTGCGTGCGCGCAAGGCGGTTGGCGCGGGCGCGATCACGCTGCTCAACTGCGACAACCTGCGCCACAACGGCGACCGCTTCCGCGCGGGCCTGCTGGAGTTCATCGAGCGCGCGGGCGATGCCGACCTGCTGGCCTGGGTGAACGCGAACACGCGCTGCCCGAACGCGATGGTCGACCGCATCACGCCGCGCCCGCCACCCGAGTTGCGCGCGCGCGTGAAGGCGGCCACCGGCCGCGACGATGCGGCGCCGGTCACCGGAGAAAGCTTCATCCAGTGGGTCATCGAAGACAACTTCGCTGCCGGGCGACCCGACTGGGGACGCGTGGGCGTGGAGCTGGTCGAATCGGTGCAGCCGTATGAAGAGGCCAAGATCCGCATCCTCAACGCCACGCACAGTTGCGTCGCGTGGGCGGGCACGCTGATCGGGCTGGGCTTCATCCATGAAGGCACGCACAACGCGGCGATCCGCAAGATGGCCTACGACTACGTGACCGACGACGTCATCCCGTGCCTCAGCCCCAGCCCGATCGACCTTGCGGCGTACCGCGACGTGGTGCTCGACCGCTTCGGCAACCCGGCCATTCGCGACACCAACCAGCGTGTGGCGGCGGATGGCTTCTCGAAGATTCCCGGCTTCATCGCGCCGACCGTGCGCGAGCGGCTGGCGGCGGGGCAGGGCATCGACAGCGTGGCGATGCTGCCCGCGCTGTTCCTTGCGTTCCTGCAGCGCTGGCACAAGGGCACGCTGCCCTACGCCTACCAGGACCAGGGCATGGACGAAGCCGTGGCGCATGCCATCTGCGATGCCGCCGACCCGGTGGCCGCGTTGTGCGCAGGTGCGGCACTGTGGGGCAGCATCGCGGGCGACGCACGACTGGTCGATGCGGTGCGCCGCGCGGGCGAGCGCGTGGCGCGCTTCGTCGCCGCCGAAAGCAAGCCATGAGCGGCCGCCTGCAAGACCGCCATGTGCTGCTGACCGGTGCGGGCGGCGGCATCGGTCTTGCGGTGGCCGAAGCCTGCATCGCCGAAGGCGCACGCTGCAGCGTGATCGATCGCGCGGCCGCCGCACCCGATGCGGTGCGCGCGCTGCAGCAGCGCCATCCCCAGAGCCTGGCGTACATCGCGGCCGACGTGACGGACACCCGGGCCATCGCGCACCTGCTGGCCGAAGCGCAGGTGGCCTTCGGGCCGATCCACACGCTGTTCAACAACGCGGCCGTGTTCGATCTCGCGCCGCTGCTCGACAGCGACGAGGCCTCTTTCGACAGGCTCTTCGCGGTGAACGTGAAGGGCATGTTCTTCGTCATGCAGGCCGTGCTGCGGCACATGGTCGAGGCCGGCACGCGGGGCGCGTCGGTCATCAACATGGCGTCGCAGGCCGGGCGCCGCGGCGAGGCGCTGGTGTCGCACTACTGCGCGACCAAGGCCGCCGTCATCAGCTACACCCAGAGCGCCGCGCTGGCCATGGCGCCGCATGGCATCCGCGTCAACGGCATTGCGCCGGGCGTGGTCGATACGCCGATGTGGGACCACGTCGACAGCCTGTTCGCCAAGGCTGAAGGGCTGCCGATCGGAGAGAAGAAGCGGCGCGTGGGCCTCGAAGTGCCGCTCGGGCGCATGGGCTTGCCGGGCGACATCGCGGGTGCTGCCGTATTTCTTGCCAGCGACGAGGCGCGCTACATCACGGCGCAGACCTTGAATGTCGATGGCGGCAACGTCATGAGCTGAGATGAGATGAGATGAGATGAGATGGCAGCATCCGCAAAAAAAGTATCAGCGCCGTTCCCTTGGGTGCGGCGACGCGCGGCCGGCACAGTGAGAAGATCGATTTCTTTTGCAGCGTGCAATCCATGAATGAAGATTTCCACCTGTACCTCGACAGTGCAGACCTCGCGGAGCTGAAGACCTGCCTGCCGCACCCGGTGGTGCATGGGGTGACGACCAACCCCACGCTGCTGCAACGCGCGGGCGTGGGCCGCGCCGCCGTGCCCGATCTGCTGAAGCGCTGCATCGACCTGGGCGCACGGCAAGTGCAGGCGCAGGTGTACTCGGACGAGGTCGACGGCATGCTCGAAGACGCGCAGGCCCTGCTGTCGCATTTCGACCGGGGCCAACTGGTCGTCAAGATTCCCGCCACGCGCCAGGGCCTCGATGCCGGCGCGCGGCTCATCGCAGAGGGCGTGCCCGTCACCTTCACGGCGGTGTATGCGCCCGAGCAGGCGCACTTTGCGGCGCAACTGGGCGCGGCCTATGCGGCGCCGTACCTCGGGCGGCTCGAAGACTCGGGCGTCAATGGGCTGGCGCTGATCGCGCAGATGCAATCGCTGGTGGCGCGGCGGCCTTCGCCGGGCACGCGCCTGCTGGTGGCCAGCATCCGTTCGCGCGAGGCCTACCTGTCCTTGCTGGGGCTCGGCGTGGGGGCCATCACCATCCCGCCGCGCCTCTTTGCCGAACTGCTCGACCATCCCGCCACGCTGGCTGCCGAACGCGGCTTCCTGGCGGATGCACGGGCCTTGCCCTGATTCAAACCCGAAGCACCATGCGCATTGCACTCACGGGCGAAGCCCTCATCGATTTCACCGCCAGCGAGGCGGGCACCCTGGCCTTTCTGGGGCATGAAGGCGGCTCGCCGCTCAACACGGCCGTGGCCTGTGCGCGGCTGGGCCAGCCGACCGGCTTTCTCACGCAGCTGTCGACCGACCTGTTCGGCGAACGGCTGATGGGTTTTCTCGAACGCAACGGCGTGGACACCAGCTTCATCCTGCGCAGCGATGCACCGTCGACGCTGGCGTTCGTCGAGCGCACGCCGCAGACCAACCGCTACGCCTTCTACACACGCGGCAGTGCCGATGCGACGTGGGCGCCCGTGCCCTTGCCGCCATTGCCGGCGGAATGCCGTTTTCTGCATTTCGGCTCGATCTCCCTGCTGCAAGACCCGGCCGGCGCGCGCATTGCCGACCTGATCGCAGAGAACAGGGGCCGCCGCGTGATCGTGTTCGATCCGAATGTGCGGCCCAGCCTGATCGCCGACATGGCGGCTTATCGGGCACGCGTCGCGCGGTGGTTCGCGATGGCCGACCTCGTCAAGCTCAGCGACGAAGACGCGGAGCTGCTCGCGCCCGGCCGGCCGGTCGATGCGCTGGCTGCCGAATGCCTTGCTGCGGGCGCGCGTGCCGTCATCGTCACGCGCGGCGGTGCCGGTGCCACGCTCTGGCGCACGGGGCATGAGGCGATGACCGTGGCCGCGCCGCGCGTGAAGGTGGTCGACACCATCGGCGCGGGCGACACCTTCACGGCCGGGCTGTCGGTTTCGCTGCTGGCGCAGGGTGTCGAGCAACCCGCCCAGCTGAGCGCGCTGAGCAACGAGGCGTGGACCGCGGTGATGCGCTTTGCCGCCACGGCCGCCGCCCTGAATTGCACCCGCGAGGGCGCCGACCCACCGACGCTGGAAGCTGTTCACACCGCGCTTGCGCAGGAAGACAATGGGGCCGCCGCTTCCCGGTCCTGATCGGTGCTGCCATGACCACGTCCACACGCAAACGCGCGATTCCTCGCCAGCGTCAACCGGAGCTGGAGCGCGACTTTGCGCGCTCGCCCTCGCTGGGCTACGAGGCGCCTGAAGAAACCGGCCTGGTGCGCTGCCTGGCGCACGGCTTTCCGAGTCCGCTGGTGCGATGGCACTTTCATGAAGACTACGAGCTGCACCTGATCACCGAGACATCGGGCAAGGCTTTCATCGGCGACTGGATCGGGCCGTTCCAGCCGGGGCACCTGGTGCTGTGCGGGCCGCGGCTGCCGCACAACTGGATCTCGCTCGACGTGCCCGAGGGCGGTGCCGCCGGACGCGACCGCGTGATCCAGTTTCGCCACGAGCCGATCGAGCGCGCCGCCGCCGACATTCCCGAGTTGCGCGAGGTGATGCAGTTGCTCGAGCGCGCGCGCCACGGCATCGAGTTCTTCGGCATGTCGCAGCAGGCGCAAACGCATTGGGACAACATCAAGGCCGCGCGCGGCGTGCGCCGCCTGGGCCTGTTCTGCGAGTTCATGGCCGACCTGGCGCAATGCACCGACTACCGGCTGTTGTCGAGCGTTCAGATGCAAGGCGCACAAGGCAGCGATGGCGATGCGCAGGTCGACCAGATCAACGACATCGTCAACCGCATCACCAACAACATGGCGGACCCGATCTCGATGTCGGACGTGGCGGCCGAGCTGGGCATGAGCGAGAGCCGCTTCAGCCGCTTCTTCAGGCGCTCGACCGGCAACAGCTTCACCGACTTCGTCAACCGCGTGCGCATCAACAGCGCCTGCCACCTGTTGATGCAGACCGACCACTACGTGACGGACATCTGCTACCAGGTCGGCTTCAACAACGTGGCCAATTTCAATCGCCGGTTCCTTGAAATCAAGGGCATGACGCCGAGCGAATTCAGGCGACAGGCCGACACACGCTTCGGCTGACACGACGCGAATCTTCGAGAAGCAGTCAGGGAGAACTATCTTGTATCTGGGACTCGACCTCGGCACGTCCGAGCTCAAGGCGCTGCTGCTCGCCGGCGATCACCGCATCGTCGGCGTGGCACGTGCCGCACTCACAGTCGAACGGCCGCAACCGCTCTGGTCGGAGCAGGCGCCGGGCCAGTGGTGGCAGGCGCTGGAGCAGGTCATGGCCGACCTGAGGGCCGCGCATGGCGAGGCGCTGTCGGCCGTGCGTGCCATCGGCCTGTCGGGCCAGATGCATGGCGCCACGCTGCTCGATGCGGCGGGCGAAGTGCTGCGGCCGGCGATCCTCTGGAACGACGGGCGCAGCGGCGCACAGTGCGAGGCGCTGGCGCGTGCCGTGCCGCGCCTGGGAGAGATCGCAGGCAACCTTGCGATGCCCGGCTTCACGGCGCCCAAGCTGTTGTGGGTGCGCGAGCACGAGCCCGATGTTTTCAAGCGCGTGGCGCGCGTGCTGCTGCCGAAAGATTGGCTGCGCTTCATGCTCAGCGGCGAAGCGGTCAGCGAGATGTCGGATGCGGCGGGCACGCTTTGGCTCGACGTGGGGGCGCGCGACTGGTCCGATGAGCTGCTCGCGGCGACGGGGCTGACGCGCGATCACATGCCGCGGCTGGTTGAAGGCAGCGAGGTGTCGGCCCGGCTCAAGCCTGAACTGGCTGCGCGCTGGGGTGTGGGCAACGGCACCGTGCTCATCGCGGGTGGTGCGGGCGACAACGCTGCCAGCGCGGTCGGCATGGGGCTGGTGGAGCCGGGGCAGGGCTTCGTCTCGCTCGGTACTTCCGGTGTGGTGTTCGTATCGACCGATCGCTTCTTGCCGAATCCCGCGCAGGCGATGCATGCCTTCTGCCACGCGCTGCCGAAACGCTGGCATCAGATGTCGGTGATGCTTTCGGCCGCGAGTGCTGTGAGCTGGGCTGCGAAGACATTCAAGTTCGCCGACGAAGCCGCGCTGCTCGAAGCCGCCGCATCGGTGCCGACGGACCAGCGTGCGCGTTGCCCGCTTTTCCTGCCTTACCTCTCGGGCGAGCGTTCGCCGCACAACAACCCGAATGCACAGGGCGTGCTGTTCGGCTTGACCCATGCGCATGGGCCGGCGGAGATCGCCTATGCCGTGGTCGAAGGCGTGAGCTTCGGCTTGCGCGATGGCTTCGACACCTTGCGCCTGCCGGCCGACATGCCGCTGCGCGAGATCGCGCTCGTGGGCGGCGGTGCGCGCAGCGTGTGGTGGGGCCAGTTGCTGGCCGACATCTTCCAGGTGCCGCTCACGCTCTATGCGGGCAGCGAGACGGGCGGTGCGCTCGGTGCGGCGCGCCTTGCGTGGCTAGCCGATGGCGGTGCGGTGGCCGAGGTGTGCACTCTGCCGCCGGTCAAGCAGCAACTGCTGCCTTCGTCTGAAGGGGCCGATGGGCACAAGACGCGGCATGCGCGCTTTCAGGTGCTGTACATGGCGCTGCGCGATCAATTCCGTTAAGTCGAACGCGCAATAAAAAAGGGCCGCTTGCGCGGCCCTTTTTCGTTTGGTGAGCAGAGCTCAGCCGGGCATTACATGCCCATGCCGCCCATGCCGCCCATGCCACCCATGTCGGGCATGCCGCCGCCGCCAGCGCCGGACTCGTCCTTGGGTGCGTCAGCAACCATGGCTTCGGTCGTCAGCAGCAGCGAGGACACCGAAGCGGCGTTCTGCAGTGCGGTGCGGGTGACCTTCGTCGGGTCCAGGATGCCCAGCTCGAGCATGTCGCCGTACGTGTCGTTCGCAGCGTTGAAGCCGTAGTTGCCCTTGCCGGCCAGCACAGCGTTCACCACCACCGAGGCTTCGCCGCCGGCGTTGTTCACGATTTCGCGCAGGGGCGCTTCGATGGCCTTCAGCACCAGCTTGATGCCGGCTTCCTGGTCGGCGTTGTCGCCCTTGACCGACTCGCCCACGGCTTGCTTGGCACGCAGCAGAGCCACGCCGCCGCCAGCCACAACGCCTTCTTCCACTGCAGCGCGGGTAGCGTGCAGGGCGTCTTCGACGCGAGCCTTCTTTTCCTTCATTTCGACTTCGGTGGCAGCGCCAACCTTGATCACTGCAACGCCGCCGGCCAGCTTGGCCACGCGCTCTTGCAGCTTTTCACGGTCGTAGTCGCTGGTCGCTTCTTCGATCTGAACGCGAACTTGCTTCACGCGGGCTTCGATGTCACCAGCAGCGCCAGCGCCGTCGATGATGATCGTGTTTTCCTTGCCCACTTCGATGCGCTTGGCTTGGCCCAGGTCGGCCAGCGTCACCTTTTCGAGCGTCAAGCCCACTTCTTCAGCGATGACCTTGCCGCCCGTCAGGATGGCGATGTCTTCCAGCATGGCCTTGCGGCGGTCGCCGAAGCCAGGCGCCTTGACGGCCACAACCTTCAGGATGCCGCGGATCGTGTTCACGACCAGCGTAGCCAGGGCTTCGCCTTCGACTTCTTCGGCAATGATCAGCAGCGGACGGCCAGCCTTGGCGACTTGCTCCAGCACGGGCAGCAGGTCACGGATGTTGCTGATCTTCTTGTCGAACAGCAGCACGAACGGGTTGTCGAGCAGCGCCGATTGCTTCTCGGGGTTGTTGATGAAGTAGGGCGACAGGTAGCCGCGGTCGAACTGCATACCTTCGACGACGTCGAGTTCGCTGTCCAGCGACTTGCCGTCTTCCACGGTGATCACGCCTTCCTTGCCGACCTTGTCCATCGCGTCAGCGATGAGCTTGCCGATGGTTTCGTCGCTGTTGGCCGAGATCGAGCCGACTTGAGCGATTTCCTTGGAGGTGGTGGTGGGCTTCGAAGCCTTCTTCAGCTCGGCGACCAGGGCCGTCACGGCCTTGTCGATGCCGCGCTTCAGGTCCATCGGGTTCATGCCGGCAGCCACCAGCTTGAAACCTTCGCGAACGATGGCTTGGGCCAGCACGGTCGCGGTGGTGGTGCCGTCACCAGCGTTGTCGCTGGTCTTGGAGGCCACTTCCTTCACGAGCTGGGCGCCCATGTTCTGCAGCTTGTCCTTGAGTTCGATTTCCTTGGCGACCGACACACCGTCCTTGGTCACGGTGGGGGCGCCGAACGAGCGTTCGAGCACCACGTTGCGGCCCTTGGGGCCCAGGGTCACTTTGACTGCGTTGGCCAGGATGTTGACACCCTCGACCATGCGTGCGCGGGCTTCTCCGCCGAAGACTACGTCTTTTGCTGCCATGATGAATTAACTCCGAATGGATTGGATTTGGATGGAATCGAAAGAGAGGAGAAGGCTTACTTCTCGACGACTGCGAACAGGTCGTCTTCCTTCATCACGAGCAGTTCGTCGCCGCCGACCTTGACGGTCTGGCCGCTGTACTTGCCGAACAGGACGCGGTCGCCGACCTTGACGGTCAGTGCGGCCAGTTCGCCCTTGTCGTTGCGCTTGCCCGGGCCCACGGCCAGGACTTCACCCTGATCGGGCTTTTCAGCGGCTGCGTCGGGGATGACGATGCCGGAGGCGGTCTTGGTTTCGCTGTCAACACGCTTGACGATCACGCGATCGGCCAAAGGACGAAGTTTCATTGCATCTCCTGGATATGGATAAGAAACGGGTTTGTGGTCGGGCGCCAGGGGAAGCCGGCGGCCCATCGACTGGAAGCGAGGGCTGTTAGCACTCATCAGCAGCGAGTGCTAATCATAAGGGCAATCGATGACCTTTCAAGGGCAGGGCTTGGTCCGGAGGTGCGGAACGCCGGTGGAGATTAGTGCACACGCCATTTAACCTTCGTGTGAATTTTTATCCGGGTAAAAAGAGGGTAAGAGGTATGGTGAAGCTCTGTCAACGAGGATGCCAACCGATGGTTGCCGACCTTTACGGTGTGAACTCCAAAAAGCCTGCCCCCTAGCTTAGCTAGGTGGCGTAATTGTTGCCCTGGGCGGAAATCCAGGGTGTTTCCGCACTCATGCGCAACACATTCGGCCCGGCACCTCTGCTGCTCTCACCGGGTTGTCCGCATATTTGCTTCCCTCGCAGCACGGCAGAATGTCTGTATCACGGTGTTGCAAAGGCGTCGCAAATGTTTGATTTTTCCTCGCTTGCAAAGGCCCCGCAGTCCGATCTGCCTGCTTCTTTGGCCGAGCTTTTTGGCCAGCTCGACCGAAAGGCTACGCACACCAGCCTCCGGCCAGCCCAAGCCGCTGCAGCCCAAGCGATCGACCTCCAGATCGATCAACATGACATCGTCATGAAGCTCAGCACCGGCTCGGGGAAGACGGTCCTAGGTCTGCTCTACGCCGAGCGGATGAGGCGTCGCTACAAAGGCGAGCCTGTCGTGTATTTGTGCCCCACCACGCAACTTGTTGATCAAGTAGTCGCCGCAGGGAAAGTTATCGGCGTCCCAGTATCGACCTTTGGTAAGGATGGTTTGCCTTATGAAGCATTGGGAGGCGAGGCCGTCCTCGCTTGCACATACGACAAATTATTTACTGCAAGAACAGTTTTTGAATCCCGTTCGATCAGACCATCGACATTTGTTCTTGATGATTGCCACGCTGGCATCGAGCGCGTCAAGCAAAGCTACACCGCAACTATTCCAGTCGAGTGTTACAGCCAAGTCCGCGCTCTTCTAAAGCCGCTTTGCGAGGGATCGGACGCCGCAACTTGGCGAGGCATCGAGCGCGATGAGCAAGGGTCGACTTATGAGGTTCCCTACTGGATTTGGAATGCAGTACACAAGGAGATTTGTGCAATTTTCGAGGAGCACAAAGACAGCCTAGAACTTAAATTTAATTGGGGCAACATCAGTCGTTATGCAGAATTGGCACGTTTCTGCATCTCTGGCATCGCGGCTGAGATATCGCTCTCTGTTCCGCCGGTAGAAGAAAACTCAGCATATCAAAATGCAAAACATCGCTTGTTTATGTCGGCAAGCGTTAAAGATGGTTCTGCATTGATTGGTGTGCTTGCATGCGATTCTGCTGCATTTTCCAGAGTTATTGAGCCGGCGGAGGACGAAGGGGCAGGCGAAAGAATGATGCTGCCTACTTCATTAATCAACAATCAAGCGACCAAGCAAGAAGTCGCGTCAATATGCGGAGTTCTTTCAAAGCAAGCTAACGTTGTGGTTCTGACTAGCTCGGCGGCACAGGCAAAAACTTGGCAAGAGGCAGGTGCGGTACTGTCTCAGGGGAAAGATGTTGACGCTGCGATTGATCGATTGCGACAGACCAATAAAAACTACGCTGTCTTCGCCCAGCGGTTCGACGGTGTCGACCTTGCTGACGATGCCTGCCGAGTCCTCGTGTTGGATGGCATTCCCAGCGGCGACCGGGTTTGCGATCACATTGATTCCTATCGGCAAAAAGATTCTCCGGGTTACGAAGTTCGTACCGTGAATCGTTTCGAGCAGGCTTTAGGCCGTGCTGTACGATCCAGCGCCGATTACGCGGCGGTGCTGCTTGTCGGCACCGACATTGCAGCGTTCATAGGGAAGAAGACTGTCTCGGACTTGCTTGAGGCTAGAACGCGCGTCCAAGTTGAGCTTGGAAAAGAGCTCGCCAAACAAACTGGCGACGGGAAGCCAATCGCGGTTGTAGTTAACGAAATGGCGCAGGCCCTGCTGCATCGTAATGAAGGTTGGAAGGATGCGCACCGGGTGCGCGTGAAAGCGGTTCCTCGCGTACCTCGCCCTGCAGGCCTCACAGCGTTCGAAGAAGCTGCAGTTGCATCGCGAGCGGCCTGGGAAGACGCGAAGGCGAGGAACTTCCAAAGTGCCGTTGCAACGCTAAGAGAAGCTTCAAACATCGGTGGACTTCACAAAATTCAAAAAGCAGAAATCATCTATGTGGTTTCAAGCTATTTGCATCAGTTCGATCCAGGCGCGGCTGCCGATGCATATCGAGCGGTTTTCGCCATGAACACACATTTCCCTCGCCCCGAAAAAGTTGCCGATAAGAAGTTTGTGAAAATGACCGAGCAGGCTGTCGCGGTTCGAAATTTCTTCAGTACTTTTAATGCTCCAAATGCAGCAATCGCTCGGCTTGATGAGATAAAAGCAAAACTGGTCTATGCCAATTCTGCAGAAGTAGTGGAGCAGGGGCTTCTCGAATTAGGAATGGCACTCGGTGCAGCCGCAAGCCGACCAGAAAAGGAAACTGGGCGTGGACCGGACGTTCTTTGGTTATTCGACGGCTGCGCAGCATGCATAGAGGCCAAGAATGAGAAAGCCGCGCCGATACATAAAACGGATGCAGCGCAGCTTTCGCTTAGTATGGAGTGGTGTCGTGAGCAAGTTGATCTAGTTGGTGGTGCTGCGAGCGGCATCTTTGCAACCAACGTAACCCAGGTCGACAGACCGGAGGACATTTCCTTCGGGCCACGACTGATAAATCAAGATCTGCTCATGCAGTTTGTCGAGCGCTTGCGGCAACTGGTTCTCAGTTTGACTTTTGATGGCCCTCTTTTCACTGACCCGCCCGCCGTTGGCAAAAAACTGGCCGAACTTGCATTGACTGGAAAACAGATTCTTAGCGCGCTCCCGATTATGAAAGGCTAACGGACGACTAGAAGTTTCGTCGCTAAAGATCGCCTTCTCTGGCCCGAGCTTTCTTGCTATTTCTGAAAGTGTAGGTCGTGTTGAATACCCTTCAGCGCATTCTCATTCTGTGCAAGACCTACCCGTCGCCAAGTTCCAAGTACGCCGAGACATCGTGCGTCGCTGGGATGACCGAGGACGGCAAGTTCGTCCGCCTTTATCCGGTGCCGTTCCGACTAGTTTCGGACGATCAGCAGTTCCGCAAATGGCAGTGGATTGAAGCGCGGGTCGAGAAGGCGAACAACGACCATCGTCCCGAAAGTCATCGTCTGTTCGTTGACACGATCCAGTGCGATGCCGGGCCTCTCAGAGCGGGGAAGGAAGGCTGGCCGCGGCGCATGCAACTGCTGTCCCAACTTCCTGTATTCGACGACTTCGCCGCCGTCCAGGCCGCTAGAGTGGCTGACGGTACGTCACTCGCCTTGCTGCGGCCATCGCGCATCGTCGGTCTCGACATCACGCCGATAAAGAACGCTGATTGGACCGATGCCGAGAAGCAAAAATTGCTTCAACTGCAGCAGCAAGGCGGCCTCTTCGACGATGACGATGAGAGCAAGCAAATTCGGCTGCTTGAGAAACTACCGTTCGACTTCCACTATCGATATGAATGCATGGTCGATGGGCAGGCCGTCCCGTACCGACACAAGATCGTGGACTGGGAGGCCGGCGCGCTCTTCAGGAATTTGCGGCGGAAGTTCGGCGCTGCTGGTTGGGAGGCGCCCTTTCGCGAGAAATACGAGCGCGACCTTCCGGCCCGGGACTTACTTCTCTTGCTCGGGACGATTCATCGATTCCCCGACCAGTGGCTCGCCGTCAGCGTGATCTGTCCACCTAGGCCGCAGCCTGACGACCAACATCAGGAAAAGCTGTTTTAGAGGTGAGATGCGTGACTGCCGGACCACCTCGCTCACGAGCAGCACGTGCCACGTACGTACGGTGGCACATAGTGAAGTCCGCTTCGAAGCAGACTAAGCAAGCCGTGGTCGCGTTGGCGATCTTCACAAGTTCGCCCACCGTGGTCGGCTGTGTCGCCAAGTAGGCAAGAAAACCTCGCGTATACGTAGCCCACGAGCCGTCCGCCTTGTACCGCTCGCGGACCGCCTTGGGGCACCCCAGTGCCGGAATATGAGCGTACGCGATGCCAGCTTCGGCGAGCGCCTCACGAAAGCTCGACTTCGAGAAGCCCTTCTTCCGAGAAAGCGGTAACTCGCGCACGTCGACAACCGTTTTTACCCCGGCTGCTTGAGCCCGCCCGACGAAAGTTGAAATGTCCAAGCCTTCGTAGCCGAAGGTGAAAAGATGATGTGCTGAACCCATCCGAGCGAGTTTACCGGCCGGCTCGCGATAAAGAGACGGTCACGCCGGGCGGGCGATTTGACGCATGGGGCCCGTTGACGAAGCACTCGATTCGGGGCGTGTAGGTACACACCGCAAGGCCGCTGATTCCGCTGCATAGCCGCCATTCGGGTATCTCCGCTTCAGACTGAGAGCTGCTAATCACTTGTTGGCCGACTGATGACGGCTGTTAGGAAGATCGGATAGTCGAGGCTTTCGGCAGGCGCCTTATGAACCTCAAGACCCGACTCAGCCAGGGTGGTCACTTGTGGACAGCTGCATGGGAGAAGGCGCATCTTCATGGCCTCTCCACTCGATGGGAGACCATCACCGACGCAGTAAAGTGTTGAGGAATGCAGGAGCAGGTTCAATCGGAGGCAAGATGACGAGGAAGATCGATCTCTGGGACAGTGAAAGCAACTACCTCTGGGGCAGTCTGAAAGTGGATGGATCAATCGAGATCTGGGACAGCGAGAGCAACTTCATATGGGGGAAGCTGCAACCAGACGGAAAAATTGAACTGTGGGATCGGGACAGCAATTACATCTGGGGCAAGCTGAAAGCCGACGGCAAGATCGAGCTATGGGATAGCGAAAGCAACCACATCTGGGGAGCGCTGAAATAGAACAGTTGACCTCAACCCCCGCAATGCCTGTCGCGGCCACGTCGCGCATCCGCCGTCGGCCGAAACCAGAACGGGGACTGGACTCTAGGCTACAGCTCCACCTCCGTCACCTCGCGATCACTGAGAATGCTGCGCCAGGGACAAGTCCAAATCCATGTCACCAAAACCAGCCACAACCCGCAAACCTCGGAAGACCCAGCACGTCGCCAAGGGCGGCGTCATCCAGCCGTCGTCGCAAATCCTTCTGCTGAATCCCGACCAATGGGAAGAGTTCATCTTGGCCGCCGCGCGCCAGCGCGATCTTCCCGGCGACAGCCACTATGCAGTCGTCAAGCGCTTGGGCGGGGCCGGTGACGGTGGCCGCGACATTGAGGCGCGGTATGGCCAAGCGTTGGTGCGTGACGGATGGGACTTGTACCAAGCCAAGCACTACGCGCAGGGACTGACGCACAGCGACGCCTTTCCGGAGATGGCAAAGTTCTTCAAGCAGTTGTCCTTGAAGACCTACCCTCGCCCGACTTACTATTATTTCTGCTGCCCGCGGGCGGTCGGCAACGACCTCCACAACACGATGGCCTCGGGTGCTGCAGCCTTCAAAGCAAAGTTCCTCGATGCTTGGAAGAACGAGCACACCGGCATGAAAGGCAGAGCCGGCGAGCTGACGCAGGACGTCCAGGCTGCCATCGACGATTTCGACTTCGACCGCTTCATCGAGTGCCCCGTGCACGACCTGCTGGCCTGGCACGCGCTCGACAAGGCTGCCCATCATGACCTGTTCGGCATCGTGCCCGAACGCGGCGACGATGACCCGATGCCAGCCCAGCCTGCTGGGCACGAAAGCGTGTATGTCAACGAGCTCCTGCGCGTCTATACCGAGGATAAAACGTCGCCCGTCAGCCTTGCCGATCTGTCGGTTAGCAAATACGAAGAACACTTCGATTCGCATCGACAGACCTTCTACTGTGCTGAGGGCCTGCAGCGGTTCAGCCGCGACATCTACCCCAACGAGCCTGAGTTCGAGCGGCTGCTGGACATGGTCCACGCAGGCATCCGCCCGACTGTCGCCCAACTCCGCCTGAAGACGGGCATGGACCGGGTCGACGCGGCCGTTGAAAGGGCATCGACGCTGCAGGTCCAGGAGAGCCGCTTGTCGCCCCAGCTTCGCGGGGGTGATCTGCCCGGCACCTGCCATCACCTGGCCAACGGCGGTAGGCTCAAGTGGGTCAAATGAAAAAGTCTAAGCCAATCGCCGCCTTCAACTCGCCATTCGAATTGGGCGTTCGGATGGTGTACCTGCTTAATTCCTTGCAGCCGGATGGCGCCGACCTCCAGAAGCTGGTCCTGCTTGACTACGCCATCGTATATTCCGACGATCTTGGCGGGCCGCCCAGCCTTCACACGCCGGTGCCCTATCGCGGCAGCGAATACCTGAGCCGCCGCGACCTCATCGCCCAAGGCCTTTACCTGATGAGCACTCGCGGCCTTGTGGCCGTGGCCATGGACGAGACCGGCATCACCTACTTCGCCGGTGACTCCGCTAGAACCATGGTTGGTGCGCTGACCTCACCCTACCTGCGTGAACTGGAGGGCCGATGCCGCTGGGCGGCAGCCACCTTCGCCACGCTCAGTTCGCAAGGCATGACCCAACGATTCGCCCAGCAAGGTCACCTGTGGGGCGCCGAGTTCGAAGGTGCCAACGCGCGAGGGCACCAATGGCAATAACGCTGAAGCACTTGTCGGTGCACGGTCCGGGCCTGTTGCCGGCCGCCGTACCGTTTGATGGACATCGCACCCTCATTCGTGGCCCCAGTGACACGGGCAAGTCGCACATCTGGGACTGCATTTGGTTTCTGCTGGGCGGTACCGGGACGTTGGAGCAGTTTCCGGAGTCGCAGGGTTACGATTCGCTGGAGCTCGCCTTCCTGCATGGGGAGCATGAGTACATCGTGCGTAAGGCGATGGCTGGCGGTGCCGCGCGCGTGCTGGTGCGGCTGGACGAGATTTGGGTGGCGGACGGTGCGCCTAACCCGTTCGAAGACGTAGCCCAGGATCTGGGTGAGTTGCTCGTCAAGCTGTCTGGCGCTGCAGGCAAGCGGGTGCTGCGCACGCGAAGTGAGAAGGGCGCCATTACCGGTGACGACCTGAGGCATTGGGCGCTGCTCTCCCAGCCCGGCATGATTTCTAGGGACGCGACTAAGGGCAAGGGTCATGGCTCGGACAAGCGCGTCTCTTCCTACTCGCTGTTCCTGAGCGGACTCGACGACTCCGCGGTCGAGCTCTACAAGAGCACTTCCGAGAAGAACCAAGCCAAAGGCAGGTTGGCGGCAGCCGAGTCTGAATTGGCGCGCCTGGAGGGCGTCATTCCAGCTGACGCGAATCGGGAATCGACCGTCGCGGCTCTGGCACGGGTCGATGAGCGTCTCGACATGTTCGCCACGCAACTCCAGGCGCGCTCGTCGGTTCTCAAGGAACTCCGATGGCAGATCGCCGTTGAAGGGGCCGCTCTTACTACTGCATCGATGCAGTTGGCCAGCGCCACATCGATGCGCGAGCGATTTACGTTGCTGGACCTGAAGTATTCGAGCGATCTGGCCCGGCTCGGAGCCACGGACGAGGGCATCGCCTTTTTCCAGGCGTTGGAGGGGACGCCTTGCCCGCTCTGCGGTACGCCGGTTGAGCAGCACGTCGATCCTGGCAATCTGAAGCCCAGGGCGCCAACACAGTACCGCCATGCCATTGCTGCAGAGGCCCAGAAGATTCGCGAGCTTCGGCGTGGGCTTCAGCCGTCCTTGGCACAAAAACAAGCGCGGATCGTCACGGCCACCGCAGATGTGCAACGACTGACGTCGTCGCTCAAGGTACTGGAAGAGCAGGAGACGTCGGTCCTGCGGGCCGCGGGGCAGGAGTTCGATGCGGACCCGCGCGAGCTCGCCGAGTCGCACACGCGTTTGTCATCGCTGATCGACGCATTCGATGAGTCGATTCGGCTGAAGGGGGAGATTGCGCGCCTCGAACTGGAAATGAAGCAGAAGAGGACCGCCCTGATTCGCAACGTGGGATCCCACGGCGATGAAGTCGGTGCGATCGCGCGCCAGATGCTCAACGACTGGGGGTTCACGTCCATCCAGTCGGTGCACGTCGACGCGGTTGCCTGCGACCTACTCATCGACGGCCGTCGGCGCCTCAGCTATGGTGCGGGCAAGCGCGGCCTGTTCCTTTCCGCCATGACCATCGCGTTGATGCAGCACGCGCTGAAGGAAGGTCACCCCCATCTGGGCGTGGTCGTGCTGGATTCGCCGCTGAAGGCCTACGCCCAAAAAGAGTCGGCAGACAACACGGATCGGGACATCCCGACGGCCACGGTAAACGCAAGCTTCTACGGCTGGTTGTCGCGCTTCAAAGGCCCTGGCCAAATCATCGTTCTTGAAAACGAAGTGGTGAATCCGGCCACGGCCCGCGCTTTAGACGCCGTCGAGTTCACCGACGACTACACCCGCGGACGGCAAGGCTTCTATCCGCCCAGACCGGTGATTGCCTCGCCGCCAGCGGCGGCGAGCGACGGTACTCAATTCGACGATCTCGCGTAGTGCGCTCATAGGAGGCGCTACAAAGCGGCCGGTTCTTTGCCCCGTTTTGCACGTCCGTTTGGGGCCCTTGAGCTGACCTTCGAGCCTTGTACAAGCGACTCTAGCCTTTCGCTTTTGCCTTATGTGCTTTGCGGGCAGCTAGACTTTGGTTCACAGCTTCTTGCAGCTTCTTCGGGAACTGTGGCAATTCGTCGGCATTGAAGCCGATCTCGAGCCTTGGCCGCAACTGCACAAGCATGTCCTCCACAGTTGCGTCGTGTCGCATCCGCCAGAGATAGCCAATACGATAGCGCCATGTCTGCATGAAGTGCTCGCGAAGCGCCCTTCGTAGCGACTCGAATGCTTTCAAGTAAACCTGCTCGTTATCTGCAGCTCTCAGTGCAAGGCCGGAGGCAAGCATCTCCAACTCGGCCACCATTGCCTTTCCGATAATCTTCTCGGCCACGTCGAGCCCATCGCCGACCTTGCCTTCCTTTGCGACCAGTCGCTGCGTTTCCCGCGCGGCCGCTGTTCGATGCTCATCCATCTTGATAAGGTCGTGATGCGCCATTTGCGCCAGCTCGACGTCGTCGAACGCTGGCGGGCGAGCACCGCTTTCGAACAAGAAAGCAATCTCCTTGTAGTCGAACTCGTAGTCGCCGTACCGCATGAAATTAGGGCGTACGAGCGCCCAAATAGGTTCGTCACCAGTTAATGCGATTCGGCTGCAATCCTGCACGAAGCCAAGGCGGAACAGAGCAAAGTCGTTCAGCTGGTTTTTCAGCGTAAGCAGTGCCAGATTGCCGGCTGCAAGGCGTTCATTGAAGCGGCGGTTAGCGTCGTAAATGCGTGCCAACCCAAAGGCCAAGAACGCGCCCACAAACGGGCCGATGACGTAAGTCCACGGCGATGCTGTCATCCTCACTCCGGTTGTTTCTTTTTCGGAATTCTAGGACGCGCTGGGCAAATTCAGCTCCGGGGTCCGCGAGCCCCGCCACCCGTGATTTGGGGTCAATGAGCATGCGCCTCGACGGTTGTGCACAAAGCCTACCATCGTCGTTTTCATTGCATTGTGGAGAAGCGATGGGCGCCGTGGCATTTTTCCCTTGGCTGGCAGTTCATGACTACTCGGAAGTTGGGCCGTTGCGGCTCATACCTTATGAGCGCGGGGTCAGCCCTGGGGACATGCCCTCCATAAAGAGAGTGGATCTCGACAACGTGTTGAACGCCTATAGGGGCCAGTCCCGCTTCGCTGCTGTCCAGCGAGCTGTGTTGGTTGAATGGGCCGAATGGCAGTCCGGTATGCCAATTGACGGCTTCAATGAGGGCTTCCTGCTGGCCCAAGAAGCGCTTTCGTTTGCTGCTCTGGCGACACGAAAGTTGTTCGTTGGACATGGCAGCGACGTCAATTTCTCGGCTTATGAACTGGTAGTGCAGCGCTTCACGCCAGGAGATGCCCACGGCTTCGCATTCGCGGTGCGGCGGCGAGACGGGGCTACGCTGAGCTATTGGACAAGTGACGAATACAAATTCTTCAGGCCACACCATGTTCCCGCGGCCGCGATGCTTCAGTTCGAGAGCGACTTGTTAGAGGCGCTCCTGGTCCTTCCAACTTCAATTGAGCGGTCGTTCCGAGAGGCGGTGCGAGAGTTCAACGCCGCAAACTCGGATGGCCCCAACATGCCCCAGCACTTGGAGCTGGTGATGATGAAGTCGGCCTTCGAATGGCTACTCTCAATCGATGAGAAGGCAACGTCCTTCGTGCGAGCGCTGGAGGAACGGCTGAGCGGAATTCCAGTGCGTGGCCATGCCGAATCATCAGAGGCAGGATGGAAGATCAGATGGCAGGGCCACACTCGCCCCCTCATTGCCTGGGCACGCGAGTTCTGCGCGATTAGGGGACTCTCGGCACACGGAAAGCGTGGGGGCGTTGCGGGGTTTGTGTGGAGCATTGAAGCCCACCTAGCGTTTGCTTCGTTCTTGTTTCCGCTGCTCGCGAAGAAGTTCTTGTCGGACCATGGCGTGATGGTAATTTCCCGCAGAGACTCAGCGCGCCTTTCTTACATTGACGACTATATCGGTCCGGACCCATATCTTTGGCAGCGCCCGAGGTATGAGGCGGGAACGCGTGGTCATCGGGTCCCCGTGCCCGAGCATCCATGGGGTGCGGTCGAGAGCAGGGCGAGGTGGAGCGGCATCGATGCATGAGCGCTCTGCCAGTTCCACGCAGCGGGAGCATCCTTGCGAAGCTATGAGGCTGTACTCCGTCGCGCAGACTGTCGGCGCTGTGGAACTGGACGGCAACGATGGACTTCCGCTTCTGGCCGATCGCGGAAACTCAGCTTCCGGTCATGGACGTTTGCAATCTGCGTACCCGCATCCTTGGGCGCTATCCGCCGGCACATTGCTTCTCCTCTGAGCTTGGCCTCTGAAACGAAGGAGTCGTGTTTTTCGACACGCCGCCCGCCCCTCTTTGACTTCTTGCCCGTTAAGCCCCGTGAACTGCGTTGTGCCTTGCGAGAGCTCAACGCTATGACCTAGAATTCGCCTCGCGCTTGTCGGCGCATGCTGCCCATCATGGCTCACCTGGTTCGCCGGGACGACAAGGGTTTTTCGTGAGCATCAGTTTCCACGTTTGGCGGAGCTTGGCAATGGGCACCAAGGTATACCGCTTCAACGTTTGGAGCTTGTCTTGAACCTCATCCTCACCACGTCAACTGCTGCCGAGAAACTACATCGGCTCGCCAAGCAACGGCGCAAAACCCTTCCGACTTCGCTGGCCGTCGCGCTCGACACAATAGCAAGGGAGCACGGCTATCACCACTGGAAGCATGTCAAGGATTGCGTCGAGCAGACAAAATCCCTGCCTGCCGCTTCAAAACCTTTGCCCTCCATCCTTGCCGATTTTCTGGCCACGCAGGAACGCTCAGTTTCTGTGGCGCCTGCATCGCGCGGGGCCCTCGAGTCGGGTTTGGTGATTGCCCTGGACACAAAGCATGCGCAGGATGTCGCATGGCCTTACGACTTTGTTGAATGCGAAGAGGCCAAGTCGATCGCCGCGCAACAAATTTGGGCTTCACTGATTCATCAGACGGATGAGCGCGGCGAGTCAATGGCCCAGCGGTTGCAGGGCGAGTTGCTGCTCGATCAGGCGCTTGATCACCTTTCTGATCTGCGCCTCTTCCGGTACTCGGGAGACCTGACCCTCTTGCCGGATTCGCTGGATGAGGTGTTTTCGTTGGTATTGAGCAAAACCTTCTTTCCGCCAACACATGTTTGGTTGCGAGGCCAGTTCCACGACATGGCGTACCCGCACGACTTGCAGGTGGATGGGCGACAGGTCTATGTCTCGAATGGCACCGGCACCACTGCGCTACGCATGTCTGTGGCGGGTGGCAGAGAAGGAGCCTATTCAGAGGTACCGACGCCTGTGCAAGCAGCGGTTGACGCCAACGCGGTTGCGGCCGTCGCTTGGCCCGGCTCCGGTGTCATCCCACGACTCGACGTTTCTAAGCTCGAGCCAGGCTTCTATGAGTTCCAGGTGAGCTATGACGGAGAGGAACTCATGATGGATGGTGGCTTTGATTCCATACGAAGTGCCCTCGAATCTGCGGCTGACGTCACCGGTGACATCAAGGGCTTCGAATTCGGGTACCGAGGGATCACGATTGGCACGTATTCGCTTGCTATGCTGCGTCAGCAAGCAGACAAGATTGCGAGGGACGCAGTCGCAACAGTTGCATCTTTAGGCGATGATTCTTGGTGACGCTCGGGTTGCCTCGCCTGCGCATTATTGGGAAGTGGCCGTGTGAAGCGTTACAGCCGACGAAGCGCAACATCAGGCGCCTGGCTGCAGTCTTGCTATTCTTCTTGCGGCTTAGCTGCGCCTTTAAGACATCGGCGGCGACAAGCCCGCGCGGGGGTTAATTGACGGGATGATCAATTTGCTTAATAATTTTTCTCGAAGGCCATCTCCGTCTGGCGAGAGTAATGAAGATGGCGCCGCCCGGCAACGGGTTCCACCTGGAGTGGAATAGCGCTGAAGCCACAAGCACGAAGAGAGCCTCGCATGCGACGGCCGCCGGTTTAACTGGGCGGCCGTTGTCTTTTGGGCCTCCCGGCTTTGGTTATGCTCCCTCTATAAGTCCATTCGTAGACCCATGATCGGTTGGTACGTTGCCATCTATCAGCAAACACCGATCGAGCGGCTGGCTTCCCATGACCGCACCACGTTGCTTGCAAGCTGGGAAGCTGGCGTCGGTGGCTTGGCGTGGCTGCACAAGCTTGTGGCCGAGGGCAAGGTCGAGCGCCTTTCTAGGGATGGATACCCGTCCCGATACACGGCTCGGGCCAAAGACGTACTTCCGCTGATCGTCGGAGGCCCCCCAGCCCCCAGCGGTTCGCTTATCGACGCCGACTATGTGAGGCCAGCAGGCTGGAAGTCACAATTTCGGATCGAACAGCCCAAGTTCGATGCATGCCCCCCCGAGCAGGTCCTGACCATCGACGCCTGGGATCAAAGTTAGGACGCTCGCACCAGGTGGTCGGTTCACTTGGGCTTTCCGAGCGCTCGACCATTGCAATGGGCATTTCACGTCCCCTTTTTCATCTGCCCTCTGTGTAAGGGCACGAGAACGCTATTCAAGCTCGAAACCCGAGCCCGCGCGACGTTCCCGGCGCGCGGCGAGCATCGAGACCATCGAGTGCGAACGCAGCTGGATCTCCAGGTTGTTTGGCGGTCGGTTGCAGAGCAACTGTTCCTTGTCCGTCAGATGGTTTTCCTGCATCGGAACACAGCGGGCAGAGTAAAGGGAGGGCAGGTCCAACCACGGTTGCCAATTCAAGATTCGGCGAAGCTCAATCCGCGCTACGGAATCGTCCCGTGAGCCATTTCGCTCAGCGACACGAACTTCGCATGCGAGCCGCAGGAGCTCGGCCCTCGCTATAACGTTGTCACCCAGAGCCAGGCGAATGCCACCTTTGCAGGTAAGCGGCAAGATCCATTTTTCGAAGATTTCCATGAACGCCTTCAGGAGTCCGCGGTCGTCAATTTGAATGCTGAGTTGCCACAGCATTTGGACGAGCTCGCGTCCGGCCATGTGTGCCAGTTCGGGATGGCCGAAGCGATGGGCTTGTTGCACTACGAACGTCAGGAGGGCCAAAGCATCGAGGTCCGCCCGGTGGCGCAGGAGCGCGAACTCGAGGGGGCGTAACGCGGGAATCCAGTAGCTCGAATTTTTGCCGGCAAGCAGGGCGGGTGCCTTGCGAGCGATAGCTTGAACCTCGGCGCTCAAGCTGTGCAGCCAGCGTCGGCAGGTCTGGGCAGATGCAGGTTGACCTCGAAGCACTTCCCAGATCATGTGCTCGAACTCAGCTTGGGAGCCTTCTCCACTGCGGTCCGGCTGGCGTATGGCTTCGATCTTTCTGACAAGCGACAACCTGGGGGACCGTTCACCCTTGTGATACGCGCGATATTTGTTCGAACGGTAGGGCTCATTTGCGAATTTGCCCTGCCATCTCAGATTCGGCTCTAGGACACGAGCTAGATCCTCGAGGCTTGTCGGCCGGAATCGCACAACCAGTCCGGACAACCAGAACCGCGCCTTGAGAGCGACTGCGTCTCTGTGGCGCTGCTTTTCAGCCTCGGTCACCAGGCCTTCGCCCATGCTTCTGTTCGTAGGCGCGAAGACTCGCCCGGGGAAGCCGTTAGAGAGGGTGCTCACGGATGCGAAACTGGACGCGAAATTTTTCCGAGTTGCCTATGGTGGCGAAAAACTTCTTCCGGATCAAGGAGATAACGCATTCAGCCGCGCCAGGATTCAGCCCTATGTCCCCTCGAAGTGACCACATTGCTCGGCATTTTGGCTTGCCATAGCATGCTCGACGTAGACACACGGAGCGCGACATGGCCGAAATGCAAGCCGAAAAGCGAATCGACGAGGACCTGGCTCAAGCGCTGGAAGAGCGTCTGACGCAGCGTCATGGCTTCATGCTTCCTTCGGCCGCCTTGGCAGACGCGCTCGGCTATCCCACGATGCGTGCCTATCACCAGGCGGTCTCCCGCCGGACGGTCCCGGTTCCTCTGTTTCAGATCGAGCATCGCCGGGGACGCTTCGCTCTCACACGGGACGTTGCGCGCTGGCTTGCCCAGCAGTACGAGAAAGCAGCAGGACCATTGCGCCCAGCCATAGGCAGTGATCGGGATTCAAATTCGGAGCCTCTGGCGTCTACCGCTTTGCCGGAGGGGCGCGGCGCGTAGCGTCGCCTGCGAGTTCATCGATGCACCGCAACGCGTGTGCGGTCAGACCCATCAACTTCCAACAAGGAAAAAACTAAGCCCTAGAACGAACAAACGCCACCCACCCTTTCAGATGATTGGCGCTTGCCGGCAGCGTTAAGGCCACCTAGGTTTGAGATCCTTAGGATGACTTTACTCCTGTGAATGCGGCCGCGTCAAGCCGCGCCTGCGCGTCTATCCGTAGGTCGCGGCTGTGTTTGCCCATTCGCACAAGGAGTAATTTGCATGAGTCGAAAAGTCGTCACGCGCGCGCCACACCGAGAGGTCGGCGTGGTCAACGCCGGGTGGTTGCTGAACCACCCCGTCGAGCATGAATCGCATCTTGAACGCCGATTCGTGATGGTGGCCCTCAGCTGCCCGGTGGTTCGAGATATCGTTCACCAACCCTTCACGCTCACGGTCGAGGGCGACGATGCGGGCGCTAAGGCAACTCGCTACACACCTGACTTCAAGATCACGTTTCGCGATGACACCTCGCTCATCGTCGAAGTCAAACCGGAGATCTTTGCCCGCAAGCACGCCGAGCGCTTGCGCCTGATCGAACGCCGCTTGCGTGACGAAGGCGTCCGTTTTTTTCTGGCAACGGACGAACTCATCGACGGCAACGGGCTTAGCGCACGGGCCATGCTCCTCATGCGCTACGGCCGCCTTCGGTTCTCCGACGAGCAAGCCTTGAATTGCCTGAAGGCACTGCGAGATGCCTGTGGCGGGAGTGCATCGATCGCGAAGCTGGTCGAACACGGGCTGTCGGAGCCGCTGATCTGGAGCCTGGTGGCGCGGCACCAATGTCGGGTGCCCGCTGATTTCGATGTCAACCCCGATCAGGTCGTCACCACCCAAACCGTGCAAGGAGACTGCCATGATTACTTTTTGTCGTGGTTTGGTGCTGCGCGTCGGTGAACGGCAACTCGAGTTCGAGCGTGACCTTGGCGATGGCCGGGTCCAGTTCAAATACTTGGACAACTTCGAGGTCAAGACATACCGGCTTTCCAAGCTCTATGCAGAGATCGTGTCCGGCAGGTATGTGCCTGTGACGGTGCCCCCCTCGGATGCAAGCGGAAGAGCAGGCTCGGTGGCCTTGCCGCCGCACTGGTCGCCCAAGCAGCAGCAGCTTGTTGACTTCCGCATGCGATTCGTCAAAGCGGTACTGTGCTCGCCTGCAAGAACGCATTCGCGCGATCACTGCGAGTCAATCGGACGACGAGTCTGGGCGCGGATGAAAGCGGCTCATGGCGGCGGCGTCGATTGCTCGGCCTTCTCGTGTCCTTCGGGTGCGACGATCGAGTTGTGGATCCGCAAGTATCTTCAGTCGGATCGCAACGCCTATGTACTTCTCGACCGGCGGGCGATGTCCAGGCGCCCCAAGCGGCTGGAGCCCTTGATCGACGTGATCGTCGATGGTCAGCTGGCCAAACATTACCTTCGCTTGCGTGGCGTCTCGGTCAAAGAGGCGTACCGGCTGATCTGTCGTGAGATCGCCCGCCACAACGCGCAACATGGCACCGATCTGTCACTGCCGTCGGAGCGGACGATCAATCGGCGGGTCGACAGCATCCCTCCGTTCATCCGAGACTCAAGGCGTCTGGGGCCTGCCTACGCGCGCAACAAATGGCGGTACAGCCTCAAGGGCGACCAGAGCACTCGCATCATGGAGCGTGTCGAGATTGACCACACGCCCTTGGACATTTGGGTCCTGGATCCTTACAGCGGTGTCCCGCTTGGCCGCCCTTGGATCACTGTGCTGATCGATCGCAAGTCCGGCTACCTCCTGGGTTTTTACATCAGCTTCTACGGGCCATCCGCGGCTACGGTCGCACGCGCGGTCAAGGTTTCGATCCTGCCCAAAGACGAATGGCTTGAGGCCCTGCCTGACGCCGCCCTGCGGTGGAGCGCCCAAGGCACGGCCGAGTTATATGTGATCGACAACGGCCTGGAGTTTCACTCGACCGCGTTCATGCGCATGGCCATGGAGTTGCGCAGCGACGTGATCTTTAATCCGGTGCATCAGCCCTGGTTGAAGCCCGCGATTGAGCGCGCGATCATGGAGTTCAACCGCGCGCTACCGACAAACGGCAAGGTGTACACACCCATCGCCAACGCGCGGCCGCCTGATCCCGCAAAGGGGCTGCGATCGTCTTTGATGACCTGTGCACATGCCTTCTCGAATGGGCCTCACAGAAGCACCCGCTGAACATCCATGCCAAGACGCTCTGTCGGCCCTTGGATCTTTGGCAGGAGGGCCTGGAAGGCTGTCCTCCAACCATGCTCCCTACGCAGCTTGACGGGCTGGACCTCCTGTGCGGATTGGGAACCCAGCGCAGTGTGGACGGCGATGGCGTGTTTTTCAACTACTTGCGCTTTAACTCTGTGGAGTTGCAGGAATATCGCCGCAGCCACGGATTGGGCTTCAGAACCGAGGTGCGATTCAACCCTGACGATCTTCGCCAGTTGCACGTATTCCTGCCTAAGAGCAAGACGTGGCTTAGTGCGCCTCTGCAGCGGCCTCAGCCCTTGGCCGGCCGATGTCTGTCTCTAGTGCAGTTGCAAATCGCCCGCCAGGAGGCCGGAAAGAAGCTCACACGAGCCAATGCTCATGAGGAGTTGGAGCGCGCCATGGTGCGTCTGCAAGATCGATGGGAGCAGGCCATCCGCCGAGGTCTTCGTTTGCGCAAGGACACGGCACTAATCCGCATGCAGGGGTTGACCTCCGTGCCTCTTGGTCCGAATGCCCCCGCGATTGCCCCAGCGTCGAACGCGGCGCCGCTGGAACTCAGTCCGACCATGCGGCAGCTTTTGCCCAAGGTCGTTCCATTCAACACATTCAGCTTGGAGGAGGATTGACCATGCCCGTTGGTGAATACACCGGCCCGCTAACACCCGAAGTGCTCAAGGTTGGCGAACAGGTCCTCAATGTGGTGGTCGACCACGCGGTTTTTCGCCGCATTCGCGAAGCCTCCATGACGATGGTGCATATCATGCGGTCGCTCAGATTGCCTCACGGCATCCTGGTACAGGCGGAATCAGGCATGGGTAAATCCCTGCTGGTCGAGCTGATTCGGCGCGAATTGGCGCCCCAAGCTTCCCCCAACGGGAGCACTGCCTGTCTGCACGTGGCGTTGGACAGCACCGTGGATACCAACGGCATGGCCGCCGCCATGACCCTGGCCTTGGGCTACCGCGCGCTGCCGATGCGCCGTCAGCTCGAGTCCATGAACCACATGACGAAAACGGCGCTCGAGCGGGCGCGGCCTTTGGTTCTGCTGATCGACGAGATGCAGCATGTCTGTGAAGGGAACAAGGACATTACCGCGCGATCGGTGACCGATTGGCTGAAGGTTCGCATGGACCTATACAACTTTCCGGTGGTCTGCCTGGGCACACATGCGTTGGAGCGGTTGACTGTGATCAATCCGCAGTTCACCGGTCGGGCGTCAGCGAACTTCATCATCCACCCTTTTCAATTCGACGAGGCTTGGCGCCAGGTGCTCGCGGGGTTTTCCAGCGCCGTGGACAGCGTCGACCTCGGCATCGTCAACGGTGCGGCGTGCCGACCACTTCACCAGGCCAGCGGCGGCAACATGCGCATGCTCAAGCGCATCCTGACCTACGCCTGCATGTACGCGTCCACGCAACCCAATCGATTGGTCGATATGGCAGCGCTCAGCAGTGCTTTCATCGACGCGAAGGGCCAGGTGGCCGAGCAACTGAACCCTTTCAGGCCGGCGCGGCCGTAGTCGAGATGACGAAATCCGTCCTGCCGTTGTCGCAGACGCTCGCGCCTGAGGCGGTGCTGCTTGCGACCATGCCGCCTCTGCCGGATGAAAGCTGCGCTTCGTGGATACAACGCATGGCAGGTGACCACCAGTACAGCATGAATAAGCTGATGCAGATCCTCGATGTTCACACATCGCACCGTGACTGGGATCTGCCGATTCCGCTCGCGGCCTGGCTGCGGATCCTCGCGGTGGCGGGGATTCGCTACCTGCGATACGGATATTCGCCGCGTGTGTTGTCAGTCTTGACCACGCATATCGAGCCGGCAAAGCTCTTTTTGCACAGTGCGGGCCGGCCGCACTATCGCTGGTGTGCTCAATGCCTGGCGTCAGACCGTGTTCCCTATCTTCGCTGGTACTGGCGCCTGCGTTTGGTCGAGACATGTGAGCTTCATCGCGTTGCTTTGTGGCAGGTTTGTCCTATGTGTTCCGAGCCCTTGTGGATGGATTCGAGCCGGCTGGTTGCACATGGAGCGCAGGGGCTGGCATTGGATTTGGCCCATTGCGACCGCTGCGGAATGCCTCTGCATGACGAGCGCGAGCAGCCGCGTGTTCGAGCTTCGCGAGTAGACAAGCTCATCCGGCATTCTTTGAAGCCTCTTATGGCCCCATGGTTCGACCTCGATGCCGAAAGTATCGCCAGAGTCGTTATTCATTTTGTCCACGCGGCTGGTTTGAAAAACGCGCTTCGGAGTCGTCCCCCGACTTGCCTCGAATTTGGCACGGATGTCGTAGTGAGCAAACGGCTCATCGGAACGCCCTTTGGCGTGGCCGCGGCTTATGCGAGAGCCGCGGCGAACGCCGCACGGCTGCGAAGCGCTCCGGACCAGTCCGGAAGGTGGACGTTGAATGCGGTGAGCTTCCGTCCCTCCACCGCTGAGCCACAAGGATCGAACGCACCCATTGTCCGTTGGAGCTGGCGCCTCGGCGCTGAAAGGCGCTTGATGCTTGCACGCGCGCTGCGAACGATTCGACGCGAGAAGAGAGAGAGCTGAGCAGGAGCAGATCGAATGAGCTACCAGGAAACATGGATCGAGCCGACCGAGCTTTCTTTTCCATATCAGGACGAAATCCGCAACGGCGAGTCCGGACAAGGCTACGCAATGCGCATGGCGCTCGCCAACGGCATGATCGGATTACCGTGGGTCAAGCATGCGTTGAGCAAAACACACTCGGCCGTGCTCGATGCGAGTGACGCACCTTTCCTGGCGCAGTGGTTCGGTGCAAGCGTTCAGCTGCTTGAGTTCGCGCTCGAGCGATTGACGAAAGGGCGTCGCGAGCAGGGGTTTCGCTATGCCGGGCAGGCGCTTGGTCGGCAGTACTTCCTGACGCGCTCATTCCCCCGGGTGTGCCCGAATTGCCTGCGAGAACTCGGCCACTGTCGAATCGCTTGGGATATGGCGCTGACGGTTGCGTGCGTGCGGCATCGCCGCGTGCTACTGGACCGGTGCCCCTCGTGCCAGCGATCCCTGTCCTGGAATCGCCCAGCGCTAGATGTCTGCTCCTGCGGCTTTGCCTTCGAGATGGAAGATGTGTCTGTACAGCCGACGGCGAGCGAGCTGTTTCTTGCGAGAGTGATTGACCAGAGGATGGGCGACTTTGGCTCGCCGGAATATGGCCACGACGTAGCAAGCGTCGTCGACGATGAGGCCGCTCAGGCGCTTTCCGCGCTCCTGCGCAACCTGAGCCTGGACGGCGTCATGCGCATTGTCTATGCGCTCGCGACAGCAGCAATGTACGACTTGGATTCGCAGATCAAGCGAGAGCGTAGTTCGCTGAGCAAGGCGCGTCAGACCGTAGCGATCGCCTCGGCATTCAGCGTCAAGGTAGCTCGCCTGGATGCGACCGTGCTTCGAACTCACAGACCAACTGTTCTGGTCGATCTGCTGACCGACGTAGCCGCATCATCGCGCGCGTCGCCGGAGGATCTGAGTTTCGCGCACTCAATGCTCGGGTGGCTGATGGCGAACGCCTCCAGATCGGGATGGGGTGCCAGGCACGCTTCGTTGTCCCAGCTCGAACTCTTCTAGATCCGATGCGGCTTTGGATGGTCGATCACCATCGGGGGTGTCGTCGCTCCGGAACGTCGCAAGGCAGCGCAGTGCGGTCGCGGTCAGACCGATTTTCCGACTACGCCGCCGTGTGCGATGTGCGCGACACGGCGCTCATTTCCCTTGCGGCCCACCAGCGTGGCGGCGCTATCCCAGACGCCTGGCGGGTGCACTTGGCCATTCTTACCGGGGAACTACGAGCGATAGGCGTGAACGAGGTGGGGGCGCAACAATTGATCCAGGGCAAGCGCACGAACTGGCCCCACTGCAACCTGTGCATCCACTGCACGTCGCCGCGGAGCAACTTTCACGGCGGTGAAAAGCTGCGCGAAGTCTTTCAATAGCTTGATCGCGGCTACACCGTCACGTCTCCCCTAGGCGTTGCATCCTTAAAGCGCATCGAGCGAGGCACCCCGAGGTGGGTTTACCGCGCCGTCGGTAGTGCGTAGCCCGGCTCGTCGATTGTTACACCCAGCATCGGCCAAAGCCTTCAGGTTCTGCGGTACGCCGCTTGATGGATAGTCGACCAGCCCAAGGGGAGAAGGCCATGGACAACCGGTGGTGTACAGCTTGCGGTGCTGCATTTTTGCCTCGCGCGCAAGCACCTCACCAGAGCTACTGTGCTGAACCTGCCTGTCAGCGCGAGCGACGGCGGCTTTGGCAGAAAGCCAAACGCCGAAGCGATCCCGACTATCTTGAGAATCAGATCCAGGCGCAACGTGCGTGGGTGGAGCGAAACCCGGGCTACTGGGCGACGTATCGGGAAAAGAACCCCGGGTACGCCGCAAAAAACCGTGCCGATCAGCGCGGCCGAAACGCCAAACGCAGGATCTCGAAGATTGCAAAGATGGACGTGTCATCGACCGCACCTGTTTTGGATGCCGGCATCTACGAACTGCGCCCATTGGACAGGGAGACGTTTGCAAAGATGGGCGTCTGGACCGTTCAGCTCACCGTGCTCTCTGCTTCGTCCGCGTAGTTGCGATGCTTCCTCGTGATTGCAAAGAGAGGACCTGATCGGTGCCCGATCACAGTACTGATACCTTGCTGCAGTGCGGGCCCGAGTGTCAAAACAGGCATTCGCGGCGACGAAATGAGCTCGGACGAACTCTGGATGGGCACTCACATGGACCAGAACCAAGTCAGTGATGCTGTGGCGGCAGGCCAGCCTCTGTTTCGCGCTGCGGAATACGTTCGCATGTCCACGGAGCACCAGCAGTACTCCACCCTCAATCAGAACGACAGAATTCGAGAATATGCAGCGCAGCGTGGCATACAGATCGTCAAGACCTATGCCGATGAAGGCAAGAGCGGGCTCAGGATCGACGGGCGACTGGCGCTACAGCACCTGATTCGTGATGTTGAGGCTGGTACAGCGGACTTCAGCATCATCCTTGTGTATGACGTGAGCCGGTGGGGTCGCTTCCAGGATGCGGACGAAAGCGCCTACTACGAATACATCTGTCGTCGCGCGGGCATCCAAGTGGCGTACTGCGCCGAGCAGTTTGAAAACGACGGCTCACCGGTGTCGACAATCGTCAAGGGCGTCAAGCGCGCAATGGCCGGCGAGTACAGCCGCGAACTCTCGACCAAGGTATTCGCTGGCCAATGCCGCCTGGTTGAGCTCGGCTTTCGTCAGGGTGGTCCGGCAGGCTACGGCCTGCGGCGCACGCTGGTAGATCAGACGGGCACCATCAAAGCGGAGCTGGGCCGCGGGGAACAAAAGAGTCTCCAGACCGACCGCGTCATTCTTTCGCCTGGACCGAAAGACGAAGTGGAGATGGTCCAAAAGATCTATGAATGGTTCACCGACGAGGGGTTGGCCGAACTGGAGATTGCTCGCCGGCTCAACGGCATGCAGGCCAAGACAGATTTGGATCGTGAATGGACGCGTGCCACCGTCCATCAGGTGCTTATCAACGAGAAGTACATCGGGAGCAACGTCTATAACCGCATCTCGTTCAAACTGAAGAAGCTTCGCGTGATCAATACACCCGAGATGTGGATCCGCAAGGATGATGCGTTCGAGCCTATCGTGACCCGCGACACCTTCTACACAGCCCAAGGCATCATTCGGGCACGCGCGCGCCGCTACTCGAATGAGGAGCTTATCGAACGTCTGTTAAGCCTCTATCGTCATCGAGGCTTCCTGTCGGGCATGGTGATCGACGAGGCGGAAGGCATGCCGTCGTCGACCGTCTATGCCCACAGGTTTGGAAGCCTCCTCCGCGCCTATCAGATGGTGGGTTTCGCGCCGGGACGCGACTACCAGTATCTCGAGATCAACCGATTCCTCCGGCGACTTCATCCGAAGATCGTGGCCGAAGCAGAGGCACAGGTGGAAAGTCTCGGTGGCCGCCTGTATCGAGACCCAGCGACGGACCTTCTAGACGTCAACCACGAGTTCAGCGTGTCCCTGGCGCTGGCACGCTGCCAGGTCGGCGAAAACGGGTGCCACCGCTGGAAGGTGCGCTTCGATACCAGCCTGCTGCCGGACATCACTGTGGCAGTGCGCCTCGCTCCGGGTAACGAGAAACCGCTGGACTACTACCTGCTGCCGCGGCTTCATTTCGCCTTGCCGCGCATCAGCCTGGCTGAGCAGAACGCCGTGGAGTTAGAGAGCTACCGCTTTGACACGCTCGACTACCTGTATGGCATGGCTTCTCAGATTCGACTGCGGAGAGCGGCGTGACAGGAAAGGGGCCAGCGGGCGACCTCCGCATGATCCCGATGGATCGCATCGACGTGCTGAATCCGCGAGAACGCAACCAGGTGGTCTTCGAGGGAATCGTTGCCAACATCAGTGCAATCGGCCTGAAGAAGCCGATCACGGTGACCCCTCGTGCCGGTGATGATGGAGCTGAGCGGTATCTCTTGGTATGTGGTGAGGGCAGGCTCAAGGCATTGCGTCAGCTTGGCGAGACGCGGATACCCGCATTGGTCGTGCACGTAGATGATGAGGAGGCCTTCATCATGAGCCTCGCCGAGAACATTGCGCGGCGTCAATATCGACCTCTTGAACTTCTTGCGGGCATCAACCAACTCAAAGCCAAGGGCTACACGCCCAAAGTGATCGCTGAAAAGACAGGACTCACGCTGCAGTACGTCAACGACATACTGCTATTGATTGATCAGGGCGAGGAACGCTTGCTGGTGGCGGTCGAGCGCGGGAAAATCCCGTTGAGTGCAGCGATCACCATTGCACGAGCTGGAGACAGTGAAAAGACTGTTCAGGCTGCGTTGCAGGAGGCCTATGAGACAGGTCGTTTGCGAGGACGGCAGTTGATAGAGGCGCGGCGCTTGATTCAACGCAGGCATCAGTTGGGGCGGTCGATTGCCCGAGAGGGGTCGCGTAAGCAAACGGATGTCACAACCTCTAGTCTGGTGAGGGTGTACCAAAAGGAAGTGCAGCGCCAGCAACTAATGGTGCGCCGAGCCTCCTTTGCGCAGCAGCGACTTCTTTTCGTGGTGGGTGCGTTGAGGCAGCTTTGCTCGGAAGAGAATTTCATCAATCTTCTAAGGGCCGAAGGCTTGGATGCGCTGCCCAAATATCTCGCAGAGCGGATCAGTCCGAATGGAGGTCCAGGGTGAGCGACGTCGTACTTGGCTTCTTGCCCAAGCCGATGATGGTTGCGGTCAACAACATTCTCCCTTCGCGTAAACCGCCGGTGGGCTTGCTTGGGACACAGAAGTACAAGCTGGTTCTAGCGTCAATCGGCGAGATTGGACTGATCGAGCCGCTGACGATAAATGCCGTGGATCGACGTTCTGGCCAGCACGTGCTTCTCGACGGGCACATCCGCCTGCATGCGCTGATCAAGTTGGGCTACTCCGAGGTTGCTTGTCTTGTCGCGACAGATGACGAGGGCTACACATACAACAATCGAATCAATCGGCTGTCTTCAATACAAGAGCACTTGATGTTGCGTCGCGCGATCGAACGCGGTGTCTCTCCCGAACGCTTGGCAAAGGCTCTTTGCGTCGATCTCTCGCAGATCACCAAGAAGGCCAACTTGTTGGATGGCATCTGCCTAGAGGCCGCCGAACTAATGAAGGATCGACAGTTCTCGCCGGAGGTCGCACCAGCGCTACGAAGGATGAAGCCGATGCGACAGGTCGAGGTGGTTGAGCTGATGATTTCGTCCAACAATATGACCGTGGCTTACGTACGAGCACTGCTCATGGCAACCCCATCTGAGATGCTGATGAACAGCAAGGCGCCTTCTCGGCCGAGGGGTGTCAGTCAGGAGCAGATGAACCGGATGGAGCACGAGATGACGGGCTTACACGACCAGTACAAGATGATCGAGCAATCGTTTGGGGAAGACATGCTCAATCTCGTTCTTGCCAAGGGGTATGTGGCTAAGTTGATCGACAACAAGGCCGTTTTCCGGTACTTGGAACGCAGCCATGCGGCCGTTCTGGAGCAGCTAGTCAGCCTCGTGCGAACAACGACGATAGACGTTTGAGGCAGCCAGTCCGATGGACGTCCTCCTCGCTTCAATACGATTCAGTCGGATACCGCTTGTCGTGCGGGCGCTTGCACCGCATATCGACCCCAACAAGTCAGGGGTGCTCCGGCGAATGTTCAGTGGCGCGGAATCGGCACAGTCGAATGTTCAGCGGCGCGTGGTTCGAAAATGCTTTGGCGCATCCGAAACGCAGCCGTTCAAAATCAACGAGTTATGAAAGGCCGGTTGCGCATGTCCGGTGTCGTTCCGCAGGAGGGCTTGCTGGAGGCCGGTTTTCAGCCGATTTCGAGTGCTTCCCGGTCGGCTTTTGACCGCACGATCGTGCTTTTTGAGCGGATTGCTTTGTAGCCTCTGTAGTCAGGGGAGCCCGGTTTCCCTGGCCCCTTTTCCACGATCTGGCCGCCGCACAGCCGGTCGGAAGCAAGAAGTGCGAGGTGAATCACTTCCGGGCGGGGGTTGCCCTGGATGTATTGGATGAAGAAGGTACAGCCATGAGCTGATAGCCGGTTCCGTACACGGCGCGCAGCACGAATCCGTTCTCGTGGCGAAGATCCAGCCGCCTGCGCAGACCCGCGGCGCAGACGTCCAGCGCTCGCGCTCCTTCGCGCTGAGGCGCGTCCTTCCACAGCGATTTCTGCAGCCAGCCTCGCGTCAGCACCTCGCCGACATTGCGAAACAGGGCCAGCGCGAAGGCGAACTGGCGCGGCTGAAGAATGATTTCGCGATCGTGGTGCAGCACGGTGTTGCTGCCGCCCAGGAACCGGTAGTCGCCCCGCACGAGGGTGTCTTCCGCTGCATGGGCCTCTTGCCGCTGGGTGTTGCCCGCACGCTGAAGCAGCAGGTGAATCTGCCAGTCCAGCTCCGCGTCCATCGCTGTCGGCGCCTCGAGGTCGAGGGCATCGTTCCATTGGGCGTCGTCATCCATCGGCAACAGACGCTCCCGGCCGCCGTCCTGGATCGCGAGAAGCGCCGGCATGCCCAGCACCTTGCACACGGCACGCAGGCTCGCATTCGTCATGTCATCTTGCGGGGCCAGCAACAACAGCAGGCTGAACCGCACACCGTTGCTCAGCGTGGTCAGAAAATCGGGAGTGCCCGCGAACACGACGGACTGATGTCCCATGCGATCCAGCCTGCCCTGCAAGGCCGCGGTGCGCGCACCGTCGCTGCCCAGAATGGCGATCGACAACGCCCCTCTCACGCCGGTCATCATCTTCATTTGCAAATGTTCGTTGGTTCCATCGCCGGGGCGCCAGCAGGCGCGCACCGGCATCGCCGGGTTACTGGCCTACTGGATATTGCGCGGCGCGTAGCTTGTGAAGTGGCAGCCGTTGGACTCGAGCCTTTCGTAGAAGGCCTTGCCGCTGCCTGCTTGTGTTGCGCAGTCGACGTTGGCCCGGCCGCCTGCAGGCAGGCCCAGGCTGTCGTCCGGATAGTGAGCGAGCGCCGCCGAGGCGTCGGCGCTCGCAGTCACCGGCAAGCAGATCCCGAGCCCGCGGAAGACCGAAGACTGCCTGGTCAAGGGGCGGCGCACGCCGTCCGGACAAACGGTCGAGCACGGATGCTCAATCGAACTCATAGCCCACGCCCACGCCGATATTGAACTTCTGGCCGCTGTAGCCACCGTTAACCTTGTAGACCCACTTGCCGTTGTCCGAGCGCCCAGAGAAGCCGACGGCCATCGCGCTGTAGCCCGAGTAGTTGCCCACGCCGACCGACAGCAGCGTCTTGCCCGGTGTCATCGCCTGCGGCAGCGAACTCATCGCGGTGGCCATGGCCACGCCCGAGTAGGCAATGCGCTGCGTGCTGCTGATCTGGCCTTGCAACTGGCTTTGCGCGGCCGTCAACTGCCCCAGGTTGACGGCGTCAGTCGGCGCGATGCCCGGTGCGACGTTGCTGATGCGCGTGCCGCCCGGCGCCTGGCCATTGCCCAGCGTGACCTGGTTGTAGTTGACCGATCCGTCCGGGTTGGTCGCGTACTGCACGCTGCTGGCCGTTACTGCGCTGGCCGTGGCCTTCAACTGAGCCACGTTGGTCGCGTCGCTGTCAGCCGTGCCTGCTGCTACGCCGGTAATCTGGCGGAACTGTCCGTTGGCCGCATTGCCCACGGACACGGCCGCCTGCGTGCTGGTGGTGGCATTGACGGCTGCCGCCTGTTGCGCAGCCGCGCTCGCCGGCACATAGCCCGCCACGCCAGCGGCCGTCGACGCCACCGAGCCCGAGCCCAGTGCAACGCCCCCGCTTTGCTGCACCACCGCGCCGAAGCCGATGGCCGTGCCCTTCGACACGTTCTGCGCCTGGCTCAACGGCGTGCCGCCGGCATCGGCGTTGTCGCCCAGCGCCACGCCGCCACCGCCTGCGCGAGCATTCGCGCCGATGGCCTGCGAACCGGTGGCCAAGGCGCCTGTGCCGATCGCGATGGCGTTCGCGCCCGTGGCCTGCGCACCGAAGCCCACCGCCACCGCGCCGTCGGCCGTGGCCTTCGCGCCGTTGCCGGCCGCGAACGAGTTGGCACCGCTGGCCACCGACTGCGGGCCGATCGCCACCGCTTCCTGCCCGCTGGCGCTGGAGTCCGCCGCCGTGGAGTTGGCATGGAAGTACTTGGTGCCCGTGTTGTAGATGGTGTTGACCGTCGTGCTCAGGCTGGTGACGTTGAGATTGGTGGTGCTCAGGCCGGAGGACAAGCTGCCGATGCCGCTCGCAGCCGTGCTCAGGCCCACCGAGGTGGAGGTCGAGAGACTGTTGAGGTTGACGTTGGTCGTGCTCAGGCCAGTGGACAGGCTGCTGACGCCACTGATGGCGGTGCTGAGGCCGGTCGATGTCGAGGTCGACAAGCTGGCAACGGCGCTATTGGTTGTGCTCAAGCCAGTCGACAAACTACCGATGCTGCTCGTCGCGGTGCTCAGACCTGTGGACGTCGAGGTTGACAGGCTGTCGATGCTGCTGGTTGCTGTGCTCAGGCCGGTCGAGGTTGAAGTCGACAAGCTAGCGACGGCACTGTTGGTCGTGCTGAGGCCAGTCGACAAGCTGCTGATGCTGCTCGTCGCTGTGCTCAGACCCGTCGACGTCGAAGTCGAAAGACTGTCGATGCTGCTGGTCGCCGTACTCAGGCCCGTCGAGGTCGAAGTCGACAAGCTGGCAACGGCACTGTTGGTTGTGCTCAAGCCCGTCGACAAGCTGCCGATGCTGCTCGTCGCTGTGCTCAGTCCTGTGGACGTCGAAGTCGAAAGACTGTCGATGCTGCTGGTTGCAGTGCTCAGGCCGGTCGAGGTCGAAGTCGACAAGCTGGCAACGGCACTGTTGGTTGTGCTCAGGCCCGTCGACAGGCTACCGATGCTGCTCGTCGCGGTGCTCAGTCCCGTGGACGTCGAGGTTGACAGGCTGTCGATGCTGCTGGTTGCAGTGCTCAGGCCGGTCGACGTCGAGGTTGACAGGCTCGCAACGGCGCTGTTGGTCGTGCTCAAGCCAGTCGACAAGCTACCGATGCTGCTCGTCGCGGTGCTCAGGCCCGTGGACGTTGACGTCGAAAGACTGTCGATGCTGCTGGTTGCAGTGCTCAGACCGGTCGAGGTCGAAGTCGACAAGCTGGCAACGGCACTGTTGGTTGTGCTCAGGCCTGTCGACAAGCTGCCGATGCTGCTCGTCGCGGTGCTCAGCCCTGTGGATGTCGAGGTCGAGAGGCTGTCGATGCTGCTGGTCGCTGTACTCAGGCCTGTCGAGGTCGAAGTCGACAAACTCGCAACAGCACTGTTGGTCGTGCTGAGGCCAGTGGACAGACTGCCAATGCCGCTAGTAGCTGTACTAAGGCCCGTCGACAAGCTACCGATGCTGCTGGTCGCGGTACTCAGACCAGTCGAGGTCGACGTCGACAAGCTCGCAACGGCGCTGTTGGTCGTGCTCAAGCCAGTCGACAGACTGCCGATGCTGCTCGTCGCGGTGCTCAAACCCGTAGATGTGGAGGTCGAAAGGCTGTCGATGCTGCTGGTTGCAGTGCTCAGGCCAGTCGAGGTCGAAGTCGACAAACTCGCAACGGCACTGTTGGTCGTGCTGAGGCCAGTGGACAGACTGCCAATGCCGCTAGTAGCTGTACTAAGGCCCGTCGACAAGCT
>NZ_JBIGLT010000017.1:0-3017 GCF_043658315.1 Variovorax sp. VaC1 | reverse complement strand
TTGGTCGTGCTGAGGCCAGTGGACAGACTGCCAATGCCGCTAGTAGCTGTACTAAGGCCCGTCGACAAGCTACCGATACTGCTGGTTGCTGTACTCAGCCCGGTCGAGGTTGATGTCGACAAGCTGGCCACAGAGCTGTTGGTCGTGCTGAGACCTGTCGAAAGGCTGCCGATGCTACTGGTGGCGGTGCTCAAGCCCGTCGACGTTGAAGTCGAAAGACTGTCGATGCTGCTGGTTGCTGTACTCAGCCCGGTCGAGGTCGAAGTCGACAAGCTGGCAACGGAACTGTTGGTCGTGCTGAGGCCAGTCGACAGGCTACCGATGCTGCTGGTCGCGGTGCTCAGACCCGTGGATGTCGAGGTCGAGAGGCTATCGATGCTGCTGGTCGCCGTGCTCAGCCCGGTCGAGGTCGACGTCGACAGGCTGGCTACAGAACTGTTGGTCGTACTCAGGCCGGTCGACAGACTTCCGATGCTGCTCGTCGCAGTGCTCAGACCCGTTGACGTCGAAGTCGACAAGCTGGCTACAGAACTGTTGGTCGTGCTGAGGCCAGTCGACAAGCTACCGATACCGCTGGTGGCGGTGCTCAAACCCGTGGACGTTGACGTCGAAAGACTGTCAATGCTGCTGGTCGCGGTACTCAGACCGGTCGAGGTCGAAGTCGACAGGCTGGCAACAGAACTGTTGGTGGTGCTCAGACCCGTCGACAGGCTACCGATGCTGCTCGTTGCCGTGCTCAAACCCGTAGACGTCGAGGTCGACAAACTGGCGACCGTGCTGCTGGTTGTGCTCAGGCCCGTCGACAAGCTGCCGATGCTGCTGGTCGCTGTACTCAAGCCGGTAGACGTCGAGGTCGACAGGCTGGCAACGGCGCTGTTGGTCGTGCTCAGGCCGGTCGAAAGGCTACCGATGCCACTGGTTGCAGTACTCAGGCCCGTCGACAAGCTTCCGATGCTGCTGGTGGCCGTGCTCAGGCCGGTCGAGGTTGATGTCGACAGACTGGCCACAGAGCTGTTGGTCGTGCTCAAGCCCGTCGACAGGCTGCCGATGTTGCTGGTTGCGGTGCTCAGGCCCGTAGATGTCGAAGTCGACAAGCTAGCAACCGCACTGTTGGTGGTACTCAGACCCGTCGACAAGCTGCCGATACTGCTGGTCGCCGTACTCAAACCGGTCGATGTCGAGGTCGACAGGCTGGAAACGGCGCTGTTGGTCGTGCTCAGGCCCGTCGACAGACTGCCGATGCTGCTCGTGGCGGTGCTCAAGCCTGTAGATGTCGAAGTCGACAAGCTGGCCACAGAGCTGTTGGTCGTGCTCAGGCCCGTCGACAGACTGCCGATGCTGCTCGTGGCGGTGCTCAAGCCCGTAGATGTCGAAGTCGACAAGCTGGCCACAGAGCTGTTGGTCGTGCTCAGGCCTGTCGACAGGCTGCCGATGCCGCTGGTGGCTGTGCTCAGGCCAGTCGATGTCGAGGTCGACAGGCTGGCAACAGAGCTGTTAGTTGTGCTCAGGCCAGTCGACAGGCTACCGATGCTGCTGGTCGCAGTGCTCAATCCGGTGGATGTCGAGGTCGACAGACTTGCAACAGAACTGTTGGTCGTGCTCAAGCCAGTCGACAGGCTGCCGATGCTGCTGGTCGCAGTGCTCAAGCCAGTGGACGTCGATGTCGAAAGGCTGCTGATGCTGCTAGTAGCAGTGCTGAGACCCGTCGAAGTCGATGTCGACAAACTGCTGGTGCTGCTCGTCGCTGTGCTCAGACCGGTCGATGTCGAAGTCGACAGACTCGCAACAGAACTGTTGGTCGTGCTCAGTCCAGTCGACAGGCTACCGATACTGCTGGTCGCAGTGCTCAAGCCGGTGGACGTCGATGTCGAGAGGCTGCTGATGCTGCTAGTAGCAGTGCTGAGACCAGTCGAAGTCGAAGTCGACAGACTTGCAACAGAACTGTTGGTCGTGCTCAGGCCAGTCGACAGGCTACCGATGCTGCTGGTTGCGGTGCTCAAGCCGGTGGACGTCGATGTCGAAAGACTGCTGATGCTGCTAGTAGCAGTGCTGAGACCTGTCGAGGTCGATGTCGACAGGCTTGCAACAGAACTGTTGGTCGTGCTCAGGCCAGTCGACAAGCTGCCGATGCTGCTGGTCGCGGTGCTCAATCCGGTGGACGTCGAGGTCGACAGGCTGCTGACGCTGCTCGTCGCCGTACTCAGGCCCGTCGAGGTCGATGTGGACAGACTTGCAACCGCGCTGTTGGTCGTACTCAGGCCAGTCGACAGGCTACCGATGCTGCTGGTCGCAGTGCTCAAGCCGGTGGAGGTCGAGGTCGACAGACTGCTGGTGCTGCTGGTCGCCGTGCTCAAACCCGTCGAGGTCGAGGTCGACAAGCTGGCGACGTTGCTGTTCGTCGTACTCAAGCCAGTGGAAAGGCTGGTGATTCCACTCGCCGACGTGCTCAAACCGGTCGAAAGACTGCTGACGGTGCTGTTGGTCGTGCTCAGCCCCGTCGAAAGACTGCCGATGCTGCTTGTTGCAGTGCTCAGACCAGTAGACGTCGAGGTCGACAGGCTACCGATGCTGCTGGTTGCAGTGCTCAGACCGGTCGAGGTCGAAGTCGACAGGCTGCTGATGCTGCTCGTTGCCGTGCTCAGACCGGTCGAGGTCGAAGTCGACAGGCTGCTGATGCTGCTCGTTGCCGTGCTCAGGCCGGTCGAGGTCGAAGTCGACAGGCTGCCGATGCTGCTCGTCGCTGTGCTCAAGCCGGTCGAGGTGGACGTCGACAAGCTCCTGATGCTGCTCGTCGCGGTGCTCAGGCCCGTAGACGTCGAAGTCGACAGGCTGCCGATCCCGGTGGAGGTCGAAGTCGACAAGCTGCTGATGCTGCTCGTCGCGGTGCTCAGGCCCGTAGACGTCGAGGTCGACAGGCTGCTGATCCCCGTGGAAGTCGAGGTCGACAAGCTGCTGATGCTGCTCGTCGCGGTGCTCAGGCCCGTAGACGTCGAGGTCGACAGGCTGCTGATCCCCGT
>NZ_JBIGLT010000027.1:0-907 GCF_043658315.1 Variovorax sp. VaC1 | reverse complement strand
CACATATCCTTGATTCAAAGGATTCCTCCTGCTGAATGTGCCCATAAAAATCAGAGGAAGTTTGAGGAACATTTCACAGCTCTGCACTTCCATACTAGTGCTATTCAAAGGAACTTCATATTTTCACACCTTCATCTCTGTGACTATGTCTTCTTTTCATACATAATCAGCACTGTCACATTGTTTGGTGTACATGGTGGAAGCTTCTCATTGGAATATTCATTACTGAACATACACAAGTCTTACAGAAGAGAGGACAGACAACCACGAAGGGATTCGAACCCTCAATCTTCTGATTCGAAGTCAGACGCCTTGTCCATTAGGCCACGTGGTCATGTAGACAGTGACGTGTACATTTGAACTGGGCCACGGTAGTAGTCTACCGACAAACAGTCAGGAGAAGCAAGACTTTGCCTTCATGGGATCCATGTGTGAGGTGATGGGGCACTGTTGCACATTCCATGAGTTGAAAACACTGCCAACTTTACATCTGAAGGACTTCACGAGATGTCCTCCCTCTACAACAATTAAGCCTGGCCTGTACAGGGATCGAACCTGTGACCTTGGCGTTATTAGCACCACGCTCTAACCAACTGAGCTAACAGGCCTGCTGCTGCCATTCTATCTACACCCGCGTCCCTAATAGAATGAAAGACACTCATTTGCCTTTAAACAACTAGCGACCTGGTGGAACCAGGCTTGTAAAAGTCTTCAAGAAGGGGAATTAGCTCAAATGGTAGAGCGCTCGCTTAGCATGTGAGAGGTAGCGGGATCGATGCCCGCATTCTCCATTACCTTCTTTTCAGTTGTCGATTCTCAAGAAGGTAACACACATATCCTTGATTCAAAGGATTCCTCCTGCTGAATGTGCCCATAAAAATCAGAGGAAGTTTGAGGAACATTTCAC